>NZ_NOYJ01000035.1:0-667805 GCF_002258365.1 Rhodococcus sp. 06-221-2
GATCAACCACGCACACCACCCAGAAGAAGTCCTCTACCCACCCGACCAGCACAACGACAACACCCGCGACACCGGCGACGAAGAACCACGACAACCCGCCTGACGACCCACACCACCACCACGGCACAGCTCTGCCTTCAACACAGCCTCGCCTCCCACACAGCCCGGCCGTCCCCACACACCCCGGCCCTCCCACACAACCCGGCCTTACTACCCAGCCCCGGCTTCTGCCCAGCTCTATCCGGAGTGCGCGGCATTGGCTTCCGCTTCTCTTAGCGGCCGGTGCCGGTGATGCGGCTGGGTTAGGTTGCGCAACATCGGGGCACCCTCACCGCATGGCAAATTACAGAGTTATCGACCCGCACGGAACCGTCGTCGCCACCAAGGACATCACCAGTTCCGAGGACGCGCACGCCTGGTTCAAGGACAGCCGCGCCGACAACGAGGAGCTGGGCTGGCGCCTCGAAGTCGAGCACGACGGCGACTGGGCATTCTTCAGCGACTCGGAAGGCACCAAGGACTAGACCTTGTGCTTTCACACGACAATCGGGCGGTCCCAGTGATTCGCGGGACCGCCCGATCGTTGTGCGGGGGGACGGCAAACGACAGTGGGCAGCCCCTGTGCAGGAGCTGCCCACCTCTTGTCGCGGCGATGTCGCCGCCAGTTCTATTGGTCGGTCGTCGGTCGGGAGGTCGGAATCGTCGACTCGAGGTCGGCAACCTGCAGCAGGCGGGTCACCGATCGGCTTGCCACGATCGACCACGAAGCACCGATGCCAGCCGTGTATTCACGAACTGCATCGAAGACGGAGAGTCCGGCGATGCCGAAGAACTCGACATTGGACAGGTCGAGAGTCAGATGCCGTTTGCTGGACACGCGACTGCAGACGAAATCGGAGAACATCGGCGCGCTGAGCATGTCGATGTCGCCGTGGACGGCGACGACGAGTGAACCGTCGGTGCCGTCGTGCGCGGTGAAGATGGCTCCGGTTGCTGCAACGGACACGGACTTCTCCGCGACGCTCACCGAAGTGGTTCGAACTTTGTTGCCTCGTGATTCAACACTCATGGCAGATCCCATCGATCGGTCGAACTGAAGGGGAAACCGATCTACGCAACGGGAGCAGAATTCTTCGCCTGACCCGGGCGCACACTTCGCTGCGTTTCCCCGTGACCGGCTGTTAGCTCAACCACGGCCAACCCTACGGCACCGGCACGCTCGGAGTCCAGCATTGGCACAATGCGGGCCCCCACCAGCGGTTCGAACATCCCGATGCGAACGCGGGCTACGTGCGGGTGCTGTTTCCCAGGTCGGCGTGATGCTCGCGCATGGCTCCGATGAGCGCTTCGAACACTCGGTGGGCAGCGTCGAGATCCGAATCCGGTAGGTCCTCGAGCGCAGCGCTGGTGCGCGCTCCCAGTGGTCCGAAGAACCCGCGAGCAACCTCCATACCGTGCTCGTCGTAGCGAAGTATGACTTTACGTCGGTCCGACGCGTCGGATTCGCGTCGAATATGACCGGACGCGATCATCCGCTCCACCAGATACGTCATCGCCGCGGACGACAGTCCGAGCATCGTGCCGAGCTCACCCGCGGTGAGGGGCGCGCCCTCGACGTCGGCGACCATCACATGCAGCAGAGCGCGAAAGTCGTTGGGCCGCAAGCTGTGCAACGCACCGAATACCTGACCGATCTGTTCCGACACCGATGACAGCGCCCGAAGGTCCGCCGATATCGCGGATTCGAGGTGGTTTCGGTCGGTCATGGCGGTGGTAACTCCTTCGCTGCGGTCATGGTCAGACTACTGCCCGCAAGAGATTCAGTTGCTTAATATCTAAGTAAATGAGATTGTTTCTTCGTGGACAGCACCCGTACCGAGACCACCGCAGCCTGGGACCGCATCGCCGCGGCCGTGACGCATCGTCGATCGTGGGCGCTCGCCCTCGCCATTCTTATTCTCTCGATTGCCGTGATCGGGCTCGTCGGTAGCAACGATTCTGCCGGTCAGTCGCCGAACTCCTTGCCGACATCCGCCGAGTCGTACCAGGTGGACGAGCTGCTCTCCCAGTTCCCGGACTCCGACACCGCACCGGTGATCCTCGTTCTGAGCCGCGTCGATGGCGGTGACCTGACCCCGGCCGATATCGAGGCAGCCGCTGCTGCGCAGGCCAGGCTGCTCACCGTCGACCGGTCGGTGACCGACGAACCTGGACCCCCTCCGATCGTCGCACCGGACGGGAAGGCCGCAATCGCGTTCGTTCAGGTGAACTCGGAACTGTCCGGCTTCACCCTGAACGACCTGATCACAAGCCTCCGATCCGCGGCGACGGTCGGCCTACCGTCCGATCTCAACGCCCAGGTCACCGGCGGGCCGGCATTCGGAGCGGACATCGCCAACTCGTTCTCCGGGGCCAATTTCACGTTGCTCGCCGTCACCGCACTCGTGGTGGCAGTGCTCCTCATCGCCACTTATCGATCGCCCATTCTGTGGTTGGTTCCGCTTGCCGTCATCGGTTTCGCCGATCGGTTCGCCTCCACCGTCGGCACGGCCCTCGCCGAGGCGACCGGGCTGTCGTTCGACGGCTCGACCTCGGGGATCACCAGCGTGCTCGTGTTCGGCGCAGGCACCAATTACGCCCTGCTGCTGATCTCTCGTTACCGCGAGGAACTCCGCCGCGAGTCCGATCACCGGCTCGCGTTGCGCCACGCCGTCCGGAACGCGGGACCGGCCATCCTCGCCAGCAATGCCACCGTTGTCCTCGCACTGCTGACTCTGTTGCTGGCCATCCTCCCCAGCACTCGCAGCTTGGGAGCGCTGGCCGCGGCCGGCCTCGTCGTCGCATCGGTGTTCGTGCTGTTCGTACTGCCTCCGTTGTTGGCACTGTGCGGCCCGAAGTTGTTCTGGCCCTTCGTCCCCAAGCCGTCCGATCGCGATACCACCACCGAGGGCGTCTGGCATTCGGTGGCCGCCGGTGTCGCTCGTCGTCCGGTGGCGACCGCCTCCATCACCATCGCCGTATTGCTCGCATGCTGCGCGGCCTTGGTCGGCACACAGATCGGGCTGTCGCAGACCGAGCAATTCCGGGTGACCGCCGAATCCGTCGAAGGATTCGACACTCTCTCGCAACACTTTCCGGCCGGATCCGCAGACCCGATCACGGTTCTCGCACCCACCTCGGATATCGACGGCGTCGTCGCCACCGTCCGGGACGTCGACGGCGTCGTCTCGGTGGATCGGGTCGCTGATTCCGGTACCGGACTGACCCGGCTGTCGGTGGTCACCGACGCTGCCCCCGCCTCCGACGAATCCTTCACCGTCGTGGAGAACCTTCGGTCCGCCCTTGCGGGTGTCGACGACGCACGAGTCGGCGGCAGCGACGCCAAAGCACTCGACACCACCGACGCTGCCGCCCGCGATCGGATCGTGGTGATACCGGCGATCCTGGCGGTCGTCCTACTCGTGCTGTTGATACTGCTTCGCGCCGTCGTCGCACCGTTGATTCTCGTCGCCACCACGGTCCTGAGTGCCGTGGCCGCCATCGGTATCGGTAGCTGGGTGAGTCTGCACGTCTTCGGCTTTCCCGCGCTCGACGACAACACTCCCCTGTTCGCGTTCCTGTTTCTCGTCGCCCTCGGTGTCGACTACACCATCTTCCTGGTCACGCGGACCCGGGAGGAGACGGTTCGGCACGGCACCAGATCTGCGATCGTGCGGGCGGTCTCGGCCACCGGCGGCGTCATCACCAGCGCGGGAATCGTTCTGGCAGCAGTGTTCTGCGTCCTCGGCGTCCTACCGCTGATCACCCTCACCCAGTTGGGAATCATCGTCGGCCTCGGCATTCTGCTCGACACCTTCGTGGTACGCACCGTCGTGATTCCCGCCCTGTTCACCCTCATCGGCCCGGGGATTTGGTGGCCGAGCACGATCGACAACGAGACGACCGCAACCAAGGAGCGAAATTCATGAAGGTACGTACGATGTTGAGCCGCACCGCAATTGCAGGAGCAGTCGCCGCAGGTGCCCTGCTCGGCGCGGCCCCGGCGCAAGCGCAACCGGTCGGCCCTCTGGGGTCGGTCGGTCTTGAGCCACTGGCTCCGATCCCGTCACTCGATGTCGAACGGTACCTGGGCACGTGGAACCAGGTTGCCGCGGTGCCGCAGCCGTTCAACCTGATCTGCGCCCGTGACACGCAGGCGAACTACCAGATGATCGACGAATTCAACATTCGCGTCGAGAACACCTGCACCACCTGGACCGGCGGTGAGAACCGCATCGTCGGCAATGCTCGGGTCAACGACACCGTCACCAAAGCCCAACTGCACGTGAGCTTCCCGGGCGTCCCCACGCAGGAGAGCCAGGAGGGGCCGACCAACTACATCGTGGCCTACATCGCAGACGACTACTCGTGGGCGTTCGTCGGAAGCCCCAGCCGCACGTCCGGATTCGTGCTCAAGCGCACGCCCGACGTCAGCGTCGAGCAGTTCCGCGAGATCCGCAGCGTCGTCGAATCGCTGGGCTACGACTCGAACTTCATCACCACGACGCCCACCCCGGGCGGCGCGACGACGATTCAGCAGCTCTCGACCGTGTAGTGCGGCGGAGCCGCAGTGGCGTGGTTATGTGCCGCAGAGGGCTTATAACCACGCCACTGCCGGAGGCACTCAGCTCGCGGACAGGATCGAGATAGCGAAGATCAGGCTGTCGCCCTGCTCGATTCCGGCTGCCGGATTGCCGGTCGCGTAACCGTCGGCCGACGTCACCGCTACGGCGACGGTCGAGCCGACGGTCTGTCCGGCGATGGCTTTCTGGAAGCCCGCCACCACGCCGGTCAGTGGGAACTCGACCGGTGCGCCGCGCTCGAAACTGCTGTCGAACGTCGATCCGTCGCGTCCGTTGACGCCCAGGTAGCAGACGGACACGTTCGCGTCGTCGGCGACGATCGGGCCGTCCCCGGCCTTCAGCGTTTTCACCTGCGTCTCGGCGACGCTGAACGGGGCTTCGACGTCGACGGCCGGTGCCGCAGTATCCGTCGATCCGGTGACGGCGATGCTGCCGGTGTCGCCTGCCAATGTCCACTCCGGGGTGGCCGACGGGTCGGGTGTGCCCGTGGGGCAGCTACTCGAAGCCGTCGCATCGGTGGAGGACGTCGCCGAGGACGTCGTCTGCGACGTCCCAGAATCCGAGTCGGAACTGCATGCACCCGTCAACAGGACGAGTGAGGTGGTGGCGGCCAGGAACAGGGTGCGGGTCGAGGTGAGTTTCACGGGGCCCACGCTACAAGTGGCATACGGGGCCCCGTGTATCCCGTCAGATCGCGGAGCGGAACACCTCGGCGACCGGGGTGGACGCGCGGCCGATCAATGCCTGCAGGTCACCGGAATCGGTGTCGAGTTCCCCGCGGGAGATACCGGCATCCGCGCTCGCCAGCATGGTCGCCACGAAATCGGGCAGTCCTGCGCCTTGCAGAATCGAGGCGTACTCCGACTCGGTGACATCCTTGTAGACGACCGGCTTCCCGGAGATGCCGGCGAGAACGTCCGCGAGTTCGGCATAGGTCAGGCGCTCGTCCCCGCCGAGCTCGTAGATCTTCCCGCCCTGGTTCTCGAGAGTCAGCACAGCCGCGGCAGCGGCGGCGTAGTCGGCGCGAGAGGCAGCGGCGATCTTGCCGTTCCCGCCTGCACCCAGCCACACTCCGCTGTCGATGGCCTGGCCGAGCGAGCCCAAGTAGTTCTCCCAGTACCAGCCGTTACGCAGAAACACAGCGGGAATCGGCGAGGCCGTCAATCGCTCTTCGGTGGCCTTGTGCTCCGGCGCAAGGCTGATGCCGGAGGTGTCGGCAGCGAGCACGCTCGTGTAAGCGACGAGGCTCACCCCGGCTGCCTCGGCGGCGTCGATGACGTTGTTGTGCTGAGCAATTCGCTGGCCGACCTCCGATCCCGAGATCAACAGCACCTTCTCGACACCCGCGAACGCAGACGCCAGCGCGTCGGTGTCGCTGTAGTCGGCCACCCGTACCACCACACCGCGCTCGGCGAGTGCGGCCGCCTTGTCGGCGTTGCGTACGACGGCGACGATGTCGGCAGGCGCGACGCCGCGATCGATGAGTGCGGCGACGACGAGCCCGCCGAGATTGCCTGTCGCTCCGGTGATGGCTGTGGTCATGGAAAACGCTCCCGAGGTTGAAGTATCAAGTTCCGTTTCATCATGCACTTACTTTTCGTGCAGTGCAACATCGAAATTTAGCGCTGCCGGTACGGCCTGCGTTAACATGGAGAAATGTCCGAGGCCGTCGAATCTCTCGAAGCATCCGTCTTCGCACGGGAATGCGGGTCACGGCAGACACTGCAGAACGCGACGAGCAGGTGGGGAGTGCTCGTCCTGGCGGCCCTCACCGAGAGCGACTACCGATTCAATGCCCTGCGCCGACGCGTCGACGGCGTCAGCGAGCGAATGTTGGCACAGACGCTGCAGACCCTCGAACGCGACGGCCTCATCGTGCGTACCGTGCTCGAGACCATCCCGCCCAAGGTCGAATACAGCCTCACCCCGCTCGGACGTGAGGTCGGATCACGGTTGACCGACCTCATCGAACTGATCGAGGGCTCGATGCCTGCCGTGCTCGAAGCACGCGCCGAGCACGACGCCCGCTAGTCAGCTGGGGGCGTCACTACACACCATTCGTTGCCCTCGGGGTCGAGTAGCACCTGGAACGACCCGGCCGCAGTGGTGTTCCGGTCCCCCACCGCCGTCGCACCCAGACCTACTGCCTGCTCGACGGCAACGTCGATGCTGGGAACGTCCACGTCGAGATGTAGTCGATTCTTGCCGGACTTACCCTCGGGCACTCGCTGGAACGCCATCCGGGTGAACCCGGGAACATCGACGAAATGCCACGAGTCGTCGCGCACGACGGGCTGACCACCGAGCACACCCGCCCAGAATCGGGCCAGCACAGCCGGTTCCGTGCAGTCGAATACGACCTCGTCGATACGTCCGATCATGGAGCCATCGTAAGCACCGAGGGTGGGGGAACGCTGTTTACCGCGTTGTGATCATACCGAGATGCATTCGTGACCATGCGGATCTCTGAGCGCGTCGCTACGGGGTAACACTCGAGGAAGGTCGTCGGGGCGCACGAGCATGTCGATCCGGCAACCGCAGGAGCGCGGCACGCCCGGTGCCTGCGCCAAATCTTGGAGGCATCGACCATGTTCCATACCAAGAGAATTCTCGGCGGAGCAGCAGCATTCGGATTCGCCTGTACCTTCGCGGCCCTGGTGCCCGGCACGGCCTCGGCCGCACCGGTCGCCTGCACCACGGCACCCGGAGGGGCCGACGTCGCCGCGCTCGTCGGAGGTTCACAGTGCGACAGCTCCGCAGACGGCGCAAGTGCCGCAGCAGGAGTCGGCCTCGAGGGATGGGGCTCGGCGGAGGCGATGAACAACGCGGCGGCACTGGCCCTCGGTCTCAACGGCGGAACTGCCGTCAGCAACGCCGGCTTCGGCGGCGCGCCTGCTGCGATCGCCTTCGGTCCCGGTGCCATCGCGCAGAACACTGCGGCCGGCCTCGGACTGTCGATCGCCGTGGCTGCGCCGGGCTCGACGATAACCCTCACCCCCGAGGGTGCCGCCTGCAACGGTGCCGGCTTCGCCGGAAGCTTCACCACCCTGCAGGGCTGCATCGGCTGATGCCCGTCGTCGTCGGGGTGAAACACGACTTGCGCAGGCCATATCAGTGCCGCCGGGCCCAGGTTGATCTACAGTCTCACTGACTACAGTCTCGGTACGCGAGCCGGTGACGGCCCGCTGAACAAGGAGTTCGACGGCAATGATGTCCTACCTGCTCTACGACGTTCTGCTCCCCCAACTCGGCCACGACGTCGCGTCGTATTGGGCACACCTTCTGGTCATCGCCCCGATCTGACATTCGGATCCGGTGCTCACGAAAAATCCCCGCTCGGCCGCGTTGGCCGGGCGGGGATGATTCGTATGGGGTGACCGAAGATCAGACAGGCTCGGGCAGCAGCCGCGTCAACACATCCGACAGGGTGACAACGCCGATAGTGCGCGCACTGTCACCCGCCTCGGCCGACGGTTCGACGACCAGCGCCAGATGATGTCTGGTCTCGCGCATCGACTGCAGGGCGACGTAGACCGGTGTCGTCCGATCCAGCGTGTAGGCCGGGCGGGTGATCTCGGCGAGATACTCCGGCTCGGTCAACGTATCCCTCACGTGCACAACACCTTTCACTACGTCGTCGTCACTGACGAGGATGCGCAGATGGCCGCTGATCCGGGACGCCTCCCGCACGTCGTCGATCGACGCCGACGACGGTACCGACGTCGGCGCGCCACTTCCGGCCACCAGGTCACCGACGGTCAGATCCTGCAATTCCAATGCCCCGGATATCTGCGCCTGGTAGCTGGCGTCCAGGGCTCCCACGTTGACCGAGTGCTCGACGAGCTGACGCAGGTCGTCTGCGTTCTGCCCGGTGCCGACGGTGTCGGCCGGCTCGACGCCCACCTTGCGTAGGCACCAGTTCGCCATGTTGTTCAGGGCCGTCAGCACCGGACGCGTGAGAAACATGAACGCGCGCATGGGGATTGCGAGCATCGTTGCCGACTTCTCGGGATGTGCGATGGCCCAGGACTTAGGAGCCATCTCGCCGACGACCAAGTGCAGGAACGTGACGATGATCAGGGCCAGGACGAAGCCGAGGACGTCCGCGAACCAGTAGGGCAGGCCGATGCTCTCGAACAGCGGCGTGAGCCAGTAGTGCACCGCAGGCTTGGTGGTCGCGCCGAGCGCGAGGGTGCAGACGGTGATACCGAGCTGCGATCCGGCGAGCAGCACCGTCAATTCCGAGGAGCTGCGCAGAGCAGCCCGCGCCGCCCGCGAGTTGGGGGCAGCATCCTCGAGGCGATGCCGTTTGGCCGCAAGAAGTGCGAACTCCACGGCAACGAAGAAGGCGCTCGCAGCGATCAGACCGATGGTGACGGCCAGAAAGACCCAGAGGTTGCTCATCGGTGCGCTCCTGCAGTATCGGACTCGGCCGAATTCTCGTCGTGCTCGGTTGTCCGCTCGTCGATGGTGAGGGTCAGTAGTGACGGCACGTGACTGTCGATCTCCTGCACCTCGATCGTGACGAATCGAATCGGCGACTCGTCGTCGTTGGCGAGGTCCGCGTTGTCCGGCGGCAGATCGACCTCGATACGGGTCCCGATGTCGGGTAGCGAACCATGATGGGCGATGGCGAATCCCGCGATGGTCTCGTAGTCACCGTCGGGGAGGTCGACGCCGATGGCGCGCTCGACCTCGTCGACGTGCACCTCCCCTGCCATCGTCCAGCTGCCGTCGTCGGCGCTGACCGGGCTCGGGTCGAGTACGCCGTCGTCGTGCTCGTCGGTGATCTCGCCGACGAGCTCTTCGGCCAGGTCCTCGATGGTGATCACTCCGGTGAGACCACCGTATTCGTCGATGACACAAGCCAATTGGTTCCGTGTCGCCCGCAGCTCGCGCATCGCGTCGGGCAGGCTCTGCATCTCGGGAAGGATCAGCGCATCGCGGGTGAGGTCTGCGATGGGGGTCGAATCCGGCGCGGTGGAGGCCAACACGTCGTGCAGATGCACCACGCCCACGATTCCGTCGGCCTCGTCGAGCACGGGGTATCGAGAATGCTCTTGGCCCATCAGTGTTTTCACCTCACCGAGGGTGTCGGTGTCGCGGACCGTCGCCGCACGCGAACGCGGGATCATGGCGTGTTCGACGTTGCGCGTAGGGAAGTCGAGAATGCGATCGAGCAGCGTCGACAGCTCGTCGGGCAGATCCCCGGTCTCCCGCGAATCCGACACGATGTGCTCGAGGTCGCGTGGGCTCGCCGAATGTTCCACATCGTGCACCGGCTCGATCTTGAATGCTTTGAGCAACAGGTTCGACGACTGGTCGAAAATGGTGATGAGCCAACCGAAGAGCTTGAGATAGATGGTCGTCGACAGCGAGAGCCATCGAGCCACGGGCTCGGGGCGGGCGATGGCGAAGTTCTTCGGAAACAGTTCACCGAAGAGCATCTGTACGAACGTCGCGAACGTGATCGCCAGAACGGCACCGAGGCCGACACCGACTGCTGTCGGAACACCGACGCCGCCCAGTATCGCTCCGAACGACTGCCCGATCAGCGGTTCGGCGACGTAGCCGACAAGCAGGCCGGTGACCGTGATACCCAGCTGTGCACCCGAGAGCATGAACGAGGTCCGCTTGGTGACGGTCAGCGTGCGAGCTGCGACGGCGTCGCCGGCCTCGGCACGCGCCTTGAGCCGGGACCGGTCGACGGTCATGTACGCGAATTCCTGCGCAACGAAGTAACCGGTTGCGACGGTGATGAGAAAAACGACGAGCAGGCCGAGCAGAAGAGTGAGCAGAACGCTCATTCGCCGGACACCGCCTCGCACGTAGTAGCTGTAGTGCGGGGAGCCGTGTCCGGCCCGGGTTTATCGCTGTCCATGATTCCTCGAGGTCGAGTGGTGGGATATTTGTCCGATACTACCGGGTCACGGCGCTTTCACGACGAGGACGGGGACCGGGCTGTCCAACAGAACGCGCTGCACCGTGCTGCCCATCAGGAATTTGCCGACCGCCGATCTGCGCTTGGACCCGATGACGAGCATCCCCGCACCGACGTCGGCGACGAGATCGACCAGTGCGCCGGCCGGGTCGCCGCCATCCGGTTCGACGCGCACAGTCGTCGCAGTTCCGGGGAGAGTCCGCTCCACCTCGGCCTGCGCCGCGCTACGGTCTTCCGCCGATACGGAATCGCGGTCCACCACGGACAATACGATCAGCTCGGTCCGACGCAGCTCTGCCTCCGCGGCACCGCGCCGCAACGCTTCCTGCCCCTCGGGGGTGTTGCTCATCGCTACTGCCACTGCGCTGCCTACCGCTGTGTTCGCTGAAGACACGGTCTCTCCCGTTGCTCGAATCCACCGAAGATCGACCTCGATGTTGTGAACTGGACTAATCGGACAAACTGTATCTAACCTGACGCTGTGACACACCACACGAAAGGTCTCTGATGGCGATACCGCCCACGTTGCTTCGAACAGTCGGTGCCCTGGCGGTGGTGGGAGCGGTGACCGTGGCGGGTATCGACGCCGCTCGCAGTGCCAGCGGCTCCGATGCCCGAGCCAAACTGACACTGATCGCTCCGGCTGCTGCGGGCGGCGGCTGGGATCTGGTCGCCCGCGAGTCGCAGCAAGCGCTGCGCAGCGATGGCATCGTCAACAACGCGCAGGTGGTCAACGTTCCAGGGGCCGGCGGCACGATCGGCCTGAGCCAACTCGAGAACCTCAGCGGTCAGCCCACCACGGTGATGATCACCGGCACCGTCATGCTCGGCGGCATCGCGATCAACAACTCCGACACCACCTTGGCCGACACCGTGCCGATCGCCAAGCTCGCCGAGGACTTCGAGGTGTTCGTCGTCCCGAAGGACTCGCCGATCCAGAATCTCGAGGACATGATCGAGGCATGGCGAGCGAACCCCGGTGGCCTGCCGATCGGCGGCGGGTCGCTCGGCGGCATCGACCACATCGTGGCGGGCCAATTGGCCCAGGAAGCCGACATCGATCCGGCCGCAATCAATTACATCGCCTACTCCGGCGGCGGTGAGGTACTCACGTCGCTGCTGTCCAACACCGTCGGCGTCGCGGTCAGTGGATTCAACGACTTCCGCGATCAGATCGAAGCCGGCAACGTGCGTGCCCTCGCCGTGGCCGCGCCCGAGCCGCTCGAGGGATTCGACGTGGACACGTTCATCGAACAGGGCTACAACGTCGACCTCGTGAACTGGCGCGGAATCGTTGCGCCGCCCGGGATTTCGGACGAGGACCGGCAGACGCTCGTCGACATCGTCACCGAGATGGTCGAGACCGAGCAGTGGGCGACGGCCGTCGACCGAAACCGCTGGAAGGAATCGGTCGTCACAGGAGACGAATTCGGGGAATTCCTCGAGGTCGAGCAGGCACGTATCACCGGAATTCTGGAAGAGCTGGGGCTGGTATGACAACGACGACTCCCGACACCGCAACCTCCCGCTCCTTCTGGACGGGCCGTAGCGGCCTGATCGTTCCGGCACTGCTCGTCGCACTGGGCGCATTCCTGGTCTACGGAACCATCACGATGGATGTTCCTCCCACCGCCACCTCCCCTGGCCCGCAGGTCTTTCCGGCCATCGTCGCCGGCGGCTGCTTCGTGGTCGCCGTGTTGGTCACGATCCAACTCATGGTCAAGCCAGACGTCATCGATCGCGGCGTCGACGACGACGGCGTGCCGCACACCGGTACCGTCAGCAACTGGCGAACCCTGTCGATCACCGTCGGATCGGTGGCAGTGTTCATCGCTCTCCTCGACCCGCTCGGCTGGGTTCTCGCCGGTGCCATCCTCTTCTGGGGTGTCTCGGTCGGATTGGGTGGTCGCCGTTACGTGTTCGACGCGGCAGTCGCACTGCTGGTCTCGAGCGCCGTCCAGATCGTATTCTCCGCGGGCCTCGGCCTGACCTTGCCCGGCGGCGTTCTCGCCCAGATCTTCTGACGGAGCTGAATTTCCGATGGATTCATTGAGTAATCTTCTCGACGGGTTCGGCACCGCGCTGACTCCGATGAACCTGGTGTGGGTGTTCGTAGGCGCACTGCTCGGCACCGCCGTCGGCGTGCTACCCGGACTCGGTTCTGCTATGGCGGTGGCGCTTCTGCTGCCGGTCACGTTCACTCTCGACCCCACCGCGGCGCTGATCATGTTCGCCGGAGTGTATTTCGGCGGCCTGTTCGGCGATTCCATCTCGGGCATCCTGATGAACACCCCCGGCAACAGCACCGCCATCGCCGGTACGTTCGAGGGACATCGAATGGCCAAGAACGGCCGCGCCCCACAGGCTTTGGCGACCTCGGCCATCGCGTCGTTCATCGGTGGCATGATCGCCACGACCTTGGTCGTGTTCTTCGCACCGACGCTTGCGGCGCTGGCGACCAACTTCGGACCCGCCGAATATCTCGCACTCGCGGTGTTCGCGTTCATCGCCACTTCGGCGGTGGTCTCGGACTCCGCCCTCAAAGGTCTGACCGCACTGCTGATCGGTCTCACTTTGGCCGTGATCGGTATCGACGGTCCGTCGGGGGCTTCACGATTCACCTTCGAGGTACCTGCCCTGTTCGACGGCATCCACATCGTCGTCATCACCGTCGCGATGCTCGCCCTCGGTGAGGTCATCCACATCGCGTCGAAGATCGGGCGGCCCGAGGATCGGTCGTTGATCAAGTCGCAGGGACGACCGTGGCTGAGCAAGGCGGAGTTCCGCGAAGCACTCCCGGCCTGGCTACGCGGGACGGCATTCGGTGTGCCGTTCGGCGTCATACCAGCAGGCGGCGCTGAGGTGCCGAGCTTCCTGGCGTACGGCACCGAGCGTCGGCTCGATCGTAAACGCGAGAAGCCGATGTTCGGCAAAGGTGCCATTCGTGGTGTGGCAGGACCCGAGGCGGCCGGAAACTCCACGGCCGGTACGGCCATGGGAGCGCTACTGGCGTTGGGTCTACCGACGTCCGCCACGGCGGCGATCATGCTCGCAGCGTTCCAGCAGTACGGTATGCAACCCGGACCGCTCCTGTTCGAGCGCAGTGGAGACATCGTCTGGGCCCTGCTGGCCAGCCTCTTCCTGGCGATGATCGTGCTGCTGATCCTCAACCTGCCGTTCGCACCACTGTGGGCGCAGCTGCTGAAGATCCCGAAGAACTACCTGTACGCGGGTATCTCGGTGTTCGCCGCCCTCGGCGTTTATGCGTCCAGTGCGTCGATCGTGGATCTGATCTTCATGCTCGGGCTCGGCATCGTCGGATTCATGATGCGGCGCTACGACATTCCGCTCGCACCGGTGTTGATCGCCGTGATCCTCGGCCCACTCGCCGAGGAATCACTTCGACGCGCGCTGGCCGTCAGCGAGGGCGACCCGTCGATTCTGGTCAGTAGCGGCATCACCATCGTGCTCTACGCACTGATGATCATCGCCGTGGTGTTCTCGATCGTCAGCAAGATCCGCGCCCGCAAGACCGCCGACTTCTGAGTGCCCTCCGCGCAGTGGTGTGGCTCTGTTCTCCGGTCGTTCCGCAGGCTTCACTCCTGCGCGCCCGCAGGCGCATAACCACACCACTGCGAAGCACTCAGTGCTGCAGAGCCGGGTAATCCGTGTAGCCCTTGGCACCGTCGGTGTAGAACGTGCTCTGGTCCGGCTCGTTCAGCGGAAGATCCTCACGCCAGCGGTACGCGAGATCGGGGTTCGCGATTGCCGGACGTCCGACCACGACGGCGTCGCCGACGTTGTCGTCGAGCAGCGACAGCGCTTCGTCGCGAGTGGTGATCTCACCGAAGCCGCTGTTGACGAGCACGGCACCACCGAACGCCTGCCGCAGATCCTGTACCAGCTCGCCCGACGGATCCTTGTGCAGCACACTGAGGTACGCCAGACCCAACGGCGCGAGCCGCTCGACCAGCGCGCGGTAGGTGGCACGCACGTCGTCGGAGTCCGTCTCGAGCGCATCCTGAATGTTGTGCTCGGGCGAAATGCGGATGCCGACCTTGCCGGCTCCGAGTGCCGCGGCCACGGCCTCGACCACCTCGGCCACGAACCGCGCCCGGTTCTCCGGCGAACCGCCGTACTTGTCGTCACGCTGGTTCGAGGCGGGCGAAAGGAACTCGTGCAACAGGTAACCGTTGGCACCGTGAACCTCGACGCCGTCCATACCGGCAGCGACCGCATTCTTCGAGGCCTGTACGAAATCGGCAATCACCGAGGGCAGTTCGTCCTCCCGCAGTGCACGCGGGGTGGGGTACGCCTTCTTTCCCTCGTACGTGTGAGTCTCGCCGTCGATGGCGATGGCACTGGGGCCGACGACCTCACGGCCACCCGTCGTCGCCTCGTGGGTCACGCGCCCGGCATGCATCACCTGAGCGAAGATCAGCCCGCCGTCGGCATGCACTGCGTCGGCCACATTGCGCCACCCCTCGATCTGCTCGTCGGTCACCAGACCGGGCTGACCGGGGAAGCCCTGGCCCGCATGGCTCGGGTAGGTGCCTTCACTGACGATGAGACCGAGGGACGCCCGCTGCTTGTAGTGCTCGACCACCAGCGGACCCGGCACTCCGTCACGTCCTGAGCGCACCCGCGTCAGCGGAGCCATCACCAACCGGTTGTCGAGCTTCAGGTCACCGAGCGTCAACGGGGAAAACAACTTCATGGTTCTCTATCTCCTTACGAGTGCGTGCACAGTACTTGCCACTGATCACTCGAACGACCGAGATCCATGAAGCTATTCCGATCCGAGACATTGCTCACTCACAGGATGTACAGCATCTCCTGGTACGTCGGCAGCGGCCAGAGATCGTCGGCCACCATTGCCTCGAGGGTGTCGGCCGCAGAACGGACAGCCGCCATCGCAGGCAACAGTTCGTCCTTGGCGTGGGTGGCCTCGGCCAGAGCGTCGCCGCCCGGATTCGCTTCGAGGGCGGTCTTCAATGTCGCCAACGCTGCCCGCAGCTCCGACAGTGGAGCCGAGACTGCGTGCAGCGCAGTCATGTCCACGTCGTCGACGCCCGCGCCCTTGAGCGCACTGACGTTCTGCGCCAATTCCGTCTGGTAGCGCAGTGCAGCGGGAAGGATCGATGTCTGACCCATTTCCAGCGTCAACCGCGCTTCGACGAACACCGTCAACGCGTACTGCTCGAGCCCGATTTCGTAGCGCGAGTGCATCTCTCGGTGGTTGAACACCTTGTACTTCTCGAACAGTTCCATCGCCGACTCGGAAATCAACTCCGGCAACGCGTCGAGCGTCGTACGCAGGTTCGGTAGGCCGCGTGCCTCGGCCTCGATCTGCCAGTTGTCGGAGTAGCCGTCGCCGTTGAACACCACCGCGCCGTGTTCGGTGATGATCTCGGTCAGCAGATTCTGCACGGCGGTGTCGAAATCGGTGCCGTCAGCGACGGCCGCTTCGAGGTTGGTCGCCATGTAGTCGAGCGCCTCGGCCATGATCGTGTTGATCGTGACCATCGGGCCGTTGACGGTCTGCATCGAACCGGGGGCGCGGAACTCGAACCTGTTGCCGGTGAAGGCGAACGGGCTGGTTCGGTTGCGGTCGCCGGGATCGGTCGGCAGTACGGGCAGGGTGTCGGCACCGATCATCATGGTGCCCTTGCCTTTCGAGGATGTGGCTGCGCCCTTGGCGATCTGGTCGAACACGTCGGCGAGCTGATCGCCGAGGAAGATCGAGATGATCGCGGGCGGAGCCTCGTTGGCACCGAGGCGGTGATCGTTGGTCGCCGACGCCACCGATGCGCGCAGCAGACCGCCGTACTTGTGCACCGCGCGGATGACGGCGGCACAGAAGACGAGGAACTGCGCGTTGTCGTGGGGGTTGTCGCCGGGCACCAGCAGCGATCCCAGGTCGGAGTTGCCGAGGGAGAAATTGACGTGCTTGCCGGAGCCGTTGACGCCCTCGAAGGGCTTCTCGTGGAACAGGCACTCCATGCCGTGCTTCTTGGCAATGGTCTTGAACGTCGTCATCAACAGTTGCTGGTGATCGGCCGCGATGTTGCCGCGCTCGAACATCGGCGCGATCTCGAACTGTCCGGGTGCTACCTCGTTGTGCCTGGTCTTGGCAGGAATGCCGAGCTTGAACAGCTCACGCTCGGTGTCCATCATGAAGCCGAGCACGCGCTCGGGGATGGCACCGAAGTAGTGGTCGTCGAATTCCTGACCCTTGGGCGGCTTCGAGCCGAACAGGGTGCGACCTGCATTGAGCAGGTCGGGACGGGCCAGGAAGAAGTGCCGGTCGACGAGGAAGTACTCCTGCTCCGGGCCACAGAACGAGACGATGTTCTCGATGTTCTCGTGTCCGAACAGCTTCAGGATGCGCTCGGCATGTCCGCCCATCGCCTGCTGCGAACGCAACAGCGGCGTCTTGTGGTCGAGGGCCTCACCGGTCATCGAGACGAACACCGTCGGGATACACAGGGTGTTACCGTTCGGGTTCTCGAGGACGTACGCCGGGCTGGTGACGTCCCAGCCTGTGTATCCGCGTGCCTCGAACGTGTTGCGCAGGCCGCCGTTGGGGAAGCTCGACGCGTCGGGCTCGCCCTGAATCAGCGTCTTGCCTGCGAATTCGGCGAGCGCACTGCCGTCACCGACGGGATCGAAGAAGCTGTCGTGCTTCTCGGCCGTCAACCCCGTGAGCGGGTAGAAGACGTGCGCGTAGTGCGTTGCGCCCTTCTCCAGAGCCCAGTCCTTCATCGCCGACGCCACCGCGTCGGCCACCATGGGGTCGAGCTTCTTGCCCTTGTCGATCGTGGCCATCACCGACTTGAAGACCGACTTGGGTAGTCGCTTCTGCATGACGACCTTGCTGAAGACGTTCTCACCGAATATCTCGCCCGGCTTCTCGTCTCCGACGAAGCTGACCGCAGGCGGCACGTACGCCTCGACGTCTTTGATCGCCTGCAGGCGGACGGTATTTCCACTCATGGCTACCCCTTGGCAAGGTGCGCTCCGCACCTGGTGTGTGCGGAGTCCGACTTGGCGACTGTACGAATGCCTCGTGGCGGTGGTGTTTCGTCGCTGTGTCCACTGCAATGCAAAACCGTCGGAAGGCAGGAGTTTCCTTCCCCGCAGACGGGGGTAACTGCGTAGCCAGCGTAATCAACCGGAAAGCGTGGCCCCATGACCGACGAACTGACCGTCCGCCGCGTGATCGACGCTCCTCCCGCCTCCGTCTTCACCGCGCTCGCCAATCCCGAGGTCCAGGCCGCGGTCGACGGCTCGGAAATGCTCCGCGGCGCGATCGATCCGACGCCGCTGAACGCGGTGGGCGACACCTTCGCGATGGATATGTATCAACCGGAACTGGGCGAGTACGTCATGGAGAACACCGTGTTCGTGTTCGAGCAGGACCGACGCATCGGTTGGATTCCCAATCGCCAGGGCATGGAACCCCGTGGCACGCGGTGGTCCTGGGAACTCGAGGAGGTCGCCCACGACAGGACAGCGCTGACGCAGGTCTACGACTGGTCCCGCGTCACCGATCCGGAGTTTCGAAAGATGGCCGGCTTTCCGAGGGTGACCGAAGAACAGATCGTCGGCACGATGCGCCGTCTCGCAGAACACCTCGGCGTCACCGTCGAGAACTGATCCATCGAAAGAGAGAACCTCATGGTCGACGTCACCCGAACCTTCACCGCCGCTGTCGCGCTCGACAAGGCCGCGGCATTCCTGCGCGACTTCTCCAATGCGTCGGCGTGGGATCCGGGAACCGAGAGCTGCACCCAGGTCTCCGACGGCCCGGTGGCCGTCGGAACGCAGTGGCACAACGTCTCGAAGTTGTTCGGAGTCACCACCGAACTGACGTATACGTTGGTCACCGACGAGCCCGATCACGTCGTGCTCGAGGGGAAGAACAAGACGGCAACCAGCGTCGACGACATCACGCTGACAGCCGAGGGCCCCGCGTCGACCCGGATCGACTACCACGCGCACGTCGAATTCAACGGTGCGGCAAAGGTTGCGGGCCCGTTCCTGAAGGCGGGCTTCGAGGCAAAGGTCGCTCCGGAGACCGTGGAGAAGATGACCGCCGCGCTGGAAAGACTGTGACCTCGACGCTTCCGAGCTCAGTACCTCGAAGTCACTTTCGTTCCAGCGCAGGCTTTTTCGCGAGGACGGTGAAGTTGTCGGCCGCGGACTCGTGTCGGTCCGGCGCGATGCGTTCGCCGTCGTCGCCGTAGACGGCGATCAGTTCGAGGCCTGCGCCGGCCACCAGAGTGCGGACGTCGTCGAGGGTCGAGAAGTGCATGACGAGTGCGAATTCGTGGGCTTGCAACGGGGCCAGAGCCCACGATCGGTGATCCTCGGCTTTCGACCGATTGACGAGCCAGTTCCGCACACCGCGCACCTGCGCAGACGGATCGAGCAGACGACGTCCGACGGCGACGAGAAGTGCTCGCAGCGAGAACTGTGGCCGAGTCGTCGGTCGCCGTAACTGAAACGGGCTCTCCAGATACGACCGGCCACCTCGATTGAGCGTCGAGAAGACCACGACGCCTGTCTCGTCGGTCACCCGCGCGAATTCGGCCAGTACGCGGCGGCGTTGCTCGTGGGCCACGGTATCGAGTCCGTTGTTGCTGAAGACGACCAAGCCGAACTCACCGTCCTCGAACGCCGCCAGGTCACGAGCGTCGGCGACGTGCGCAGGCAGATCGGGAAAATTCTTCCGGAAAGCGTCGATCATGTTGGGGGCGTAGTCGATTGCCACGTAGCGGTCGGAAAGCAGTCGCAGCAGCGGCGTGGTGCGGCCGCTCCCCACACCCACGTCCAACACCGGAACCCCGCGGGCCAGGTCTGCGGCGGCGACCAAGGCTGCGGCCTCACCGCGATCGAGAAATCCGTCGGTGGGTCCCATGAATTCCACGTACGTGGCGGCGACCCGAGCATCGTCGAAAACACCCCGGTTGGAGTCGGTGGACAACTCGGACACCTCCCCGTTCACGAGCTGCGGACGTACCGCAACTGCCGACGACCGTACCGACGAATCCTGAGGCGCGCCTGAGGTGCTGCCCCGGCGTCTCGGCACAGGTATGGTCTGGTTCCCCTCGTCCGTGCATCATCGACATATGACGAATTCGTACGACGCGTGGCCCGAACTTCGAGTCGACAGCTGGGCGGACACTCGCGACACGGTGCAACTGTGGACCCAGATAGTCGGCAAGACCCGAATGGCGTTGTCTCCCCCGCTCAACCACTGGTGGGGAGTTGCGCTGTACGTCGACGCGTCGGGCCTGACGACGTCGCTGATGCCACTCGGCGATCGAGGCCTCGAGATTCGCTTCGACTTTCTCGCACACCAGTTGATCCTCGCCACCACCGATGGCGAGCGCCGAACCATGAGGCTCGAGCCTCGAACCGTTGCCGACTTCTACGCCGAGTACACCGATCTGCTCTCCGGGCTCGGCGTGGAGGCTCCGATCGTGGCAGTGCCGGTCGAACTGCCACACGCGACACCGTTCGCCGAGGACGTCGAGCACGCGTCGTACGACGCCGATGCCGTCCAGAAGTTCTGGCGAGCGCTCGTCAGCGCTGATCGGGTGTTCTCGGAGTTTCGAGCCGGCTTCCGCGGCAAATCCAGCCCGGTCCACTTCTTCTGGGGCGCTTTCGATCTCGCTGTCACACGATTCTCCGGAAGGCCTGCACCACAACATCCCGGTGGTGTTCCGAACTGTCCCGACTGGGTGATGCACGAGGCATACAGCGACGAGGTGTCGAGCGCCGGGTTCTGGCCGGGCGGGGCCGCGGAGGGCGCGTTCTACGCGTACGCCTACCCGAACCCGGACGGCTACGACAGTCATCCGGCCGTCACCGCCCCCGCGTACTTCGATCGTGATCTCGGCGAGTACGTACTTCCGTACGAGTCCGTCCGCACCGCCGAGGACCCCGACGCACTTCTGCTCGCCTTTCTCGAGAACACCTACCGCGCTGCCGTCGAGACCGCCCACTGGGACTAGCTCGGGTGGGGGCGGTCATCGTTCCCCCCATTCGGGGGTACCCCACGGGTGACCCGGATCACTACCGTTCGTCGCATTCGGTATCGCACATATACCCGATACCCGACAAAAACGGAGGAACCATGACCGCTGTCTCGCCCGAGGATCCGGGCGTCGCCACTCCGACCCCACCGGCGGTGCAGACGAAGACGAGCGTCCGCCGAGTAGCGGTTGCCAGTGGCATCGGCACCACGATCGAGTTCTACGACTTCTTCATCTACGGCACTGCCGCCGCACTCGTCTTCCCCACGATTTTCTTCCCGGCGCTCGGATCGACCGCAGGCACCGTGGCGTCGTTCGCGACGTTCGCCGTCGCGTTCATCGCCAGGCCCGTCGGTGCGGTGCTGTTCGGCCACTTCGGCGACCGCATCGGTCGTAAGAAGACCCTGATCTCGACCCTGCTGTTGATGGGCGTGTCCACCTTCGCGATCGGTCTACTGCCCGGCGCAGCCACCATCGGAGTCGCAGCCCCGATCATTCTGGTACTGCTCAGATTCGGGCAGGGATTTGCCGTCGGCGGAGAGTGGGCGGGTGCCACGCTGCTCACTGCCGAGTACGCACCGGCCGGCAAGCGTGGGTTCTATGCGATGTTCCCGCAGCTGGGACCCTCGGCCGCGTTCATCTTCTCCAGTGCGACCTTCCTCGCCACCGGCCTGCTGTTCGGCGACACCAACGAGACCTTCCTCAACTACGGGTGGCGAATTCCGTTCCTGCTCAGCGCTGTTCTGGTCCTCATCGGCCTCTACATGCGGTTGGCCATCGAAGAGACCCCGGTCTTTCGAGCCAACAAGCTCGCCGAAGAGCACGCTCCGGCGAACTCGGCACCGACCAAACTGCCGATCTTCGACGCATGGCGCATCCAGAAGCGCGAAATCATCACTGCGGCAGGCGCTTTGGCGTCCCTCTTCGCCTTCTTCTACATGGGGACCGCATACCTGACGAGCTACGGCACCAAAACCCTCGGGTTCGACCGCCCGTTCGTGTTGGTTACCGGGATAGGCGCTGCGGTGATCTTCGGTATCGCCATCGCTACCTCGGCAACCTATTCCGATCGCGTCGGCCGACGTCGGGTCATCATGGCGGCGTGCATCGTCGCGGTGCCGTGGTCGATAGCACTGTTCCCCTTGCTGGACTCGGGCTCACCGGTCGCGTTCGTGATCGGCATGTGCGTGACGCTCGCGATCTTCGGTGTTGCGTACGGCCCGACCGGAGCTCTGCTTCCGGAGCTCTTCCAGACCCGATTCCGTTACACCGGAGCAGGTTTGGGCTACAACCTCGCCGGCGTTCTCGGTGGCGCGATTCCGCCGATGCTTGCCGCACCGCTCGCGGCCGCGTTCGGCAGTATCTCGATCGGCGTGATGCTGGCTCTGCTGTCGGTGCTGAGTCTGGTCTGCACCAAGAGACTGATCGAGACCAAGGATGTCGACATGGCGTAAGGGCCCACAACCGACACACACAAAGAACCGCGGCCACCCGGAAGTCGGGTGGCCGCGGTTCTTGTCAGCTGTCCTGGAACGAGACTCAGTCGTCGCCACGGGGCGGCGGCTGAACGTCGACGCCACCGGAGTTGTGCTCCGGTCCCGCCGCGGGATGCTCGGCCGGTACGCGACCGCGAGTCTTGGCGGCCTCACTGTCCTTGGTGGCACCCTCGGCGAACTTGCGACGCCAGCTCTCCTCGGGACGGTAGGGGCCCGGCTTCGGCCGAACCTTGCCACCCGGGAAGGCCAATCGTGCGATGGTCCGCTGGACCATCCCCCACTGCTGAAAGAACGGCCCGGTGTTGTAGGGCAATTCGTAGCGCTCGCAGATGTCCTTGATCTTCGGCGCGACGTCCGAGTATCGAGTGCTGGGCATGTCCGGGTACAGGTGGTGTTCCACCTGGTAGCTCAGGTTGCCGCTCATCAGGTGGAACAGCGGTCCGCCGTCGATGTTGGCGGCGCCCACCAGCTGACGCACGTACCATCCGCCGCGGGTCTCGTTCTCCACCTCTTCCTGGCTGAAGGTGTATGCCTGATCCGGGAAGTGACCGCAGAAGATGATCGCGTTCGACCAGACATTGCGAATGATGTTGGCGGTGAAGTTGGCGGCAACCGTCGAGAGGAACGTGCTCTCGACACCACTGACCCGACTGTCCAACAGGGCGGCCGTCCGGCGGTTCTTGCCGAAACGCGCGGATCCCCGCAGCTTGGACGCGAGGCGAGACCTCTTGCTCTCGGGTAGACGACCACCCGAGGCGAGCTGCGCCACCGCGAATGCCCCGGCACTGATCAGCGGCCAGCCCACGTAGTCCTTGACGAACTGCTTCCGTGCCTTGACGCCGATGCCCTTGAGGTCCTCGACGAGCTCCTTGACGGGCTTCTCTCCGCGACGGATAGCCTCGATGTCGAGATCGTGCAGGGCGACGCCCCACTCGAAGAACGCCATCAGCAGCACGTTGTAGAACGGCTGGGCCAGGTAGACAGGGCTCCACTTCTGACGTGGATCGATACGCATGATCTCGTAGCCGAGATCCTTGTCCTTGCCGCGAATGTTCGTGTACGTGTGGTGCACGTAGTTGTGGGAGTGCTTCCACGAGTTGGCGGTGGACGCGGTGTCCCAGTCCCACACGGAGGAGTGGATTTCCGGATCGTTCATCCAGTCCCACTGGCCGTGCATGACGTTGTGGCCGATCTCCATGTTCTCGAGGATCTTCGCGATGCCGAGGCATGCGGTGCCGGCCAGCCACGCCGGCTTGCTGGTGGAGCCGAGCAACAGCACGCGGCCGGCAACCAACAGCTGACGCTGGGCTGCGATCACCGAGGTGATGTACTTGCGGTCCTTGTCACCGAGGCTGGAGTACACCTCGTCGTGAATGGCGTCGAACTCCTTGGCGAGTTCGGCGATCGTCTCGTCACTCAGGTGCGCCAGCGGGTTCACCGGCTCATCGGTGTCGGTGACGCGCCTGGTGGTTTCGTCGATAGACATACATTCCCCTGTTCGAATGGAAGATCAGAGTTCGATTTCGATGTCGCCCTCAGCAGTGTTGACACAGATCCGAACCGCTTGCCCCGTAGGTTCGGAGATATCCCCGTTACGTAGGTCACGTAAACGCCCCTTCCTCAGGGTACCTACGCACGTATGGCAGATGCCGATTCGGCAGCCGTACGTCAGATCCAGGCCGGCTTCCTCGCCCGCGGCGAGAATCGTTGTGCCGCCGTCGCACTCGACGTCCTTCTCGCTGTTGACGAAGCGCACGGTTCCGCCCTCACCAGCATCGTCTCCACCGCCGATGACGGGCTGGAAACTCTCGTAATGGAAGCGTTCCGACTCGCCCTGGTCTTTCCAGTACGAGCGCAGATCGTCGAGATGCTCGCCCGGACCGGAGCAGAATGCTTCTCGCTCACGCCAATCCGGGACCAGTTCGTCCAGTTCCGACGCCTTCATTCGACCTTCGTCACTGGTGATGCGTAGCTTCACCGTCAGCCCGTCGTGCTTGGCTTCCAGTTCCTCGAGCGTGTCCGCGAACATCAACTGTTCACGGTTGTGCACCGAGTGCACCACGACCACGTCACGGACCTGGTCGTGATGATCCAGGGATCGCAACATGCTGATGATCGGCGTGATGCCACTGCCGGCGCTGATGAACACCATCTTGTCCGGAACCGGACTCGGAATCGTGAACTCACCCTCGACCTCGCTGAGCCGGACGATGTCGCCGGTTCTGATGGTGCCCACCAGATACGGCGACACGGTCCCCGACGGCACGAGCTTGGGACTGACGCTGACCAACCCGTCCTCGGGGTCAGGATCGGACGTGAGGGAGTACGCCCGCCAGTGATAGCGGCCGTCGATGAGCACCCCGAGCCGTACGTACTGGCCCGGCGTGTGGCCCTGCCACTCGAAACCGGGACGGATGTACACCGACACGGCCTCGGATCCCTCGGGAACCACACGTTCGACTTTGCCGCGGAGCTCACGAGTGGTCCACAGCGGATTGATCATCGACAGGTAGTCGTCGGGCCGGAGCGGATTGAACAACGACCGGACTGCGCGCAGCATCGTCCGTCTCACAAAAGAAACCTGGGGCTTGGCCCCCCGTTCAGCCATACTCAACGGTAACCCCGGGCGGCCTGCCGCGCGCCGGAATTGCTCAGACTCGAATGAGACTGCTACACAACATGAACAGAACCGGGAAATACCGACCGGTCAGCGTGCTCGCGACACTCGGTCTCCCAAGGCGGCACTGACCTTGCCATACCAGCCCAGCGGCCGGGTACCTCGAGTGGGTACATCCGCCAACAACGCCTCGGCTGTTTCCTCGGCATCGATCTTGTTGTCGCCGATGCCACCGGTCGCCCCGCGCTTGGCCCACCCCACCACGTAACACCCGGGCACCGGAGTGCCGTCGGCCGCGGTGACGCGGCCGCCCTCGTTACGGATGGTGCCGGTGATGTCGTCGAACGGGACGCCCGGCGACGGTGTTCCGCGATAACCGATCGCGAGCAGCACCAGCTCCGTCGAGAGAGTGACCGCGTGTTCACCCACTCCCACCTCGATGGACTCCACCGAGCCCTGCCCATGCACAGCAGAAGGTGCCCGCCCGAAGGCGAACACGATGCGACGCCCGTGCGCGCCGGATCCGAGATCGACTCGGGCCGCACCGGCCAGCGCCGATGCGGGAGCGGACAACGGCAGCCGGTCGATCGCGTCGAAAATTCCGTCCGGTCCCGCCACGACGACGTCGACTCCGGCGCGATCGACGAGCGCCTTGCACTCCGATCGTGTGAATGCCGCGAACTCCGGTCCTCGTCGAGCCAGGACGACCACCTCTCGCACGCGATTGCGACGGAGCTCTGCCAACGCGTGTGGGGCGATCTCGGTTCCGTTCAGAGAATCGGGATCGGCCGTGAGAATGCGCGCGGCGTCGAGGGCGACGTTGCCGTTGCCGATGATGGTGACGCGGTCGACGCCCGTGAGATCGATGGCGTCGGCGGGGACGTCGGGATGCCCGGTGTACCAGCCGACCAGGGTGCGCGCGCTGACCGAATTGTCGAGATCGACACCGGGAATCTCGAGCGCTCGATCCTTGTCGGCACCGACGGCATAGACGACGGAGTCGAACTTTCGAGCCAGCTCGACGTGATCGACGTCCTTGCCCACCTCGATGCCGAGCTTCATCGTCACGCGTGGGTGCGCGAAGATTCCGCGAAAGTGCTCGCTGATGCGTCGAGTGCCGAGGTGGTCCGGTGCCACGCCGTAGCGCGCCAGACCGCCTGCGGTCGGCAGCCGGTCGTAGAACGTGATCGTGGTTCCCGGCACGCGCAGCAGGGCTTGCGCGGTGTAGCAGGCCGCCGGACCGGTGCCCACTATGGCGATACTGACCGGAGGCAGCTCGTTGACCGTCGCCACCGGAAAGCGCGGCTCACCCCACTCCGCAACCGCCGGCTTGTCGCGGTAGTAATCCGCGTTGATCTCGGCGTAGATCTGCTGGTCCGGAGTCAACCGGGACACCCGGGTGATCGCGTCGACCGGGCACGCATCCGCACACGCACCGCAGTCGATGCACGATCGTGGATCGATGTACAGCAGCTCGGTCTTACCGAAATCCGGCTCGTCGGGGGTCGGATGAATGCAGTTGACCGGGCACACCGACAGGCAGGATGCGTCGTTGCAACAGTTCTGCGTGATCGCGAACGGCATGGGTTATCGGATGTCCTTCACGGCCTCGAAAAGAGTGGTCAGAGCATGTGCAGACGACGGTAGATCATCTCCGCCGGCTTGGTGATCAAACCGCAGTCGAGAAGAAATGCCATCAGATGCTCGCTCGAGGTGCGCATCATCGTGTGGTGGTGGGCGTTGTTCTTCGCTTCCTTCACCGCACGGTCGACATCGAGGCCCGCTGCTGCGTAGACCTCCTTGTTGACCATGTTGGACACGATCAGTCGAGCGGCGATCGCGACGACGAGCGCGCTGGCCTTGCGGCGAGCCGGACTCTTGCCTTCGATGTCTTCACGCATCTGCGCGCGCGCGAACGTCATGTGCCGCGATTCCTCGACGACATGGATCTTGCTGGTGGTGCGCACGAGGGGCAGGACGTTCTCGCCGCGCATCCAGTCGCGCTGCATGACGTCGAGAACTTCTTCGGCGACGAGGATGCCGCCGTAGGCGACCTCGGCGGATGCCAGGGCCTTGAATCCGCGGCCGAGTTCGATGCTCGACCGGCGCGGCAGGTACGCCTTGATGCCCATCTTCTGGCAGGCCCGAGCGAACATGATCGAGTGACGGCACTCGTCGGCGATCTCGGTGAGCGCGAACTGGAAATCCGAGTTGGACGAGTCCTTGCAGTACTGATCGCGCAACACCATCTGCTGCAGGATCATCTCGAACCAGATGCCGGTGCTCATGATCGAGCAGACCTCGTGGCGAGTGAGCGTGATGCGCTGTTCCTCGCTCATCTCGTCCCACAACTTCGTGCCGTAGAGCGTGCTCCACTCCGGATTGAGACCGTAGAGGGACGGATCGAGATCGGCCTCCCAGTCGACCTCTTCGGCCGGGTCGTACGACAGCTGGGCGGCGGAATCGAGCAAACGTGCGGAAACATCCTCGGGCTCGAGGACATCGTTCCTGGAGAGTGTGCTGGTCATCGCCGTCGTTCCTTTCATCGTCGAACAGGAGTGGTTAGCTGTTACGGAGATTACCAGGTACTTGTCGACACAGATAGTCACTCGGGCAGAATCGCCCGAATTCTTTTCGTCGGGGCACCTAGAGTTCGAGCGTGCAGAGAACGAAGAAGCGCCAGTGATCGCAGCACTGAGGTCCGCCCTCGCCCGCACCCCGATGCGCCTCTACGCGGCGGGAATGGTGTCGGCCAACGCCATCGGGGCGGTCATCGTCTTCGTGTTGGCGCGGTTCATCCTGCCGCTGCCGGTCGGATCGGAGGAGATCCTGTTCTGCTCTGGAGGTCACTCCGCAGGCTGCGCTCCTGACCGAAATTACCTGGCGTTCTTCGTCTACCTACCGGTCGCGATCGGTATAGGGATCGCGCTCGGACTTCGCGTCGCGAGACCGCTCGTCGAGTGGCTGCACACCGGCGGCACGCCGTCGGACGAGACCACGATCGCCGTGATCCGGCTACCCCTCCGGCAACTCGGCGTGCACGTTCTGTTGTGGGCGCTCGGTGTTGCGGTGTTCGTCGGCGTCAACGCCTCGGCCGGGGCTGCACTGTCGATCATCGTGGCCATCGCCGTCAGCTTCGGCGGACTGGCGACCTGTTCGCTGGGCTACCTGGTGGCCGAACGGACCCTGCGGCCGATCACCGCGGCTGTGATGGAGGTCAGCGAGGTCACCGACGCCGCGGCACTCGGCGTGAAACTGCGCGTCGTCCTGATCTGGGTACTGAGCACGGCCATTCCCATCCTGGGGCTCGGGCTGATCGGACTCGGCCGACTGATCGACACCGTCATACCCCCGGACGTCGACCTGTCCCCCGCGATGGTCTCACTGTCTGCCATCGCCCTCGTCGTCGGCTTCGGCGGCATGTTCCTCGTCGGTCGCTCGGTGTCCGATCCGCTGCAGCAGGTGAGCTCTGCCATGCAGCGAGTGGAGGCCGGTGCCACCGATACCCGCGTCGACGTCTACGACGCGTCCGAGATCGGCAGGCTGCAGAACGGGTTCAACAAGATGGTCGTCGGTCTCGACGAGCGCGAACGACTCCGTTCGCTGTTCGGCCGGCACGTGGGCCACGACGTCGCCCAGCGCGCGTTGGCCAGCGCGCCCCGTCTCGGCGGCGAAAACCGAACCGTCGCCGTCCTGTTCATCGACCTGGTCGGCTCGACCGCACTGGCCGAGCGCGAATCCGCCGCGACGGTCGTGGACCTGCTCAATCGGTTCTTCGCAGTGGTCGTCGAACACGGCGAGCGCAACGGCGGCTTCGTCAACAAGTTCGAGGGCGATGCCGCCCTGCTGATCTTCGGCGCTCCGGTCGATCATCCCGACCCGGCCACCGCGGCGCTGCGCACTGCACGCACCCTCGCCGCCGCGCTTCGCGCCGACGGCGGATTCGAGATCGGCATCGGCGTCACGTACGGGCCGGTGATCGCCGGCAACATCGGGGCCGAGTCCCGTTTCGAGTACACCGTCATCGGCGACACGGTGAATCAGGCTGCGCGGCTCACCGATCTCGCAAAAGACGACCCCGACACCGACGTGCTCACATCGTCGACGGTGCTCGAACACGCAACCTCGGACGAGCGGCAACTGTGGGAATCGGGTCGGTCCGTGACCCTTCGCGGGCGATCCGCACCGACGGTTCTGGCGGCTCCGATACTGCGCGGCGAACAGGCGAGCACACGGTAGAAAATTCGAAGGTTTCCCTTTCGGTGCCGATGGGGCATACCCCCCGAACCAACCCACCCATCGCGCTGGCGCGAGACATTTGCTGGTACAACGTCTCTCGCTCCGAAAGGCACCCATGCCCGCAATTCTGTTCGGCTCCATCAGCACTCTCGTCGACACCTCCGAGCTACAGCGACGCTCGTTCAACGAGGCCTTCGCCGCCCACGATCTGAACTGGAACTGGTCGCAGGACGACTATCGGTCCATGCTCGGATCGAACGGTGGTGCCGACCGCATCAGCGAATACGCGTCGAGCACCGGAACCGAGGTGGACGCGGCCGCCGTGCACGCCACCAAGTCCGAGATCTTCCAGCGATTGATCGGCGAATCCGACGTCAAGACGCGACCGGGCGTGGCCGACACGATCGACTCCGCGAAAGCGAACGGGTTGAAGGTCGGGTTCGTGACCACGACCTCGCGAGAGAACATCGACGCACTGCTCGCTGCCCTGTCTCCCGAGCTCACCGCCGATTCGTTCGACATCATCGTCGACGCCTCCTCGGTCGACGCTGGCAAGCCCGACCCCGCGTCGTACGAATTCGCCTTGAAGACGTTGGGCGAGAACGCGTCCGACAGTGTGGCGATCGAGGACAACGCCGGTGGAGTGCAGGCGGCAGCGGCAGCGGGCGTCACCTGTGTCGCGTTCCCGAACGAGAACACTGCCGGTACCGATTTCGGCTCGGCCACCGACACCGTCGATGCACTCGATCCCGAGCGCGTCCGCGCCCTGATTTCAGCCTGAGCGGAGCCTGCGGAGTGAGCATTTTGCCCGATCCTTCATCCATCTCAGGAGCAACAAGTGAGTAATCTTCAGGCCCAGGTCGTCGCCGGCGACCGATCGTTTCGTGTCGAGGGATACGAGCGGATCGAATACGACTTGATCTACGTCGACGGAGTGTTCGCGATCGAGAACACCGAATTGGCCGACAGCTACCGTCCGTACGGGCGCGCCCTGATGGTTGTCGACGAATCGGTGCACGCCATCTACGGCGACCGGATCAGTGCATACTTCGATCACCACGGTATCGCCCTGACAGTGGTGCCGGTCCACATTGCGGAGACCGCGAAATCACTGGAGACGTTCGAGCGCATCGTCGGCGAGTTCGACGCGTTCGGTCTCGTGCGAACCGAGCCGGTCCTCGTGGTGGGTGGTGGATTGACCACGGACGTAGCCGGTTTCGCGTGCGCGAGTTACCGCCGAAACACTCCCTACATCCGCATTCCCACCACGTTGATCGGCCTGATCGATGCGAGCGTCTCGATCAAGGTGGCCGTCAACTACGGCAAGCACAAGAATCGTTTGGGGGCCTACCACGCCTCTCAGAAGGTGCTGTTGGACTTCTCCTTCCTCGGCACATTGCCCGAGGATCAGGTCCGCAACGGGATGGCGGAGCTCATCAAGATCTCCGTGGTCGGCAACCTCGAGATCTTCGAGTTGCTCGAGCAGTACGGCCCGGAACTGCTACGCACCCGGTTCGGCCACCTCGACGGAACTCCTGAGTTGCGTTCGGTCGCAGACCGTTTGACGTACTCGGCAATCGCGACGATGCTCGAGCTCGAGGCACCCAACCTGCACGAGATCGACCTCGACCGAGTCATTGCATTCGGGCACACGTGGAGTCCCACGCTCGAGCTGACGCCGCCCGCGCCGTTCTTCCACGGCCACGCGATCAACATCGACATGGCCCTGTCGACGACGGTCGCCGAACAACGTGGCCACCTTTCGACGGCCGATAGAGACCGCGTGCTCGGAGTCATGAGCAGCATCGGACTGGCGTTGGACAGCCCGTACCTGACACCCGAGTTGCTGACCGAGGCAACAGCATCTATCCTCAAGACTCGGGACGGGATTCTGCGCGCCGCGGTGCCCGACCCGATCGGCACCTGCCGCTTCCTCAACGACCTGGAACCTCGCGAACTGGCCGACGTCCTGTCGTTGCACAAGAAGATCTGTCTGGACTTCCCACGGGCGGGCGAGGGTCTCGACATGTTCACCGCACCCACGCCGTGACCGATGCAGCCATGACGCCGCGTCCGGTCACCCCGACGACGATCCTGGCGCGCGAGCTCAGCGAGATAGCCTCGCTACTCGACGCCGACGCCGGGGTGACCGACGAGTTGACCACCCGTGTTCATCGGGCCCGCGATCTCGCCGCGGGACTCGACCCGTATCTCGACACCTGCACCACCTCCGAATCTGCGGCACTGGCCACGTTGGCGTCGCGGACCCGCTCTGCGGATTGGGGATCACGCGACGTGGTCTCCGGTTCCGGGCCCCTGGAGATGGAAATGCTCTCCGGCCATGTGGAGGGACGCTTCCTGGCGTTTCTCGTGCACATGACGCGGGCGACTCGGGTGCTCGAGATCGGTATGTTCACCGGTTACTCGGCGTTGGCGATGGCCGAGGCGCTGCCCGCGGGCGGCGAGGTCGTCGCCTGCGAGGTGGATCCGTACGTGGCCGAGTTCGCGCAGTCCTGCTTCGCGGAATCGACTGCAGGATCTGCCATCTCGGTGCAGGTAGGGCCTGCGCTCGACACTCTGCATGGGCTCGACGGGAAGTTCGATCTGGTGTTCGTCGACGCCGACAAGAGCGGATACCGCGGGTACGTGGAGTACCTGCTCGAGAGCGATCTGCTCTCCGACGGTGCCGTGATCGCCGTCGACAACACCCTGTTGCAGGGTCAGCCCTACGCTCCGCAGCCGAACGAGAACGGCCGGGCCATCGCCGAGTTCAACGACTATGTCGCGAACGACCCTCGCGTGGAACAGGTTCTGATTCCGTTGCGCGACGGTGTCACACTGATCCGGCGCACATGATCCGCACCGTTGCGGCGCTGATCGGCCTCACGGTCACCCTCCCCGTCGACCTCGCGGCGGTGGGGGTGGCGGCGCTGCGAGGTACCCGGCCCGTCGCCCATCGAACCGATTCGCCCAGAACGATTCTGATCAGTGGCGGCAAGATGACCAAAGCCTTGCAACTCGCACGGTCCTTCCATCTCGCCGGCCATCGGGTGATCCTCGTGGAATCGGCGAAGTACCGCTGGACCGGACATCGTTTCTCCCGCGCTGTCGACCGTTTCCATTGCATTCCCGACCCGGGTGATTCGGGATATGCGCAGGCTCTGCTGGACATCGTGCGCCGCGAGGGCGTCGACGTCTTCGTGCCCGTGGCAAGCCCGGCTGCGAGTATTCACGACGCCGACGCGCGTGCACTCCTCGATGCGCACTGCGAGGTGATCCACGGCGACGCGGATACCGTACGGATGGTCGACGACAAGTCCCGATTCTCCGAGCACGCAGCGTCATTGGGACTCCGTGTTCCCGACTTCAGGCGCATCACCGACCCCGCCCAGATCGACGAGTTCGACTTCGAGCCGGGTCGTGAGTACATCCTCAAGCGGATCTCGTACAACCCGGTCGGCCGAATGGATCTGACGCGGTTGACGGCGCACACGCCGGAACGCAACTCCGCGTTCGCCCGGAGCCTGCACATTACCGAGAACGACCCGTGGATCCTGCAGGAATTCATCGCCGGACAGGAGTACTGCACGCACGGCACGGTGCGCGAGGGTCGCCTGCAGGTGTACGGCTGCTGCGTGTCGTCCGCCTTCCAGGTGAACTACGAGATGGTGGACAAGCCCGAAATCCTGCGCTGGGTAGAGACATTCGTCTCCTCGCTCGACACCACCGGGCAGCTTTCGTTCGACTTCATCGAGTCCGCCGCCGACGGACGGATCTACGCCATCGAATGCAACCCGCGCACCCACTCGGCCATCACGATGTTCTACGACCACCCCGACCTGGCTGCCGCGTACCTCGACGACGGGCATGCCGAGATCGTGCCGCGTGCGACGGCCCGGCCGACGTACTGGATCTACCACGAGCTGTGGCGTCTGATCACCGAGGGTGATCGAGTATCACGGCTCCGCACCATCTTTCGAGGCAAGGACGCCATCCTCACCGGTTGGGATCCCCTGCCGTATCTGTTGGTACATCATCTTCAGATTCCGTCGTTGCTGATCCGGAACCTCCGCGAGCGGCGTGGCTGGTCCCGAATCGATTTCAACATCGGCAAACTCGTGGAAAACGGAGGCGACTGATGACGTTGTCGGTCGTGGTGCTCGTCGGGTCCTCGGTGGACCGCTTTCACAGTGATCTCTCTCGGGTCTACGCCGGCGGCTTCCTGGGTGCCCTCGGTAACGACCCCGCGTACGGTTTCGAGATCGCGTTCGTCTCTCCCGGCGGCCTCTGGAGTTTCCCCACCGATCTCGAGGATTCGAGTATCGCTGCGGCGCAGCAGATGCCGTTGGCACAGGCGGTGGAGCACATCGCGGTGCGAGACTTCGACGTCATGGTTCCGCAGATGTTCTGCATGCCGGGTATGACGACGTACCGCAGCCTGTTCGATCTACTGGGCGTGCCCTACCCCGGCAACGGTCCGGACCTGATGGCGTTGACGGCGAACAAGGCCCGCGCCCGCGCAGTCGTCGCGGCGGCCGGCGTGCGTGTTCCCGACGGCGTGGTCGTCCGATCCGCCGACGACGTGATGGACCTCGCCCTGCCTGTCGTGGTCAAGCCCGTGGATTCGGACAACTCGATGGGTGTCTCGCTGGTCCACGGTTCCGACGGGCTGGCACCCGCGATTCGAGAGGCTCTGACGTATTCGCCTGCTGCACTGGTGGAGACGTACGTTCCACTGGGTCGTGAAGTTCGGTGCGGGATCATCGTCCGAGACGGCGAACTCGTGTGCTTGCCCCTCGAAGAGTACGCCGTCGACTCCGTCCGCAGTAGTGCGGACAAGTTGAATCGCACATCCGACGGCGATCTCTACCTGGTCGCGAAAGAGCAGACCAGAGCGTGGACGGTCGACGTCTCGGATCCGATCACCGAAAAAGTCTGGGCAGCAGCACGATCGAGTCATGTCGCACTGGGATGTCGACACTACGGCCTGTTCGACTTTCGCATCGACCCGGACGGCGAGCCGTGGTTTCTCGAAGCCAGCCTCTACTGCTCCTATTCGCCGTCCAGCGTGTTGGCGGTGATGGCCGCAGCCGCGGGCATCACCGTCGAAGAATTGTTCGCATTCGCGCTCGAAGAACTGCCGGTGAAGGAGTCGTCGTCATGACGTTGGGAACCGAGATGGCCGATCTGAACTTGGAATCGGTTTCAATAGAGCAACTTCGAGAGCTCCTCGCCGAACACGGGGTGTTGATCCTGCCGAACCAGCCCGTCGACGATCAGCGCTTCCTGGCGTTCCTGCGCCGGTTCGGAGAGTTGATGTTCACCGAAGGCGAGACGCCTGTTCCCGACTGTCCGGATCTGAACGTCATCAGCAACGTCGGCCGTTCCACGCCGCCGAAGTCCACGTTCCACGTCGACACCACCTACATTCCGAATCCTCCCGCCTACACCGCGTTACGCGCGGTCGAAGTTCCCGCGGCCGGAGGCAGTACGTTGTTCAGCGACCAATACGCCGCATACGAGACGCTTCCAGCGGAAGTGAAGGAGCATTTGGCCGGGCGCACGGTGACGCACCGAGTGACCGGCGTGGCGTCGGATTCCGATTCTTCCGCCGACCATCCACTCTTCGCCGTTCACCCGATATCGGGACGCACCGCGCTGTCGCTGTCCGCGCCCGCTCGCTGTGTCGCGATCAGCGGACTGACCGAAGACGAAGCACGAGACACCGTTCGCTACCTCGTGGAGCATTCCACGAGGGAGGACAACCTGCTGCGGCACAACTGGTCCCCCGACGACATGGTGATGTGGGACAACAGGTGTGTGATGCACCGCGCCGATCACAGCGGGGTGGTCGGCAACCGGGTGATGCACCGCGGGATGGTGGCGAGCACCCACCCGACTGCCTCTGTGTGACCGATGACTCAAAGATTTGCCGCCGCGGCTCACGCCCGGAGAATCGAGTCATGACTTCCCCCTTGGCGATCAGCCGCGAAACAGCCGTCGGCGCCGAAGCTCGTCTGTCCTGGATCCTGTCCGGACTGGCAGGCATGGTGGGTGCGGTCGCGTTCCTGCATTCCGCCGGCTACTTCGTGACATTCATGACCGGCAACACCGAACGAGCCGTCGTCGGACACTTCGGCCATCCGGAGGGCAAGGAGGTGGCACCTGGAGCATCACCCTGGGCCGCATTGGCACTCATGGCGGCGTTTCTCGGCGGCGTGATCGTCTCGTCGATCTGTCGGCGCCGCTATTGGTCCAACCACCCCCATGGAGCGACGGTGTTGACCACCGTTGCGCTGGGAGCTGCGGGTCTGATCGACATCGCTGTCTCCGGGTGGTCGTCGGCAAACGTGAACTTCTACCCGATCCTCCTCGTCGCCTTCGCGCTGGGCGCGTTGAACACCGCGTTCACGAAGAAGGAGGAGACGTACATCCCGCTCAGTTACGTCACCGGAACGGTGGTCAAGCTCGGCCAGGGAATCGAGCGTCACCTCTTCGGCGGCGGAACACACTACGACTGGCTCTGCTACGCAACGCTTCTGGGCTCCTTCGCGGCGGGAGGTGCTGTCGGTGCGTTCATCGGCGTCGTGATCACCGGGCCGCAGGTGCTACTGCTCACTGCGCTCATCAGCTTCGGTGCAACGATCTTCACGTTCACCCACACCGAACGGAACTCGTTGCTCGGCTGATCGGTGGCTGATCGGCTAATCGGTGACCATCGGGGATGCGCCGACGATCGTGCGCAGCATTCGGTCGACGACGGGACGTGGCAGCCGCGATCCGATCAGCACCTGCCTCCCCACGAGACCCTCGATCATGACCACGAGCATCTCCGCATCCCCCTGGGGGTCTTCGGATTCCAACGACGCGACTATCCACTGGGTGTACGCGACGAACGCGGCCCGCTGAGAGTCGAACAGATCGCGGATTTCCCGATCATGTTGCGCTTCACCGAGCAGGATGCTGCGCGCGATCACTCTTTTCGTTGCTTCTCCGGTGGTCATCGCCTCGATGAAGTCGATGATGCGGTTCACGACGATGTCCACGGTGAGTGGTTTGACATCGACCAGACCACCGAAGGTCGCGCCGGCAGTGTCGTAGTCGCGGGCGAACAACAGCTCGAGCGCCAGGTGCAACAGTCGTCCGCGAGTGGGCGCGTGGTAGTTGACCGACCCGGGGCTCAATCCTGCTGCAGCGTCGACCGCCCGGTGCGTCAAGCCGCGAAAACCTTGCGTTGCCAACACTTCGATTGCTGCCGCGGCGATTTCGTCGCGCCGACGCACTCTCGACTCGTCGTCCTTGGGACGGGCAGGACTCATAGCACGGAGTCTAGTGCCCCACCATTGACAGTTGCCGAAGTCACGTCATAGTCTCAACCGATGTTGAGGAACCCCGCCCGATGAGCCGCGGCCCGTCGAGACGACGAATGATGGTGGGTGCCGCCGCGGCTGCAGCCACGGCTGTGTTCGGCCCCGCGGCACGAGCGGTCGCAACTCCCGGCACCGGTTCGAGTGAAGACTGCGGCGAGCGGTACCAGGGCTACCGCGACATCGACCGAGGACGGCCCTATGCCCATTTCTTCGCCGCACGGACGACACCGGCACCGGCCGTCGTGACCGACGCAGTCGGGGGGCCGCCGATAGCGCCCGAGTGGGTCCCGCACTTCGATTCCATCACAACCGATCTCGCGCCGACGGGATATTCGGCGATCGAAACCGGCTACGGACGACGCGCCGACGGCATGACGTTCGTGGCGGTGCACACCGCGATGCCCCGGGTCACGGCAGCGATGTGGGATTGGTGGTTTGGTTGGCATTCCGCCGAGGCGGCCCGCTACAAACTGTGGCACCCCGATGCCCACCTCCACGCCGCGCTCGCCGAGGACCGGACGGCCCACGCGATACCGGACAGGGCGAAGTACATCGGCAACACATCGTTCGTCGACGAGTACGTCGGCCCGAAGCTTCAGCAGCTGGGTATCGGCTTCCGTGACCCTGTTGCGCACGGTTTCGACATTCCCGCAGACCAAACGGTCGTCTTCGGCCGAGTGGGAAGTTCCATCGCACCGGTGGATCTGGGCTGGCTCGCCCATCAGGTTCGGCCGGTGCAGGGCGGTGCCGAGATGCGCAGCCGGTTCTATCTGAACCAACGGGGATTGCACGTTCCCGATCCGAAGCAGGCCGTGTGCGCAGTTCGCCGGGGTGCGTCCGTGGATCCGGGCGACCTCGTTCTCGGACTCGACCTCGCCCGAGATCTGCTGCTGCACTGCGGACAGGAGATGAACCATCTCGCAGGGTTTCTGCCGGAGCTGCACGCAGAGTTCGGCGGTTGATCCGTCCACGAGGGGCAGCTAGTGGCCCAAGAAGACTTTCGCCAGCACGATGAGCGCCGCGACGACGGCAGTGGCGAGCCCGATCACCAGGGCCCGAAACGTCGGACGGTTCCCGCGAATTCGTTCCGTGACAATCGGTATGGTGGCGATTCGTACGACGATCACCGCACCGGCCAGCAGTTCGGCCCATTGCGCCGGAAGCACCGACAGCCACCCGAGAGCCAGCATCGCCGCCGGAAACGTCCCGGAGCTCAGAATGGGGACTGCATCCCGGAATTCCTCGATGGCCTCGAATGTGCGCTGTTCGTCTGTTGCATCACCGTGCGCCTCCGGTATCTGGCTCCCGGCGACGAAATCTGCGAACACATGCGCGAGAAAAGTCGTTGCCGCAGTGGCCGCTACGAGAACGGCCGCCGTCCCGTGCCCGATGGAACTCGGCGTGGAGGCGGCAACCGCGGCGAGGACCAGGATGTTGCCGTAGATGTACGCCGAGAGCCTCCTGGCCGCCCGAACGGGCGACAAGGGGCCGTCGGACCGGGTGACCAACCGACGATAGAGATGGGTGCCGCCGGGGCGGTGTCCGGGATCGGTCATGCTGCAGATCGTCCCACGTGGCCGGCGATCGGTCGACGAATCATCCCTGCTGGTCGGCCAGCCACTGCCGAATATCGTCCGTGACGGGCTCGACCATGTCGTCGTACTCGTGATGTTCGCCGACGAACGCGGCCACCAACGGACAGATCGGAACGGCGTGCTTGTTCTCGGAACGCGTCGCGTCGAGCGCGTGCCGAACGACGATCGTGGCCAGACCACGTCCGCCGTAGGCCGCATCCACTTCGGTGTGGAAGAAGACGCGCCTGCCCTGCTCGTCGTCGGCGAACTCGGTGAAGCCGACCTGCGTGCCCTCGACCGAAATCGTGAACCTGTCCGCCTGCTGGTCGATCTCGACCTCGACACCGGTTTTGTCGACCGTCATTCGCACTCCTCGTTCGTCACAGGCGCACACCGCACCCGTTTGCACGATCGTCCCTCGAGACCGCGCGTCTGTACAACGAAGGGAAGTTGTCACGGCTCCCCCTGAAGGTCCGGCTCGTCACCGCGGATGGTCTCGGTGTGGATGGTCGACAGATCTCGCAAGAGTTCCGATGCCATGATCACCGACAATTCCGCGCCGGTGTGAAAGACATGGACGATCTTCTGCTCCGCCCACAGGGCCGGGCTCGACACGTTGAAGCCGGGAAACGCCATGATCACTGCCGTCGTGCGATCGTCCAACGGCTTGTTCAGTGCGATCTGTGCGCCCTTGTCCTGTGGGTCCTCTCGTCTCCACCCCCTTCGGCTCAGCGCGAGCAGTTGTTCGGTAGTGGTCTTTCGTCCTTCGAGTGCGGACATCGCAGATGCGACATCCGCACGGAACACCTCGCGTCGAACCTGCGCGAAGGGCTGCTCCGGCATGAACTCCCAGCTGCCGAGCACAGTGTCCATCGTTGCCGGGTGCGCCACGACAACCGGATCCTCGTCCCGAACCTCGACATCGCGACCGTCGGCACCGACAGGGACGCGCAACTCGGAGAATCGGAAACAGCGACCGTTCGTTGTCGACCACACCAGACGCCCGCAGAGTTGCCAGGTCAACGGATGACCGACGAGATGCGCCCGAACCTGTGCCATCGTCCAACGCCGCTGGTTCACCATTGCCTTTTCGAAACGAGAAATGAGTTCAGCGCGCACGCCGTCGAGATCTTTCCGGAGTTCGGTGTACCGACGGTATTCCTCACGCGCGCTGTCGGAATCGCCACGACCGGGCCGAGGCACGCGGTCGCGGGGTCTACCGTCACTGTCTTCGACCACGATTCGTAATGCGTGATCGAACCTGAGCACGAACGTTCGATCCCCGTAATCGAAGGTCGTCGTTCCGTCCTCGTCCAGCCCCAGGTTCGGCACCAGTCGATCGGCAAGTTCGAGCGGAGTCAGACCGAGCTCGTCGGCAATTCGATGAATCAAGTTGTCGGCCTTGGCCCGAAGCGCAGGAAACCGCAGCCCCTGGGAGATCGACCACAGGTGGCCGAGCGCTGCGTCGGTGCCGATCGAGGCGAGGGCATCGAGCCCCATCGCGGCACGTCGGTGCCCGGACTGCAGCGGCCAGGTCTTGATCAACGGAGTCAGCCGCCGCGCCGTATCGTCGTCGCCCACCGTCCCGAGCGCGTCGAGAGCCCAGCTCTGCGCCTCCGGGAAGCCGGCCCGCGACCATCTCTCGAACACGTCCCAGACGAGATCGACCAGCCCACGCCGATCGACGAGTTCTCGAACGATATCGACTCCGGCGTACACCTCGTCCATACGAGACAGGGCGAGCATCGTGCAGATATGGCGTACCGCGTCGCCCGGAAGCCGAGCGCCTTCTCCCCGTGAAGTCAACGGCGGAAGCAACACCGGGTCGAGCCAGTCGGGGATCTGCGGAATGTGTCGCGGCAGCGCGAACAGAGGATCTGCGTCGACGATGCCCTCTACCGCTGCGCCGGCAGACTCTCCGTACGACCGAGCTGCGGTGACCACGGCGTCACGATGCCCCCGCCGCGCCAGAGTGCGCAATGCTTGTTCGGCGAGCGTCCGTTTCGGCCCGAGGTGGCCGAGAGCGAGGGGAACGAGATCAATTACTGCAGTGTTGATATGGCGATCGAACCACTCGAATGCCACCGGCCTGAAAGACTTCTTGTGTAACCATTCGAGCATTGTCGCTGTCACGATCTCACCGACGATGGGGAGCAGAACCTGCGCTTGCCCGGCCGGCGCGGCGAGGACGGCCCGAAGCACGAAGTCGAGTGCATCCTCCTCGAATCGGGCCAGCAGGCGCCGAAGGGCGCTCACGTCTCGATACCCGTAACGCGGTGTGGGGGCGTACGCCAGAACCGGGCGTAACAGACGCTCCGGGGCATACGCGAGTTCGTGCATCGACCAGTAACCGGCACCTCTACCGAAGGCGGCGACCACCTCCGGCCAGTCTCGGCGCCCCAGATAGGGCACGTAACCATCGACGGCTTCGACCCACTGGCGTTGCTCGTCGACGCGCCAGACGATACGCGGCGGCGATCGGGGATGATCGAGCCGAATTACCCGATTGTCATCCCGATCGGCAAGGTCGGCCCGGTCGAGCCACGGCGGATCACGGAGCAGCGCGGGCACATCCGCTGGATCGAGAGTCGGGACAGCCACGTGCTCGGATTTCGTCAACTCCGGGTGGACTCGCTCGAGATCCCGGCGCAGCCGCTCGGCCTCCGGACCCGATGCGCCGGGCAGTAACCGTGCGGCCCGCTCGGGAGATCGACCTATTGCATCGATCATGGCGGGCTCTGCGTACTTGCTGCCCAACCGGGCAAGTAGGTGCTCGAACCCCGAGTCGGTGTCGATCTCGCTCAGTATCCCGGCACACCATTTCTTGTGCTGCGCAGACAGATTGCCCTCGAAGAGCTCGGCAACGAAAGGCTCGACGCCCGGCCCGATATTAGCGCACAGCGCATAGACGAAGTTCATGCTCATCCCGGTGGACCAGAGTGCGTGATCTCGCGTTTCCTCGAGGGCGAGAACCTTGTCGATGGACTCGACCGAGTCGACGCTGGCCAGCAGGTAGTAGCAATAGCCCCGGTAGAAGCGGTGGACGGTGGTCGCCCGCTCGATGTCTGCTGCAACCCAGTGTTGTTGGGTCGGAAAGAGGAACGAAGTCAAGATATTGCACCCGATATGCACCCCGCGAAACGACGCGAGCCTGTCCACCGCGGCCGTGTAGTCCCCGTCGGGCAGGGCTGCCAATGCAGTCCGGACCCTGCTTGCTGCGGCGCCGAACGCGACGTTGCGAAGGTCGTCGGGATCTCGCTCGCCCAGCGAGTGCCGGGCGCGAGATCGATCCGGCACGAGCTCCCGGGTAACCAACTCCACACGTACGGCCTCGGCGAGCATCTCGGCGGCGAAGGTCGCACCGAATCGACCGATGACGAACTCCACGAACGGGACTCGCATAGTGTGCTCGGGCTGGTCGGTGACCACCGTCAGGGTCACAGCTGCGCCTGACGGGGTCACATCGGCACCCGACCCGAGCCCGTCGACGAATGCGTGCGCCGCCGCGGCGTACTGGGACACCGACTCGGGGTGGTCGACAGTTTCGCTGAACCGTTCAGCCGTTCGGCTGAGCAGATCGTCGATGGCGGCAGCTTTGGCAACGAGAGCTCGCGTGGCCGCACGAGCGCTGGTTCTCGGTTGTGGTGAGCGCCCGTGAAACGCCTCGCCGCGGCGCCACCACACTGCGGGAACCTGCCATTCGGTCTGCTGCGCACTCACCCGTCGACCCTAGATCAGGCACATCGAACGTACGGGTCGTCCCGGTACCTCCTCGGCTATCCCGTCCAGCTGTACACCGAAACCCAGTCCAGCAACAGATGCCCGTTGCTGTTTCCGGTGCCGTTGGTCTCGGTCTGCAGTTCCCAGCGCATCGGACCCGAGGGAACCCACTTGGTGCTGTCCAGAACCACGGTGTCGTCGAGGATGTAGCGAACGCGGCCCGGGGACCATTCGATGGTGTACGTGTGCCAATCGGTGAAGTTCGCGCCGATGTTCTGGGCGACGTCCTGGCAGCCGCCGACGCACGAACCGGCACCCGAGTAGTGATGGAATCCGCCGACCTGCCCCGCGAGACTTCCTTCGGGAAAGTCCATTTCGCCGTCCGCAGGCCATCTTTCGGACTGCGGCCACAGCAACCATGCAACGTAGTACTCGGCCAGAGTTGCCGAATCGACCTTGAATCGCGCTGTGTATCTTCCGTACGTCTGGTTCTGCCCTGCCGCGTTGATCACCGGCGAGACGCTGGCCCCTGCCGGGACACCGTCGACATTGTGCAATCCGTAATCGAGCAGGCCGTCGTGCGTGGACAGCACGGCGTCCGCTCGGTACGGGCGCTTCTGATAGGTGTCCTTGTAGCACTTGGGGTACGTACGCCACTGCTGATTCTGAGCACCGACGTAGACGATCTTGGTGGGATCGCAGTCGTTGGCCCAACTGCCGACGGCGGAAGGCTTCGCGAAGTCGTCGACGAAGATCTGCTTCCACCCGGGTAGGTCGCCCACCGGAGCGGCTACCCCGCTGGGCGTGGTGGACGGAGTGGTCGGTGGCGTCGCGGGCGGTGTGGTCGTCGTGGGCGGTGTCGTCGGAAACGGCGTGGTCGCGGTGATCCACTTCTGAGCAGCAGACCCGTTGCATTTCGCCAACACCGGTCGGTTTCCGTTGACCTCACGCGAATTCTGAATGCACAGGCCGGTCTTCTGCAGCAACGAGATCGAGCCGTCCCCACGGATCGACCATTGCTGCGCGGGCTTGCCGTTGCACGCCCACGTCGTCAACGAGACGCCGGCCGCCGCGTAGCCCGATGCCGGCGACAAGCATCGGCCCTGCACTCGAATCGTGGCGTCCTCGGTACCGGTCCACGTCTGCGCGCCGGTACCGTTGCAATCCCAGATCTGGACGGGATTGTTCTGTCCGGTGAGGCCGCCCTTGTTGTCCAGGCAGAACCCTGCGGGCGTCTTGATCTGTCCCGAGGTGGCGGCCGCGGCCTGTGGCACGTGAACTACGAAAGCCGAAAGTAATACGGTGGTTCCGAGCGTCACCAAGGAACGCTTCAGAACAGCACGGCCCGAAACAGTCATGGTTTCATCCTTCGAGAGACCGAACATCGCATTGGATACACGGCGGATAAATACAACTGATTGCCGGCATCTCGAATCATAGGGATGATTCAGACATTGCGCAGTGAATTCGCATTCACCCTTAAACGCCTGGTCAGAGGCATAATTGAAAGAAATACGACCGGTACGAATTAGAGATTAAATATTAAACTAGTTGCTCCGAATCGAAAATCTATTCACGCGAATCGAATTGTCGAGCAAATCGTGCATCTGGACTTTTTACGACGTCATACCGATCATTTCGCTGGCAAACGAGCGCATCGCCAGCCCCGTGCAGGATCCGGCGCGACAATTCGAGGGACGGTGCGCACAGCATCGCGGCTTCCCGAGCACCGGGTCCGGAAAGCGGCACCGAACACCCTCTGTACGGTGGAGCGAAGGACCTCGACCGCGCATCACAAGGGAAAGGAACTTCATGGATCGGCCACAGAGGCTGGAGAAAGACCCGAACAAAGGCTTCGTAGCGCTGCTGGGCTGGAGTTTGGCCGCAGTGGAAGCCCTGGACGCGTTCGATCGACGCTACGTCGTCGTCGCGCCCGAGTGGGCCGAGGCGTACTGCACCGAGCATGACATTCCGTACCTACCGTGGAACTTCGAGCGACTCAACGACAGGTCCCTCGAGATCGCGGAGACTCTCCGAGACAAAGGCGTCGATGTAGCGATACCGCTGTACGAGGAGACAGTCGAGTGGGCCGGGGCCATCAACTCCGTACTGCTGGGCAATCCGAGGTTGTTCGGCCAGGCGATGCTGCTCCGAGACAAAGCGCTGATGAAGCGCCGTGCACAGCTCGGTGGCATTCGTGTCGGCATCTTCGAGGAAGCGCACGATCGTGAGGACGTTATCCGCTTTCTGCGCCGGGTGAACCAGACGCTGCTCAAACTCGACGGTGACCCGAACGACCCCATCCACCTCAAGGCCTTCGACAAGGCAGGATGCCTGGGCCACCGCGTCATTCGGACTCCCGACGAAGTCGACTCCATCCCGGACGAGGAGTTCCCGGTACTGATGGAGTCGCATCTCGACGGCTGGGAGTTCGCCGTCGAGGCGTGGATCCACAACGGAAAGATCAAGTTCCTCAACATCTCCGAGTACGTAACGCTCGGATACTCCGTCTTCGTTCCCGCGACGCCGGAACTCGAGAAGTATCGCGAGCAGATCACGGTGCAGATCGAGAAGCTCATCAAGGCGTTCGACATCGAGTTCGGGTTCATTCATCCGGAGTACTTCGTCACCAGCGACGGAGAAATGTACTTCGGCGAAGTCGCCTATCGTCCACCAGGTTTCAAGGTGTTCGAGCTCCTCGAGCGGGCGTACGGCTTCAACGCGTACCAGGGCCTGGCTCTCGCCTTCGACCCGAAGACCACCGAAGAAGAAATCGACGCCTTCTTCCCGCGCGAGGTGGTCGATGCCACCGGTCACGCGGGTTGCTTCGGGGTGTACCCACGGCGACGCGTCGTGAGCGATCTCGTCATCCCCGACGCGACCGCCGACGACGACTACTACGAGACCAACGACCTGTCGGCACCGGTCGAGGAAACCGTCACCAAGAGAACGGCTTTCGGTACCCACTGGGGCTTGCTGTACTTCTTCGGCGATGATCCGTACCGGATGCGCGACCTGCTCAAGCAACAGGAAGAACTGGACTTCTACGTGTGAAGCAGCAACTCGGCAACGACCACGAACCCACGACGCAGACGATGAACGACGCTGCACCGATCGACAAGGCTCTGGTGTCGCGGCTGGCGCAACTCGATCACGCCGTCGACGCGCTGGCCGCCGCACCGGAGTTCAGCAAGAGCACCAAGGTGCGACGGGTTCTGGATTCTGTTCACCGAGTGTTGTTGCAGCCCGGCGGTTGTGGCGCGGTACGCGAACGCGCCGCGGTGCTGGAGAACGCCGGGCTGTTCGCCGGTACTGACTGGGCGCAGCCGGACATTCTCGTTCCCGCGTTCGTGGGTCCGAGCCTGCGCAGTGGCAACGACGACACCGTGGTTCTCGAAGCAGCCAGCGAGTTGCGGATGGTCGCGATCGTCGCCGGTGAGTACGAGCATCCCGCAGTCACCGCCGACGATGCGCGACGCTTCCTCTCCCAGGTACTCGCGTTGAACCTCGAGGTGTTGTTCACCCCGCCCTCGGAATCGGAGCGAGTCCGTTCGGGGCGGACAGCACACCTGATCCGCGATCTCTTCGGCTACGTTGCCGGGGAGATCGGTTACGACAGTGTGCTGGACGAGTTGCTCGAGGAGATCTGGCGGATTCTGCGTCAGCGTCCGATCCAGGTCGACACCATCAAGTCCATGGTCACGCGCATTGCGATCTATCGCGACGACCCGACCGTCGATCTCGGCACGTCCGGTCAGGGACTCGATCGGTTGACCACGGCGTTGTTCGGCACCACGGACGCATGCCGCGAGGACCCGGGCGTGGAGGTCTACCGCAACCGGCTCGAGGCCATGGACGTCGAGGCACTGCAGTTCGAGGCCCGCGGTTTCGCACGGGCGATGCACGACACCGGTCTCGTTTCGCCGTACCACGCCACACTCACGCAGTATCTCGTCGACCACTACTCGTATGTCCTGCCCGAGGCCTTGGGGCTGTCCGACACCGGGCGTACGTGCCTCACTCGCTACCCGGAATTGGTCCACCGTCTGATCGAAGAAACCGTGTATCCCGAGACGGCGCAAAGTCTCTACGGATTGGCACTGCTCCTCGACCGCGGAATCCTGCATCAGCCGCCGATCGTGCCGTCCCTGTGGCGTCAGCTATCGCTGACCCTCGCGCCCGCAGTGCGAGAACGCTTGATCACCACTTTCGGTCCGGTTCCGGCACCGGAGTCGCGATTGCTCGGTGGGTTGCTCTCCATGCTCGGACAACCGCTCGGTGTCGGCCAGGGCGACAATCCCACGTGTCAGTCGGCGCGCGCGCTGTCGATGTGGGCCTACAACGATCCCGACTACCTGCTGCAGATGGTGGTGTGGGCGGCACGAGACGAAGAGATCGTCATGCACTTCGAGGGCCAGTCGATCTCGTCCGTCGACAGCGAAAGTGGTGTCGCGACCTCGGATCCGGTCGATCTGGACCCGGCATCGCTCATTCTGGTTCCGCACCTGGACCGGATCTACGCCGAGATGGTCCGACGCTGCGCCGACAGACCGGGCGATCCGCATCGCTGGGTCAATCCCGAATTCCACGGGTGGTGGTCGGCCCGCGAATTCCATATCGACGTGGACGTCGCGACCGGAAATCTGGTCGATCTGGATGGTTTCCTGCGGCAGTTCCATGCCGCTTATCACCCCGAGTACAACGGCCATCAGCCGCTGATCCACCCGCAACCCGCCGGGGTGGCCGTAACCGACAGCGCTGCACGGTATGTGGGGTGGCACGCCATCGCCATTCTGCGTGTTGCCCCCGATCCCGACGGCGTCATGCGGGTCTACTTCTTCAATCCCAACAACGACAGTGGGCAGGATTGGGGTGACGGAGTCGTCGTCGGAACGGCAGGGAACGGCGAACGCGCGGGCGAAGGCTCGCTACCGTTCGAGCAGTTCGCGTCTCGCCTGTACATCTTCCACACGGATCCGTTGGAAAAGGGTGAGCCGGAGAAGATTCCGAACGCGGACATCGACACGATCGTCGGTTACATCGAACGCAGTTGGGGTGCCGAGCGCTCGGCGCGGGCTGCGTATCAGCCGTTCCAGGAGTAGACCGAGACCCAGTCCAGGATCAGATTGCCCTCGCTGTTGCCGTCTCCCTTGGTTTCGGTCTGCAGCTCCCATCGCATCGGTGTGGACGGCACGAAGTCGGTGGAGTCCAACACGACCGTGTCGTCGAGGAGGTACCGGATCCTTCCCGGTGACCACTCCATGGTGTAGGTGTGCCAGTCGGTGAACTGCGCGCCGATGTCGAGGGCGGGCGTTTTGCACCCGTCGGCGCACGAGCCTTCGCCCGAGAAATGATGGAACCCACCGACGTTGCCCGACAGCGCACCTTCCGGGAAATCGAACTCGCCGTCGTACGGCCAGTTCTCGGATTGCGGCCAGAGCAACCATGCCGCGTAGTACTCGGACAGATCCGGTGAATCGACTTTCAGACGCGCCGAATATCTTCCGTACGTCTGATACTGGTCGGCACCGATCAGTGGAGAGATACTCGCTCCGGCTGGAACGCCGTCGACCTGACCGAGGTGGTACTGCAGCGCGCCGTCGACAGTGGACAGCACTGCATCGGGCCGATACGGGCGTTTGTCGTAGGTGTCGGGATAGCACGACGGATACGTGCGCCACCGCTGGCCCTCGGCTCCGGTGTAGACGACCTTCGAGGGGTCGCACTGATTGGACCAACTGCCGGTGGCGGACGGGGCGGTGAACTCGTCGACGAATATCTGCTTCCAGCCGGGCAGATCCCCGGTGGGTGCAGCAATTCCGCCGGGGTTGTCGGCGGTCGGTTCTGCGGCCGCTACCGGTGTCCACGTCTGCACCGACGAGCCGTCGCATTCGGCCAGCACGGCCACACGCCGAGAGGTCTGCCGTGCGTCGTCCGCAAGACAGAGGCCGGTGCCCGTCAGAGCGATCGCACCGGATTCGCCCGCGGTCCAACTGGCGACCGCACTGTCGTCGCAACTACCGAGGACAACAGGTACACCGGCTGCGGTCTCGCTGTTCTTCGGCACCAGACACTGCGATTGCGACCGAACCGTGCCGTCGGCCTCGGCGACTACTTGCTGCGCCGGCGTTCCGTTGCACGTCGCGAGACGGACGGTGTCGGTGTCACTTCCATCGAGGCAGAGCTTGTCGGGAGACTCGAACTGCCCGGTGAAGGTCACTGCAGACGGTGTGTCCGCGTCCGTGGTCGAGTCCCCGGAGAACACGCCGCAGCCCACGACGAGTACGGACACGGTCGCCAGCGTCCCCGTAGCGACAAGAGCCCTCCCCGTGCGGCAACCGCTACCCCACCGACCGAGACGCGAACGTGCACGAACAATCCGCATCGGGGTCGTCCCCATCGTTGCCTCCAAAGTGACGATCCGTCCCAGCCGAGGGTACAGATCGTCAGCAGGAGCAACTTTCGAGAAGCTTACGGAGCGAGATCAGTCCTTCTTGTCGAGCGATTCGGGCTTGTGCACTGCGTCCTTTCCGGACTTGTCACTTTCGACGCGGTACTGCGGGTCGTCTTTCGAGGCTTTGACCTTGCGGCCGGCGGCTTCGGTCTCGGAGGTGATCTTCTCCTGCACCGTTCCCTCGGTGGTAGTTCCGTGGGTCTGCCATTCGACCTTGTCGCCCTTGTGCAAATCGTCCTTCGACATGTTCCGGTGATCCCTTCGTCGGTGGTCTGTCCATCGACACTTACCCACGAGCGCGTCGGCGCAATCAGCTGGTTCCCAGAGCCGGAGCCAGTGTGGTGAACCAGGCCTCTCGCAACTGGTCCTCGAACAGCGGCCAGGTATGCGCACCTTCGTCGCGCATGGATACCGTCGCCGGAACGTCGGCCCGACGCAGGGCGTCGACGAAGATGGACGTGCAGTAGTTGACCATCGCTTCGACCGCCATGCCGCCGAACGGCGGAACGGCACCGTCGGGAATGCGATCCACGGCGCCGGGCGCACCGCGTGACGAGCTCACGTACACCGCCGTTCCACGAAGTCGTTCGACATTGAGCGACGGGTCGTGGTCTCGCCATCCCTGACTTCCCGGCAACCCCCACATGTTGAACGGGTTGTTGAGTCCGCCGGCGATCATGGCCGAGATGCCTGCGGTGGCAAGCGGATTGGACGGTGCCGGGCATCCGCTGAACGACGCGGCCGCGTCGAACACGTCGGGAGCCTGGATCGCCAGATCCAACGCCGGGCCACCGCTCATCGACAGGCCCGCGACGCCGCGCTTGCCCGTCGAGCCGTAAGCAGCGTCCACGGCCGCGGGTAGTTCACGGCTCAGATAGGTCTGCCAGAGGTTGATCCCCAGCACCGGATCGGTTGTCAGCCAATCGGTGTAGAAGCTGAACCGACCGCCGATCGGTGCGACGACGGTGACGTTCTTGTCGAGGAAGAACTGTTCGACGCCGGAGTTGTTGAGCCAGCCGACCCCGTCCTCGTTGCCGAGGGCACCGTTGAGCAGAACCAGCGTGGGCGCGGGACCACCTCCGGGCGAGTGCAGCACCTCGTTGGAGATGACCCGATTCATGGACGGAGAGAACACGTTCAGCACCGCGCGCGTTGCCGACACCTGGTGGATTCCGACGGCCCCGACTGCCGCATCGGCCGATCCGGTAGTGCCCGGCAGCGCCTGCGCCGCGTTTCCGGCCAACACTATCGACGCCAGTACGGCCGCCGTCACCACCGCGGTGGATCGCGTCAGCTTCTTTCTCATCTGTCCCACAGGCAACATCAGCACCATACGAGGGTTGCACGAATTCCGCTTTCGACCGCTAACGATCCGATTACAAAACCGCCCGGTCCGTTCGCTGTTTCCCGGTATCTCTACGAACCTGCGGTACGAATTCGAGTGGCGCGCAGCGTCAGATGATGCCGCTCGGCCACCGAGGACGCCGACTCGGCCGCACGCACGAACAGCTCGGCCGCCAACCGGAGATCGCCGGCCTTCTCGTGCAGATGCGCAGCCACCGCGTGGTACCGCGGTACTGCGGAATCGACGGCGGCGAGCGCCGCGAGTCCGGCGGCCGGGCCGTCCGCTTCCCCCACCGCGACAGCTCTGTTGAGCCGTACTACCGGACTGTCGGTGATCGCGAGCAACTCGTCGTACCACTCGACGATCTGTACCCAGTCCGTGTCCTCGACCCGTTGCGCATCGGCATGCAGGGCGGCAATGGCGGCTTGTATCTGGAACTCGCCCAGCCGATCCCGAGCGAGCGCCGCCTGCAGAATTCGAATTCCCTCGGCTATCGAGACGGTGTCCCAGCTCGACCGATCCTGCTCGGCCAAGGGAATCAGCCGGCCGTCGGATCCGGTTCTCGCAGCGCGCCGGGCGTGGTGCAACACCATCAACGCCAACAGTCCAGCGGTCTCCGCGTCGTCGGACAGGGTCGCGAGCTGCCTCGTCAACCTGATCGCCTCGGCCGCGAGATCGACGTCGCCGGTATACCCCTCGTTGAACACCAGGTACAGCACCCGCCGAACCGTCGAGAGGTCACCCGGAGCGTCGAAACGGACGTCACGCACCGCCCGTTTGGCTCGGCTGATGCGCTGGGCCATGGTTTTCTCCGGCAGCAGATACGCCTGCGCGATCTGCCGCGTCGTCAGACCCCCGACGGCACGCAACGTCAGCGCTACCGCTGCTGCGGGTGTCAGCACCGGGTGCGCGCAGAGGAAGAACAACTGCAGTGTGTCGTCGACGCCGTGGACACTGCCCGGTTCCGGCTCGGCCGCAACCCGGTTCTCTCGATCCCGTCGAGCCTTCTCCGATCGCTGGGAGTCGAGAAATTTGCGCCACGCCACGGTGACGAGCCACCCCTTCGGGTCGGACGGCGCGTCACCCGCCCCTGCCGACGCTCCCCACACCGAGGCCGCCTGCACCAACGCCTCCTGGACGGCGTCCTCGGCCGCCGCGAAATCTGCTCCACGGTGGACGAGGACGCCGATCACGGACGGAGTCAGCATCCGCAGCGCGTGAGGATCCACGAGTGCCGTCACTCGTCGATCGTGGCGGGGGCCTCCATGAACGGACGTAGCTCGAGCCATTCGCCGATCGGCTCACCACCGGCACCGGGTGCTGCCGAGAGCTGCCCCGCGAGTTCGAGTGCGCGGTCGTAGGACTCGACGTCGATGACCATCCAACCTGCGATCAAGTCCTTGGTCTCCGCGAACGGACCGTCGGTGACCGGGGGCTTTCCGGCCCCGTCCGACCGCACCCACGTTCCCTCGGGGGCCAGGGCCTGCGCGTCGACGAACTCGCCCGTCTTCTCGAGCTCGGCGGCGAAGTCTTGCATGAACTGGATATGGTCGTGCACTTCGGCCGGGGTCCACCGGTCCATCGGAATCCAGCCGGCAGGCTCGGGGGCCCCGCGGTAATGCTTGAGCATGAGGTACTTGGCCATGATGTCTCCTAGCGTCGGATGCAGTCATTCTTTCTGCATTCGCCCCTGGGACGGAGCCGGTCGGCCGATATCTACATACTCGGCCGAAAAACTTCACCGCATCGTGCGTCCGACCGAGCCGAGCATCTGGGTTGCCTCGACCACGCGGGCTGCCATGGCCGACTCGGCCGGCTTGCCCCACGATCGGGGGTCGTAGGCCTTCTTGTTGCCGTACTCGCCGTCGATCTTGAGAACCTGGTCGTACTTGCCGATCATGTGGCCCGCGATGGACCTGGTGAACGCGTACTGGGTGTCGGTGTCGATGTTCATCTTGATCACCCCGCTCGCCACTGCCGACGCGATGTCGGCGGCACTCGAGCCCGATCCACCGTGGAAGACCAGATCGAACGGCTTGTCCTTTCCGGTTTCGGCACCGACGACCGACTGGATCTCGTCGAGAATCTCGGGACGTAGATGTACCGAGTCCGGGTTGTAGACACCGTGGACGTTGCCGAAAGTCAGTGCCGTCATGTATCGACCACGCTCGCCTGCACCGAGCGCGGCGATCGTGGCGCGGGCGTCGTCGACGGTGGAGTACAGCTGCTCGTTGATCTCGTGAGACACCCCGTCTTCTTCCCCGCCGATCACTCCCACCTCGATCTCGAGAATGGTGTCGGCCTGCACCGACAGATCGAGCAGTTCGCGTGCGATACGCAAGTTCTCGTCGAGCGGCACGGCGGAGCCGTCCCACATGTGTGATTGGTACAGCGGTGCCAGGCCGCGCGAGCGTCGTTCGATCGCGTCGGACAGCAGTGGGCGCACCCAATCGTCGAGGTTCTCTGCGGGGCAGTGATCGGTGTGCAGGGCCACCGAGATCGAATAGTGTTGCGCCACTTCGTGGGCGTACTGCGCGAGCGCCTTGGAGCCGGCGAAGCGGTTCTGCACGGCATTGCCGGACAGGTACAGCGCGGTACCGACCGACACCTGGATGATGCCGTCGCTCTCGGCTTCGGCGAATCCCTGCAGCGCCGCGTTGAGGGTCTGTGAGCTGGTGACGTTGATCGACGGGTACGCGAACCCGCCCTCCTTCGCGCGGTCCAACATGGCGACGTACTGTTCCGGACTGGCAATCGGCATGGGCTGTTCTCTCTTTCGGGTGCGGCTGGTCTTCAGCGTGTTGCTGCAGCGCAGCCGCACGAATTGCGGTGGGTGAACGTAGTCGGTACCGAAATGGATCGCGGCGCGTCGTCACGGCCTTCGATTCGACCGATCAACAGGTCGGCAGCGGTTCTGCCGATGGTCTGCACGTCCTGCGCGGCGGCCGTCAGGCGCGGCTCGAACAGATCGGACCACTCGAAATCGTCGTAGCACACGAACGCCAGGTCGTCGGGAATCGACAAACCAAGGCCGCGAACTGCTTTGAGGGAACCGATGGTCATCGAGTTGTTCATCGACACCAGAGCCGAAGGCCGGTCCGAACCCGTCAGCAGTCGACGTACCTCCGTCTCGGCCACCTCGACATTGGACCTTCCCTCGAGAATCAACCGAGGGTCGACATCGATTCCCCGGTCGGCGAGCGCCCTGGCATAACCTGCGAAACGCTCTGTGGTGGACGAGATTCCCTCGATGCCGCGGACGATCGCAATTCGGTCGTGTCCGGAGTCGAGCAGATGGGCCGTCAGCTCGTACGCGGATTGCTCGTTCTCCGGGCCCACCTGATCGCACGGGATATCCAGCATACGGTCGATCAGCACCAGAGGTGTTCCGCTGCGCATGATCTCGGGAATCGTCGACTCCTCCGAGCCGGCCGCAGGCGCAAGGATCATGCCGTCGACCTGACGGTCCAGCAGAGAATCGGTGACGCGCCGCTCCGACGTCGGCTCGTCGTGCGAGTCACCGAGAATCAACACGTAACCGGCCTCCGACAACCGCTGCTCGACGGCATAGACGAGGCTGCCGAAGTACGGATTGGTCAGCGCCGCGATCGACAGTCCCACCGTGTGGGTTCGACCGGCCGCGAGAGAACGCGCCACGACGTTACGCCGGTATCCGATCTCGACGATGGCAGCGTCGACGCGTTGCCGGGTCGCCGGGTTGACCTTACGAGTTCCGTTGAGCACGTGCGAGACCGTCGACACCGACACTCCGGCGATCCGAGCGACGTCGTCCATGGTGGGCATGTCAGTCGTCTCCGTGGGTATCGGACGCCGGCGGTCTCATGTCAATCGCAGGATTCGATCGGCGCGCTGGGCGGTCGACCCGATGAGCTCGGCGTTGCGTTCGTCCGAACCCAATGCCCAGAACTGCGCTTCCTCGGGTGATTTCCCGTACGCCTCGTGCCGCGCGACGAGACGCTCGTGCCGAACGGCCGTGTGCGGAGCCAGGAACCACACCTCGTCGATCATCTCCCGTGCAGCAGGCCATGCGTCGGATTGCATCAGCAGGTAGTTGCCCTCGGTGATCACCAGCGGAACGTCCGACGGGACCGGTACGGCGGACCCGATCGATTCCTCGATCTCTCGCCTGAACTTCGGTGCGTACACCAGCGGATCGCCGGGGCGTTGATCGTGAATCGCGGCGACGAGACGCGCATAGCCGCCGTCGTCGAAAGTATCGTGTGCGCCCTTGCGATCGAGCCGGCCCAGTTCGATCAACACCTCGTTGGCCAGGTGGAATCCGTCCATCGGAACCAGCACCGAAAGCTCGGGTCCCAGTGCATCCACCAACTGCTGTGCCACGGTGGACTTTCCGGCACCCGGTGCACCGGTCAGGCCGAGTATGTGCCGCTCTCCCGGCACGGCGAGCCGCCCGGCCAGCTCCACGAGTTCGTCGAGGGATGCTTCCTGCACCTGTCGGTCATTGCTCACTGTTGTCGCTTTCGAGTACGTGGGTGGGAAGTTCGCGTAGCCACGCCCTGGGGCCTATGACCGAACAGCGCAGCGCGGCAACGCGAGCCGACCGTCGGATACGTTCCTGCACGGAGCCGAACTGCGTCGAGTAGTACGCGTACGCACCGTGGAAGACGTCGCCGGCTCCCAGTGTATCGACCACGGTGACCGCCTCGACGGCCACGGAGCCGGAGTTGCCCTCGGACCAGAATTCGACGGGCTCTCCGCCGTGGGTGGTGACAACCGTGCGTACGCCCGAGCGCACCAACGTCGCCGCGGTGGCAGCTGTGTCCGACGCTCCGGGCGTGCGAAAGTCCGCTGAGCACACCATGTCCGTGACGAACGGAATCAGCTCGCTCATCACGGGTTTCCAGCGTCCGGCGTCGACGACCGACGTGGTATCCCGCGCCGCCGCATGTTCCACGGCGGCGCGGGCGATCAGGGGGTGGTGGCCGTCGACGAGTACGACGTCGGCACCGGCGAGCACGGCATCGAGATCGTTCGGCGGCGCGGCGTCGGAGTGCACGGCGTCGGCCGAGACGACCGACCGGTCTCCCGTCGACTCGATCACTGTCACGGCCGACACTGGTACAGCTCTCACGGTGCCCGCGATCGAGTCGATCACGCGCACATCGCATTCCGCAAGTTCTGCCTTGATCAAGGCAGCCACCGGATCGTCCCCGAGCGCAGTGACGAGAACGGCCGTACCACCCAGTGCGGCGAACGTGACGGCGGCGTTGGCGGCAGGACCGCCGGCCGCAACGAACTGCGCGTTCGACGTGATCTTCTGGTTCGACGCCGGCGGCGACGACACTCGATGAATCACATCGAGTGTCGCCAGCCCGACGAAAACGCCGACCGGGCGAGACGCATCAGAGGCCGGCGCGTTCCTCATCGGTCGGCTCCTCCGCGCCGGTCATGAGCGCGACGACCTCGGACATGGTGCGCTTCTTCGGATCCACGACGCCTGCGCGTTTGCCTAGGCGGTGGATGTGGATGCGGTCGGCGACCTCGAACACGTGCGGCATGTCGTGGCTGATGAGCACCACGGGTATCCCACGGTCGCGAATCGTTCGGATCAGGTCGATCACCATGCCCGATTCCCGCACGCCCAGAGCTGCGGTCGGCTCGTCCATGATGATCACCCCGCGGCCGAATGCCGCTGCTCGCGCCACTGCGACGCCCTGACGCTGCCCACCGGACAACGTCTCGACGGCCTGGTTGACCGACTTGATGCCGATCTTGAGGTCCTGCAGATGCTTCGACGACTCGTCGCGCATTCTCGGCATGTCCAATCGCCGAAAGATGCTGCCGCTGATGCCTTTGCGCTTGATCTCGCGTCCGAGGTAGACATTCGAGGCGATGTCGAGCGCAGGAATGACGGCCAGGTCCTGATAGACCGTCTCGATCCCGGCCGCCCGGGCATCGCGGGTGTTCTTGAACGACACGGGCGAGCCGTTCATCAGGATCTCTCCCGAATCCGGAATGACAGCTCCGGCCAAAGCCTTGATGAGACTTGACTTTCCGGCACCGTTGTCACCGATCACTGCCAGTACCTCACCGGCCCGCAGCTCGAAATCCGCGCCGTTGATGGCCGTCACGCTGCCGTAGGTCTTGACCAGACCACGTGCTTCCAGAGCGAGGGGGGCAGTCACTGTGACCTCCTGCGTGCGAATTGATCGACGGCCACCGCGACGATGACGAGAATGCCGGTCGCGACGTTCTGGTACAGGCTGTCGACGCCGGCCTGGGTGAGCCCGTTGCGCAGCACCCCGACGATCAGAGTTCCGATGAGAGTCCCGATGACGGTGCCGCGGCCACCGAACAGGCTGGTTCCACCGATGACGACCGCGGTGATCGTTTCGAGGTTGGCGTTCTGATAGGCGTTCGGGTCGGCATTGGGGATTCGTCCGAGCGCTGCCCATGCCGCGATCGCGGCGATGACACCGGTGACGATGTAGACCGAGAACAGCACGCGACCGGACTTGATGCCGGAGCGGTCCGAGGCCTGCGGGCTACCACCCACCGCGTATATGTGCCTGCCCCAGGATGTTTGGGACAGTGCGTACCACATCACGGCGTACACGAGCAGCATCACCACCACGCCGTAGGTGGTGGAAAAACTGCCGATTTTGAACGACGTCCCCAGCAGTGTCAGCGGCCCGCTCGGCACCTGGTAGGTCTCGGAGCCGGCCAGCAACCTGGTGGCTGCCTGGATCGCGGTGAACGTGCCGAGTGTGACGATGAACGGCGGCAGTCGCAGCATCGTCACCAAACCGCCGTTGATCGCGCCGAACGCCACGCACACGGCCAGTGTCGAGCCGAGCGCCACCACCGGGCCGTTGGCACCAGCGGTCTGCGCCATGACGATGGTGCCCATCACGGCCACCGCGCCGATCGACAGATCGATACCGGAGGTGAGGATGATGAGCGTCTGGCCGACGGCCAGAATGCCGACCACCACCGACTGCTGCAGAATCAGAGAAACGTTCTGCGGGTTGAGAAACGAGCTCGAAATCGAGCTGAACACGATGATGGCGATGACGAGCGCGGCCATGGGCCCGAGCAGCGGTTCACGCAGGATGGTTCCCACGTTGAACCGGCTCGGAGCCTTGGGAGGCGCGGCGGTATCGGTGCTCACGAATCAGTTCCTGGTCCTCGACGGATTTCTGCGATCAGCCCCAGCAATTCGCTTCGCCCCATGCGGTGTCCTGGGATTCGATTCCGGCAACAGGCTTGTCGGTGACCAGCTGTGAACCGGTGTCGTTGAAGCCACTGGGCTTGGTGCCGTCCTGGGCGAACTTGACCACAGCGTCGACGCCCTGCTCGGCCATCTTCGCCGGGAACTGCAGCACCGTCGCACCGATGATGCCGGACTTGACGTTCGCGATACCGGTGCAGCTACCGTCGATCGAGCCGATGGTGATCTGATCGGCGCGGCCTGCGGACTGAATCGCCTGGTAGGCACCCGCCGCGGCGGGCTCGTTGATCGTGTAGAGCGCATTGACACCCGGAGCGCGCTGCAGCAGGTTCTCCATGGCCGTCTGCGCCTTGGTCTGGTCGCCGTTGGTGTTCTCCTGGCCGACGATCTCGGGAGAGCTGTCGGTCAGGCCCATTCCTTCGAGGAAGCCGTCGTGACGGAACGTGTCGACGGTGCCGCCCGCGGTGCCGTCGAGCATGATGACCTGGGGTGCAGTGGTTCCCAACGTGCCCTTGACCCATTCGCCCTGGCTGACGCCTGCCGCCTTGTTGTCGGTGGCGAACGTCGCGTCCACCGCGTCCTCGGGGTCGGTGGCCGTATCGAGGGCGATGACGACGACGCCTGCGTCGCGTGCCTTCTTGATCGCGTCGAGGACTCCGGTGGAGGAGTTCGGGGTGATCAGAATGCCTTTGACACCCTGGCCGACCAAGTTCTCGATCGCCGCGACCTGACCCTCGTTGTCACCGTCGAATGCACCTGCGAGAGCGACCAATTCGGCTCCACTGGAGTCCGCCTTGGCCTGAGCTGCCTCACGAAGCTTCACGAAGTACGGATTGGAATCCGTCTTGGTGATGAGTCCGACCTTGACGCTGTCCGAATCCGAACCGCTGCATGCGGTCAGTCCGAGCACGAGGGAACCGGCCATCAACGCGGTTCCGATCGTCAGCGTGGTCTTCCGACGGTGATTGAACATCTGGACTCCCTTGTCCTCGCTACGCAGGTCGCGTCGCTCGATTGCAGGAGCGTACGACCAATACAAGCGCTTGCGCATGCGCTTTCGCGAAATAGTTCCGAAAACTTTTCCGACCGGCCGGCGTCAGCTCGTCATCACGCCGCTCAGCCCCAGTTCCCGCAAACGCGCGCGCGTTTGCCATCCGCGCGCGGAATAGTGCCCGATCGCTCCGCTATTCCGCGCGCACCCAACGAATGCGCGCGCGTTTGCCCACGCCGATCGGTCTCCGCCCCGGTCTCCGCCGCCCCGGCCCTGCGCCGCCCCGGTCCTCGCAAACGCACGCGCGTTTGCCATCCGCGCGCGAAATAGTGCCCGATCGCCCAGCTATTCCGCGCGCATCCAACGAATGCGCGCGCATTTGCGGAGCCGATCAGTCCCCGCCCCGGCCCCGCCGCCCCTAGTCCTCGCAAACGCGCGCGCGTTTGCGGAGCCACGATCAGTCCCCGCCCCAGTTCCCGCCGCCCCGGTCCTCGCAAACGCGCGCGCGTTTGCGGTGCCGATCAGTCGCCTCGCGTGCTCGACGAGTCCTCGTCCACCACCGAATTCGGCTCGTCGTACGTGACGGTGATGTCTTGGAATCCTTTGTTACGCTGCGCTTCTGCCTGGCCGGTGTAGGAGTTCTTGTCACCCTCGGTGAGTTCGACGTTGTCGGTGAACGGCGTCAGCAGAGCCCGGGGATGCAGGTGGTCTACGCGCACGGCGTTGATCTCGATGCACAGCACGATCAGCACCGACGCGACGTACAGGAAACCGAGCAGACCGAGGACGATGGCGAAGATGCCGTTGCTTGCACTCGCGTTGCCCACGACGTAGCGGATGTAGATTCCGCCGAACGACTGCAGCGCCTGCCAGACGACCGCCGCGATCGCCGCGCCGGGGAGTACGTCGCGCACGCTCAAATCGCGCGCGGTGCCGATTCGGAAGGCCGCGGTGAAGACGGCGGCGTTGACCACCACCGCTCCGACGAGTGCGAGCGCACCACCGGCGAACCCGAACACGCCCGAGGACGCGACGCCGTTCAGCACCGTCAGTCCGATGATCGCGGTGCCGACAGTGCTGAGCAGCAACAATCCGCGCAGCCGACCCTTGATGGGGTCCGGTTGCTCGTTGCGCGGCACCGACCACGCCGTGTTCATCGCGTACTGCACGGCCAGCGACACTCCGAGTCCGCCGTACAGCGACCCGACGACGCCGATGACGATGGCTGTCGTGCCACCACTGAGGCGATCCGGTTGACCGAGCTGGTCACCGATGACCGGGATCTGACTCATCGCCGAGTCGATGATGCGGGTCTGCAGCTCCGGGTCTCCGGCCAGCACGATTCCCAGCAGCGTGGTGAACAGCAGCAGAAGGGGAAACAGCGACAGGAACGAGTAGTAGGCGATCAATGCCGCGAGGTAGCCGCCCCGGTCGTCCATGAATTTGTAGAGCACCGCCAGCGGGAAACCTGCCGAGGGGTGCCTGCGCTGGAAGTTGTCCACCTTCGCGACCATCATCGGTCGAATGTAGCCAGCGGCGAGCCTGCGGAAACGTCGACGCTCCGGCTTTCGGTGTGACCCAGATCTCACAGTCTGGACGTGCGCTTCGTCGGTCGAGCTCCGACCAACCCTTCGAGAACAACCCGAACCGAGAAAGGAACTCGCCATGAGCTTCATCGACAAGGCCAAGAACGCAGCAGAGGACGCCATCGGCAAGGCGAAGGAAGTTGTCGGCGACGCAACCGACAACAAGGACCTCGAGGCCGAGGGCAAGAAGGATCAGGGTTCGGCCGGCGTCAAGAAGGTCGGCGAGAACATCAAGGACACCTTCAAGTAACCAGCAGCCCCGGAAGGGTCGTCGATCGAATGATCGGCGGCCCTTCGTGCATCCCGCGATGATGCGCCGCGATACTCACCGGACCACCGCATCGCGAACCGTATAAAATCCATTGATCCGGCCTCGAGGTCGGGACAGGGCGTCCAGAAGCAGGCGCACGATCGAGGATCTCGCCGACGCGACGACGTCGACGGTCCACCGCACGAGAGGATCGTGTGAATGACTGATTCACCGGCCGAGCAAGACACGTCTCGAACGTCCGAAGCACTGTCGCTCGCGCAGTTCGCGCGATCGCTGCGCGACACTCATCGGTCGATGCCGCAGACGTTGAGTGAGATTCTCCGAATGGCGATTCGGCTCATTCCGGGCGCAACCACCGGATGCATCACCACGGTGAACAAGGGTGAGCGCACAGTCGTCGCATCGACGGACCCGATCGCCGAGAAGCTGTGTCGGTTGCAGTACGAACTCGACGAAGGTCCGATTCCCACCGAGGTCCGACACCTCGACGTGGTCGTGTCCTACGATCTGGCAACCGAACCGCGATGGCCGCAGTTCGCTGCGATGGCCATCGAGGCCGGTTTCAAGTCGCTCTCGGCCTTTCAGCTCTACAGCAACGCCGATGACCTCGGGGCCCTGGTGTTGTACAGCGACGTCACCGGAGCGTTCGACGCCGATGCGGTAGCGATCGGGGAGGCCTTGTCTGCGCATGCTGCCATCGCAATGCTCAGTGCCCGCGACACCGAGCAATTCCGGACCGGCTTGGCCAGCCGGGACATCATCGGCCAGGCAAAAGGCATGATCATGGAACGCTACGACCTCGACGCGGTACAGGCGTTCGACCTACTGGCGAAACTGTCGCAGCAACAGAACCTTCCCTTGCACACCGTTGCCCGCAACCTGGTCGACGCCGACCACCCCACGAACTCGACGTTCTGACCCTTCCGCGGTCACAGCCCTGGCTCCGGCTGGCAGTGCGGACACCACCATGTTCGACGTCGATCGGGGTCGTTCGGCACGTCGGCCTCGACACGAATGACGGTCGCGCACCGCAGACACGGTTTACCGGCCCGACCGGCAACCCAGTGGGTCCGGCCGCGACGAGTGTCGCCGGTGGTGACCTGCATGGACCCGGGGGTGCTCGCCGAATGCCGCATCGCCCGCTCGAGCAGAGTCACCAGTTTCTCCGCGTCGACGCCTGCCGACGGAGCCCAGGGCCACAGTCCACGCAGAAAACACAGCTCGTTCGCCCATAGATTTCCGGGCCCCGCGATGACCCGCTGATCCAGGAGGGTAGAGACGATCGGCCGAGAACCCTGCGCGAGGATGTTCGATGCCGCACGATCGGTGTCGAACTCGGCATGCAATGGGTCCGGTCCCAGATGCGCGACCAGCGCATTCATCGAGGCCGTGTACCCGTAGTCGACGACCGGCAACAGGATTCCGTATGCGGTCGGCCCGTCCACCGCGGCCAGCCGCACGCGGACGTCGGGCTGCACCCGCCGCGGTATCGAGCGGCCGGCTCGCACCACCGTCCACGATCCCGTCATGCGGAGGTGGGTGTGCAGCGTGGTGTCGTCGTCGAAATCGGTGAACAGATGCTTGCCGTGCGTTCGGTGCGCGACGACGGTTCGCCCGGCAAGATTCTCGACGGCGTGTGCGGGCACGTTCAGTCGCCCTGCCCGTAGCGTGACGCCGTCCAAGGCTCGCCGCAATCGTGCGGCGAGCGCGTGGACGGTGTCACCTTCGGGCATGGTCTCCGAGTATCCCGAGGGCGGCAGAAACAATCGGACCGACCGGCGAGAGCGCGTCGTCCTCCTCGCGTCAGTGCGCGGGCCGCCTGACGTATCCGACCATGAAGTCGACCGCCAGGAAGGCGACCAGGCTGAGCCCCAACAAGGGCAGGAACCAGCCGACGGCCACGGCAGCCGTGGCGAGGAGCACCGCAGAGATCGGCGAGATGCGGCGCAGTCCCCCACGCAGAGGCGGCCGGCCTGCGGTGAGTCCAGCGCTCTTCGTGGGGCGACGCTTCCACCACATCATGTAGCCGCGCACGATGACCGACGCCAAGGCGAGCGAAAGCCCAACCAGGGCAATCTGATTGGCTGCGCCGAACAGCGTCCCCATGTGCAACTGAATTCCCCAGGCCGCCAGCTTGGCTGCCACCGGCCAATCGGCGAAGTATTGGGTGTCGATCACCGCGCCGGTGCTGCCGTCGATCGAGATCGAGTTGTTCGACATCACCCAGGGCTGACGGGTTTCGGCGACGACGAACGCCACGTCGTCCGACGCCGGGATCGATGCCTCCACCGCACCGTCGATGCCGTTCGCTGCGGCAGTATCGATCACCGAATCGATGCGGCCGACATTGCTGTCTGTCGCCGACGCATCGGCCGACATGTCCATCGAATGCCCACCGTGGCCCGAGTGATCCCCCATGGTCGCCGTGTCGGAGGAACCGATGGTCGTGGCGACGGCAGGGGTCGTCCAGCTCAATGCCGCACGGAGGTCGGTGACGTTCGCGCCCGCGTAGGTGGACCACGTGAGTCCGGTGGCGGAGAGGAAGATCAGACCTACAGCGATCCAGATACCGGCTACGCCATGCCAGTTCAAGGATCGGTTGCGGCCCTTCGATTCACGATCGAAGGTGAGCAGTGTCGCCCGGTCTCGGTTGCGTCGGTAGCGATCGATCCACAGGTACAGGCCGCCGAGCGCGATCACCCACAACCACGATGCGGCCAGTTCGCTGTAGATCCGGCCCGGTTCACCGAGGTGCAGGTGTCGGTGCAATTCCGAGATCCACGTTCTGACCGGCAAGGCGCTCGAGGAGCCGTAGACGGCGAGTTCACCCACCGGTGACGCCGTGGCGGGATCGACGAAGACGGCCAGTCGTCGCGATTCGCCGAGGGTCGGGTCGGTGAACAGCACTCGGGTGGTGTCGCCGACTTCGGCGGCGGGTCGCACGGCCGACACGGTCAGATCCGGCCTCTCGGCCTGAGCGGCTCGGATCTGTTGGGCGACCGGGACAGCCGGTCCGGTGGAGTCGACGTGCAGATAGTCGCGATAGACGAGTTGTTCGATGGTCGGGGCGACGGCGTAGAGGCCGCCGCTGACGGTGGCGATCAGGATGAACGGTGCGATGAGTATGCCCGCGTAGAAGTGCAGACGAAGAATCAGCGGACGCCAGCTGCGCGGGCCGGACGGACGGGTGGGCGGGGAAGGATCGGCGACGCGTTCCTTTTCCGGTGTGGACATGAGAGCTCGTTTCGTGAAGGCAGGGGTGGGCGCGCGCCGTGGGCACGGGTCGACTCGATGTCGAGCGAATCGTGCTGTGCGCGTGAAGAAATTGCCGCAGCTCTGCTCGCCCCCGCGGTGCAGGAGCGGTAGGTGGGAGGCTGCGGTCAGTACGACGCGGCAGGCGGTCCGCGGTTCCCGGAGCCCGAGAGATCGAGGAGCCGGTGGACGCCGGGTGTGCGATACAGCGGAAGCGGGGCGGCACTCTGCGAGTCGTCGACGACGAGAATTGCCAGTATCGGGAGTATTCGACGAACAACGGTGGCTGCGTGCGAGATCCCACGCTCGGCCCCGTGCACGATCACCGCGCCGACGACGATCGCGATCGCGTGGGCCGCAAGCATCTGCTGCGTCAGCACCGAACCGTGGTGATCGCCGTCGACGATCGTCAGCAGCACGTGTCCGATCGTCTGCGCAGCGGCCAGCGTCGCCATCAGCTGCAGGCGAGGCGCGATGACGATCGGCACTGCGCCTGCGGCGTAACCGAGTCCCGCGCACACCAGTGCCAACAGGACGATCGCGGCGTCGGAGGGGAACATACCTCCGCCGAATGCGTGCGCGGTGGCGGTGATCGTTGCCGTCAGAGCGCCGACGGCCGACCCGCGCAGGGCTGCGGATCCGTCCGGGGTCGCGGGCACGAACAGCAGACTACTACCCGTTTCGGCAGAGGCACTGGCGTCTCGCCTATGTCGCATGGTTTGTGCGCGAAAACCGATCCAGCGGTCTTTTTCAGGTCCGTTATGGTGATCGCGAGTATCACGCCACGTTCAGAGAGGATTGCCGTGCCGGACAGTTCGGATGTGGCTCAGGCCCGTGTGTTCGCCCACATGCTCGCGGCCGAAATTGCGTCGACATCGAGCCGAATCGAGGTCTCCGAGAACTACGCCCACAAGGCCTTCCGGGTGGGCGACCCCCGCAGCGCGAAGTGGCACACCGACGAGGCCCGCGCTCAGAAGCAGGCGCTGTACGAATTGCACCGCCAACTGGACGCACTGCACAGCCGCTTCCAGATCTCGAATGGTGAACCCGAACCCGTGTGCTGACGTCGGCTCGGTGTGTGAGGGCGCCTGGTCCGGGGTACCGCGACAAGATGGTTTTCGACAAGACAGACAACGGCTCGGGGGCCGATAGCGAAGGACAACGAACGATCACGATCGGGTTGGTGGCCGACGAGGGATTCGCGTCGACGATAGCGGCCGCCATCGAACAGGAACTTCCGCCCACCATCACGATCGACGGAACCGATGCCCGACTGGACACGGCCCGGCCCGCAGTCACGCTGCCTCCCACCGAGGCAGGTTCTGCGCCGTTGGGTCAGTGGCTGGAGGCCATTCAGGCCACCAACACATTCGACCTGGTGCTCTGCATCTCCGAGGTTCCGCGACGCGTCGGGGCCAGCCCCGTCGTCGCCGAATTGCGTGACGGTTCGACCGGTGCTTTGTACGTACCCTCGTTCGGCACCATAGGAGTACGGCGTCGCGCTGTGGCGGTGGCCATCGCCATCGTGCACGATCTCCTCCGCAGCGATACCGCCTCGCGGCCACGCCTGCGACGGTCGATGTCCAAGTGGGCTCCGGGCCCCGACCCCGACGGTGGCGGAGAGCGAATCCTGCTCACTCCCGGCATGTTCGGCCGAACACGCATGATCATGGGCATGATTCGCTGCAATCGGCCGTGGCGTCTCGTCCCCGCACTGTCGAGCGTGCTCGCGGCCGCGAGCGCCGCGTCGGCGTTCGGTGTGTTCTACGCGAGCATCTGGCAGATGGCGGCCTCGATGACACCTGCCCGGCTCACACTGATCGGCGTCGCCGCCATCGTGGCTATCACGGTGTGGCTGATCTTTCCGCACGGCCTCTGGGAGCACCGACGGTTCCGCTCCTCGACCACCGATCGCTGGATATACAACTCTGCCACTCTCGGCACCGTCGTGGCCGGCGTGCTGTGTATGTATGCCGTTCTGTTCGCGGTCGTGTTGCTCTCTGCTGCCGTGGTGATCTCGCCCGAGTTTCTCACCGCTCAGATCGGGCGAGAAGCAAACACGGCGGACTACCTGTCACTGGCCTGGTTGGCGGCGTCGTTGGGCACGGTCGCCGGAGCAGTGGGCTCGTCGGTGTCCGATCGCAGCGACATCCTCAACGCTACGTACGGCCACCGAGAGATGCTCCGGCGCCAGCACAGTGCAGAACGGTCCCGCACCGACGACGCCGGTGCGGCTCAGCCCGAAGCTCGGTCCCAGGCCCGATGACCCAGGGCCGCGACGGCGGCGGTCAGCGCGGCACCGAGCAACACCGGTATCGCGATATCCACCCGAAGTAGCAGCGCACCGATGACGGCACCGACGAACAGCACGAGGATCGCCCAGAGCCGCCGGTTGAACAGCCGACCGGGGCCCTGGCCGACGAACGACTCGCCGGCGAGCGAGGTGATGGTCGACGTGACGACGACGGTCGTCATGTCCTTGACCGCGAGGAAGCGCGCGGCGAGCGCCTGAGCCCCCATGTCGACTGCGATGACACTGGCGATCGCGATACCGAGCGGCGAGTTGCCTTGCACGTCGACCACCAGCAGCGTGACGCCTGCTGCGAGAAGTGCCAGCGTTCCCACTGCGAAGATCGCGGTGACCCGAATGTTCCATCCCGGCGCAGCCGAGCGAAGCGTCACCCCGGCCAGCGCGGCACCGAGCACGAAGGCGAACAGCGCTACCAGCGGGCCGACGATCGGCAGTCCGTCCTCACCTGCCACCCCCATACCGAGGATGACGATGTTGCCGGTCATGTTTCCGGTGAAGATGCGGTCGAGCCCGAGGTAGCCGACGGCGTCGAGCATGCCGGTCACCATCGTCAGCACCATCATCGACCACAATCGGAGATGACCGTTCACGGCCTCGCCGACACGGTGCCTCATGGTCGTCGGTGCCGGCCCGTCTCCGGCCACCGTCGTTTCGTCGAGACTCATGCGGTCACCCACACGCCGCCGTCACTACGTGGGTCCGCGCCGGCACCGAGCGTTCCGTCGGCTGAAACCCTGGCCACCATGGAATGACCTGCGTTACTGTCCAATTCGGTGCCATGCTTGACGGTGAACACCGTCTGCGAGATCTGTTCGACGGCGAAGTCCTCCAATGTCGGCTCGACCAGTACCGAACCGTTGGGTGTGCCGGCTTCCAATCCGCCGACGATGAATCGGGGCGCGGAGACGATCTGCTGCGGATCGAATCCACGCAGCGCCCGCAGGATCAACTGGGTGTGAATCTGCGACTGCGCTTTGCCTCCCATGGTCGAGTGGGCGGACACCGCTCCGTCCGCCCAGTCCACGATCACCGGAACGAGCGTGTGCGCGGGCCGCTTTCCGGACTCGACGCGATTGGGCGACGCGGCATCGAGCGTGAAGAACGCAGCTCGGTTGTGCAGCACAAGTCCGGTGTCGGGCTCGAGGATCTGCGCTCCGAACGAGTGAAAGACGGACTGAATCAACGACACTGCTGTGCCGTCCTTCGCTACGACGGCGATTCCGACGGTGTCACCGCCCGGACGCGGAGACGCGGTCGAGGTCTGGCGTTCGGCTCCTGCCACCCGGGCTGCCGCCGCGTCGTGAATTGCCGCGAAGCCGGCCGGGGTCAGCTGATCGTGGATATCCACAGTGGCACAGCGTGGGTCGGCGAGGTAGGTATCACGATGCTCGTCGGAGTCGTAGAAGATCTCGGCCAATACCCCGGCGTCGACATCCCCCGCAGACGCACTCCCGGACAAGGCGGCACCGAGAGATCGAATCAGCGTGTAGCCCTGCGAGTTCGGTGGTGCCGTGGCCACCGAGAATCCGTCGAATTCGCGCACCAGAGGTTCTTCGACGCTCGGACGATGACGTTCGAGATCCTCTCTCGATACCGGCACGTCGAGTTTCTTCAGTCCGGCGGCGAATCGGTCGGCGGTGTGACCGCGATAGAACGAATCGAGGCCATCGGTCGCCAGGTCCGTCAGGGTTCGGGCCAACTCGGGCTGCACGACGAGGTGCCCGACGGGGATCGGCTGACCATCGACGAAGAACTTCGCGCGCAAGCCTGGATCGGTGATCAGTGCGTCACGGTCGAGCTCGATCATCTCGACGAGTCCGGGGCTGGCCGGAAACCCCTCTGTGGCAAGCGAAATTGCCGGTGCCAGTACGTTGCGTAACGGCAGCGAGCCACCGGCGTCGAGCAGAGCCGCCCACCCGGACACTGCACCCGGAACGGACACCGTCAGCGGACCGTTGATCGGCATCGTCTGGATCGTCTCGAACAGCTGGTCCACGGATGCGGCCGAACCGTATGCTCCCGATGCGTTGATACAGGTGGTGCTGCCGTCGCTCGTTCGCAGCAACGCGATGACGTCACCGCCCACACTGCACATGTGCGGGTAGACCACGGTGAGGGCCGCAGCCGCAGCGACCGCTGCATCGACGGCGTTGCCACCGGCTTCGACGATCGTGCGGGCAGCGTCGACGGCCGCGGTGTGCGGCGCGGCGATTGCCACGCCGGGTGCCGGTTGCGACTGTTCGGGCATGAATATCTCCTCGAGTGCGGCCGATCCGACAGCAGGATCGGTCGGGGCATGTTCTGGGTTCGTCCGAAAGTGTTGCGTTGGAGCAGTGTCACGTCATGGAAGTGTCACGTCAGAGCGCTCGTGCGATGAGCGTGCGATAGGCACCGTACAGCACCGCCGCGGCGACGATCGACGCCGCGGCCGTCGCACCGAAGAAGGTCAGTTCGGTTGTTGCAGAGTACTTCTGAGCGAGCAAGCCGGCCAGCGTCGATCCTCCCGCCATCGTGAGGAAGTACAGCGAGGTCATGCCGGCCTTGTGCGATGCGGGTGCGAGCTGCGCCGTCGCCGACAGGACCGACGGCACGACGGCTATCTCGCCGGCACCGAACAGCAACATCGCGACGAGAACCAGCACAACGGAATTCGTCGCCCCTGATGTGCCCGCCATTGCCGCGAACATGGCCATCGCCACCGCCAGCAGGCCGATTCCCACGACGATTTTCGTTCCGGGACTGGGCTGCCGACTGCCCATCCGAGTCCAGACGACGGCATAGATCGGAGCGATGACAGTGGCGAAGAGACCTTCCAACGTGATCACGGTTGCCGCAGGGATCGTCAACGAGCCGACCGTCAGATCGACGCGGGTGTCCATGTACACCGCCAGGGTGGTGAACAACTGGAACAGCAACGTCCAGAACAGCAAGCTACTGAGGAACACCGGAATGTAGGCGAGCACTCGTCGATGCTCGGTAGCGTCGACTTTTCTCGAGGACAACAGCATTGCGAAGTAGGCGATGCTGGCGATCACGATGATCGCGGTCAGCACGGTTCCCAGATTGTCGAGATTCAGGAGGCCGCTGACGGCCGCGGCAACGATGACCAGGGTGACCGATCCGGCGAAAGCTGCGGCCGCGGCCCGACGCGAGCGCGGAAGCGGATTGGCTACCGTTCGGGTGGCCTCGGGCAGATGCTTGTACCCGACCGCGTACTGGGCCAGGCCGATCAGCATGCCCACTGCCGCTGCGCCGAAGGCGATGTGGAAACCGGCCGAGCTCTGCAGGGCACCGGTGAGCAGCGGGCCGAGGAATGCGCCGAGTCCGATCCCCATGTAGTAGAGCGAGTAGCCCGAGTCGCGTTTGGGGTCGTCGTTCGCGTACAGCAGTCCGACCATCGCGGTGACGTTGACTTTGAGTCCGCCGGTTCCGATGACGATCAGCAGCAATCCTGCACCCATACCGGCTGTCGTCGTGATCAGCGCCAGTACGACGTGGCCGGCGATGATGGCGACAGCGGAGTAGAGCACCACCGTGCGCGGGGCGACGAGTCGGTCGGCAACCCAGGCTCCGCCCATCTGGGCGATATAGACTGCGCCGCCGTAGGATCCGGCGATACCGACCGCCACGCCGACATCGAGTCCCAGTCCACCCTCGGCGAGTGAGTAGTACAGGTAGTACGCGAGGATCACCTGTAGGCCGTAGAAGCTGAATCGCTCCCACAACTCCGTGCCGGCCAGCGTCACGAGCCCACGCGGCTGATCACGGAACGTCGAGCCGATCGCTCCCCGCTCTCCTGCGTTCGGCTTGTGGAGTGTTCCGTCCGTTGTCATGCTGGTCCACCTCTGGGGTCCATGGGAATCAGTGGTTCAGGAGAATGAGTGACCGTTGTCACGATGTGTTGATCTAAAACTGGTAGGACCAGACCGTCAAGGTGAAGAGTGGGATATTTACACGTCAACGGATCTTTACTGGGGAAACAGAGTGAATCTGGTATTTTGGTAGGACCAGTTCGTAACCTGCGGGGACGGGGCTTTCCATGACAGCGTGGTCCGAAATAGACGTCGAAGCGGCGTCGGTCCCCGAGCTGCTCAGCGCCAGGATCGCGCAGCTGATCGACAGCGGTCGCGTCGAAGCGGGATCGAAGCTGCCCAGCGAACGCGCCCTGGTGACGATGCTCGGAGCGTCGCGAATCTCGATCCGCCATGCACTTCAGGATCTCGAATTGCGGGGTTATCTGACGCGCAGGCCCCGCGCCGGCCGCATCGTCGCACCACTGGAGATGCGCGCTCTGGCCGAAGGCAGCATCTTCGGAAGCATGAGCAGCGACCAACGCACCGTTCGCGAGGTGATGGATCTACGCACGGTCGTCGAACCACCCATTGCCGAGCGTGCCGCCGTCCGCCACCGCACGTCCGAGTTACATGCCTTACGCACTCCACTCGAAACGTCCGAGCGAGAGCTCGTGAATCGGCCGCCGTCTCTGCAGGTCATGCAACTCTGCGACGTGCAGTTCCATCTCGCGATCGCCGGCCTTGCCCACAACTCCATGCTCACCAGGCTCGTGACCGAGACCAACGAGTGGATGGCACCGTCGAGGCAGGCAAGTTTTCAGACCGAGCAGCGGATGCAACGCTCCGTCGATGCCCACCGCAGCATCTATCACGCTATTGCAGAACGTGATCCGGTTCGCGCCCGGAAGGCGATGCACGATCACCTTGCCGACGTGCTCGAGGCGATCACACCGCTCGCGCACTGACTTTTACCGCCGATCGCACCAGCCTGTTGTCCGAAACGGTGCGCGTGAATGCGCTCGATTGGCCACTTCGTCGTGTGCGGATCGGGTGGATTCCGGACAGAATCGAGGTGCTATCGGCTCGGGCCGATCGACCGCGAACAAAGGAGCTCGACAGTGCCCACCCTCGACCGTGACGTCGCTATCGTCGGGGCCGGCCCTTCCGGCCTGGCCGCAGCAACCGAGCTCCGCAAAGCAGGATTGTCCGTCGCCGTGCTGGAAGCGCGTGACCGCGTCGGAGGACGTACCTGGACGAACACCATCGACGGTGCGAGCCTCGAAATCGGCGGTCAGTGGGTCTCACCCGATCAGGAATCTCTCATCGCGCTGATCGGTGAGCTCGGCCTCGAGACGTTCGACCGATACCGCGAGGGCGAGTCCGTCTACATCTCCGCCGCGGGCGAGCGGACCCGTTACTCGGGTGACTCGTTCCCCGTCGACGAGACCACCGAGAAAGAGATGGACCGACTCGTCGCTCTGCTCGACGACTTGGCCGCCCAGGTCGGCCCCGAGGAGCCGTGGGCGCACCCGCTGGCGCGTGAACTGGACACGATCTCGTTCGAGCAGTGGCTGATTCGTGAGTCCGACGATGCCGAGGCACGAGGAAACATCGGCATGTTCATCGCCGGTGGCATGCTCACCAAACCTGCGCACGCGTTCTCGGCTCTGCAAGCAGTCTTGATGGCCGCATCGGCGGGATCGTTCTCGCACTTGGTGGACGAGAACTTCATCCTCGACAAGCGCGTCGTCGGTGGCATGCAGCAGGTGTCGATCCGTATGGCGGCCGCCCTCGGCGACGACGTCATCCTCGACGCGCCGGTGCGAACGGTGCGGTGGAACTCCGACGGCGCAACAGTATTCGCCGACGGTGACATCGAGGTACACGCCAAGCGGGTCGTTCTCGCCGTTCCACCGAACCTGTATTCGCGCATCTCCTACGACCCGCCGCTCCCGCGTCGCCAGCACCAGATGCACCAGCATCAGTCCCTCGGACTGGTGATCAAGGTCCATGCCGTCTACGACACCCCGTTCTGGCGCGAGGACGGGCTGTCGGGAACCGGCTTCGGTGCCTCAGAGATCGTGCAGGAGGTGTACGACAACACCAACCATCAGGACAGCCGCGGAACACTGGTCGGCTTCGTGTCCGACGCCAAGGCAGACGCGATGTTCGAGCTCGACGAGCAGGAGCGCCGCGCGAAGATCCTCGAATCGATCGCACATTACCTGGGGCCCAAGGCAACCGAGCCGGTCGTCTACTACGAGTCGGACTGGGGTTCGGAAGAATGGACCCGTGGTGCGTACGCGGCCAGCTTCGATCTGGGGGGTCTGCACCGCTACGGCAAGGACAGCCGCACTCCCGTCGGCCCGATTCACTTCTCCTGCTCCGACATCGCCGCGGAGGGCTACCAACACGTCGACGGCGCAATCCGCATGGGTCACCGCACCGCCGCGGACATCGTCTCGAGAATCGTTTCCTGACACCCGATCTTCGATCGCACACCGCAGACCCACACCTAGCACCGAGGACACACATGCGCACTGTCACAAAACATAACTCGCCCGCTGCTGCGGCCTCGAACCTCGGGAGGCAGTGATGACGTGGACGATGCCGGCCGAAGGTGTTCGGCACGAACGGACCTGGATGGCCTACCCGTGCGAGGGGTATTCGCTCGGTGACACGCCCGAGGAGCACCACGAGGCTCGCACCACGTGGGCCGAGGTCGCGCAGGCGGTCGCTCGATTCGAGCCGGTCACCGTCGTCGTCGATCCCGCCGAAAGCGCCGTCGCACGCACGTATCTGACCTCCGAGAGCGCTTTCCCCATCGACATCCTCGAGGCACCGTTGAACGACGCCTGGATGCGCGACATCGGGCCCACGTTCGTGCTGTCCGAGGACGGCCGTGTCGGCGGCGTCGACTGGGTGTTCAACGGCTGGGGCGCGCAGGATTGGGCGCGCTGGGACAAGGACTCGAAGATCGGCGCGCTCGTCGTCGAGAAGTCCGGTGCCGAGATGATCGATTCACCGATCGTCAACGAGGGCGGCGGTATTCAGGTGGACGGGCTGGGAACGGTTCTCGTCACCGAGACGGTACAACTCGATCCCGGTCGCAATCCCACGCTGTCGAAGGCCGATGTCGAGGCCGAACTCGCCCGCACGATCGGCGCCACCACGGTGATCTGGCTTCCTCGTGGACTCACCCGTGACGCGGACGAGTTCGGAACCCGAGGCCACGTCGACATCGTCGCTGCCATCCCCTCGCCCGGCGTCGTTCTGGTGCACGACCAACGCAATCCCGAACACCCCGATCACGACATCAGCAAGGCCGTGTTCGAGATCTTCGAGAACAGCACGGACGCACGCGGTGAGAAGTGGACCATCGTGAAAGTTCCGGCACCGGAGATTCTCCGCGACGAGGAGGGCTTCGTCGATTACAGCTACATCAACCACTACGTCGTCAACGACGGTGTGATCGCCTGCAGCTACGGCGATCCCGCGGACGAAGAGGCTGCTGCCATTCTGTCGGCGGCATACCCGGGCCGCACCGTCGTCACCGTCGACGCTCGGCCACTCTTCGCCCGCGGGGGCGGAATTCACTGCATCACACAGAACCAGCCACAGGCTCAGACGGACTGAGTGGACGCGGGAGCAGGTATCGAATACTGCTCCCGCAACTCGTTCTTGCGGATCTTGCCCGTCGGATTGCGCGGGATCTCGTCGACGAGGATGTAACGCTTGGGGATCTTGTACCGCGCGAGCCGACCGCCGAGCGCGTCCGCGATGGCATCGAGGTCGACGTCTGCTCCCTCGACGACAGTGATTGCGGCAACGGCAGATTCGCCCCATTTTTCGTCCGGTACACCGAACACTGCGCAACTGTCGATGCCGGGCAGTTCGAGAAGTGCCGCTTCGACCTCGGCCGGATAGATGTTCTCTCCGCCCGAGATGATCATGTCCTTGAGCCGATCGACGATCGTGACGAATCCCTCCGCGTCGGCAATTCCGATGTCGCCGGTACGGAGCCAGCCGTCGTCGAACACGTCGGCGGTCGCGTCGGGACGACCCCAGTATTCCTTCATCACGTTGGGGCCCTGGATCTGAATTTCACCGCGCTCCCCCGGTTTCACCGGCTGTGACATCGCGTTGACGATCCTGACGTCGGAGAAGGTATGGGGAACCCCCGCGGTACCCATTTTTCGTTCGGCATCGACGGCAGCGAGCATCGTTGCGCCAGGACCACTTTCGGTGAGCCCGTAGCCCTGACACATCTTGATCCCGCGTTCGGAATACGTACGGAGCGTGCGCGGCGGCACCGGCGCCGCGGCCACCACCACCCGGCGTAGCGACGTCAGATCCGTGTCGTCCCACGCGGGATGCGACACGAGCGAGTCCAGGATCGTCGGCACTCCGAATGTATACGTGACCGAGCGTGATTCGACGAGATGGAGCACGCGTCCGGCATCGAACCCTTCCTCGATGACGACCGAGCCGCCCTTGAACAGGACGGGTAACGCAACCATGTCGAGCGCGGCGGTGTGAAACAGCGGAGCGCAGACCAGGGCTACCTCGTCGCTGCACAGGTCCAGATCGAGGACTGCGTTGAGAACGGCGAACAGCACGTTGTCGTGAGTCATCACGACGCCTTTGGGTTTACCGGTCGTACCGGAGGTGTACATGACGAAGCATAGATCCGCACCCTCCACCGATTCGTCGATGCGCGTCGAGGGGGCCGCCGCGATCAGCGATTCGTACTCCTCGCCGAGCGTGAGGCGACGCGTGGGGCCGTCACCGACCGCCGAGGTCGCGACGTCGTGCAAGGCCTCGGAATGCACCAACAACGACAGCCCCGAGTCCTGCACTGCGAAAGCAACTTCCGGTGCGGTCAACCGTGCGTTGAGTGGCACGAAGATCGCTCCGAGCACGCCACAGGCGAACAGTACTTCGAGGTAGGCGGGATGATTGGTGGACAACAGCCCGACCCGGTCCCCGGGACCCACCCCCAGCTCACGTAGACCGTGCGCGAGCCGGGTGGTGCGCTCGTCCAATTGCTCGTAGGTCGAGACCTGGCCGCGGAACTCGAGTGCCGTTGCTCGCGGGCACTGCCTGGTACGTCGACGGATCCACGAACCGACGCCTTTATTACGCATCTGAAATCTGTTCCTCTCGGGTCCGTGATCTCAGTCGAACATGCGGTAGACGGCCTCGACGACGACCGCGGGGCGCTCGCTGCCTTCGAGTTCGATCGTCGCGGCGACGGTCAGCTGAGCTCCGCCCTTGGGCAGCTCCTCGTACCCCTTCAGCGTGGCGGCCAGGCGCACTCGGCCGCCGGCGGGGACCGGGTTGGTGAAGCGAACCTTGTTCAATCCGTAGTTGATCTTCGTGGTGACGCTGTCGACGACCAGTAGCTCGTCCCACATCGGAATGATGAGCGACAGAGTCAGATAGCCGTGCGCTATCGGACCGCCGAAGGGGCTTTCGGCCTTGGCCCGTTCGGGATCGACGTGAATCCACTGATGGTCGTCGGTGGCGTCGGCGAAGGTGTCGATGCGCTGTTGCGGCACCTCGATCCACGAGCTGGTTCCCAGTTCGGTGCCTTCGAGGTTCTTCAACTCGGCGAGAGTGGCGACGCGGGTGGTCATGATGTCTCCTTGGCGGACAGGCCGAGTGCGGCCAGTGCATTGGTCTTGAACACGAGTGGACGAATCTCGTCCTTGATGTCGAGCTCGGCGAAGTCCTTCATCCAACGATCCGGCGTCAGAACCGGAAAGTCCGAGCCGAACAACACCTTTCGCTTCAGCATGGAATTCGCCGCCCGCACCAGTTGAGGCGGAAAGTATTTCGGTGCCCAACCCGACAGGTCGATGTACACGTTCGATTTGTGCGTGGCGATCGAGATCTGCGCGTCCGCCCACGGCACCGCGGGGTGCGCCATGATCATCGTCAGTTGGGGGAAGTCCGCGGCGACGTCGTCGAGCAGCATCGGATCGGAATAGCGCAACTTGATGCCGTGCCCGCCGGGAAGTCCGGCACCGATACCGGTTTGTCCGGTGTGGAAGAGCGCGGGTACTCCGGCTTCGGTGATGGCCTCGTAGATCGGATAGAAGCGGCGATCGTTCGGCTCGAAGCCCTGCATGCTCGGATGGAACTTGAAACCGCGCACCCCGAACTCCTCGACGAGCCGGTGCACCCGCCGCACGGCGGCCTTACCCTGCCACGGGTCGACCGAGCCGAAGGGGATCAACACGTCGTTGTGGCGTGCCGCCCCCTCGGCGATCTCCTCCACCGAGTTCGGTGAATGTCCCGACGCTGCACCGGCATCGACGGTGAACACCACTGCGGCCATGTTGCGGGCCCGGTAGTACTCGGCGATGGTGTCGATCCCTGGAGTACGGTCCTCGCCCGACTTGAAGTACTTCTCCGACGCGGTCATCAATTCGTCGTCCAGTGCGCGGTGGCCGCACCCGTCGATCTCCACATGAGTGTGCACATCGAGTGCCAGTATCGAGTCGAAGTCGATGGCGCACTGGTATTTCGAGCTCATCGCGCCGGCTCGACGGGGAGGTTCTCTCCGACCGATTCGAGGCTGCCCGCGAACGTCGACGGCCACACAGCGGCGATGTCCTCGGCCGACCAGCCGCCGTCGTGATAACTCGTGGCGATCATGTCCGGGTGCGTCCACAGTGCCAGGCGGTCACCGCCGACGGCGAATGCCTGACCGGTCACGTCTGCACTCGCGTCGCTTGCCAGGAAAGAGACGATTCCTGCGGCGTCCGCGGGGGTCCCGAACCCGAGTTCACGACGGGCGAACGGCGGCAACGGATCCCCGTTGTGCATGGCCTCGATGTACGGCTGCAGGAACGGGATGGTCTCGGTCATCGCCGTGGCCGCCACCGGGCACACCGCGTTCACAGTGACACCTGCACGCTGGAGTTCCATGGCCCAGGTCCGCACCATGCCGACGATCCCGGCCTTGGAACCGGAGTAGTTGGTCTGTCCGAAATTTCCGCGCTGACCGGCGGGAGAGCCGATGCACACGATCCGGCCGCCCTCACCCTGAGCGCGGAAGTGAACGGCTGCTTCGCGTGCGCAGGTGAACGTGCCGCGGAGATGAACGTTCACGACGGCATCGAAGTCGTCGTCGGTCATCTTCCACAACACCTTGTCGCGCAGGATCCCCGCGTTGGTGACCATGACGTCGAGACGACCGAACGCCTCGACCGCGCCTGCCACCAACTTCTGTGCGGTCTCGGTGCTGCCCACCGGAGCCACGACCGCCACTGCCCGTCCACCCGCGTCGACGATCGAGGAGACAGCCGCGTCTGCTGTCGCCTGGTTCACGTCGTTGATCACGACTGCTGCACCGTGGCGCGCGAGGTCCTGGGCATACGCAAGTCCGAGCCCCTGGCCGCTACCGGTGACGACAGCGACCTTGTTGTCGAGATTCATAGCTCTCTCCTCTTCGTGGTTACCAGACTGAGAAAACCATCAATAATTGAGAAAGTCAATGATTTACGTTTGCTAGAATTACCGACGATACGAGGAGTCTCATGACCGACATCGCACCCCTGTCCGACGACATCGGATTCCTGCTGACGCGCGCAGGAACGTCGCTGACGGCCGCCGCCAAGACGGCACTGGCACCCTTCGAGCTGCGCGTACGTTCGTACTCCGTGCTGGCCCTGGCCTGCGAACATTTGGACGGACTCGGCCAGCGGCAGCTCGCCGAGCAACTGGGCTTGGACCCCAGTCAGATCGTGGCGTTGGTGGACGATCTGGAGGTCCGCGAACTGATCACCCGACGGGTCGACCCCGGCGATCGACGAAACAAGCGAATCCACGCGACCGACGCCGGCCGCGCGCTGTGCGTCGACGCACAGCGCGCGCTCGCGGCGACCCAATCCGCCACGCTCTCAGCCCTTGGCGACCGCGGTGTCCGAGAGCTGCGGCAGTCACTGCAGTCCATCGTCCGCGCACAATAGATCTTGCACAGTAGTAAGTGCGCACGTAGGCCGATCACCGTTCGTAGACAACCCTGCCACCGACGACCGTCGCGATGATCGGTAGTTCGGGAATTCGATCCGCCGGGCCCATCAGGTCGCCGCCGACTGCGGTGAAATCTGCGGGACCACCGACGACGATGGTTCCGGTTCCGTCGGTCAGACCGGCCGCCGCCGCGGCGTGGGTGGTGTACCCGTCGAGGGCTTGTCGAGCCGAAATCGCCTGCCGGGGTTGACGAGGAGGGTCGGCCGGCAGGCCTGCGGGGCGGCGTAGCCGGGCATCGGCCATCACGACTCGGGGATCGAAATGTGCTACCGGCCAATCGGATCCGAGCGCAACGGTCACACCGAGATCGAGAAGCTCGGCCACCGGCCAACCACGGTCGATACGATCGCGGCCCATGCGCCGAGACCAGTCGTCGGCCTCGTCCGCTCGGGTGTACCTGGTGCAATGGGTCGGCTGCATCGATGCGGCAATACCGGCGTCCGCGATCGTTGTCAGATCCTCGGGACAGACGGTCTCGAGGTGTTCGAGGCGATGCCGAACCCCCGTCCCGAGGGCTGCCAGCGTCCGTACGCAGTGGTGCACAGCGGCATCACCGATCGCATGAGTAGTGGTCGACACTGCACGGCGGTCGAGCTCGCGCACCACGGCCGCATACCGTTCCGGGTCGGTCCACGACGGCCGGGTACCGTCGCCGTACAGGTCCGGGTGACACAACCACGCCGTCCCACCTTCGACGGTTCCGTCCATGAACAGTTTTGCGCCCGCGTATCGCCACCGCGCCCCGGCGGTACCGTGCACCAGCGCAGCCAGTTCTGCGACCCGATCGGCAGGATGATCCGGCTGGACCCAGCCGTACACCCAGAACCGCAGTCCGGCGTCGTCCTCGTCGAGCGCCCGGATCATCTCGACGGTCCCGGGGAGGTCGTCCATGACGTGCACCCCGGTCAGCCCGACCGATGCCATCTCCTCGGTCACGGTGCGTAACAAAGACTTCGCCGCGACGACGTTCTGGGCAGGCATGACCGCCTCCACCAGATGGATGGCCGGCTCCTCGATCAGGTGACCGGTGGTCTTCCCGCCACTGTCCACCGCCACTCGGGCACCGCCGTGGTCGAAGGTCTCTCGGCCGGTCACGCCGGCAATATCGAGTGCAGCCCGATTGGCCAGCGACGAATGCGCGTCGTAGAACCGAATGAGAACAGGGGTCGTGACCGAGTCGGAGATGGCTTCGAAGCTCGGAGCTCGGCCGCCGAATACGTTGTGGTTCAGGCCCCAGCCGCGAATCCAACCGTCCGTCGGGTGCGCATCGTGCAGTACCCGACGCACGTCGTCCAGATTCTCGCACCGACTGAAATCCACGCCGAGTGACATCAACGCGCCTTGCACCACGTGCGTGTGGGCGTCGACCCATCCGGGTGTCAGAGTGCTCCCGGCCAGGTCGATGATCTTCGTTCCGGGACCACTGCACCCCAGGACGTTGTCGGTACTCCCGAGTGCGATCACTCGGTCGTCTCGAACGGCTACTGCCTGCTGCGGCTCGGCACCATCGACCTGGGTGAGCACCGTGGCGTTCATCAGAATCAGTGTCGCATCAGTCATGTCGCACTCCTCGTGCATCATCGGTAGGTAGTGCGGTCGACGGTCCGGCCTGGGTATCGGGCAGTATCTCGGAATCGATGTCGGTCGTCCCCAGCCGTGCGTACACCTGGGGGCGGCGTGCCCGGATCCACAGGGCCACTGCCGAACCCAACGCGAACACCACGACGGATCCGACGGAGGCGACGGTGTTCACCACCGGGTCGGTCGTCAGGGTGGCGATTTCGATCTTGTCGACGACGAGGTACAGAGCGATTCCGATCAGGACGAACGCGGCGATTCCAGCGAGTGCCGCGCCCCGATCCCGTGCCACTTCTCTACCGCGCAGGAAGAACACGGCAACCGAGAGAGAGGTGAGCCATTGCAGCGCAAGGATTCCCACGGTTCCCGTACTCGCCGTCCACGCAGCCAACTGCAGAACCGGATCGACGTCGGCCGCGGCGAAACACGCGATGGCCACTACGGCCGTCGCCGTCTGCGCGATGCTGGCGATGTGCGGAGACAAGTGCTTGCTGTGCACGTGGCTGAGCCGCACCGGGAAGATTCCTTCACGACCGAGCGCATAGCCGTACCGGGTGATCGCGTTGTGGAAGGCCAGCAGAGCCGCCAGCCCGCTCGAGACGATCAGCACGCGCATCACATCCGTTGCCGCACTACCGACGTAGGTCTGCATGGCGGTGAAGAAGAAACCGGCAGGATCCGATGCAGCCGCGGCGACCGCGTTCTCGGCACCGAACGCCATGACCGCAACCCAGACGATGAAGCAGTAGAAGACCGCGAGGAAAATGACCGCGGCATAGGTTGCGCGGGGGACCGTCCGGTCCGGTCGTACCGCCTCGTTGCGGAACAGGGCGGTTGCCTCGAAGCCCACGAACGCGGCGAACGACACGGCCAGTACCGCCCCCATCGATCCGGTGAAGACGTTCTCGGGATAGAACGGCTGCAGGTTCAGACCACTCGCACCGCCCTTGGCGATCACTGCGATCGCCAATACGAGCAGCACCAGCACTTCGAGAACGAGCAGCACGCCGAGGACCTTGGCCCCCACCCGAATCGATCGATATCCCAGCACGGACACGATCGCCGCAGCGACCAACGCCCACAGCCACCAGGGTAGGTCGACTCCGACGAAGTCGTTCATCGTCGCCTTGGTGACCGCTCCGAACAACCCGTAGGTGCTGATCTGCAGGAGGGTGTACCCCGCCACGGCCACCAGAGCGCTACCGAGACCGGCAACTTTGCCCAGACCCATCCGGATGTAGGAGTAGAACGCGCCGTTGTTGTGCACGTGCCGCGCCATCTTGGTGAAGCCGATGGCGAACACCGTGCTGATCAGACCGGCGCACAGGTATCCGGCGGGAGCGCCGATCCCACCGATCAGCAACGCGATCGGAGCAACGGCCACCATGACGGTGAGCGGTGCCGCTGCCGCGACGACGAAGAAGACGATGTCGCGTGAGTTGAGGCTGGAACTATCGAGGGCATTCGGCTGCCCGGAATGTTGGGGGATGGTCATGGCCGGCTCCGTGTGATTAATCCAACGATGTTTGGTTTTGACGTAACGTAGACCACAGAAGACAGTTTGGAAAGACCCCGGCGAAATGGAGTACACGTGGCAAGGCCGAAGACAGCACTACTCGATGTCGATCGCATCGTCGATGCCGCACTTCAGATCACCGACGCCACAGGCGATTTCACAGTTGCACAGCTCGCCTCCAAACTCGCCGTGCATCCATCCTCGCTGTACCACCACGTGTCCGGAAAAGACGAAGTGATCGATCGAATGCGGGCTCGAATCGGTCGCAAGATCGACAACACGGGCTTCGGAACGGGCCCGTGGGACGAGGCATTGAAGAGGTTGGCGTGGTCGTATCGAGCGGCGTTCGCCCGTCACCCCGGGTCCATTCGCTTGTTCGCGACCTCACGCATCCGCGACCGCGAATCGCTGTCCGAGTACGAGCGAATCGCCGACGGTCTGCACGATGCGGGCTTCGCTTGGCCCGAGGTACTTCCGATCATCATCGCGTTCGACAACTTCATTCTCGGCTCGGCCCTCGACATGGGCAGCGGCGGTAACCTCTACACACCCGACCCGCAGATGCACCCGGCCCTGACTGCTGCGGTGGGCGATCCCGAGGAACAGCCGAACCCCACCGACGTCGCCTTCGAGCTGGGACTGTCGGCACTGCTGACGGGCCTGCAACACCGCCTGGGCAATCGCTGACGCACCCTCCGCTCCTCGGGGCTCAGTGCGCCCCGGTGTGTCCGAGAGCCAGGCGACAACTACGGAGGAAGCCGCGGAATTCGTCTCGTTGACGCGGCGACAGATCGGCGACCATGCGGTCCTCCAGGTCACCGATCTGCGCGTCGTACTCTGCGAGCAAGCGTCGTGCTTCCTCGGTCAAGCTCGTGAGCATCCGCCGTTTGTTGGCCGGATCCGTTCGGCGAGTGACCAATCCACGCTTCTCGAGTGCGGCGATCATCTCGCCCATCGTCTGAGCCGTCACGAAGGAATTGCGTGCCAACTCCGCGGACGACAGCCCGTCGCGTCGACGTAGCACCGTCAGCGCCGTGTACTGCACGGCAGTGATGTTCATCGGCCGCAACAGCGCATCCATCTGGGCCCGCACCGCCAGCTCGACCTGCTTGATGGCGTAGAGCAGCGTCGGCTGCTCGCCTGCCGACGACGGCCTCGATGCCACGTTCACCACCTCGCTTTCCGAACTCGCGTGTGGCTGCAGCCTAATTACCGAATGCCGCCGACCGGCACCTGGATCGCCTATTGCTTTCCGCGCATGCGCGAGGTTGTATATAAGGAACCCTGTTAATCAGGTCACAGCCGGCCATCGAAGCGAGGCGTTCATGACGATCACCGACGACAGCGTCACTCTCACCCGACCCGACGTCACTCCCGGACGGCTCTTCGTCGACGGTCACTGGCGTGACGCTGCCGCAGGTGGCCGATCCGACGTGCTCGATCCGTCGACGGGAGCGGTGCTCACCTCCGTGTCCGAGGCGTCCGCTGTAGACGTCGACGCAGCAGTGTCCGCAGCTCGCACCGCCTTCGACGACGGCCGCTGGTCGTCACTGCCCGGACGCGAACGGGCACGCATTCTGCACCGAGCCGGTCAGCTCATCCGCGAACGCGCCGACGAGATCGTTGCCGTCGAAAGCGCCGATGTGGGTAAGCCGGTGTCGTTGTGCCGCCCGGTGGACGTACTGACCTCCGCGGAGCAGTACGAGTACTGCTCCGCACTGGCTCAGACGCTCGGTGGATCGCATCGCGACACTCCGCTGTCTGCGCACGCGTACACGCGCAGAGAACCGCTCGGTGTGGTCGCCGCGATCACCCCCTTCAACTTTCCGCTGATTTTGTCGAGTTCGAAGATCGCGCCTGCACTCGCCGCGGGTAACACCGTGGTCCACAAACCCAGTGAGGACACCCCGCTCAGCGCATTGCTGATGGCTGAAATATTGACCGAGGCGGGCGTACCGCCAGGCGTGATCAACGTCGTCACCGGAACAGGTTCCGTTGCGGGAGAGGCACTTCTGCAGCATCCGGGAGTCGACAAGATCGCATTCACCGGGTCAACGGCTGTGGGCAGGCACGCTGCCGGGGTCGCAGGCCGCAATCTGGTACCGGTGACGATGGAACTGGGTGGCAACGCCGCGCACATCGTGTTCGAGGACGCCGACATCGACAAGGCGATCGGAGCGATCATCAAAGGGTTCGTCTTCAACTCCGGGCAGTTCTGCATGGGCGGCCCGCGCCTGCTCGTCCAGCGCTCTCGATACGAAACGGTGTTGGACATTCTGGCCCAGGCGGTTCCCGGTGTTCCCGTCGGCGACCCGTTCGATCCGGCCACGGTGGTCGGACCCATGGCCGGAGAGCGGCACGTGCACAAGGTCGAGGAGTACGTGGACATCGCCCGCCGCGACGGCGGCCGTATCGTCGTCGGCGGGCACCGTCCAGACCTGTCCGGTACGCCCCTCGCCGGTGGCTCGTTCTACTCCCCCACCGTTATCGCAGACTTGCCCGCCACGTCGCGGGTCGTTCGAGAAGAGATCTTCGGACCCGTTCTGACGGTACAACCGTTCGACACCGAAGACGACGCGGTCCGCCTGGCCAACGGCACCGAATACGGCCTCGCTGCCGGTCTGCAGACGACGAATGTGGCTCGCGCACATCGTGTTGCAGCACGACTGCACGCCGGCATCGTGTGGGTCAACGACTGGGCGATGCTCGATCCGGCCGTTCCCTTCGGCGGAGTCAAGAACTCCGGCTTCGGCCGTGAGTACGGCCCCGAGGGCCTCGACTCGTACACCAAGGTCAAATCCGTCGTCATCTCGCTCGACTGAATCGAAGGCTCGACCGAATCGAAGGCCTCGACCAAATCGAAAGGGCAGTGCCATGACCACAACCACAGCGGCAGTAGTCGAATCGGGCGGAGCCGCGTTCACATTGTCCCCGGTCCAACTGGGCGAACCCCGCAGCGGAGAAGTGCGCGTGCGCATCGTCGCAGCCGGCTTGTGCCACACCGATCTGGGCGTCGCCGCGGGCGGGCTGCCGTTTCCGCTTCCCGGCGTCCTCGGCCACGAGGGTGCGGGGGTCGTCGAAGCCATCGGTCCCGGAGTCACCGGCGTGCAGGAAGGTGACCACGTTCTGCTGTCGTTCACCTCGTGCGGTACCTGTGGAAACTGCCGAGCCGGTCATCCCGCCTATTGCGCAACGTGGTTGCCGCTCAACCTCATCGGCGGGGCTCGCGCCGACGGCTCCAGCCCGATCACGCGCAACGGCACTGCGCTCGGAGGCCATTTCTTCGGCCAGTCGTCGTTCGCGAATCACGCGATCGTGGACGAGCGGAGCCTGGTTCGGGTCGATTCCTCCGCACCGCTGGAGATCCTGGCACCGCTGGGCTGCGGGGTGCAGACCGGAGTCGGTGCCGTGTGGAATGTGCTGCGACCACGCCCGGGAGATACCGTCGTGGTGACCGGCGCAGGCGCAGTGGGTCTTTCGGCCATCATGGCTGCCGCTCTCACTCCCGCGGCCAAGATCATCGCGGTCGATCGGGTTGCCGAACGCCTGGAACTGGCCACCGAGTTGGGAGCGACCCACGTCGTCGACGCCACTCGCGAGGACACCGCGGCTGCGTTGGCAGAACTGACCGAGGGCTCCGGCGTCGACGGAGCCATCGAAACCACCGGGAACGTAGGGGTGCTGCGCACCGCGATCGATGCCCTGGCCCCTCGTGGAACCGCCGTCGTCGTCGGCGCTCCGCCCTTCGGCACCGAGGTCCCGGTCGACGTCAACGCCATGCTGCCGGGCAGACGCATCGTGGGACTGACCCTCGGCGACAGCGAAACGCAGACCCTGATTCCGGTGCTGGTGGATCTTGTCGTGTCGGGTCGATTGCCCCTGCAGCGCTTGATCACTCACTACCGATTCGACGACATCAACTCCGCGGTGGCGGACATGATCAGCGGTGCGTCGATCAAACCGGTCCTCCTCTTCTGACCGGGATTCCGACCGGGCTTCCGGCATCCGGAAGTCCGCTCGCACCGGCGGGGTGGCGTGCCACACACTCGATGTCACGATCGCTGACGAGACGTCAAGCGACCGAACGACTTCTACGTGTTCAGGAGAATCGATGACGACAATCGTCCGTAACCAGTGGTATGTCGCTGCGTACAGCAGAGAAGTGGGCCGAGAGCTGTTCTCGCGCACCATTTGCAGCGAGCCCATTCTGTTGTGGCGCACCGAGTCCGGGGCTGTGACCGCAATGAGCGATCGTTGTGTGCACCGGCGGTACCCACTCTCCGCGGCCCCCAGCCACCTCGATGGCGACACCGTGGTCTGCGGGTACCACGGATTCACGTACGGCATTGACGGCGGCTGCGTCTCTGTTCCCGGACAGAAGCGGGTGCCGAGGACGGCCAGGCTCACCACCTATCAGGTGCACGAGCAGGATTCGTTCGTCTGGGTGTGGATTGCCGACCCGGACGATCCGATCGACGGCGACATCACTCGTATTCCCCGGGCCCCGTGGATGGACTCCCCGGACTACACCGTGGTGAGCGGAATGGAGCCGATCTCGTGCAACTATCAGTTGCTCGTCGACAACCTCATGGACCTTTCGCACGAGACCTACCTGCACGGCGGTTACATCGGCACTCCCGAAGTCGCCGACACACCGATCACCACCGAGATCGACGACGATCGCAACGTCATCTACGTTTCGCGGCACATGGACGACGCCGAATGCCCACCGTTCTACTCGAAGTCCACCGGCATCGACACGCGCATCTCGCGTTGGCAGGACATCGAATACATGCCCCCGTGCCTGTATCTACTGCACAGCCGCATCGCTCCGCTCGGATCACCGCTACCCGCGGACGACGGCTCCGACGCCCACGCGTTCCACAGCGAGATCGTGTACGCGATCACTCCGGAAACCGAGACCTCGACACACGACTTCTGGGCTGTTGCTCGCGATTTCGCAATCGACGACAACGAAGTGTCCCAGTTTCTGGCCGAGAACAATCGCACAGTGGTCATGCAGGACGTGGTGGCGCTGAACATTCTTCAGCAAGCACTGGACACCGAAAAGGCCGGCTACCAGGAACTGTCGATCAACATCGATGCGGGCGGCCTCGGTGCGCGTCGGCTTCTGAGCAAACTCCTCGAGGGCTCGCGAGCAGGTGCCGAGGTGGTCTCGTGACACCGGAACCGAATCGAATGCTGCAGGGCCCCAACGTGCTGCGTGTGGTGTGGGTTCCGGGTACCGACCGGCTGCGCGGCGTCTGCCATTGTGGCTCGTCCCGGCTCGAGGAGGATCCGGCACTGCTGTGGGAGTGGTTGCTCGCGCACCCCATCGGGCACTTCTCGACCGTCGACCCCGGCCATCCCGAGTTGCCCTCGGTGCGAGGCGAACTCGTGAGTCACGTGGGGAGAGCCGAGTGACGCGAAACCTCCCCGAGTGCGACCTGGATCTGATCGTCTCGGACAAGTGCAGCGGCGCGGATGGCGTTGCCCTGCTGCAGTTGCGCAAGCCGGACGGCACAGACCTACCGAGCTGGACGCCGGGAGCTCATATCGATCTGGAGTTGACTTCCGACATCACGCGCCAGTACTCGCTGTGCGGAAGCCCGGCCGACCGCGGCACCTGGCGCATCGGTGTCCTGAAAGAACCGGCATCCCGCGGTGGTTCGCTCCATGTCCACGACACCCTTGCCGTCGGCGACACCGTCCGTGTCCGTGGACCGCGCAATCACTTCGAGTTGACCGAATCCGAGAACTATCTGTTCATCGCCGGCGGTATCGGAATCACACCCATCATCACGATGGTGGCCGAGGCCGAGCGGCGTGGGGCCGGGTGGTCGCTGGCGTACGGCGGCCGGTCCCGCGACAGTATGGCGTTCGTCGACGAGCTCGTTTCCCGCTACCCCGGCAACACGACCGTGGTCCCGCAGGACGAAAAAGGACTGCTCGATCTCGACGATCTGCTCGGGACTGCGCGCGTCGGCACGGCCGTCTACTGCTGCGGACCGGGGCCTTTGTTGGACGCCGTGACCGAACGGGCGGGGCACTGGCCCGAAGGAAGCGTGCACCTCGAGCGGTTCCGTTCCGACACACTCGATCGGCCGACACCCGATGCGTCGTTCGAAGTCGAACTCTCCGTGAGCGGACGAACCGTCACCGTGCATCCGGACGAATCGGTGCTCGACGCCGTGACGAACTCGGGAGTGCAGGTGCTCTCGTCGTGTAGAGAGGGAACGTGCGGAACCTGCGAAACAGCCGTTCTCGCCGGCACCGTCGACCATCGGGACACACTGTTGACCGAGGAGGAACGCGGTGCCAACGACACCATGATGATCTGTGTGTCCCGGTCGACGGGCTCCCGGCTCGTTCTCGAACTGTAGAGCTCGTTGTACGACATTCCACACGAATCGAAGCCCGACGAATCGAAGAAAGCACTCCATGACGGCCGAGGGCCCCGCTCGCACCGGTCCGGTGGCCGTACGCGCGCTGACACTGCTGGAGGCGTTCACGCCAGAGCATCCGACGTTGACGTTGAGCGAGCTCGCTCGACGATCGGGGTTCCCGCTCTCCACCACGCACCGGCTCGCGCTCGATCTCGTCGGGTGGGGAGCGATCGAGCGCGATGACCGGTCGGGCAGATTCCACATCGGTCTGCGACTGTGGGAGATCGCGTCACTCGCACCGCGGGGCCTGGTCCTCAGGGAAAGCGCGTTACCGGTCATGGAAGATCTCGCCCACGTCACCCAGGAGAACGTGCAGCTAGGAGTACGCGATGGTCACGAGGTCGTGTTCGTCGAGAGAATTCGCAGCCGCGACTCGGTGGCCCTGCGCACGCGCGTCGGCGGCCGTTTCGCGTTGCCGCCCACCGGAGTCGGTCTGGCGCTGCTGGCCCACGCGCCCGCCCACGTTCAGGAGGAGGTGTGCTCGGCACCGTTGACCAGATTCACCGAGCACACCATCTGCGATCCGGACATCCTGCGGCGCACGCTGGCCGATATTCGGAGAACCGGTGTCGCCGTCAGCGACAGACAGATCACCTCGGACGCCGTATCGGTCGCCGCACCGATCTTCGACCGCACTCGCACGATCCGCGCGGCCGTCTCGGTCGTCGTCGACGCCGATACCGCAGCCCCGTACATGCTCGCCCCGTTGCTGCGGGCCGCCGCCCTGAGTATCGAACGCGCACTGTCCCCGCCCGACATATCCGCGCGCTCGTAATGCGCGGAGCACGGTCGGTGTGATTACCCGATCTCGTGGTACCCCTGGAGTATGAGTGAATTCGCGACGGGACCGGTAGCTGCGTCCGACAACCCGCCTTCATCGGTCCCATCGTCATGGGGACTGGAGTCGACGTTGGTGGACGACGTTCCCGGCTTCACGGTGCCGTGGCAGGGCGCACTTGCACCGGATCCGCGGGTGCTGATCCTCAACGAGAACCTCGCCAGGTCACTGGGGCTCGACCCGTCGATGCTGCGCTCCGAGCAGGGCGCAGGCGTGTTGTCCGGGGCTCTCGCACCGGCCGATTCGACCCCCTCGGCGATGGCGTACGCCGGTCATCAGTTCGGCGGATTCGTGCCATTGCTGGGCGACGGTCGAGCACTACTGCTGGGCGAGCTGCACGACGAACACGGCCGACGAGTCGATCTGCATCTCAAGGGCTCCGGTGCCACGCCGTTCTCCCGCGGCGGAGACGGGCGCGCGGTGGTGAGTGCGATGCTGCGCGAGTACCTGATCAGTGAGGCCATGCACGCTCTGCACATCCCGACCACCCGCTCGTTGGCCGTCGTCACGACGGGTGAGCAGGTGGTTCGGGAAGCAGGTCCGCAGCCCGGCGCAGTGCTGGCTCGGGTTGCCTCGAGCCACCTGCGCGTAGGTACCTTCGAGTTCGCGGCCCGCCGCGAGGGTCTCGCGCAGAACCTCGCCGACTATGCCATCGCACGGCATTATCCCGAGCTCGCCGACCTCCCGGCAGAGGGCGCGGAGAGTCGATACCTCGCATTCTTCGAGGCCGTCGTCGACAAGCAAGCACAGTTGGTGGCGCAGTGGATGTCCGTCGGCTTCGTGCACGGCGTCATGAACACCGACAACACGACGATCTCCGGTGAGACGATCGACTACGGGCCGTGCGCGTTCATCGACGCCTACGATCCTGCAACGGTCTTCAGCTCGATCGATCACGGCGGCCGCTACGCGTACGGCAACCAACCCGCCGTCCTGGGTTGGAACCTGGCACGATTCGGCGAAACACTACTGCCGCTGGTCGATTCGGTTCCGGACCGCGCCATCAGCGCGCTGACGACGGTGTTGGACTCCTACGGTGATCGCTACCGACAGCACTACGAGAACCTGATGGCCGCCAAGCTCGGCCTCGACGCTATCGAACCGGACGGCAGTCTCCTCGACGAACTGCACGTGCTTCTGCGGGATCATCGTGCCGACTGGACCCTGACCTTCCGCGCGTTGGCGGAGAATCTGCGGGGCAACGACGCAGATTTTGCGTCACTCGTACCGCACGAGGCAGCTGCACCGTGGCTCGAACGATGGCGCGCAGCGGTGCTCGAGCGGGGCCACGACCTCCGGTCCGTCGCGGACGCCATGGACCGAGTGAACCCCGCGTACATTCCTCGCAACCACATGGTCGACGCGGCGCTGGCAGCAGCGACCGAGGGTGACCTCGCGCCCTTCGACCGCTTGTTGTCGGTCGTGACGAATCCGTTCGACGGTCGGGTCGAGCTGTCGGACTACGCCGGACCCGCGCCCGTCGACTTCAGCGCGGGGTTCCGAACGTTCTGCGGGACGTAGTCAGCTGACCGCAGCAGTTGCGACGCGATATTCGCGTCGCAACTGCTGTGCGGCACAGGGAGTTCGGGCCTACTTCTCGTCGGGATCCAGGGCGTCCTTGATCTTCCCCATGACGCCCTTCTCGGTACCCAGTGCGGCCGACGCGGGATCCCCCTTGGCCCCGTCGTACGTCGCGTACAACTTCGGATCGGGTGCAGGCGCGGATGCCTTGCCGCCCAGAGGCTGCGGATCGGCGAGGAACCCCATCTGCCGTTTGCCGTCGGGCGCAAGCCGATTCGCCCAGCCACCGGTCGAGGAGAACTCACCGTCCGAGAGGTGCCACAGATCGGTTGCGTGCTCGGATGCCTCCTCGTCGAGAAGTGCACTCGGTGCTACGACGTCCTCGAGTCCGTCGGCTTGCAGCTCTTCGATGGCAGCGAGCCACAGATTCTGATGGTGCGTATCGCGAGCGAGATTGAACTGCAGCATGGCCTTGACGCCCGGGTCGTCGGTCATGTTGTACAGACGCGCGGTCTGCAGCCGCCCCTGCGCCTCGGCGGCAACGTTCGCACGAAAATCTGCGAGCAGGTTGCCACTGGCGATGATGTACCGACCGTTCCACGGGTAGCCGTTGGAATCCGCCGGAAGCGCACCGCCGCCCGACACGATCGCCTGCTGCGGGTCCATGCCGCCCATCACTGCCGCTACCACGGGATCGGTAGCAGCGGCTTTGGTCGACTCGGTGGCCGGTGCACCCTCGAGCAGACGAGCGACCATGGTGGCCAGCATCTCCACGTGACCCATTTCTTCGGTCGCGATGTCCATGATCAGGTCCTTGTACTTGCCCTCCATGCGACAGTTCCAGCCTTGGAACAGATACTGCATGGTCACGGTCATCTCGCCGAATGCACCACCGATGAGCTCCTGAAGCTTGTGTGCGTACACAGGATCCGGCTTCTCGGGCTTGGCATCGAATTGTAGGTAGTCGGTGTGTCGGAACATAGGGACTCCAGTTCGGGTCGAAGTTCGAGCAGGTGACTCGATCCGGCTACCCGCCGAAATTCCCAGCAAACACTTTGCACTGCAAGGGTTTAGAACTCGATACACAGGTCTGGACCGCGACGCCTCGACGACGGACACCGGCGGAACATCCCGGTACACACGGCTTTCCGCAGCACCGTCCGCACGAGGGCCGCGGTGCTATCGACCTACAGGTAAGTCCCCTGCAGCGCATCGACGGCAGGGGTACGACGGCGCGATACTGCCGACATCGGATCGGACACCGCATCCGATCCCCGATGAACGTGAACACGCTCCCGGAGCCGTCGAACGTTGCGGTCGTCGGCGGAGGCCGGCGCGACGACGGTGAGACGGAACCCTCGGCACAGCAGCTGATGGGACGCATCGACGATGTACTGCGTTGCCGCATCACCGATCTCGGTGACACCGACCAGGTCGACCACCACCGGTCGGTCGGCGAGCACGGACCCCGCCAGGCAGTCTGCCAACAGGCGGGTATTGCCGGGGATCTCGAGTGCGCCCTGCACCGAGACGACGATGGGGCCGTCGTCTCCGCGGTCGACGGACATCGAAAACGACGAGGATTCGGGAATCATGGGCATTGACCTCCACAGATCGAAGACTGTGGCAGGGGAAGATCGTGGTTCGTACCGCAGTCGATTCTGCGGGCGTGGTCTCCACCCAATCACTTTGTAGGATACCCCGACTCGGGCCTGGATGCGACCACCCCTGCGTTCAGCGGGCCCGTTGGCGTGCGCTCGGGACAGGTGCGAATGCACCCGCGAGGCTCTGTATATTATGACCCCGTTCGGTCGAGTCGGGGCCGGGAGTTGACGAGTGGCCGCCTGCTGTCTATGCGGGGGCCCGACCGAAACGAGCCCACCAGATGAGTGACTTTTCAATCGAAGACGACCGTCTTCACGACGCACCGGACGCCTCGGGTTCGGCGTTCGCCCGGATCGGGCAATACATCCAAGCGTTGCGCCGAATCAAGGGGAAGATACTGACCGGTGCCGACGTCGATGCCGTTCTTCAAGCCGTGTGCTCCGAGGTCGCAGCCGTGGTTCCCGACGCGGATCTCGTCGGCATCACCATGCTCGACGACACCGGCCGACCGCGAACCGTGGCGTCCACCGACCCCGCTGTGCACGACATCGATTCCGACCAGTATCGCGCTGGTCAAGGCCCCTGCCTGCACGCCATCCGCAGCGGACGTATGGTTCGCGCACAGGCGCACGAGGCAGTAGCTCGCTGGCCTCGCTTCGCTGCCGCAGTGGCCGATCTGGGCGTCCACAGCTATTTGTCGGCCCCGCTGACGCCCGACGAGAACCGCCACGGGTCGCTGAACATCTACGGGACGAGTGCCGACGGCTTCGACCCACTCGACGAGGTCTCGTTGGCCCTGCTCGCCACCTCGATCGAGACCGTCATCGCGATCACCGAGCGCGCCCGGTCGGCCGAACGAGAAATCACCGGCCTGCGGACAGCGATGAAAACGAGAGCTGACATCGACCAGGCGAAAGGAATCATCATGGCGATGCGCGGAATCTCCGCCGACGACGCGTTCGCCCTGCTGTCCGAGCAGTCGCAGAACAGAAACATCAAGGTCAGCGAGATTGCGTCGGCGATGATCGAGTCGGTTGCCGAACATTCGAACTCTCGAACCGGCCTGCACGAAGAAACGAACAGTGGGTATGATTCGGACAGCGTGGTGTAGCCCCTGCCCGCAGTCGACAGCGCCGCTCGCACCGGGTTCGCCTCAATTCTGCAATCCTTGCCGGTCTCGGTTATGCCGCAGTGCGCTGTTCGACGAACATGCCACTGCACAGGGTAAGGACGGTGACCCCCTATGAAACACAACGAGTTGCTCGGGCTCGGCATCGCCGGCGAACACCATGACAACGCAATTGTTCTGCGGGTCAACGGAGAAGTGGATCTCGCGACCGCGTCCGATCTCGCCCACCACATCGAACAAGCGGTCACGGCAGCGCCTGCAGCCGTGATCGTCGATCTGTCGGGGGTGTCCTTCTTGGCCTCCGTCGGCATGAGCGTGCTCATCGCAGCTCGCCGAAAGGCATGCTGCTCAACCTCGTTGGTGGTGGTCGCATCCGGGCCGACCACGGGGCGGCCGATGCATCTGGTCGGACTCGATGCTGCGATTCCGATTTTCACCGATATCGATTCGGCCCTCGAGTCCGTCGGTTCGTCGCTGAGGAAGTCCGTAACCGGGGCATCGGGCTCGTCCGAGTCCGGTGCCGGGTGTCCAGAGTGTGCGACCGGCACGTCGACCGCGGATGTACACACTGCGTGAACCGGTCCGATTTCCACCGCCTACCCGTCGAGATCGCACTAGTCTTGGTCGATGACGACGGGTGACGAGGACGAGGACCACCGTGCGTGGAACGACAAAGCGCGCAACGAAACTCCCACTCAGCAGTTGGATCGCAATTGGTCGTCGTTGCTACAGGAACTCCGTGTCGTACAGACCGGTGTACAACTTCTGACCGGGTTCTTGTTGACCCTGCCGTTCCAGGCCCGCTTCGACGGGCTGTCCACGGCCGGCCACGTGGTCTATCTGATGACGGTGTCGGCGTCGATGCTTGCGACGATCCTGTTGGTAGCTCCCGTCAGCATGCACCGACTCCTGTTCCGGCAGCGTGCAATAGGGGTCATAGTGCGCGTCGGCAACATACTCGCCATCAGCGGTCTCGCCATGTTGGGAGTGACACTGGTGGGTGCTGCCGCCCTGACGTTCGAGATAGTGCTCGGTGTGCGCGCCGCAGCCCCCGCGGCCGCTGTCGTGGCGTCGACGGCCGTCGCGTTCTGGTTCCTACTGCCCCGGATCCACCGCCGTCGATAAAGTCTCGTCGACGGTGCCTCAGGGCCGGCAGTCGACGGCCGTGCGCCACCACCGATCGTCCGGCCCCACCGGCATGGCGCGCTTGTGCCGGGTCTTGTCGAACCAGCGCTCGATGGTGTCCACCGCATCGTCGTCGACGGGTCCGCCCTGCAGGTATGCGTCGATCTGTGCGTAGGTGACGCCGAGTGCTTGTTCGTCCGGGAGCGCGGGACGGTCGTTCTCGAGGTCGGCTGTCGGCACTTTGCGCCACGTCGATTCCGGTGCGTTCAGGTGCCGCAAGAGCTGCGCACCTTGGCTTTTGGTGAGACCGCTCAGCGGAGTGACGTCCGCGCCTCCGTCACCGTATTTGGTGAAGAAGCCCGTCACCGCCTCGGCCGCGTGATCGGTACCCACCACCAGAAGATTCTCCTGGCCGGCGATCGTGTACTGCGCGATCATGCGTTCGCGCGCCTTGATGTTGCCCCGTACGAAGTCCGCGATACGCGGAGTATCCAGCGCCGAGGCGGCCGAGCGCGCCGAGGCGTCGACGGCGTCGCGGATATCGACAGTGACCGTCCGGTCCGGCTCGATGAAGTCGAGTGCGACGACGGCGTCGGCTTCGTCCGCCTGAGTTCCGTACGGCAGACGCACCGCGACGAATGTGGCCTGGTTACCGAGTTCCGCGGCCTCGCGAACGGCCAGCCGAGCGAGCTTTCCGGCCAGGGTGCTGTCCTGTCCCCCGCTGATGCCGAGCACGAAACCCGCTGTGCCACTGACCCTCAGATAATCGGCGAGGAAACCGACCCGGCGGCGGATTTCCGCGTCGGGGTCGATCGACGGCCGAACGCCCAGCTCGTGCTGAATACGGCTTCGGACACTGGAATCGGTACTCATACTGCGCTCCGATCTCGTTGACGAACAGTTGTCTGCACTCCCCCGGCGTCAGCTACCCGTGGGCTCGTTTCCGCGCGTGGCGCAGCAGGGTATCGAGGGAAAACGCCATGGTCCGGGCCAGAACTTCTTCCGGTTCACCGTCGAAGTGCTTGCATTCGGTGCTCACGTCGCCACGGTCGTACACCGCTGCCCACACCGTCCCCGGTGGTTGGTCTTCCTGGCTCTGCGGCCCGGCTTCGCCGGTGACGGCGATCGTCAGATGTGCGCCGACCAGCGACGCCGTCGATCGAGCCATCGCCGTCGCGGCCTGTTCGCTGACGACCGGGCCGTCGGGGACCTCGAGCAGAGTGTGCTTCACGCTCTCGTGGTACGCGACGATTCCGCCGCGGTACCACTGCCCCGAGGACGGTGCCTTGCCGAGCATGGCCGCGAGATTTCCGGCGGTCAGCGATTCGGCGGTGCCAATCGCGATGTCGTACGTCTGTGCCAGGTCGGCAATCTTCCTACATACCGAGGAGGCGTCGGCCTCGGTCGGTAGACGCTGTTCTGCATCGGTGTCCATCACACACTCTCCGTACCTGATTCGTCGAAGGTGTTCGCCGGATTGTTTCAGCGACTGGTTCTGTGGGCGCGGGGCCGGAGGCTGCAGGGGTTGAACCTCCGGCCCCTGGCTCGACCGCACGGCCCGGGCGCGTACGCCGAGCCGTGTATCGAATTCCACGCACGACGGCAGTCCAAACACGGGGCTTACGACCGATATTCGGGTCCTTATCGCAGATACCGGACCCTTGGCACGTGTTCGCGAGCAGTGCTAATTTCGGATCGACAGTCAGTTCCAGGAGGTGTGTTATGCCGAATCGACGTACTTCTGCGGGGGCAGAGCGACCGGTAGCGTTCTACTCCGACACAGACCGCGCCATGATCGACTTCGCCCTGAGATGGGTCAATCACGGAGGCGGACCGGACGACGAAATCCGGTCCGCCTTCGCGATGTCGACTCAGGACTACTACCGCACCGTGTTGGAGATCCTCGACCGCGACCCCGGCAGCGTGTTCGGCGAGTTCGGCCTCAGCCCTGTCATGGTGACGCGAATCAAAGCCATTGCCAGAAGGCGCATCTGGCTCACCCGGTGATCGGCTCCGCGCTACCGGATGTCGAATCGATCGTTGTCTGTCAGCTTCGCCCACGCGGCCACGAAGTCGTCGACGAACTTGCCACCGTTGTCGGCCTGGGCGTACACCTCGGACAGCGCTCGCAGTTGTGAATGGGACCCGAACACCAGGTCGATCGATGTCGCTGTCCACTTCTGGCTGCCGGAGCCACGATCCGTGCCGACGTAGGTGCCGTCCTCACTCGTCGTCCACTCGGTGTCGGAGTCGAGAAGATTGACGAAGAAATCGTTGCTCAGAACTCCGGGGCGATCGGTGAACACTCCATGGCTCGAACCACCGTGGTTGGCCCCCAAGGCTCGAAGACCGCCGAGAAGAACCGTCATCTCGGGCGCAGTCAGATTCAGCATGTAGGCGCGATCGAGGAACAACACCTGCTCGGGAGTGCTCTCCCCTGCAGCCATGTAGTTGCGGAACCCGTCGGCTCGTGGCTCGAGTACCGAGAACGATTCGACGTCGGTCTGCTCCTGCGTCGCGTCGGTGCGACCCGGCCGGAACGGGACGGTCACCTCGTAACCGGCGTCGCGTGCGGCCTTCTCGACGGCCGCATTGCCGGCCAGCACGATGACGTCGGCGAGCGAGACCTTCTTGTCACCGGCCGCCGAGCCCTCGAACTTTTCGCGTATACCGTCCAAGATTGCGAGCACCTCGCGGAGGACCTCGGGTTCGTTTGCCTCCCAACTCTTCTGTGGCTCGAGCCGAACCCGAGCGCCGTTGGCACCGCCGCGGTAATCGGTGACTCGGAAGCTGCTGACCGACGACCACGCGACACCGATGAGCTGAGCGATCGTCAAGCCCGAGTCAAGGATCGCCGACTTCAACGCAGATGCGTCCGCCTCGTCGATCAGGTCACCGTGCGGCGATGGAACCGGGTCCTGCCACAGCTGAGGTTCGGGAACCCACGGCCCGAGGTACCGGGACACCGGTCCCATATCGCGGTGCAGCAACTTGTACCACGCCTTGGCGAACGCGAGCGAGAGCTCCCCGGGGTGATCCAACCACCTCCGAGTGATCCTCTCGTACGCCGGATCTGCCCGCATTGAGATGTCGGTGACGAGCATCGTGGGGGCACGGCCCGGACCGCCGAACGGATCGGGAATCGTGCCCGCACCGGCACCGTCCTTGGCAGTGAACTGCCACGCGCCGGCGGGGCTCTTCGTGAGCTCCCACTCGTATCCGTAGAGATTCTTCAGGTAGCCGTTACCCCACTGCGTCGGAGTCTCCGTCCAGACCACCTCGAGCCCGCTGGTGATCTGGTCCTCGGCCTTGCCCTTGCCGTAACCGCTCTTCCAGCCGAGGCCCTGCTGTTCGATGGGGGCACCCTCGGGTTCCGGCCCGATCTTGTCGGCCGGTCCGGCTCCGTGTGTCTTACCGAAGCTGTGTCCACCGACGATGAGTGCCGCCGTCTCCTCGTCGTTCATCGCCATCCGCGCGAAGGTTTCCCGGATGTCGTGGGCCGCGGCCACCGGATCCGGCTCTCCCTCGGGGCCTTCGGGATTGACGTAGATCAAGCCCATGGTGGTGGCACCGAGGGGCTTGGAGAGCTCCCGTTCGCCGGAGTATCGCTTGTCGGTGCCCAGCCACTGATCCTCGGGACCCCAGAAGACCTCTTCCGGTTCCCAGATGTCCTCCCGACCGAAGCCGAATCCGAACGTCTCGAACCCCATGGACTCGAGCGCCGCGTTACCGGCGAACACCAGCAGATCAGCCCACGAAATCTTGTTGCCGTACTTCTGCTTGACCGGCCACAGCAACCGACGCGCCTTGTCCAGGTTGGCGTTGTCCGGCCAACTGTTCAGTGGCGCAAAGCGTTGCGCGCCCTGACCCCCACCGCCTCGTCCGTCGAACGTGCGGTAGGTGCCGGCGGCGTGCCAGCTCATACGAATGAAGAGTCCGCCGTAGTGGCCGTAGTCGGCCGGCCACCAATCTTTCGAAGTGGTCATCACCGAGATGACGTCGGCTTTGAGCTCGTCCACGTCGAGCTTCTCGAATTCCGCTTTGTAGTCGAGCTTTTCGCCGAACGGGTTCGATTTGGAGGTATGCGCATGCAGGATGGACAGGTCCATCTGCTCCGGCCACCAGTCCTTGTTCGTCAGCGGTGCGTGCGCCTTGGGCTTCGGCGACTCGATGACCGGATTCTCGCTCTCGCTGGTGCTGGCGGTCTCGGTGGCGGAGTGGGGTGGGCGTGCGTCGGAGGTCACGAATTGTCCTTTCCGATGGGCATTGTGGATGGACGATCGCGGGCTGCGATCGATCGGTCGGATGCACAACTGGGGCACGTTCCCCAGTAGGTCACCTCGGCCTCGTCGAGGACGAAACCGTGATCTCGGGCGGGTCGTGCACACGGTGGCTCACCGGTGGCGCAGTCGGCGTCGACGATGAAACCACAGGAACGGCAGACGATGTGGTGATGATTGTCTGCCACCCTGGTTTCGTAACGTGCGGAGTGACCCGCGAGGCGGATACGACGAACCAAACCCGATGCAGTCAACGCATCGAGCACGTCGTACACGGCCTGCTTCGAGACCGTGGGCAGGGTGGCGCGCGCCAGTCGCAAGATGGTGTCGGTATCGGAATGCGGTTGTGCATCAACGATATCGAGAACCAACTCTCGGGGACGCGTCACCCTCAGTCCGGCGTCACGAAGCATGCTGGCGGAAGTGCTTGCCATGGCTTTCACGATAACCACCTTCGGTCGCATCGTCGATCGTTTCCTGGAATCGGTCGATTGTCGCGGCGCGGGCACGGCCGCCTACAGACGAGGCCGGCCACCGCGATCAACCCGCGTCCTGTGCCACCGGCGAGTTCCACTCAGCAGTAGTGAAACGGGCTGCGTGAGCAGCGACGGCGGCAGCGTCTGCATTGCGCGAGAAGATCCGGCGTTGGCGTTGCGCGCCGTTCCCGAGGTGCGTCAAACGTTCGAGAGAAGTCTGCACGCAGCGGAGGTCGCCTGTGCTGGTCAGCGCCGGTTCCACGTAGCGGACGAGCGATCGGAGCAGACTCGATGCCGACACCGGTCTCCCGGTGCTCGGATCCACTGCGACGCCGGTCAATCCATCCATGCGGGCACGGTGGTATGCCGCTGCGAGGTGATTGCCGGCCACGACGAGTGCCGGCTCGCCGCGGTCGATGGACCGAAGGGCCGTGACGACGAGACCGCGGACCAGTGCAGCGGACAACACCACCTCCTCGGCGACGGCAGGTACGTCGCCGACCCGCACCTCGACCGTCGGCTGGTGGGAGCTGGGCCGTACATCCCAGTAGAGCGATGCTTCGTCGAGAATCATCCCGGTCTCGATCATCGAGCCGACCAGGTCGTCGTACTCCGCCGTCGAACTCAGGTGAGGGGGCGGACCAGCCGTCGGCCACCTGCCCCACACCGTCGAACGCCAACTCGAGTGCCGAGTGTCGACGCCGTCGTGTATAGCGCTGTTGCACGTCAACGCCAGAAGTGTCGGGAGCCAGGGCCGCACGACATTGCATACCCCGATCGCCGTCTCCTTGTCCGGCACCTCGACATGAATGTGACCCCCACACGTGGCAACGCTCTCTGCCAGTGCGCCGTAGGTCTCGGCAAGACGCCGATAGCGGGAGCCGTCCGAGATGGGCAGGCGGCCACGATCAGCAGGCGCAACCGGCGAGACACCCGCCGCCAGTAGGTGGGCACCCTGCGCCAGGGCCACCGCCGACAGCGTGGCGCGGGTGGAGATCACGTTCTCCCGCAATTCGCGAAGACACTGCAGCGGAGGCGAATTGGCCTCCACCTGCACCTCGGTCAGCTCCGAGACGGCATCGATTCCCGCAGCTCGGGCATGCGCAACGACACCGGGGCCGACCGCCACCGGACGCAGCATGTCGATGTCGGCGAGAAAGAACTCCTCCTCCACTCCAACGGTGGGGACTGCCTCTGCACTCATCGGGCGCTGTCGCCCGGGTGATCGCCGACCCCCACCGCGAGATACACCGCGGCGACGATCGTGCACGGTGCGGAACTGCCGGTCACGCCGACCGCGCATGCGTCTCGCCTGTGCAGGAATTCGAAACCTGTTCGGATCTCGCCGGTTTCACCGCACTTCGAACGGCGTCCGCGACGCTGCGGACGCACTCCGTACCGAGGTGAGCGCCACTCGGATCGAGTTGTCGCTGCAGCTCGGGTGTACAGGCGACGATCGCGCGACACCGGTGCGCAGCGAGCCGAGAGGCAGCTGCCGAGAGGACGGGAACCACTGCGGGGTCGACGAATTCGACATCGAGCAGATCCACGACCAGCGACCGCCCGCACACGATGGCCTCCGACACGCATTCGCCTATGACCGGAATTGCCGATCTGTCGATCGACCCGATGATGCGGATGACGACCGGTCCGCCGACGAGTTCGTCCACGGACAGCGCGAATGCGCCGTCCTCGGGATTGTCCGGCCCACAGAACGACAATCGAATCGATTCCGGATCACTGTGCACCGACCGTAGAAACACCATTGCCCACCTCCACCGGCTCGCGACCGGAGACTGTCGGCTGCCTCTGACACCAGTTCTCGAGAAAACGAATCTCGGACCATCAGGTGTCGAAGAGCGCGGTCGGGCACATCTCGCAGTCGCTACTTCCTGACTACGGGGCTTCTCCTCAACCGCGTGGAAACAGTGTATACACAAATGCGCCTGGCGAAACACGCTACGCTGCTGCGATTGTCGGCGGTTGACGGTTGAACCGACCGCAATCCAGTGCCCGGAAGCCGTACCGAACACGCTCCCCGCTTCGGCCGCAAGGCACGTCGGTTCGGCCCGTTGTGAGCGTTCCAGCGATGGCAACTCCCTCGTGTGAGGTTTCGCAACGCGGCTGCACGTAATAGGGTGGTGTTCGACGCCCAGTTGCGATGACCGTTCTGGCCGCGTCTCGAGCACGCTGACTCCAAAATCGGGTCGGCATATCCCACACCCTTCACCGGTGCCGGGCTATGCGCCCGAAAGGGGCCGTGCGAACCCATCAGGGATCGAATCGATATGCACGTTGCGCTTGTCTCCGAACACGTGAGTCCGATAATTGATGCGGCCGGCATCGAGGCAGAACAATCGGCTGCCCAGCTCGATCGGCTGGCCTCGTCGCTGGCCCGCGCCGGCACCCGAGTCGATGTGTACACCAGGAAGCAGAACCCGGATCACGAGGACGAGCTGCTCACCCCCGACGGTTACCGGGTGGTCAACCTGTCTGCGGGGCCTGCTGTCCCGATGACCGAAGAGGAATCGATTCCTCACACGAGCGCGTTCGCCTCCGCGCTCCGCGATCACTTGCTCCGAACGAAACCCGATGTAGCACATGCACATTCATGGGTGTCGGGGCTGGCAACCATACTGGCCGCCGGCGCGACGGGCGTCCCCACGGTGATGTCGTTCCACGGTCTCGCCGCGACCGACCGATCCGGGCCCCCGACGGCCGGCACCGATTCGGTGGTTCCCCGGGCGGCTATGGAGAAGAAGATCGCTCGATCGGCGAGCCGCATCATCGCGTCATGTCCCGACGAGGCCGACATGTTGACGCGGATGGGCGTCGCCAGAGCCAAGGTGTCCATCGTCCCGACCGGGGTGGATCTGAGTGACTTCGATCCATCCGGACCGACCGCACCACGCAGCGGTGCCGCGTGTCGGGTGGCGACCGTCGGGTCGGATGCCGAGGTATCGACGATCATCGAACTGCTCGGAAAACTCGACGACACCGAATTGGTCGTTGTCGGCGGCGAGCCACGCGAATCCAGCGGCGTGGCGCAGCTACGCACGGTCGCCGCAGCACACGGCATGGCCGGGCGCACGGTGTTCACCGGCCCGGTCCGCCATCGCCACATGTCGTCGCTGTTGAGGTCGGCCGACGTGTTCGTCTGCCTGTCCCCGACCGAATCGGCAGGGATCGCCACCCTCGAAGCCATGGCGTGCGGACTTCCCGTCGTCGCATACGGAGTGGGCTACGCCGGAGAGTTGGTGATCGACGGGGTCACCGGCCGCTCGATCAGGCCGGGCGACCGTCGTCGCTTGGCACGAGAGCTGGCCCTGCTGCTACGCAACGAGTCCAGGCGTTTCGAGCTGGGAGTGTCCGGCTCCGACCGTGCGCAATCTCGCTTCTCGTGGGACCGCATCGCCGAGGACACTTCACGCGTCTACGAGGCAACCGCACAGACCGGGTCGACAGTGAACGCCGGGTCGACCCAGCAAGCCGGCTCGACTCACGACCATCCGGTGCCGCCGACTGCACCCTCTCGTCGGCACACGGTGTGAACAGCCGGCGAGCCTATCTGGACGAGCGTTCCTTGTTCGATTCGGAACCGAGGTCGACGAGTTCTGCGGCCAAGGTGGCCACCGGGACGTTCTGGGTTTGCGACAGCCGTGAAATCAAGTCGAACGCCTGTACCGCATCGATTCCGTACCGCTCCATCAACATGCCCTTGGCTTGGCCGATGATGTCCCGTGAAGCCAAGCCGGACTTGAATTGCTCGGTCTTGTTCGCTGCATACAACGCCACCGCAGCGTGGGTTGCGAGCACGCGACCGAGTTCCTCGTCCTCGTCGCTGAACGCATCACTGGTCAGTGCGAACAGATTGAGCGCCCCGATGGTGTCCTCGTTGGTGTAAAGGCGGAAGGACAGGCTGCTGAGAACCCCTGCTCCCACCGCCTCCGGACCGAAACGTGGCCAGCGGGAATCGGAGCGGAAGTCGTTGCACCGCACGAACAGCTCGCTTCGTGCGGCATCGATGCACGGCCCCTCGTCGAGGCGTTCCTGCATTGCGTCCAGGCGCACCGGCAGCTCACTGGTCGCGGCGTGCGACTGGTACTTCTTCGGCCCCGCCACCACGAGAATGTCGGCGCAATCGACCGCGGGTATCAGAGATCGGGCGCTCTCCGTCACGCCGCGCAGAGTCTCGTCGAGACTGGACGGTGCGAAAAATGACCTCGTCGCTTCGGCAATCGCCTGTGTGAGGTCGCGAGCTGTCATCGATCGATCGGGTCCCATACCTGACGATGCTAGTCAACAGGAATCGACCGCTCGACGGTTGAGTCCACCGGAAGCGGGGCATGCAGAGCGCAGCAACCAACCGACCGACGATCAGGAGTGCTCATGACCATGCCGACCGATGCAGGTGCAGAGATCCCATCCGAAGGCAGCAACGACGGTCCGCGCGAAGAATCTCCCGACGAGGCTGCAGTCGGTGCTCACGTCGACGAAGAGAACGTCCCACACCCGCCCGAGGACGACACGCAGAACTGATTCACTGGGCGGTCGGGGTCAGACGGAAGATCGGAAACCGCCTGCCCTCGGCCGTTTCCGTGTATTTCGCGAATCCGTCCGATGCGTCGAGGAATTTCTGCCACTGCCGGTCCCACTCGGATTCCGGAATCTCGTCGGCGTCGACGGCAACGGTGCGAATGCCTCCGTCCCCGGGTGTCTCGATGTCGATGGCCGGATGGGCTCGCAGATTGTGCACCCACGCTGGATCTTTCGGTGACCCGGCAGCCGAGCCGACCACCAACCAGCTCTCTCCCTCCGGAATCGCCATGAGCGGGTTGAGCCGCACCGCACCGCTCTTGGCCCCGATCGTGTGCAGAACGACGAGCGAATCACCGAAGCCGGCCGTGGACACGTGGCCATTGTTGCTTCGGAACTCGTCGATGATGATCTCGTTGAAGTCGGCCATGGGCCGATTATGCCGCCCATGCGGCGCGGCCACTCCGCTTTTCGCCGGCGTTCGACGGTGTCAATTTCCCGGTATTCCGTCCTCGTGATCGACGAGCAAAGACAACGACTCCCAATTCTCTTGCACTGCAGCGGCCGCACCGTCCGCGTCACCCTCACTGCAGAGCTTGATGATCCGTTCGTGTTGGGCTATCGAATCTCGGCCCACCAGCGAGGCGAATCGTAGCCGTTCGAGTCGGCGCAGGGTCGGCGTCACCTGCTCGAGAACCGTGACCACGACCTGATTCTGACTCGCTTCGACGGCCACTGCGTGGAATGCGTCGTCGCCGGCCAGCGCGAGGTCCACATCGCCTCGGGTGAATGCGGCGGCGAAATCCTTGTTGGCGCGACGCATCGCGGCGATGTCGCGCTTGTTCATCAGCGGTACAGCCGTCCGGACCGCGAGTGCATGCATCGATGCCGCGACCGCCTGCGCGTCCAACACCGCCTTGCGTTCGATGGTCGACACGATGGTCGAACGCCCGGGCTGGGTGTGTACGAGGCCCGCCAGTTCCAGCCTGGCCATGGCGTCGCGAATAGGTGTCCGCGACACCCCGAGCCACTGCTCGAGTTCGGCATCCCGCAGCCGCTCGCCGGGCGCGAAGGTGCCGTCGACGATGGCGTCGCGAATCGAGACGTAGGCGTTGTCGCGCAGCAGGGAGCGCTTGTGTTTTCCGAGCTCGACGGGGACCGGCATGCAAAATATCGTAGCCCACCGCTTTCGCTGGCGAGGTGTCCCACGTACAGTATGCGATATATTGCATCCTGCATGACACACCGATCAAAGGAGAACCACGTGGCGATCGCGGACTTCGAGCGTTATCCCCTCACCTTCGGCCCGAGCCCGATTCACCCGATGAAACGACTGAGCGCGCACCTCGGCGGGGCCAAGATCTGGGCCAAGCGAGAAGACGTCAACGCAGGATTGGCCTACGGCGGCAACAAGACCCGCAAGCTCGAATACATCGTTCCCGACGCACTCGCGCAGGGTGCCGACACATTGGTCTCGATCGGTGGCGTGCAGTCCAACCACACGCGACAGGTGGCTGCGGTCGCGGCAAAGCTCGGACTCAAAGCCGTTCTGGTGCAGGAGAAGTGGGTCGATTGGCCGGATTCGGTCAACGACAAGGTGGGCAATATCCTGCTCTCCCGCATCATGGGTGCAGATGTCCGCCTCGATCCGTCGGGCTTCGGAATCGAATTCAAGGACAGCTGGCAGAAGGCCATCGAGGACGTCGAGCGAGCGGGCGGCAAGCCCTACGCCATTCCCGCGGGCGGCTCCGACCACAAGCTCGGCGGACTCGGCTTCGCCAACTGGGCGTACGAAGTACAGAAGCAAGAAGAGGAGCTCGGCATCTTCTTCGACACGATCGTGGTGTGCAGCGTGACCGGGTCGACGCATGCCGGCATGATCGCCGGGTTCGCCGGGCAGGATCGGCCGCGTCGAGTGATCGGCATCGATGCATCCGCCAAAATCGCTCAGACCCGCGACCAGGTGGCCCGAATCGCCCGTAACACAGCAGAACTCATCGAACTGGGTCGCGATCTTCGCGACGACGAGATCACCGTCCTCGAAGGCTGGGCCGGCGACTACTACGGAATACCCGTCGACTCCACGATCGAGGCAATCAAGCTCACCGGCCGTCTCGAAGGCGTGATCATCGACCCGGTGTACGAGGGCAAGTCCATGGCCGGACTGATCGATCTGGTTCAGAAGGGCGATATCGGCAAGGACTCCACCGTTCTCTACGCGCACCTGGGTGGTCAGCCCGCCCTCAACGCGTACAGCGGAATCTTCTGAGCTGGACTTCGCGGTACCGGTGCCCGAGGATCGACAGGTGATCCTCGGGCACCGAACCTGTTTCTGCACCGGCCGACCCGATTCGGCACGACGAGCGAAGGTGTACGCATGAGGCAGCGCTCCAACGAATTGGACTCGCTGAGTTGCCGAATCACGGCGGCGCTGCAGTTCAATCCCCGGGCGTCCTGGGTCAGCATCGCCGAGGCGCTCGGTGAACCCGAACGCACCGTCACCCGACGCGGCAAGGAACTACTCGATTCCGGGGACGTGCGCGTGGTCGGCGTCATCGGCGCGACGGGCGCGGTCGTTCTGCGAGCTCGATGTCACGTCGGTATGGCACGTGCCGTGGCAGTCGGGTTGGCGCGCCGCGACGACACGATGTTCGTGTACGCCACGTCGGGGCACGAGGAATGCGTCGCCGAAGTCCTGGTCGACGATGCCCATCTGGCGGATCTGATGCTCGACGACCTACCCGGCATCACCGGGATCAGACGCATTCGGGTAGATCCCATCACGCGGGTCTATCGCTCGGTCCGCGAGTGGCGGCCGGCGATTCTGAATGCGCACCAGATCGCGGCCCTGACGCCTCCCGTACACGAGGGCTACCAACCGGACGGCCGTGTGGGACCGGAGATCTCGACCCTGCACCGCAGCATTCTGCGCGTCCTGGCCGAGGATGCCCGGACGCCCACCTCGGACATCGCGCGCGTCGTCGGTGCCACCGAGAACACTGTCCGACGCCACATGGACACTCTGGAACAGACCAACAAATCCAGACTGCGGGTGGTCGTCGAGCCGGCGCTGATGGGGTATTCGGCGGAAGCCCTTGCCTGGGTCAAGGTTCCGCCTCGACACCACGAAGCACTGGTCGAGCTATTGCTCGCACATTCGGAGGTTCGATACGCGGTGGCCCTCGCGGGCTCGGACAGTCTGCTCGTCAACCTCGCGTGCCCGGACCGAATGGCGTTGCATCGCATGACAACTGCGTCGGACTGGGCCGCCCTGGCCGACGCGATCTCGGTGGTGTCGATTCTGCGGGCCACCAAACGCAGCGGCAACCGTCTGCTGGCCGCGGACTCCGCGTCGTACCTGTATTGATCCGGTACGACGCGGCAGTCACTGCGGTCAACGGATCGGTGCGCCGGGGCCGAGCGGGATGCCGAGCATGTACCAGACTGCGAACAACGCCGCCCACACGATCAGCATGCCCAGCGCGACAGGGATGGTGAACGAGGCGAGGGTACCGATGCCTGCATTCTTCTTGTAGCGCTGGATGAGTCCGAGGGTGAGCACGAAGTAGGCCGACATCGGGGTCATCGCGTTGGTGCAGGAATCGGCGATTCGGTAGACGGCCTGGGTGGTTTCGGGGTTGACGTCGATGTACATGAGCATCGGCACGAGAACCGGGGCCAGCATCGACCACATGGCCGAACCACTGGTGACGAGCAGGTTCATCACCGAGATCAGCACCAGCATCATGGCGAACACCACGAGGGGGTGTAATCCCCCGGCTTTCAGCAGTTCCGCGCCCTCGACCGCAACGACGTTGCCGATGCCGGTCCACTTGAAGTAGGCGAGGAACTGCGAAATCGCGAAGAACAGCACCAGGATCGGAGCAAGGGTCTTGATGCCGACGGCCATCGATTCCGGAATCTCACGGAGGTGCCGAAGACTGCCGGTAGTGCGTCCGTACACCCATCCGACCAGGACGAAGGCGATCGCGATGAAGAACGCGATGTTCTGCAGCACGATCGACTGTACGAACCCGCCGTCCTCACCACGCAGCGGCGACGAGGGAGGAAGCAGTGCCGCGACGACGACGGCCACGTACACCGCCAAAGCTGCTCCGGCGCGGCGCATTCCCTTCTTCTCGATCGGCTCGAGATCGAGTGCCAGCTTTTCTGCGCCGTCCTCGACGCCCTCGTCGGCATCGAGATTCATGTGCTTGGCCATCACCAACTCCACCACCAGGGTGATGAAGATCGAAATCACCAGGGACGACGCGAGACTGAAGAAGTAATTGTCCACCGGGGTCACGCTGTAATCGGCATCGACGATCTGAGCGGCGGAGGTCGTCAACGACGACATGATGGCATCGCTGGGCGTGATCAACGGTGACGCGTTGTAGCCACCGGCGATGGCGACGAACGCCACCATCATGCCCAGTACAGGACTTCGGCCCGCTGCCTTGAACGCCATTGCCGCCAGCGGAAGGACGACGATGAATGCCGCGTCGAACATGACGTGAGACATGGTCCCGGCGAAGGCAACCGAGAACGTCACCCACTTGGCGGGCAGCTTCACGATGGTGGCGCGCAGCAGCGTGGTGAGCACACCGGAATGCTCGGCGACGGACACACCGAGGATGACGGTCACGATGATGGGGAGCGGCGCGAACCCCGCGAAGTTGTCCAGTGCCGTTCCGAAGATCATGGCTACGCCGTCACTGCTGAGCAGGCTGCGAACCATCGACACCTCACCGGTGCTGGGTAGCACCACCCCGGTGCCCAGTGCGGCGAGGATCGCGCTGACCACTGCCAGCACTGCGGCCAGAAGCCAGAACAACAGGAAGGGGTGCGGCAGTTTGTTGCCGACGCGTTCGATGCTGGACACAAGACGGAACAGTGTCTTCAGTCCCCAGGGCATTCGTGCTTCGGGCGCATCCGCAGTTGCCGGTGGACCGTCGATCTGACTGGACATGATTGACTCTCTTTCGCATACCGTCGGACTGCGACCGAGCCCCGGGCTCGGATGTCCTGCTCACTCAAGTCGGTTCACGTTGCCGATATGTTGCATGTGTGAAATTTTCGGCCGTCTGAGCGAAACCGCCAATCCAACGGCGAAAACGCTCAATGGACGACGATAGCCCGGTGGGCTCCGCGCGGTGGTGCAGTCTTGAAACAGGCTTCCGACAACAACTCCGGCCGATCCGGATCGAAGCGAGGAGTTTCATGACCGGCGACATTCAGTCACTGTCCCTGCGCGCGCTCGCGGCACACATCCGCGATCGCGAGATCTCGGCCCGCGAGGCGCTCGAGTCGCATCTGGCTCGCATCGACGACTTCAACCCTGTCGTCAACGCGATCGTGACCTTCGACATCGATGGGGCGACCGAACGTGCGAGTGCAGCAGACCGCGCAACGGTGTCCGGCGAGGCACTGCCCGTTCTGCACGGCGTCCCGATGACGCACAAGGACAATCACCTGACCGCCGGTCTGCGCACGACTTTCGGCTCGCCCATCCTGGCCGACAACATCCCCACCGAGGACTCGGGCATCATCGCCCGCCTCAAGCGCGCAGGTGTCAACACCACCGGCAAATCCAACGTTCCCGAATTCGCTGCAGGCTCACACACTTTCAATCCGCTGTTCGGTACCACCACCAATCCGTACGATCCGACTCGCAGTGCCGGCGGCAGCAGTGGCGGTGCCGCCGCCGCCATCGCCGCCGGGATACAACCGGCGGGCGACGGGTCGGACATGGGCGGGTCGCTGCGCACTCCGGGATCGTTCTGCAACCTCGTCGGATACCGGCCGTCGTTGGGCCGAATTCCGATGCTGCCCGCCAAGAACCCGTGGGCCTGGATCGCTCGGCAGGGCGTGCTCGCGCACGACATCGAGGACGTGCGCTTTCTGATGCGCGCACTCGCCGGTCCGGATTCGTCCAGCCCTCGTGGTCTCCCGCTCGACGACTCGTACCGCTCGGAGGAGGCCGGCTCGCTGCGTGGGCTGAAAGTAGCGTGGACAACGGATTTCGGTCTCGGCGTACCCGTCGACCGTGAGGTGATCGACGTCCTGAGCCGCCAACTGCACGTGTTCGAGCAACTCGGTGCCAGTGTGGACGTCGATTGCCCGGACCTGTCCGACGCGGACGAGGTGTTCCAGACGACGCGTGCCTTCGACTTCGCCACCGCCTACGGGCACCTGTTGGACGAACACCGGCATCGCATGAAGAGCGCCGTGCAGTGGAACGTCGACAAGGGAATGGCGCTCACGACACGAGACATGATCTCCGCCAACACCGCTCGCAAGAACCTCGATACCGCAGTGCGACAGTTCTTCTCGCGATACGACGTGTTGATCGCGCCTGCCGTTCAGGTACTTCCGTTCCCCGCGGACGAGGAGTACCCCGCCGTCGTCGACGGCACCCCGATGACCAACTACCTCGATTGGATGCGGGCCGCTTCGCTGATCTCGGCAACAGGCCTACCGTCGCTGTCGATGCCCGGCGGCTTCAGCTCATCCGGCCTTCCGGTTGGATTGCAGATCGTCACCGCCGACCGCGCCGATCACCTGCTGCTCCGGGTAGCGCATGCATTCGAAGCCGAGACGGCATTCCACCGTCGTGCGCCCGAATCGGCGGCCGCCACCGTCTGACAGATCCGGCGGGCCGAGTTCAGGACCTGGCGACCGCGGCGACGATCAGATCGGTCAACTCCCCGATCGCTTCGGCCGGTGTGAGTGACCCGGATACGGCACCGTGGGACAACGCGTCTGCGGCACCGAAGACGGCGGTCAGAGATGGCGTGGACATGCCGTCGGCATCGGTGAACGGACGCAGAATCTCCCGACACCGCTCGAAGTAGGCGCGCTCGGCGGTGCGCTTGACCTGTTCGAGTTCGGGCGAACCTTCGAGTGCCGCAAGCACACCCGTCAATTCCCTCCCCTGGGCCAATGTGCACCCCACGTAGGAGTCGGCAATGGCCTTCGCCCGACCGCGGACCGTCATGGGTGCCGAGTCGAGAGATTCCTCCAGCATCGCCGCCTGCCTGGCATCGAATTCGGTGAACAGAGCGGCAAGAAGTTCGGCGCGGGAGGCAAAGTGGCTGTACACCACCGGTTTCGCGACACCGGCATGCTCTGCGAGCCGTCCGAGAGTCAACGCGTCGGCCCCCTCGGCGCGTACGAGAGCCCAGGACACCTCGATCAACTGGGCGTTTCGATCGGAGCGCGACAGCCTCGTCCGTGCCATTCCGCCACCTCCTTGCTTATGTACTAATAGTAACCTACTGTTGGTACATAGCCGATCTTCCCCAGCCGAAGGAACAGCCATGAACACGCTCGTCGTAGTCTCCCATCCCGACCCGCACTCTCTGACCCATCAGGTCGCTCACTCCGTAGTCGAGGCCATCCGATCCACCGGCACCACCGTGGAGACCGCAGATCTCGCCGCAGAGAGCTTCGATCCACGATTTTCGGCTGCAGATCTGAGCCTGTTTCGCGGAAACGGAAGCACACCGTCCGATGTAGCCGAGGAGCAGACACGGATCGACCGCGCCGAACACCTGATTCTCGTCTTCCCGATGTACTGGTGGTCGATGCCCGCACTACTGAAAGGCTGGATCGACCGCGTGTTCGTCGAGGGCTGGGCCTATGAATACGGGGACAGAGTATTCGTGAAGAAGCTGGACCGACTCACAATCCATCTGGTCGTCGTCGCGGGAGACGATGCAGACAGCTTCGAGCGCCATGGCGTCCATCAGGCCATTCGAACGCAGATCGAGCGCGGCATCATCGAATACTGCGGTGCCACAGTGGGATCCACGAACTTCGTATACGGGTCGGACACCAGGAGTCGCGCAGAACTCGCTACCGAGATCTCCGCTATCGGTAGCACGGTCGCAGACCGGGTCGCCGCGCAGCGCGCGCTCACCTGACCTGCCACCGCCACGCGGGACGAGGGTGGTCAGCGATTCCGCTTCTGCTCGGCACGGATCAAACCGCCGCCGACGATCAGCCGCTGAATTTCGCTCGTGCCCTCGTACAGGCGGAGAAGACGGACATCTCGATAGATTCGCTCGACGGGAACGCCGCGCATATATCCTGCGCCGCCGTGGATCTGGACCGCGAGGTCGGCAACTGTGCCGACCATCTCGGTGCAGAACAGCTTCACCGCCGACGGCGCGATCCGTCGATCGGTGTTTTCCACCCAGGCTCGGGCAGCCTCACGCACCATGGCCCGGCCTGCCATGACTCCCGTCTGCTGGTCGGCGATCATCGCCTGGACGAGTTGATGATTGCCGATGGGCTCGCCACCCTGCGTGGAAGACGCAGCGTAGGAGACGGATTCGTCCAGGGCACGCTGCGCTTGACCGACGGCGAGCGCTGCGATGTGGACGCGGCCACGCGCCAACGACGTCATCGCCGCCCGGTATCCGATGTCACCGTTGCCGCCCACCAGAGCGTCGGCGTCGACCTCGACGTCGGTGAACGTCACATCCGCGGTTCCTGCTCCCTGCTGACCCATCTTCGCGTCCTTGTCACCGACCTCGACACCCGCAGCGTCGGCGGGGACCAGAAACACCGCGATCCCGTTGCCGCTGTTCGGCTTCGGGTCCACTCGCGCGAACACGACGAACAGGTCCGCGATGGGCGCATTGGTGATGTAGCGCTTGCTTCCGCTGATGATCCAGCCAGTACCGTCCACTACTGCCGTCGTTCTCAGCCCTGCCGGGTTCGAGCCGGCACCGTCCTCGGTCAACGCGAACGACGCGACGACGTCGCCGGCCGCCATGCCGGGCAACCACGTTGCCTTCTGCTCGTCGGTGCCGAACCCGACGAGCACCTGGCCCGCGATTCCGTTGTTGGTGCCGAACATCGACCGCAACGACAGTGTGGTGTAGCCGAGCTCCATGGCAATCTCGACATCCTGAATCAAGTTCAGGCCGAGACCACCGAACTCTTGCGGAATCGCGTATCCGAACAACCCCATCTCGGCGGACTGTCTCCGGAGATCGTCGGGAATCGAATCGGCGTTCATGATCTCGAGTTCACGCGGAACCACCCGCGATCGGACGAACTGGGCGACCTGCTTCTTCACGTCCGCGAAGACGTCGTCGGGTACCTCGGCATTGCGCACGGTCATGGCACCACTATCGACGCTGCCCACGGATCGGACAACCGACAACCGACAACCGACAACCGACAACCGCGAGTAGTTGACACAACAATCATAGTGGGTACCATCGAATACAGTTGACATCGCAACTACTTCGGATGTCCACCCGACGAAAGGTCTCATCGATGACGAAGATCGCAATCATCTACTACTCCGCAACCGGCCACGGATCCACGATGGCGAACAAGCTCGCCGACGCAGCGACGGCAGCTGGAGCCGAAGTACGCGTGCGGCACATCGCGGAGACGCGCGACCCCAGCACCTTCGCCGAGAACCCCGCCTGGTCCGCCAACTACGAGGCAACCAAGGATCTTCCCGCTGCCAGCGGCGACGACATCGTCTGGGCCGATGGCGTCATCCTCGGATCTCCGACGCGTTTCGGTAGCACCGCAGCACCGTTCCAGAACTTCATGGACTCGCTCGGCGGCTACTGGGCCAAGGGTGAACTTGCGAACAAGGCATACGCCGCCTTCACCTCGAGCCAGACCGCGCACGGCGGCCAGGAGACCACCCTCATCGGTCTTTACACCTCGCTGATGCACTTCGGCGGCGTCCTGGTTCCGCCCGGATACACCGACGGACTGAAGTTCGCCGACGGCAACCCCTACGGCGTCAGCCACGTCACCGGCCCCGAGAACAAGAACGAACTGGACGACGCGACCACCGCAGCGCTGACCCACATGGCCACGCGCGTCGTCACCATCGCCGAGGCTCTGGCGAAGTAAAGGCCGGCTCTCGTCACCTCGAGAAGACCGACCGATTCGCGTCCGGGTCCGCACATCGCCAGTGCGGACCCGGACGTAGTACATGCGTGATGACAAACGGCGTGTTTGTCATCTCGGGCGCGCACCGCCATGCTGTGTGCAGGGAACAGCAACTCCGCTGACTTCTGCGAGCGGTCGGTGGCGTCGCCCACCGACTCGTCGCTGCGACGAGTGCGAAACGGACATCGATGAACGATCCCGGCTTCGATCCGCTCGTTCTCCGCGCCCTGTTCGACGAATCCCCCGACATGGTGGCCCTGTCCGCGTTCTCCGGCAGCGTGATCGACGTCAATCCGGTCGGCCTCCGCCTGGTCGGCCTGGAAGAACTACCGTCGTCAGGCCTGTCCACAGCAGATTTCTTCACCGCCCGCGGGCTCGAAGTCTCCGGTGACGTCGAACATGCGTTGCAGACGACCGGTCACTGGCAGGGTCGTACCGAATTACGCCACTTCGTCTCCGGCGGGGGCATTCCCGTTGCCCTGTCCACGTTCGTCGTCCGACGTTCCGGGCGAGAACCCGACCTGATCGCCACGATCGTCCGTGACCGCACCCGTGGACACCAGCGCGATCTGGACCTGCTGGCCGCGGCTGTATCGGCGGAGAGAATCGCAGTCGAGCAACGGGCACTGGCCGAATTGAGCGCACTTGCCGTCACGGCGGACTTCGATACTGTGCTGACTGCGGCCACGAGCACGGCGGCCAAGTTGGTGGGCGTCGAGTCTGCGGCCCTGGCCCGACGTTCGGAGGACTCGACCGACCCGCTTCTGTCCGTCGACGCGATCACCCGCACGCTCCCACACGATTTCGTGCTTGCCACCGGCGACGGGTCGTTGACCGGTTATGCCTTGGCGCGAAGGGCGATCACCGTGTGTTCCGACGTCGAATCCGAAACACGATTCGACACCTCGGCCATGGCTGCCCTGGGCTTTCGCAGCGGTGCCGCCGTTCCGATCACCATCGGTGCCGGGCTGTGGGGCGTACTGATCCTGTTCGGCCGAGAACCACACGTTTTCGGCGACGGAGACATCGCATTCGTCTCCGCAGTCGCCGGAGTGCTCTCCGCTGCACTCGAACGAGTGGAACTCGACCGCGAGCTGCGCTGGCGCAGCGCGCACGATCCCTTGACCGAACTGCCGAATCGGGCGGTGGCGTACGACGCGATCGACACTGCGCTCGCACAGGTCGCGGACACCGGCGGCCGAGTGGCCCTGCTGTTGCTCGACGTCGACGATTTCAAGATCATCAACGACAGCCTCGGCCACGACGTCGGAGACCGCGCACTCGTGCACTTCTCACGCCGCCTGGCCGCGACCGCGAGACCTGGCGATACCGTGGCCAGGCTCGGCGGCGACGAATTCCTGATGATCTGCAATCACATCGACGACGTCGCACATGCCGAACGCGTCGCCGAGTGCATCCGTTCCGCTCTCGCGGCCCCTACCGCGGAAGACGAGGGCGACGACCCGATTCCGGTGAGCGCCAGCATCGGAGTTGCGGTGTCCACTGCGGGCTCGACCCGACGCGAGCTCCTTCGATCGGCCGACCTGGCGATGTACCGCGCCAAGGACACCAGGGCCGGGCACGCCGTCTTCGACTCGAGCGACCTCTACGACGCCGACCGTGTGCGCTCCATGTCGGTGGACCTGCGCCGCGCCGTGGCCTCCGGCGACCTGACACTGGACTACCAACCCGTGATCGACGTCGAGACCGGACACATCGTTTCCGTCGAAGCTCTGGCGCGTTGGCAGCACCCCAATCTCGGTCCCATCGAACCGTCCGAATTCGTTGCCGTGGCCGAACGCACGGGTGTGGCAACGCTTCTCGACGATTGGGCCCTCACCACCGCCTGTCGACAACTCGTCGACTGGCGCGGGCTGGGCTGCGTCGGCATGCGCGTCAACATCAGCGCGCTGCAACTGCGCGACCCGGCCTTTCCCGATCGAGTGGCTGCCGCCCTGCGCACCACCGGTGCGCACGCTGACGGCGTCGTTCTCGAACTCACCGAGACGGAATGGCTCGCCGACACCGGCACGGTTGCGTCCAATTTGGCGAGACTCCACGAGATGGGAGTTGCGTTGTCACTCGACGATGTCGGGAAGGGCTACAGCAGCCTGGCCTACCTCGAACGATTCCCGGTGATCGGCAGCTTCAAGATCGACCGAACGTACATCGACGCTCTCGACACCGAGCGAGGACGAGAAGTGTTGACCGCCATCGTGTCACTGGCGAAAGCCTACGGCGTGACCGTCGTGGGCGAAGGCGTCGAGACGCAGGCTCAACTCGACGCCCTCACCGCAGCCGGATGCAATCTGGTGCAAGGGTTTCTGCTGGGTCGGCCCGCCGACGCCGAGCACACGGCGCTACTACTGTCCCGTGACAGCGCAGCGCGACAACGCTGAGCACGTCGAACACGGGCCTCGATCTCACCGCCGGGGGCGCGCCGATGCGACGAGCATCGCCAGACCCATCTCGAAGGCGCGGGTGGCAATGGGATCGTCGGCATCCTCGTGTTGGACGGTCTCGTAGGCCGCGGCCAACCGCGGGAAAGCCTCCTCCTGGCCGGCAGGATCGAATACGACACTCGGGCCGGACATGTCGAGGACACTGCCGAGGATGAACGATTCGAACGCGGTCAGCAGAGGCAACACGTCCCTGCTCGCCCAGCCCACCGCCTCTGCGGCAACAGAGAAATCCTCGTACTCCGCCAACAGCACCGGGGTCGATGCGCGTGTGGTCATGAGGAGGGGAACGGCGCGGTGATGCTCCGCGAACGCCAATCGATAGGACCTCGCCCATTCGACGAGGCCCTCCTCCCAGGGCAATTCGCGTAGCGGTGCCGAGTCGATTCGGGCCGAGACCAGAGCTCGGACGTCTTCGATCATCGCCGCGCGGTCGGCGACGTGGTTGTAGAGGGAAGTAGGGTTCACGCCCAATTTCAGCGCCACGCCCCGCATGCTCGCACCGTCGGCTCCGTGCCGATCGACCAGGGCCAATGCGGTGCGGGCGATCAGGTCACGGCTGAGAATGGCGCGAGGTGGTCGTGCCATGGTCGCCTCCTCTCGGGCGGTCGTCGAGTACGGACAGCCTTGCATGTCGGGATTTTTTTCGATTCACCCGTTCCCAAAACCGACAGTGTGTGTTTTAGTTCTGTCATGACTTCTTCTTCCTTCACCGTGGTCGAGGCCGATGTCGCCGGCGTTTCCGCCGCGCTCGCCGAGGGCACTGTGACGAGCGTCGAACTGGTAGCGCGTTACCTCAATCGAATCGGGCACTACGACCGCACCGGCATCAGCCTCAACGCCGTTCCGGTACTGAACCCCGACGCGTTCGAGGAAGCCCGCGCAGCCGACCGGCGCCGGAGCGCTGGGCAGACCCTCGGCCCGATGGACGGAATCCCCTACACCGCCAAGTCCAGCTACAAGGTGCGCGGCCTCCCTGTGACGGCCGGCTCGCCCGCATTCGAGACCCTCGTCGCGACCGACGACGCCTTCGCCGTGGCCCAGCTGCGAGCGGCAGGCGCCATCTGCCTGGGCCTGACCAACATGCCGCCGATGGCAGCGGGTGGAATGCAGCGCGGACTCTACGGACGCGCCGAAAGCCCCTACTCCGCAGAGTTTCTCACCTCGGCGTTCGGCTCGGGATCGTCGAACGGATCGGGTACTGCGACAGCTGCGAGTTTCGCTGCCTTCGGACTCGCCGAGGAAACCTGGTCCTCGGGCCGCGCACCCGCGTCGAACAATGCGCTCGTCGCCTACACGCCCTCTCGCGGGGTGATCTCGGTGCGGGGCAACTGGCCGTTGGTGCCCACGATGGATGTCGTTGTGCCGCATGCCCGTACGGTCGACGACCTACTGCACCTACTGGACGTGGTCGTGGCCGACGACGCGGTCACCGAGGGCGACCTGTGGCGCATGCAGGAGTGGGTGTCGATCCCCCCGGCCTCGGATGTTCGGCCCGCGTCCTTCACCGATCTGCCGCCACTGCCGTTGCAGGGGCTCCGGCTCGCCGTACCTCGCCTGTACGTCAACGGCGATCCCGACAGCGCATATCCGATCCATACCCGCGATTCGGTGATGACCCTGTGGCAGACCATGCGTGACGATCTGGCGGCTGCAGGCGCAGAAGTGATCGACACCGACTTCCCCGTCGTGGAGAACTACGAAGGCCTGCACCCGAACTCGCAGACCATGGTCGACCGCGGTCTCGTTCCCGCCGAGTTCCTCGACCGCGAGCTGGAAGAACTCTCGGTGTGGGCGTTCGACAGCTTCCTCGCCGCGAACGGTCAGCCAGGCCTGCGCGGCCTGGCCGAGACCGACGGGGCGCGCATCTTCCCGCATCCCACGGGCGCGCTACCCGATCGCTACGGCATTCTGCCGTTCGACACAGCCTACGATCTGGCGGACTACGTTCCCATGGCGAAAGCAGGGGTGACGCCGTTCGATCGCATTCCGTCCGTGGAGGCCGGCATGCGCGGATTGGAAGAGGTCCGCCGCGTCGACTTCGAGAAGTGGTTGCAGGACAACCGCTTCGACGCAGTCGTCTTTCCTGCCGTCGCCGATGTCGGCCCCGCCGACGCCGATGTCGACGTCGCGTCCGCCGATATCGCCTGGCGCAACGGAGTCTGGGTGGCCAACGGCAATCTCGTTCCCCGCCACCTCGGCATACCCACCGTCACCGTTCCCATGGGGTCGATGAGCGACACGTCGATGCCGGTGGGCTTGACCCTGGCCGGTGCTGCCTACTCCGATTCGACCCTGCTGCGTCTCGCCCGTTCCGTCGACGCCCTCGGGGCACGACGAGTGGCTCCCGCACGCACCCCGGCACTGACCGACGAGCACGTGTTCGACGGCATCGTCGGTGCCGGTGACTCGGATGCCTCCATCGCAGTGACCGACGTGCAGATTCGGCCGGGCTCCGCGGGCGACGAACTCACCTTCGCCGTCCGGATCGACGGCGGTTCCATCGACGACGTACAGGCTTTCGTCGACGGAGTGAGAGTGCCGCTCCACACGACGGGCAGCGCCGTCACCGGGACAGTGTCGATTCCGCCGGGTTCGTACGACACCCTGCACAGTGAGTGGCGGGCACCGTACGGTCCCCTCGTCGTCGCCGTCGCCCGCTGCGCAGACGGTGGTGTCGCCGGTGCCATGGCGACCACCGACGGATCGCCTCTCTGATCATGACCATTCCACTGACGCCCGACGCCACCCGGCTTCCACTGAACACTCGACGAGCGACGTCGACATTCGGTATGTCCGTACTCGGCCTGCTGACCGCAAACTTGTTGCCGTTCATGGTGATCGCACTCCAGGACTCCCTCGTCGTCAGCGTCGCCGAGGCGGGGACCATCATGACGGGCTCGCTGCTCGCCACCGCGCTGGCCTGTATCGCCGTCACCCGACTGGCCGAGGGGTCGCGGCGGATCGCGGTAGCCCGAGTCGGCCTCGTGGTGACCGCACTCGGATTCGGTGTCGCTGCGTTCCCGCTCGGTGCCACCGTCACCGTCGTCGGCGTCATCGTCGGAGGTGCGGGAGCCGGCGGCGCACTGGCCGCGAGCGGTGCAGCTCTGGCGGCACTGCGCAATCCCAACAGGATGTCGGCCGCCAACGGACTCGTCAACCGAGCCGTCGTGACCCTCGTCCTCGCGGTGATCCCGCTGGTCGGGGTCGGCCTGGGCAGTGTCTACGGATTCGTCGCGGCTCTGGCGGTCGTTCTCCTGGTGACGTCGGGTTGGTTGCCCGCCGCACCCGTACTCGACTCACCCGACCCGGTGCGACGGGCTGTGGAGCCGCCGGCCTCGGTCGGCACGCGGCGCATCACAGTTGCCGGAGTGTCCCTGCTGGTGATGTACGCGGTGTGGGCGATCAGCGAGGATTCACTCTGGGCGATCGCAGGCACCATGGGCGCAGACAATGCGCAGCTGAGCGACGCAGCACTCGGTGTAGTTCTCAGCGCATCCAGCGCAGGGGGATTCTTCGCCGCCCTCGTGCTCATCCTGCTCGGCGACCGGGTGGGCCGCGCACTTCCGATGGCGGTCCTACTGATCGTCGGTGGTGCCCTGAAACTCGGTACGTCCCTCGCCACCGATCCCACGGTGTACGGCGTGCTCCTCGTCGCGTGGAACTCGGTGTACCTGGCGGCCTTCCTGTTCTTCATCGCCACCGCGGCCGCACTGGATGCCAACGGCAGATTCTCGGGTCCCTCGCTCGGCGTGTATCTCGTGGGTACCAGTTTCGCTCCAGCGTTCGGTGGTTGGCTCGTGGAGTCGTTCGGCTACAGCACATTCGGCTGGGTCGTAGGCGTGACCAGTTGGTTGTTGGTCGTACCGGTCGTTCTCGTCGCACGCTTGTCCACCCGCGTCGAACAGGCAGAAAACCAAGCACGGCAATCGGATTCGCTACCGCAGGAGACATCTCGATGACAACCCCGACCACCCGGACCGCACTGGTGAACGGCAGGATCCTCAGTTCCTCCGGCACCCTGGAGGCCGTCGCCGACGGTAGCTTGGCCGAGGCCGATCGTGTGGTGATCGACGGCGACCACATCGCCGAGGTGCACCTGCCCGGCACCACGCACACGGCGTCCGCCGACGTCACGGTGGACCTCGAAGGCCGATTCGTCCTCCCCGGATTCGTCGACTCGCACGTACACCTGTTGTGGCTCGGTGCCGGGCTCAGCAGCGTAGCCCTCACCGACGCAGGCGATCTCGCGGAGATTCGACGCCGGCTGGTCGACGCACGAGAATCCCTCGGCTCCGAGGCGACCATGCTGCGCGGCCGCGGATGGCTCTTCGATGCCATCGACGGTGAACCCACCGCAGCCATGCTCGACGAGGTCGTCTCGGACATTCCCGTGTTCCTCGACTCCAACGACATGCACTCGATCTGGGTCAACACCGCCGGACTCGAAGCGATGGGAATCGACGCGACGACAACGGATCCGGCCGGTGGCCGGATCTCGCGTCTTCCCGACGGCTCACCCGCCGGGATGCTGTACGAACGCGCCGCCCACGAATTGGGTTGGGCCTACCTGTCTTCGGTCACCTCGAACCAGGATCGAGAGCGACACATAGGGCTTGCGCTCGACGCGTTCGCGGCCGCCGGTGTCACCTCGGTCGTCGACATGGGAATGGACGAAGACGGCTGGCGCGCGCTGTGCGGTGTCGCGCAGCGCTCGGGAGGCCGGCTCCCGGTCCGTGTCTCGGCACATTGGCTCGTCGTCGATACCGGTGACGCGCAGCGCAATCTGGACCAGGTGAACCGTGTTCTCGAGCTGCGGAACGACCCGACACCGTGGCTCGAGCTCGTCGGTATCAAGCTCGTACTCGACGGTGTGATCGACGCGTGTACCGCAGCGTTGAACTACCCGTACGCCAACGGCACCAACGGAGACCTGTTGTGGAGCCCCGAGGCCCTTCTACCCGTCGTCGTCGCCGCGGATGCTGCACAACTGCGTCTGGCCATCCATGCCATCGGCGATCTGGCCAGCGACATGGCCCTCGATGTTCTCGAGGAGATGATCGACGTCAATCCGCCGTGGGATCGGCGACCGCGGCTCGAGCACCTCGAAATCGTCAGCGATCGGACACCCGACCGAATGGCTCGGCTGGGCATCACGGCATCGGTACAGCCGGTGCACTCCGACCCTGCGATCCAACCGAACTGGCGCGCCCAGTTGGGCGACGACCGCGTCGAACGCGGCTACCCGTGGACGTTGTTCACCGCTGCGGGGGCCCGCCTGGCGTTCGGCACCGATGCCCCGACCGCGCCCCACGAAGCGCTGGCGAATTTGTACATCGCCACGACGAGACGCTCGGCCACCGACCACTCGCTGCCACCGAACGAGCCACAGTTCGCGGTGCCGCTCGACGCCGCCCTACGCCACGCGACATTCGACTCCGCCGCGTCCTTCGATGCCGATTCGCGGGTCGGTCGAGTGCAACCCGGCATGTACGCCGACCTCGTCGTACTGGACGGTGACGTACTCGACGGAGGCAATCTGTTGGCTGTGTCGGTCGTGCGCACCATCGTCGGCGGCAAGACCGTGTTCGAGAAAGAGACCGAGGAAACCCATGTCTGACACCGTGTTCGACTTTTTCGCCCAGCCCGAGCTACCGACGCCGACCCTCGAGTCCGACGAGGTCCGTAGGCTGATGGACGAAAACTTCGGATTGGCATGCACCCTCACCGAACTCGGCAGCCAACAGGACCAGAACTTCGTGGTTCGCTACATCGACAGTGGCAACCCGGTCGGCGTCCTCAAGCTCAGCAACCCGGTGTTCAGCGAGTCCGAGATCGAGTTGCAGGACCTCGCCGCAAGCATCGTTGCCGAGCGAGAGCCGACGCTGCGTACCCCCAAGGTGGTCGTCGGCCCGCGCGGACCGATGTCCGCATGGTGGAACTCGTCGCAGGGGCGCATCCACGGCCGTGTCATCGAATTCATCTCGGGCACAACGCTGATGGGCTCGAACTATCTCTCCCCCGCCACGACCGCGCGGATGGGTGAACTCGCAGGAAAGGTAAGCGTCGCACTCTCCGATGTCGACCACCCGGCGTCGGGCCGGGTGCTGCAATGGGATCTGCGCCATGCCGATCGCGTCATCGCGACGCTGTTGCCCGACGAGCCGGACCAGGATGTCAGCGATTTCATCACCGACGTCACCGCATCGGCCTTGCGTCAGTTGCATTCGGTGTCGGCCGACCTGCCACTTCAACTCGGTCACTTCGACATCACCGACGACAACGTTCTCGCGCCGACGGCACCCGGGTCGCTCCCCGACGCCGTCATCGACTTCGGCGATGTCAGTCGATCGTGGGCGGTCAACGAAATTGCGGTGACCTTGTCCTCGCTGCTGCACCACGACGGCTTCGCGCCGGTCGACGCACTGCCCGCCATCCTCGCCTTCCATGCCGCACGTCCGCTGAGCGAGAACGAGATCGAGGCACTGTGGCCATTGGTCACCCTGCGCGGAGTGGTCCTCGTACTCAGCGGCCGTCAGCAGGTACGCCTCGACGCCGGGAACTCGTACGCCGACTCCGCGCTGGATCGCGAATTCTGCATCCTCACCCAAGCAGCATCGGTGCCCTGCGCCGTGATGACCGAAACCATCCGTCGGGTTCTGGGTTTGGACGCCCGGCCGCGACCGACCTGGCAGGGCGAACCGTTGGTCGCCGGTATGTCCGACGCCGTGACCATCGACGCGGGCACCACGTCGACCGTCAACGACGAAGGGCGCTGGCTCGACCGACACACCCTGACGGCCGCCGCGCTTGCCGCACTCGATGCAGGCGCTCCCGCCGCAGTGGTACCTGCGTGGTCTGCTCGGCTCACCGGTGGACCCAGCCGCACTCCCACAGAGCCGGCCACGATCTCGACTGCGCTGACCATCTGGCTCGCCCAGGACACCACGCTCGACGTACCTGCAGACTGCTACAACACGCACACCGACGACGGCATCACCGTCACGTCCGGTGACGACGCCGTCCACTTCGTGGGCGTACCGAACTCACCGAATACCCTGGTGCTGCCGGCGCGTACACCGATCGACGTTCAGCTCACCCGATCGAACTCGGGGCCGATACCACTGCGCGTCGAGCCCTCGTACTCCCACGGTTGGTCGGTACTCGCCGGTGACCCAGCGCCGGCACTCGGGCTGCCCGCTACCGTCGTCGCCCCCGAGGACGACACCCTCGAGCGCCGCGAACGGCTGCTCGCCGAGGTCCAGGAGCACTACTACGCGGAGCCGCCCCGCATCGAGCGTGGATGGCGTGAGTATCTGGCCGACGTCGACGGCCGGGTCTATCTCGACATGGTCAACAACGTCGCCTCCGTCGGCCATGCCCACCCGAAGGTGGTGGCGGCCGCCCATCGGCAGATGCAACTGCTGAACACCAACTCGCGCTTCAACTATCGTGCGATCACGGAATTCGCAGAACGCATCACCGCGACCCTCCCCGACGAACTCGACACCGTGTTCTTCGTCAACTCCGGTTCGGAGGCAACCGATCTCGCCATCCGGATCGCGATGGCCGCGACCGGACGTACCGATATCGTGGCCATGAAGGAGGCCTACCACGGGTGGACCTTCGCCAGCGACGCCGTCTCGACCTCGATAGCCGACAATCCCAACGCCCTTGCCACCCGGCCGGACTGGGTACACACCGTCGATGCCGCGAACTCCTACCGAGGAAAGCACCGCGGTGACGACGCCTCGAGGTACGCACCCGAGGCCGTACAGTTCATCGACGACCTGGCTGCGGCAGGCACTCTCCCCGCCGGGTTCATCTGCGAGTCCTACTACGGCAACGCCGGAGGAGTCGCACTTCCCGACGGCTACCTCCAGCAGGTCTACGCCGCCGTCCGCAAGCACGGTGGCGTCGCGATCTCCGACGAAGTGCAGGTCGGTTACGGCCGACTCGGCGAATGGTTCTGGGGCTTCGAGCAGCAGCAGGCGATTCCCGACGTCATCGCAGTCGCGAAATCCATCGGTACCGGCCAACCTGTTGGCGTCGTTGTCACCACCCGAAAGATCGCCGACCGCTATCGCACCGGTGGCTACTTCTTCTCCTCCACGGGCGGATCCCCGGTGTCGTCGGTGATCGGTCTCGCCGTGCTCGACGTCATCCAACAAGAGGGGTTGCAGGAGAACGCGCGTGTGGTCGGTGGCCACCTGAAGTCTCGACTGCAGGCCCTCGCGACCGAGCACCCCATCGTGGGCACGGTGCACGGCTCAGGGTTGTATCTCGGACTCGAATTCATCCGCGACCACTCCACACTCGAGCCCGCCACCGAGGAAACCGAGGCCATCTGCAATCGACTCCTCGAACTGGGAGTGATCATGCAACCGACCGGCGACCACCAGAACGTGCTCAAGATCAAACCGCCCCTGTGTGTCTCGAAGGAATCGGTCGACTACTTCGTCGACTCGTTGAACAGAGTCCTGACCACCGGCTGGTGATGTGCCGGTCCGAAGTCCTCAGGTCACCAGACCGCGCGCTCGATGCACCGATCACCTTCCGACTACTTTGAGGAACTGCCAGATGCGTTTGATGGTCGGTTATCTCGCCACCCCGAGCGGCGAGGACGGCCTCGTTCTCGGGGTACAACTTGCCCGAAGCCTCGGTGCTGCTCTTGATATCTGCATGGTTCTACCACCCGAGCGCACCGTTCCAACTCGAGTTCCGTCCATCTCCGGCTACGACGACGTCCTGACGACTCAGGGAATGGAGTGGTTGCGTAAGGCGAGGGCGACGGTGCCCGCCGATATCGATGTCGCGGTGCACCTGTCCGTCCACGAATCCTTCGCTCAGGGACTTCTCGATGAGGTCACTCGGTTGAACGCGCAGGCGATCGTCGTCGGTGCCGCCGGAGACGGCCTGCTCGGCCGACACTCCGTTGGATCGGTGTCCACCGAGCTGTTGCACTCGGCTCACGTCCCATTGGCCCTCGCACCACGGGGTATGCGGCACTCGTCGGTCCAGAAGATCAGAGAGGTCACCTGCGCGCTCGGAGCCCGAGTCGGGGCCGATGTGCTGCTTCGCACAGCGGTGCGGACGGCGGAGAGGATCCGCACACCGCTGCGGTTGGTTTCGCTCGTCGCGTTGGATCCGCAGAACGACCTGCACGACGGTCATGACGCGTTCGACACAGTTCGCGAGGCTGCGGTGTCGCACGCGAGAACGACACTCGACGAGGCGACAGCTGTTCTGCCGCAGGGATTTCCGGTGACGGTGTCGATCGCCGACGGATCGACGGTCGAGTCGGCCGTACGCACGTTGGACTGGCAGGACGGCGACCTGGTCATGGTGGGTTCGAGCCGCCTCGCCCAACCCCATCGACTCTTCCTGGGGTCGACTGCAACCAAGATGCTTCGCGTCCTACCGGTCCCCATGGTGGTCGTACCCAAGCAGGACTTCGAATCATGAATCGAACGAACGAAGGTTCCGATATGACGAACGATGCGGGCGAACAGGCCGGGCCTACGAGTACCGTAAGCGCGAAGGGTCTGGCCACGGGGACAGTCGGCACCATTTCCGGTGCCATTCTGGGAATCTCGTCGGTCGCTCCGGGTTGTACGCTGACCGCAAGCATCGGCCTCATCGTTGCGGCCGTGGGTCTGAAGATGCCCGCCATATTCATCGCCGGATTCATCCCGATGTTCCTCACCGCATATGCCTACCGCGAACTCAATTCGGCGTCGCCGGACTGCGGCGCTTCGTTCACCTGGTCGACCAAAGCGTTCGGGCCGTACGTCGGGTGGATGTGCGGTTGGGGCATGGTGATCGCCACCATCATCGTGCTGTCGAACCTTGCTGCGATCGGCGTCCAATTCTTCTATTTGTTCATTGCCAATTTGTTCGAAAGTCCCTCCGTCGCAGATCTTCCTGGCAACAAGTTGGTCAATGTCGGTACCACCTTGGTGTTCCTCGGGATTGCCACGTGGGTGGCCAGTCGAGGTATCACGACAAGCGAGAAATTGCAGGTTGCGCTCGTAGGTTTCCAGATGGTTCTTCTTGCCATCTTCGCCGTGATGGCTCTGGTGCACGTCGGCTCGGGTGACTCCCCCGCTGGACTGAGCTTCGATCTCGATTGGTTCGATCCGTTCACCGGAGTGGCCGCCGGGGCGTTCGCTATCGGTCTGACGGGTCGATTTTCGCGTTCTGGGGTTGGGACACCTGCCTGACGCTGGGCGAGGAATCCAAGGACCCGAAGCGAACGCCCGGGCGCGCCGGACTGCTCTGTGTGTTGACTGTGCTGCTGACATACTTGCTGGTATCGGTCGCTGCGATGATGTATGCGGGAGTGGGCGACACCGGCCTCGGACTCGGCAACCCCGACAACTCGGAAAACGTGTTCGGCGCACTTGCCGACCCGGTCCTGGGCAAGTGGGGCGGGCTGATGCTGTTCCTGGCCGTGTTCGTGTCCTCGGTGGCGAGCCTGCAAACCACCTTTCTTCCCGCGGCGCGCACGATGCTTGCCATGGGTGTGTACGGCGCGTTCCCGAAAAAATTCGCCGAAGTCTCTCCCCGCTTCCTGGTGCCGTCCTACGCCACGCTGGTTGCAGGTGTCGTGACCGCAGTGTTCTACACGGTGGTGACATTCCTGTCGGAGCGAATTCTGATCGATACCATTGCGGCACTGGGAATCATGATCTGTTGGTACTACGGCATCACAGCGTTCGCTTGCATCTGGTATTTCCGCGGCGCACTGTTCGACAGCGTGCGCAACGCATTTTTCCGTTTCGTGTTCCCGTTGGTAGGCGGACTCATACTCCTTGCCGTGTTCGTCTTCTCGTTGGACGAGAGCATGGACCCGAACAATGCCAGTGGCGCGTCCATCGGCGGAATCGGATTGGTGTTCTTCCTGGGATTCGGCGTGCTGCTCTTCGGCGCTGTGCTGATGACCGTCATGAGATTTCGCAGTCCGGCGTTCTTCCAAGGCAAAACGCTCGATCGGAACACCACGGCCCTACGGAACGAGGGCGACCTCTCCGATTACCAGCGACCGGCGACGCTGGATTCCCAGCGCGGCGAATAGTCCGGTCTCCGGCCGACTCGACAATCAACAGGAGTACACACGATGGCTATTGCTCTCGACAGTGAGGTTGCGGCGGCACTGCAGGCGGCCGCAGCGACCTCGGGCGTTCCCACCGCGACCGAGCGAGGCGATGTCTGGACGCTGCGAGCTGTCATCGATGCGACTCTTGCCATCGACCACGGAAAGCTACCGGGCAGCACTGCTGTACGCAGGTCGGATCATGTTGTCGAGGCCGACGACGGATGTGCCGTAGCGATGCGCTGGTACCTGCCGGACAACAGGGTGAGCACCAGTGCCGTCGTCTACGCGCACGGAGGTGGAATGATCAGCGGGTCGCTCGAGCTGTACGACCCAGTCATCGCGCACTATGCCGAGCTGACCGGCGTGGCATTTCTCTCGGTCGACTACCGCCTCGCTCCGGAGGCAACCGGTGATGCCCCCGTCAAAGATGTCTACGCCGCGCTCGCCTGGCTGGTTCGCGAGGCGGATGCACTGGGCGTCGATCGCGAACGCATTGCGATCATGGGAGACAGCGCCGGAGGTGGACTGGCAGCGGGTGCCGCAATCCTCGCACGGGACCACGGCATGGCGTTGGCACACCAGATCCTGATCTATCCCATGCTCGATTCCCGCACTCTCGTACCCGACCCCCATCTGACAGCGACTGCGACGTGGACGTACGACGACAACTTCACCGGATGGAACGCGCTGCTTCCCGAGGGAGTGACGGTCTCGACGCTGTCCTCACCCTCTCACCTCGACGACTTCGCCGATCTTGCACCGACATTCATCGACGTCGGAGACCTCGACATCTTCCGAGACGAAAGCATCGACTACGCGCTGCGCCTGCTTCGCGCCGGAGTGCCGTGCGAGCTGCACGTACGGACCGGTGCCCCACACGCTTTCGAGTGGATCGCACCCGAGGCGGCAATTAGTCGCCGGTCCACCGAAGATCGATATCGAGTCATCGAGGCGCTCTGACGGACTTGCTCGTTGCGACCGGTGACGCGCGATGCCCGACGGTCGCAACATCACCGTCACGTCTCCAACGCGCACTCGACTGTGATGACAGAATTCGCGTATGACGCAACTCGGTCTCGGACTTGCCGCACTCGGACGCCCGGAGTATCTGACCATCGGGCATTCGTGTGCGGTGGACGGGCGGTTCGACCCGGCTGCGCTCGAGCAACATTGCCACGCAGTACTGGACGCCGCCTGGGACAGTGGCATTCGGCACTTCGACGTCGCCCGCTCCTACGGTCTGGCCGAGCAGTTCCTCGGCAGCTGGTTGTCTGCCCGACCGAACCGGCGCGAGGAACTCGTGATCGGCTCGAAGTGGGGCTACGCCTATGTCGCCGACTTCCAGCGGGGCGCGGAGGTACACGAGGTCAAGGAACACTCGGTTGCACGTCTGGCCGAGCAGTGGCCGCTTACCGTGCGCGACCTCGGCGGAAAGCCCGACCACTACCTGATTCACAGCGTCACCCCGGACAGCCCTGCCCTCCGCGACGCAGCCCTGCTCGACGATCTACGCGCGCTGGCAGCCGGTGGCACGCGCATCGGCATCAGCACCAGCGGGCCGCACCAGGCCGAAGTCGTGCGTGCCGCGCTCGCTACCGGGGTGTTCGGCTCGGTGCAGTCGACGTGGAACCCCCTCGAACCGTCCGTCGCCCCCGCCCTGGCGGAAGCGCACCAGGCCGGCTGGTTCGTCGTCGTCAAAGAGGCGATGGCGAACGGTCGACTTGTCGCTGAGAACTCCGCACTCGCCGCGCGCGCCGACTCGGCCGGAGTCGGCCGCGACGCGCTCGCACTGGCCGTCGCCCTCGCGCAACCGTGGGCCGATGTGGTGCTCTCCGGTGCCGCCACGGTGGCGCAACTCGAACAGAACATCGCTGCGCTCTCCATCGACCGCGCCGTGATCGCGCCCGGCGACCTGAGCATTGCCGACCTGGACATCGCCGAGTCGCCGCGGAGTTACTGGGACAACCGCTCCCGCATGGCCTGGACCTGACCTCTGTCCACCTTCCCGAATCGGCTCCTCCCATCCGAATGTCGGACGCCGATCGGTGTCGCATGTTCGAAACCGAGGAGCCGAACCGGCTCGGCCTACGAGCATGTCGAGGTAGAGCGGCCCGTCACCCCTGCCCCCACCTGGTGATTGACATCACACGCACCGGCGGCTATCTTTCAAACTGACATCAGTTCAGTTTGATGGAACATTGCAGCCACCTCGAGCACGTGGGTCGAGTCTGCGATCGGATGTCGACACGACTCCACGTCTTACGACGACTCGCCGAGTCCGCGGGAAGTTATCGACGTGCCCGAAAGGAACGCAGGCATGAACAAGTTCAGGACGACGATGGTTGCCGTGGCAGCGACTGCTGCGTTGGTGGGCCTCACCGCATGCGGGGGATCGTCTTCCTCCGCGTCCGCTCCGGTCGAGGGCGATTGGGACGCAGTGGTCGCGGCCGCGAAGGAGGAGGGCAGCGTCATGCTCTACTCGAGCCAGAAGCCGGCCAACCTCGATGCCCTGACGGCGGCCTTCGAGGCGAAGTATCCGGAAATCTCGATGGAGTACGTGCGCGGCACCGACTCCGAAATCAACCCCCGCGTCGAGACCGAGAATCGGACGGGAACCGGCATCGCCGACGTCCACATGACGACCGACGCGTCGTGGATCCAGAACGCCTCCGAGTCCGGGAAGTTCTCGACCGAACTGGTCGGTCCCGATCTCGATGCGGCAGCGTTCGATCCGGCGAAGAGCGTGATGAACGATCGATTCTTCCTGACCAGTGCTGCGGTATTCGGTCTGGGCTGGAACACTGCGGCCGTTCCGGACGGCGTCAGTGCGCCCGAGGACCTGATCGACCCGAAGTTCCAAGGCAAGATCGGCATCGTGAACCCCACCGGATTCGCGTCGTACGTGGATCTGTACAAGTTCTACGCCAAGAACTTCGGTGAGGACTACTGGAACCAGATGGCCGAACTCTCGCCGCGGGTCTACCCCAGCGCACTCGCTGTGGCGCAAGCCCTCACCTCCGGTGAAGTGACGGTCAGTCCCATGGTGCAGCCGCTCGTCACCGAGGTTGCCGCAGGCGCACCGGTCGATTGGGCGTTGCCCGACAAGCCGTGGGGAACACCCTGGTACTCGGAGGTTCTCAGCGCCTCGCAGCACCCCAACGCAGCACAGGTGCTCGCGAACTTCATGGTGACGGCCGAGGGACAGCAGGCGCTGAACGGCGGATATGCAGCCGTCCTTCCCGACATCGAGGGAGCGGTCGCGCGAGCTCAGGACATCGCATCTCCCGACATCGACGAACTGACTCCTGAGAAGGTCGACCAGTACTCCCAGGAATGGCAGACCCTGTTCCAGGGCTGACTCTCCGCACACAGCACGAGAACGCAGACCGTCGCCTTGTGCGCGGAATGCGAAATGATTTGTGACAGAGACGAACACCGACGGTCGACGTACAGCGGCCGTCGGTGCACGCACACCGATGCTCCGAAAGCGAGTATGCAATGACCTCTCGATTCGCGGTCTCCGGACTGACGAAGACCTATGGTGCCAACGTCGTCGTCGACAGTCTCGACCTCGAGATCGAGCAGGGCGAATTCCTGGTCCTGCTCGGACCGAGCGGTTGCGGCAAGACCACGACCCTGCGGTGCCTCGCCGGGCTGGAGACCCCGCAGGGTGGTTCGATCTCGTTCGCGGGTCGGACCGTGTTCGATGCGGCGTCGAAAGTTCATGTCCCGGCGCACAAGCGAAACATCGGCATGGTGTTCCAGTCGTATGCGCTGTGGCCACACATGACGGTCGCCGAGAACATTCGGTACCCGCTGACGGTGCGCAAACTGAAGAAGGCAATCGCCGACGGCGCGGTCGAGACGGCCGCGAACATGGTCGACTGCGGTGCGTTGCTCGACCGGTACCCCTCGCAGCTCAGTGGTGGCCAGCAGCAACGTGTCGCGGTCGCTCGCGGGCTCGTGGCGCAACCGGATCTGGTGTTGTTCGACGAGCCCCTGAGCAATCTCGATGCGCGCCTGCGAGATCAGGTTCGATCGCAGATTCACCAGTTGCACCAACAGCTCGGTTTCACCGCGGTGTTCGTCACGCACGACCAGTCCGAGGCGTTCGCGCTCGGTGACCGTCTCGCGATCATGAAGGCCGGAAAGATCGAGCAGTACGACGAGCCCGAGCACGTCTTCGAGAATCCGGCTTCGGAGTACGTCGCCGCGTTCATCGGGATGGGTAATCGGCTCGAACTGCGACGCGGCCACGACGGCTGGGTCACCAGTGGCTCGGACGTCATCGACCTACAGACGGCCACGGTGCGTGAGCGTGCCGACGAGGGCACTCGTGCCGTCGCGCGGTTCCGACCGGACGACGTGCTGTTGCACGACACTGCCGACCAGGTGCCGCCCGGAAACATCGCCCTGCACGCGGAACTCGTCACGTACGAGTACGGCGGTCGGTACTTCGACGTGGCGGTCAAGACCGGCGACGAGCAGTTGACGCTGCGAGCCTCGGCTACCGAACACAGTGCGGCGCTGCGGCGTAGCAGTCCCGGACAACCCGTACTCGTCAGCTTCGCGCCGTCCTGTCTGAGGGTGTACGCGCTGCCCGACGCGTCGTCGGCCGCGAGCTCCGAGCTCGTCGGCTCCGCTGGAAAGACCTCGTGATGGCCACCGCAGTCGACGTCGAACGGCCCCAGACCGCCGAGACGCCCGCCAAGCGCTCACTGACGATCTCGCCGAATTGGCGGGCGCGAATCGGGTACGCCGCCGTCCTCGCTGTGTTGGCCTACCTGGTCGTACTCCCCATGGTGCGTCTGCAGATGCTCGCGTTCGAAGACGGAGCTGCCGGATACCGAAGCCAGTACGGCCGCTTCGACATCGGCGTCACCCTTCGAACCACGGTGGCGTTGGCGCTGGGTTCGTTGGTCATCGCGATGGTGCTGGGAACGCTGCTCGCCTTCGCTGCGAGCAGGCTTCCCGCCAAGCTCGGTTGGCTGCGTGTCATACCCATCCTGCCGATCGTGATGCCGGCGGTGGCCAGCGTGGTGGGGTGGGCATTCCTCCTCTCCCCCGGGCCCGGTTACCTCAATGTGCTCCTTCGACTGTTGCCGTGGTGGAGCGGATCGGACAGTGGCCCGATCGACGTGTACACCGTCCCGTGGATCATCGTTCTCACGGGCTTCGGTCTGACGTCGTTCGTCTACCTGTTCGTCAGTTCCGGCATGCAGAACATCAGCTCCGAGCACCTCGAAGCCGCTCAGGTCAGCGGATCGTCCACGGTCGGAATCTTTTTCAAGATCGTCCTCCCGCTGCTTCGACCGTCCCTCATCTACGGTGGCGGCATCGCGCTGCTCCTCGGACTCGGCCAGTTCACCGGCCCCCTGCTGTTGGGTGCGAACACCGGCGTCAAGGTGCTGACCACCGAGATGTACCGCCGGGTGTCGGAGTCCCCGTCGGACTTCGCGGCGGCAGCGGCCGCAGGCTCTCCGCTGGTGATCTTCGGACTGGTACTGGTGCTGGCGCAGAAGGCGTTGCTGGGCAACCAGACTCGCTTCGTCACGCACGGCGGCAAGGCATTCGCTCCCTCCACCGGTAAGGCCACGTGGGCCACGGTCACCATCGTCGTGTTCGCGCTCTTCGCCTTGGTCATCCCGCTGGTGGGTCTGATCATCGTCTCGTTGACGCCGTACTGGTCGGGATCGTTGTCGCTGAGTCTGTTGACGCTGGACAACTTTCGGGCACTGATGGATACGACGGCGGTGGTGGAGTCGGTACTGACCAGTGTGTTGACCTCGCTGGGTGCGGTCGTGATCTGCATTCCGCTCGGCTACCTGATGGCAAATCTTCTCGTCCGCGGTCGCCGGTTCAGAATTCTCGCGCTGATGGCAGACCTCATGACCGCACTGCCACTGGGCATCCCGGCCGTGATCTTCGGCGTCGGATTCCTGCTCACGTACACCGAGCCGCCGCTGATCCTCTACGGAACCAGAACGGTGATCATCCTCGTGTACATCGTGCTGATGCTGCCCTTCTCGACGAGGATGCAGATGACGGCCATGCTGTCGCTCGGCAACACGTACACCGAGGCGTCGGCCACCAGTGGTGCGTCCCCGTTCGTGACGAATCTCCGAATCATGTTGCCGCTGATGCGTCCGACCATCCTCAGTGCCGTCGCACTCATGTTCATTCTGCTGACCCACGAATTCGCTGCATCGCTTCTCGTGCGAGCGTCGACGACCCAGGTGATGGGCACGTTGCTGTTCGACATGTGGCAGAACGGCTCTTATCCGCTCGTGGCCGCGATGGCCTTGCTCATGACTGCCGTCACCACGATCGGTGTCGCCGCGGCGATGCTCGTCGGCGGACGCAACGTACTCAGCAAGCTGTGACGGGCGTGCAGTCCCGGCTCCAGGACAAGGTCGTTCTCGTCACCGGAGCAACCGGAGGGATCGGTACCGCGATCGTCGAGCGGCTGGCCTCGGAAGGCGCAGTGCTCGTGGTGACCGACGTCGACGTGGCCGCGTGCGGCGCACTCGTGGCGGACCGGGCCGACAGCGAACGCCATCTCCCGATCGCCCTGGACATCACCCGGGAAGATCAGTGGCACAGCGCTGTCGAGGCCGTGGCCGCACAGTACGGCCGGCTCGACGCCGTGGTGAACAACGGTGCCATCGGCAGCCTCGGAACCGTCGTCGACGAGGATCTCGACCGCTACAACCGAGTTGTCGAAGTCAGTCAGACCGGGACGTGGCTCGGAATGAAGCATGCCGGCGCGTATGTCGAGCGCTCCGGCGGAGGATCCATCGTCAACATCTGTTCCATCCTCGGCAGCGTCGGCGGCCTCGGCAACAGCTTCGCCTACGCCGCAGCCAAAGGTGCTGTGCGCACCATGACCAAGAACGCAGCGCTGCACTGGGCCACCAAAGGTGTCCGAGTCAACTCCATCCACCCCGGCTTCATCGGCACCACGCAGCTGCTCGAACGCTACGAGGGCTCCGAACGACACAGCGCCATGATCGCGCACACCCCGATGGGTCGACTGGGAACCGGGGCCGAAGTGGCTGCCGCCGTTGCCTTTCTGGCCGGAGACGACTCCACGTTCGTCACCGGGACCGAGCTGTACGTCGACGGCGGCTGGACCTGCGACTGACCGCTCGGCGGGCTGTCGGGGCGGGTGCTTCAGCAGGTGGTGAAGAAGTCCACCCCGTCGGAGGTCCGCACCGACAGTCTGCCGCGCTGGACCAGAACATCGAGGTGCGCCAGCGTCTCGCAGGTCGCCACCATCTGATTGAAGCTGTCCAGGGTGGCGAACGATCGATCGTGCCGAGTCCACGTCAGACCGGCCGCCACGTCCAACCCGGTTGCGCGAGCAACAGATTCGACGACGCTCTCGGTAGCGGCGAGACGGCGATCGTGGTGTTCGAGCAGCTGCCGGCAGCGCTCGTGCACACCGGCACCCGGCTGGCCGTGCGACGGCAACATCGTCCGGTCGGGTTCGTCGAGCATCACCGACAGAGACGTCAAATACTTGGCCAGCGGGAGATCCCACTCGCCGAGCTCGAACCCGATCGACGGCGTGATCGTGGGCAGAACGTGGTCTCCGGTGTAGCACAGATTCCGGTCGGTGTCGTGAAACACCATGTGGCCCTTTGTGTGTCCGGGAGTGTGTGCAGCGACTACCGCATGGCCGGGAACGTCGAGGGGACCGGGTTGTAACCACGCGTCCGGTAGCTCCCAGTCCGCGGCGTCGAAGGGTTCGGCCTTCCCGCTCTCCGCTGCGATGCGAGCGATCTCGAACGCGCCCGCGCGCTCGAGTTCACGAATCGAGCTGACCGGAACGTTGCTGCGCAATCGACCGATCGCTTCGATGCCCGGTGCCTCGGCGGCACCGAGATGCACCCGCGTCCCGTATCGACGACGCAGCTCGACGGCGAACGTGTAGTGATCACGATGGACGTGAGTGACGTACACGTCGTGAATCTCCGACGGTCGACGCCCGATGCGATGCAACGCGTCGACGAGCTCGTCGTGCGTGGATGCCCGGTGCCAACCGCCGTCGATCAGCGCCAGTCCCGTGTGAGTCTCCAGCACATAGACATTGATAGCGCGCAGACCGTCCTGAGGCATCTGCAGAGGAACGCGATGGACGCCGTCTGCCACTGCGAAACAGCCCGGGTCGGCCCACGACGACGTCATCCGGCGTCGCTCGCGAGGGGCACCATCGTCTTCTCGTCGCCGTACCACATCATCCGTCGGCCACCCATGGTCCCGACGTGGTCGACGGCGGCCTTCCACTCGTCACTGACCAGGGCCGCTTCGAGTGCGTCGCGCGACTCGAAGCTGAGCACCGACAAGCCGTCCCAACCTTGGGATTTGCTCCCGAATGCTTCGAGTAATTCGGTGTGCTGCCAGCGGAGCAAGCCGGGCAGGGGATACGTGACGTCGGCGTGCTCGCCGCGCCACCACGTGATGAACTGCTCGTGGGTCCACTCTTCCGGACGGGCGGCGACGAGTACCAGGTTGTACATATCTTCTCCTAAGTGAATTCTGTTCATTTTCAATGACAACGAAGAGCCGGTGCAGACCCCGCTCGCGGGCGCTACTTGCGTACGACGCGGATGGCCGCGTCCGTGACCACGTCGGTGATCTCGTCGATCGTCAGGCGACCGTCGGGGCGGTACCACCGCCATACGCTGACCACCAGGGCGAGTACCAGCCGCGCGGACATCGTCGGATTCGACTCGGCGAACTGCCCCGCCTCGATTCCCCGGCCGACCAGGGCGGTCCAATCCCGCTCGATACGTTGGACCAGGGCGCGGCACTCGACTCGTTCGGCCTCTTCCTTCGCGGACTGACGTTCCGTCGCCAGGAGGTCCATGTGGTTGTGCAGAATGCGACGCGCCAAGGCGTCCTGAGGCGATGCGGCCAACGATGCGGCGATCGCCGCGCGCAGTGCGTCCTCGGCATGCGTGACCCCCTCGGTGGCCGCGACGAACCGGGCGGCGGAGTCCGCGAGTTCGATACGCATGATCGTCAACAGGCAATGCGCTTTGGACTCGAAGTAGTGGTAGAGCGCAGTCTGACCGATACCGACCTCGTCGGCGATGGATGCCCACTTGGTGTGCTCGTATCCCACTTTGCCGAAGTGGTCGATAGCCGCCGACAGAATCCGCGTTCGCTTGGACCGCGGGCTCTCGCGCCGAACGTCGGTTCCTACGGTCATGATTGCCCCTACTGATAGAACGTATGCAGCCTCGGTCGGAGTTTACATTTTTCGATGTGAATTCGAGTCAGTTGCGGCCGCGAGCTGCCTGGCCAGCGCCGTCGCATCGGGACGGGACAGTTTTCCGACGCGATTCTGCGGTAAGTCGTCGACAGTGAAGACGAATTCCGGCCACTTCGACTTGGGAAAGTCGTCCTTGGCCAACTGCGCGGTGACGTCCTCGAGTTCGAGCTCCTCACCACCGGTGACCACGAGCGCTGCTGCGCGCTCCCCCAGCAGGTCGTCCGGTACCGGTACGACACAGACCTGCACGACGGACTGCAGCGAGGCGATCGCCGACTCGACCTCGTTGATGTCGATGTTGCGTCCACCGCGAATGATGATCTGCTTCTGCCGACCCATGACGCGAATCGAGCCGTCCGATGCGACCTCCACCAGATCACCGGTCGGAAGAAAACCGTCGGGCGTCAGCTCGGGCGGGACCGGAGTGCCGGCCCGGGCGTACCCGACGAACAGCGACGGGCCCTTGACCTGGGCGGCACCGATATCGTCCGCGGGGAGCGGACGGCCGTCCGAATCGACGGCTCGCACGGTGGTGCCGGGAAACGGCCGACCGTCGCGTCCGAGGCGGATCGACACCGGGTCGTCGAGAGCAGGTGTCGTGTGGCCCAAGCACTCGGACATTCCGAACACTCGGAGGAACGTGGTGTGCAACCACTGTTCGGCCTTGGCGAGCGCGCGCTCGTTCATCGGTCCGCCGCCGACCGTCATGGCGCGCATCGTGTCCAGTGCGCCTTCGGAGTTCGGTGCGACCGAGAGCTGCAGCGCCATGGTCGGTACCAGCATCGTCCAGGCAATCCGGTGTTCCTTCGCTGCCCGCAGAGCCACCTCCGGGGACCACTTCCCGATGGCGACCATCGGACCTCCCAGTAGCGCAGGCAGATACATTCCGAAGCAGAATGCGGCAACCGACGACAGCGGAACGAAGGCACCGATCGCCTCGCCCGGGCGGAGACCGACGGCATCGATGGTGGATCGAGACGCATATCTGATCGCGTCCTCGGATTGCACCACGCACTTGGGCCGGCCGGTCGAACCCGAGGTCATCGCAATCGCATCGCCTCCGTTCCACCGCGCGACAGAGGCGAACGCACCACTCGTCGCTCGTACGCGGTACGAGCCGAAGGCGGGCTTGTCCACGGGAAAATGCTCCTCGGGCACACCCCAATGACGAAGGGCCTCGGGCGTTCCCACGACGACATCCGGTCTGATGTCCTCGAGGGCCAGCGCGAACTCCGACTCCGTTGCGTGCGGGCTGACCACCGCGACCACACCGCCGGCGAGACCGACACCGAGGGCAGCCGCCACGGTGCCCCAGGTGTTGTCGGCCTGAATCACCACGGTCGGTGGGCTGGGGTCGATCCCGCCGAACACGTCGGCGAGGGATGTCGCCGCCTCGACCACGGTCCGGATCGTGTGGCTGCCGTCCTCGTCGACGACGGCGATGGCATCGGGGGTCTGTTCGGCGCGGATGACCATCTCGCGGGCAAGCCGTTTCACTGGTGTGACTCTTTCCTGGTACGTGATGCGCTCATGTCGAGAACTGCACGGCCGGTGACGGATCCGTCTCGCAACCGGTCGTAGGCAGAGATCGCCTCGGTGAAGGGGAAGGTGGTGATTTCGGCGCGCAGCAGGCCGTCCTGCGCTAGTGCGACAACGGCTTCGAGATCGGCACGCGTACCCCAGAACGGTGCATCCACCGTCCATCCTGCGGCCAGACCGACATCCTTCCCGACTGCCAGTCGGCCGCCGGCGCTCCCTACCACCACGACAGAACCCCCGGACCGCAGCAGGGCGGCCGCCGGGGCGGTCGTGGTCGGCGCTCCGACGAAGTCGAGGACGAGATCTGCCCCGTCCAGTGCCGTGAGTCGTTGCGTCGCAGCGGAAACGGACTCGTAGAACTCGTGCGCTCCCGAGGACTCGGCCAGGGCAGCGGCGTCGGCCTTGGAGTCGATTGCGATGATGTGCGGCACGCCCATGGTGCGCAGGATCTGCAGGGCGAGGTGGCCGAGACCGCCGACTCCGATCACGACCACGTTGCTTCGGTCGTCGATCACGGCGGAGTTGGTGCGAATGGCGTGATACGCGGTCAGTGCCGCGTCCGCCAGAGGCGCGGCTCCGAGAGGATCGAGATCACCGATCGGAACCAGTACGCGCTCGGACGGCACCAGCATCAGCTCTGCGATGCCGCCCGGGTACCCCAGACCGTTTCCGATGGGGGCCAGCCGGCCGTCGGGACGCCGAGCGAGGCTGCGACAGTAGTTCTCTCGGCCCCGCAGACAGTTCGGGCACGTTCCGCAGCTCCAGATTCCGTGTACGACCACGGCGCGACCGATCCAGGAAGGGTCTGCCGACGGTCCCGCCGAGACGACCGTTCCGGCCACTTCGTGCCCCAGCGTCAGCGGCAGGTCGTAGTCGAAAGTCTCTGCGCTCGAGTTCATCACGTGCAGATCGGATCCGCACAGTCCGGCTGCGTCCACCTGGATCAGAAATTGGTGCCCGGTCGGCACCGGGTCCGGCACCTCCTGGAACTCCGGTGCGCTCCCCCACTGAAGGACCTGCACGGCCAACATCAGCGAGCAGTCCATCCACCGTCGACCACCAGGGTCTGACCGGTCATGTAGGAGCTGGCGTCCGAGGCCAGAAACAGCACGGCACCGTCGATCTCGCCGTCGACGCCGCCGCGTCCGAGCATGGTGTTCCGCCGCACCCATCCTGCGGACTTGTCGTTGGTGAACAGGCCATCGGTCATCTCGGTATCGAACCACCCCGGCACCACGGCGTTGACGCGAATGCCTCGTCGACCCCACTGACCGGCCAGTTCACGAGTGAGGCCGAGCGTGCCCGCCTTCGACGCCGCGTAACTGGCACCGCCGATCGGTGCTGTGGACACCAGCCCGATCACCGAGGAGATGTTGATGATCGACGCTGTTGCCTCACTCGGCATCTTGCCGACCGCGTACGTGGCCAGATGGAACCCGGCGATCAGGTTGACGTCGAGGATGGACTGGAAACCGTCGAGCGTCTCGTCCTCGGCGTTGGGCGGACCCGGCTTGCCCGCGTTGTTGATCACGACGTCGAGCCGGCCGTGTTCGTCGAAGCAACGATCGACGAGAGCTCGCCGGTCGCTGTCGTCGGTGACGTCGCACCGCACGGGCACGATGGCCGGGATCTCGGCCGACAACGCTTCGAGCCGGTCGAGCCGTCGCGCGGCGGCGTACACCGTGGCACCTGCCGCGGCGAGAGCCCGGGCGAAACCGAGGCCGAGCCCCGACGAGGCACCGGTGACCACAGCGACGCGACCGGTCAGCGAGAACATGTCCTGGGTCATGTGTCCACTTCCAAACTGATTGTCGGACAAGAGGAGTGATCGGTCAGTAGACGGCGGTACGGCCGCCGTCGACCGGGATGATCGCGCCCGTCGTGTACCCGGCGTCGTCCGAGGCGAGGTGAGTGATCAAGCCGGCGAGCTCGTCTGGCCGCCCCAGCCGTCCGGCCGGGAGACGGTCGACGATCTTGCCGATGAACTCCTCGTCCCAGTTCTCGGACATGTCGGTGGCGAAACCGCCGGGCATCACACAGTTGACGCGCACCGTGGGCGCGTACTCCTGGGCGAACGCGCGGGTCAGCGCATTGAGCCCGTTCTTGGCTGCTGCATACATCGCCTCGGGTGGGCTGGGTCGCTGGGCACCGATGCTCGAGATGTTGATGATGGATCCACCGCCCGCAGAGACCATTCGGTCCCCGGCGACGGCCATCAGCCGGAACGGACCCTTGAGATTGACCTCGATCGTCTTGTCCCACAGTCCCTCGGTGACCGACACCAGATTCTCAGCCAGCGGCGCGATCCCGGCGTTGTTGACGACGATGTCCAGGCTGCCGAATCGCGCGATGATGTCGTCGACGGCCGGTTCGATGCTGTCCCAGTGCCCGACGTGCAGTGCGTACGGATGTGCGCTGCCCGGGCCCGCGTCACCCAGGCTCGAGACCGCGCTCTCGCAGGCCTCGAGCTTGCGGCTCGACACGATGACCGTCGCGCCCGCGTCCTTCAGTCCGCGGGCAATGGCCAGACCGAGCCCACGGCTCGCTCCCGTCACCAGAGCGACCTTGCCGTCCAATTTCGGTGTACTCATGCGTACCTCTTGACCTCGAGTCGGGCGATGGTCCGTAGATGGACCTCGTTGGGGCCGTCGGCAATCTGCAGAGCTCGGGTGATGGCATAGAGTCGAGCGAGAATGGTGTCGTTGCTGACTCCGGCGGCACCGTACGTCTGCACCGCTCGGTCGACGACCTTATGGGCCACCTCCATCGCAGCCACCTTGATGGCCGCCACTTCCGAACGAGCCGAGGCATTTCCGGCGGTATCCATCAACCAGGCCGACTTGAGCACCAACAACCGGATCTGGTCGACCTCCATGCGGCTGCGGGCAATCCACTCACGCACCACACCTTGATCGGACAACGGTCCGCCGAATGCCTGCCGAACGAGCGAGCGCCGACACATCATTTCCAGAGCGCGCTCGGCCATGCCGATCGCCCGCATGGCGTAGTGCATGCGTCCGGGCCCGAGTCGCCCCTGGGCGATGGCGAATCCGTCGCCCTCCTCTCCCAGCATGTTGGCGGCGGGCACGCGCACGTCGGTGAACTGAACTTCGCCGTGGCCCAGACGATCCTGGAATCCGAACATGGGCAGGTCGCGCACCACCTCTACGCCGGGGGCGTCGGCCGGAACCAGAATCATGCTCTGCCGGCGGTAGGTGGAACTGTCCGGATCCGACTTCCCCATGAAGATCATGAGCTTGCAGTCGGGATCGAGAACGCCCGAGGTGTACCACTTTCGGCCGTTGACGACGTACTCGTCCCCGTCACGAGTGATGGTCGAGGTGATGTTGGTGGCGTCCGAGCTGGCGACATCGGGTTCGGTCATGGCGAACGCAGAGCGAATGGTGCAGTCCAACAACGGCTTCAGCCATTGCTCCTTCTGCTCCTCCGTGCCGTACATGGCCAGAATCTCCATGTTGCCGGTATCGGGTGCCGAGCAGTTGATCGCCTCGTTCCCGATGATGGAACGGCCGACGATCTCGGCGAGCGGCGCATATTCGAGATTGGTCAGTCCCGCACCGAGGTCGTCGTGGGTCATGAACAGGTTCCACAGCCCCAGATCACGAGCGCGTGCCTGCAGATCCCGCATGATCTGCGGTTGCTCGTGCGGATTGTCGTTCGCGGCGATCTGAGCGTCGTAGACACTCTCGGCCGGGTAGACGTGGTCGTTCATGAATGTCTCGAGCGTGGCCGACAATTCGGCCGTCCGCCGTGAGTAGGAAAAGTCCACTTCCGTGTGCTCCTGTCGAGTGATGGTGCGTCAGCGCGCGAGCAGTGCGGTGCCGGTGTCGATCAACCTGCGGATGGTCGCGGGCAGCTTTTCCTGATCCGGGTCGATGTGGCGCCCCTCGCGGTGCCGACGCAGGTTGTGTCCCATGATCGCCGCCATCTTGAGCCGTCCCAGGGCGTCGAACCATGTCATGTCCGGCAGCGCCGGACCGCTCCCGGTGTAGCAGGAGATCAGTTCGTCGGTACTGGGCAGACCGGGAACGTCGCGGCCCACCCCGGGAAAGTTGGTGCCGTCGGCGAATACCAGGAACCACCCCAGTTCGACGCGTGGATCACCTGCGCTCCAGATCTCCCAGTCGATCAGAGCCGCCGGCTCGAGACCGTCGGAGATGATGTTTCCCAACCGGTAATCCCCGTGGACGAGTGTGGGTGTGATCGCCGCTGGAATGTCTCGGCGGAGCAATCGAACCAACTCGTCGGCACCCTCCACGAGTTCCACCGGAACCGCCGCGAGCGTCTTGGACCACCGGTCCAATTCGTCTGCCGGCGAGAGGATGTCGCCTGTATCGGGTATGTCCGCGAGCGGCACGGCATGCAACGCCGGCAGCACCTCTGCGGCTCGCCGCATACGTGCGGCCGCGATACTCGGTTCCACCTCGGGGTCGTCGAGCACCGGTTCGAGCGACTCACCGACGACGAGCTCCATGGCGAACCACGCCGGTTCCTGCTCGTCGACCGCCACTATTGCCGGTACCGGCACCTCGGTATCGGCCAACGCGCGCAGAATCGAAGCCTGCCGGAGCATGTCGTGCCGCCCGACCGAGCGCTGCCCTTCGGGGACCGCCTTGACGACGAAGTCGCCGCCGGAGGTTCCCACCCGATAGGTCAATCCGGAATGGCCACCGAGGAGCGGTTCGAATGTGCTGACGGTGACGCCGAGCTCGGCGTCCAGCGCGGCGGACACGCGTGCGCGCAGGGAGGGTTCGGTCATGGTCGTGGCTCTCTCGGCAGACCGAGCACGCGCTCGGCGATGATGTTGTGCTGAATCTCGTCGGTACCACCGGCAATTCGATAGCCCGGGGCTCCGAGTAGGTGCTCGGACCACGCGAACGTGCCCCACCCTCCCGAGTCGGACGTCAGTTCACGCCCGAGCAGCAAGCGCGCGACTTCGGAGGTCCTGGCCATCGTGTCGGTGGCCAGCAGCTTTCCCAGTGACGCTTCCGGACCTGGATCGTTGCCCGCGATGACGGCACCGGCCACTCTCATGTTGCCGATTCGCTGCACGAAACTACGCGTCACCAGATCGGCTACGGCGTCGCGCTCGATCTCGGTCAGCTCGCGGCCGAGGTTCTGGGCAAGGGCCACAGCACGATCCGCGTTCGCCAGTCCGAGGTTTCCGCCGTCCAGGCGTTCGGCCGCAAGCACTGTCAGGGCAACCTGCCAGCCCTTCCCGACCGGGCCCAGCCGCAGGTCGTCGCTCAGGTGCACCCCGTCGAGGTACACCTCGTTGAAGGAGCTGCCCCCCGTCATCTGGCGAATGGGACGTACATCGACCCCCGGCGCATCCATCGGGATCAGGAACATGGTCAGACCGGCGTGCTTGGCGACGCTGGAATCGGTGCGGCACAGAGCGACTCCGTAGTGGGCGACCCGCGCCCCCGACGTCCACACCTTGTGCCCGTCGATCGTCCACGAGCCGTCCTCCGCCTGGGTTGCACGCGTCCGGACCGCGGCCAAGTCGGAACCGGCTTCGGTCTCGGAGAACAACTGACATGCGATGACGTCGGCCCGAAGCATCGCGCGGACGAACCTTGCCCGCTGCTCCTCGGTTCCCCACTGCGCAATGGTGGGCGCAACCAACTGTTGAGTGACAGAGAACATCTCGGTCCTCTTGGGGACGTCGAACGTGTCCTCGACGCGCCGGAAGGCGAGTACGTACGACAGCGGTAGGTCGCGGCCACCGTACTCGACCGGGGAATTCAACGCGCCCCACCCCGCATCGAACTTCGCCTGCTCGTACGCCGCGATCTCGTCGGTGTGCGCCTGCTCTTCCTCTGCGGTCCAATTCTCGAAGACAGCGACCGTATCCGGCCCGTCGCCCCACACGGAGTCGGTGCGCGGCGCGGCCACGGTTGTCAGCCACGCCGTCGCCTGCTCGCCGAACTCGGCGATGTCCGGAATCGTTCGTTGTGTCACTGCATTACCTCTGGTTCGTCTCGGGTCAGACCGTCAGCACGGTGCAGGCACTGATGCCCGGCGCGCCGTACACGTGGGTGAAGCCGACACGCGGATCGCCCGGCACTTGGCGTTCGCCGGCTTCGCCACGTAGCTGAGTCACGATCTCGTGCACCTGGCGCAGACCGGAGGCTCCGATGGGTTCTCCGTTCGCGATGCAACCGCCGTCGGTGTTGATCGGCAGGCGCCCGCCGATGTCGGTTTCTCCGGCCGCGATCATGGCTTCTTGCTCTCCGGGCTCACAGAAACCGCATTCGGCCATGTGCATGATTTCGGCACCGCTCTCGGTGTCCTGCAGCTGCGCGACGTCGACCTCGTGCGGAGCGATGCCGGCCTGCTCGAAGGCCGCCCGCGCAGCGTCTGCGCTCACACTGGTGGGTTCGCCGTCGCCCTGAACGGAGGGGCTGAAGACCTCGAAGGACCCGAATCGGCGGGTCCGGTGGGTGATAGCGGCAATCTTGATCGGCCGACCGGTAGCTCGCGCGACGTAGTCCTCGCCGGCGACGACGATCGCGGCTGCTCCCTCACCAGGTGAACAGAACATGTACCGCGTGAGTGGATCGTTGACCATGTCGGCTTCGGCGATCGTCGTGGCATCCATGGCCTCGCGACGCCAGGCGTTGGGGTTGAGAACTCCGTTACGGTAGGCCTTTTCGGCGACCAGGGCCAGCGTCCGACTCGAGATGTCGTGCTGACGCATGTAGCGAGAGATCTTGGCACCGAAGAACTGGGTGGTCACCATCAGACCGGCCTCGCCGTAGCCGTCGGGTAGTCCCCACTCCGCCGGTCGTGGGTCGAACGCGCCACGCGGATGTTTGTCGAATCCGACTGCGAGCGCGACGTCCGCGGAGCCCGAGCGCACAGCGTTGACGGCCGAGAACAACGCGCTTCCGCCTGTTGCGCAACCGTTCTTGACGTTGGTGAACGGAATTCCGGTGAAACCCAGTTCGGCAACGAGAGTATCGGCCAGGCCCGAGCCGTCACTGCCACCGAACGCGACCTGAACGTCCGGCCAGGCCAGACCGGCATCGCGCAACGCGTTGCCGATCGCGGTGACGGCCATCTGGCGGCCGGACACTCCTGGCTGGCGGCCGAACTTGGAGAGACCGGCACCGATGATCGAAACATTCTGTGTCACTGCGTGATTCCTGTCGATTCCGGTTGCGTGCCGAGCGCGTCGACAGCGAATCGGGGCACCGGCGCGGTGGACGTCAGACGCACCGGTGCCCCATCCAGTTCGTCGAAGCTCTCACAGTCGATGATCGCTTCGACCTTGATGCCCTCGGGCAGTTCCACGTAGCCGACTGCGAAGGGAACGAACCCGCCGACCGGTGGCACGTAGGGAGGAGACTTGGGCGAGAAACGCTGAATTGTGTAGGCCCACAGGGTGCCTCGCGTACTCAACGTAATGTTCTCCGCAGTGGGTGTGGCGCACCTGCTGCACATCGCACTCGCGGGGAAAGCCACGGTACTGCACACAGTGCACCTGCTGCCCTCGAGTGCGACGGCCGTTGCCTGCTCCATTGATGCTGCCTTTCGGGCTGTTCGGTCAGAACGCGGACGTGGTGCGGATCAGCGCCCGACCCACTTGGGCTCACGCTTCTCGAGGAATGCGGTGACGCCCTCCTTGCCGTCCTCGGACTGGAGCGCATTGCCGACTGCGAGATGCTCCATGACCATGAGCGACTGGATGTCTGCATCCAGACCGCGGTCGATGCACATCTTGGTCAGCTTCATCATGAACGGGCTCTTGTCTGTGAGGTTCCCGATGAACTCGTCGACGGTCTTGTCGAGGTCCTCGGCCGGCGCGGACGCATTGATCAGGTCGAAGTCGACGGCCTCGGTGCCCGAGAGCAGCTTGCCGGTGAGCATCAGTTCCTTGGTCTTCCGGATGCCGATCATGCGGGGCAGGCGGTAGATGGGGCCGGCACCACCGAACAATGCACGGCGGATGTGAAAGTCGCCAATTCTTGCGTCGTCGGCCGCGATAGCGAAGTCGCAAGAAATCATCAGTTCGAAGCCACCGGCGGTGACGTAACCCTCGAGCACCGCAACGGAGGGAGTGTTCATGGAGTACAGACGATCGCACACCTTCGCCGACAGGACGGCGACGTCCATGGCAGTGGTGGTGCCGATGAAGTCCGACAGCAATTCGTCGAGGTCGAAGCCCGAGCAGAAGGTGTTGTTGACTCCGCGGAGCACGAGAACCTTGAGGTTCGGATCGTTGTCCACCTCGACGATGATCTCGTCCAGACGATGCAGCAGCTCCACCGTGACAGCGTTCTTCTTGTGCGGGCGGTTGAGCCAGACGCGAGCGACGTCGCCGTCCTTCTCCAACAGAATGTGGTCGGTGTCGATCATGAGACAGCCTTTCGAGAGTGCAAGTTGAACTGGATTCACTTCAGTATTGATCATCGAGGCGGTGGCGTCAATAGCCGATCCCCGGCGACCGCGGCAATCGGTCTAGACGGCAAGCAAATCGGCGATCCGCGCCCGGTGCGCGCGCGAATCACCCTGCAGCGCTTCGTTTCCGAGAACTCGACGGAAGTAGCTGTGCGCCGAGTGCTCCCACGTGAAACCCACTCCCCCGTGCAGCTGCACGGCCTCGTGGGCCGCGTGTACCGCGGCATCGCTGCACACCGCACCCGCGACGGCAATCGCCAGCCGGGCCTCGTCGGGATCCTCGTCGTGCACCGCTGCGGCATACCGGGCGGCCGATCTGGCCCGCTCGAGTTCGACCAGCATGTCGGCCAACCGGTGTTTGATCGCCTGGAACGAACCGATGGGACGGCCGAACTGATGACGCGTCTTGACGTGCTCGAGAGTCATCTGCAGCAGGGCATCGGCGATACCGGTGTTCTCGCACGCGAGAGCCAGCGTTGCCACGTCCTGTATCCGCGCGATCGCGTCGCCGGCTCCGTCCACCGACACCAACAGCGTCGCGGGGGCACGATCGAACGAGATGTCCGCTTGTCGCCTGGTGGAGTCGACGACGCGTCGATCATGCAGTGCGGAAGAATTGCTAGCGGACACTCCGAAGAGTGCGATGCCGTCCGGGCCGCGGGCACTGACGACCACAAGATCGGCTGCTCCACCTCCGACGATGAACCGCACCTGTCCGCTCAGAACCCACCCGTCGTCGGTCCGGTCGGCATCGACGTCGTCGGACTCGGCGGACAATGCGCTCACTGCCGCAACCGTGGTACCGCCGAGGATGTCCTCGAGCAGGTCCGAGTTGCCCGCCTCCATCATGGCGCGAACGCCGACGGCCGCATGCTGATAGACGGGTTCGACCACCAGAGCGCGACCGCATTCTTCGACGATGATGCCGAGCTCGACCATGCCGTAGCCGAGCCCACCCAGCTCCTCCGGCACAGCCATGGCGGTCACCGACATGTCGTCGACCAGGCGTTTCCACAGTTCGACCGAGTAGCCAGGGTCCGAGTCCGCAGACGCGCGCACCTGCTCGATCGTGGAGTACTTGGCGAGGACTCCGCGGATGGCCTCGCGTATCTCGGCTTGTTCGCTGCCGGGCGTCAGCGCCGACGGCTCCGAACGAGGCCAGGGGGCTTGTGCGTCGCGGTGAGATGATGACATGTCGCTCCACTCGAGTTGAATTCAGTTCTTTCTCGAACCATAACCGCTAGAACCCTCGACAAACAGGGTTTACCTGAACTAAGTTCACTTCATGTCATTGAAGATTGTGGAGTACTACGCCACCTTGGATGCCGGGCACCTGGACGACGCGGTGGCGATGCTGTCCGAGGATGTCGAATATTCGATGGTCTTGCCGAGCGGGGCGAGTCGAAAGACCGGACGAGCCGCGATGCTCGAATACCTGTCCGGCAGACCCCCCGTCGACCGCAAGCACCGAGTTCTCCGATCCGCCGTCGACCAGGACCTGCAGTTCGCACACGGTGCAGTGTCCGAAGGCGACCGGACCACGGGCTACTTCGTCGGAACCATGCACGTGCGCTCGGACGGCCTGATCGACCGCTACCAGGTCTCGTTCGACACCGAATTCGACCTACTGGTCACCGATGCAGGAGAAGGCCGATGAACTCCGACACGCACCCGACCCCCACTCTGCTCCGCTGGTTCGAATACATGGATTCCGACGACCCGGATCGGGTCCTGACCATGATCTCGGCGGACTTCCGTATGTCCGTGCAGTTTTCCAAGGGACACGGCGAGGCAGCCGAGTTCGTGGGCGACCGCGACGGGCTCGTCGCCTACCTCCAGCAGCGCGAGAAGAGCACCCTGATTCATCATCTCGATCGCGGTGCCTCGGTCGACGGCACCGAGATGGTGCTGGGACGGACCACCCGCGACGGAGCCTTCGAGGCGTCGTTCAACGCCTCGGCCCAACTCGACGACAACGGGCACGTCCGACGGTTGCTCATCGCCCGCACGCCGGAATTGGCGTTCGACTAGGAGCCGATCGGCTCGCGAAACAGAGAAGAAAAGAGCGAGATGCCTGAACAAGCACTGATTTTCGAGGCCATCCGTACCCCGAGAGGCAAGGGGCGCAAAGGATCGCTGCACGGCACCAAGCCGGTGGACCTCGTCGCGGGGTTGATCACCGAACTGCGGGCTCGATTCCCCGATATGGATCCGGCCGACATCGACGACGTCATCCTCGGCGTCGTCTCACCGGTCGGAGAACAGGGCGCGGTCATCTCGCGCGCAGCCGCATTGGTGGCGGGCCTCCCGGAATCGGTCCCCGGCACCCAGATCAATCGTTTCTGCGCGTCCGGGCTCGAAGCGACCAACCTGGCCGCCCAGAAGATCGCGTCCGGCTGGGACGATCTGGTGATCGCCGGCGGCGTCGAGTCGATGTCTCGGGTACCGATGGGCAGCGACGGCGGTGCCTTGTTCACCGACCCGGCCACCGCATACGACCTCTACATCGTTCCGCAGGGAATCGGTGCCGACCTGATCGCGACGGTCGAGGGCTTCTCCCGTCACGACGTCGACACCTACGCGGCGGAGTCCCAACGACGCGCCGAGGCAGCCTGGAGCGCAGGCTATTTCAAGAAATCCGTCGTTCCGGTCGAGGACTTCAACGGCGTCACCCTGCTCGACCACGACGAGCACCGGCGCCCGGGAACCACCACGGACAGCCTGGGCACATTGAAGCCGGCCTTCGCCGCGCTGGGCAAAGCCGCGGGTTTCGACGACGTAGCGCTGCAGAAGTACGTCGACGTCGAACGCATCGATCATGTTCACACCGGCGGTAATTCGTCGGGGATCGTCGACGGTGCCGCCCTGGTTCTCATCGGTAGCGCCGCGGCCGGAGCACGCGCAGGCCTGGTTCCCCGTGGCCGCATCGTGGCCACGGCTCAGGTCGGCAGCGAACCGACGATCATGCTCACCGGTCCGACCCCGGCCACCGTCGCGGTGTTGAAGCGAGCGGGCCTGACCGTGGACGACATCGACGTGTTCGAGCTGAACGAGGCCTTCGCCTCCGTCGTGCTCAAGTGGATGAAGGACCTCGACATCCCGCACGAGAAGACCAACGTCAACGGCGGAGCAATCGCGATGGGCCACCCGCTCGGGGCCACCGGCGCGATTCTGGTGGGCACCGTGCTGGACGAACTGGAACGAACCGGTGGCCGCTACGGCCTGATCACCCTGTGCATCGGCGGCGGAATGGGCGTCGCCACCGTCATCGAACGCCTCTGAACCGCCCATCGTCGACACAGAGAAATACGAGAAAACATGAGCGAGAACATGATCGGATGGGAACGCGGTGCCGACGGCATCGTCGTACTCACGATGGACGACGCAGGCAAGAGCGCGAACACGATGAACGATACGTACATCGCGTCGATGGCCGCCACGGTCGAGCGGCTCGAAGCCGAGAAGGACGACATCACCGGTGTCGTGATCACCTCGGCCAAGAAGTCGTTCTTCGCGGGCGGCGACCTCGACGACATGACGAAGGACCCGGGCGCTGTCGACGAGCGGGACGTTGCGCGCGCCTTGACCGAGCGGATCGACGGCATCAAGAGTGTTCTCCGACGGCTCGAAACCCTCGGCCGCCCAGTGGTGGCCGCGATCAACGGCGCGGCCCTCGGCGGCGGGTTCGAGATTGCGTTGCACACCCACCACCGCATCGCAGCGGATGTGCCGGGCACCCGAATCGGCCTCCCCGAGGCCACACTCGGACTGTTGCCCGGTGGCGGCGGGATCGTCAGAACGGTCCGATTGATGGGACTCGACGCCGCCCTGTCGAAGGTGTTGACGAAGGGCCAGCAGCACTCGGTGGCCGATGCGAAAAAGCTCAGGCTGATCGATGCCACCGTTGCCGGTGTGGACGAGCTGATTCCGGCCGCGAAGGCGTGGATCGCCGAGAACCCGTCGGCTGTGCAGCCGTGGGACGTCAAGGGTTTCGAGATACCCGGTGGCGGACCGACCGATCCTGCCGTCGCTCAGAATCTTCTGGCCGCAACGGCGCTGCTACGCAAGCAGCTCAAGGGCGCACCCGCCCCGGCACCGCGGGCGATCCTCGCCGCTGCGGCGGAGTGCGCGTCGGTCGACGTCGACACTGCGGATCGCATCGAAACCCGCTACTTCGTCTCTCTGATGACCGATCGAGTGGCGCAGAACATGATTCGTGCGTTCTTCTTCGACATGCAGACCATCCGACGCGGCACTTCCCGCCCGGCCGGCCACGATACGTTCACCGCCCGTTCGGTGGCAGTCATCGGAGCCGGAATGATGGGTGGCGCGATCGCCTACGTGTGCGCCAAAGCCGGTATCGAGGTCGTATTGAAAGACCTCGACCAGGACGCTGCTGACCGCGGAAAACTCTACGCCGAGAAGCTCGAAGCAAAAGCTCTCGAGCGGGGCTCCACGACCGCCGAGAGGTCGGCGGCACTGCTCGACCGGATCCGGCCGACCGCGGACGCGACCGAGTGCGCCGCAGTCGATCTCGTGATCGAAGCCGCATTCGAGTCCGTGGAGGTCAAGACTGCGGTGTTCGGGGAGCTCGACGGTATCGTTCCCGCCGAAACCGTCCTCGGCTCCAACACCTCTCAGCTTCCCATTTCGATCTTGGCCGACGGCGTGAGCCGACCCGATAATTTCATCGGAATCCACTTCTTCTCCCCCGCCGACAAGATGCCCCTGGTCGAAATCGTCCGTGGCCGCGAGACTTCCGATGCGACCGTGGCCAAGGTCGTCGACTTCGTATTCCAGATCGGTAAGACGCCCATCGTCGTCAACGACAGTCGGGGCTTCTTCACCTCGCGAGTGATCGGCGCGTTCCTCGACGAAGCGATGGCCGCGGTCGGCGAGGGCGTCAACCCGGTCTTCGTCGAACAGGCAGGCGCGCAGGCCGGCTACCCCGTCCCACCGCTGCAATTGATGGACCAGGTGGCCTTGTCCCTGTCGCAGAAGATCCGCAAGGAGAACGAACGCGCGCTGGTGAGCGAAGGCAGCCAGCCTCGCCGACACGGCTCCGACGCGGTGATGGACAGGATGGTCGATGAACTCGACCGCCCCGGTCGCGCCGGCGGCGGCGGTTTCTACAGCTACGACGAATCGGGTGCGAGAACCGGGATCTGGCCGGGCGTGCGCACGTCTTTCGACTCGGGCTCGACTCGAATTCCTTTCGTGGACATGCAGGAACGGATGCTGTTCGCCGAGGCGATCGAGGCGGTCAAGTGCCTCGACGAAGGTGTGTTGACGAGCGTGGCCGACGCGAACATCGGGTCTTTGCTGGGCATCGGCTTCCCGCCGTGGACCGGGGGCGTGATCCAGTACATCGACCAATACGACGGCGGGCTGTCCGGCTTCGTCGACCGAGCACGCGAGTTGGCATCGAAGTACGGGGCTCACTTCGAGCCGCCGCAGTCGTTGGTGAACAAAGCACTACGCGGAGAACGCGTCCATACACTCGTGTCCTGAACGAAAAGAGAATGCTGTGAATGCAGTACGTCGATCGGTGATGTCCGTCGGGATCGCAGCGGTGACCGTCGTCGCTGCGGCGTGCGGGCAATCCTCGCAGGAAGCCGGATCCGCACCGGTGCAGGGCACGTGGGACGACGTCGTGGCTGCGGCCGACGAGGAAGGAACCGTGTACCTGTACTCCAGTCAGCATCCCGAGAACCTCGCGCTACTCGAGACAGCCTTCGAGTCGAAGTATCCCGACATCGATCTCGAGTTCACGCGGGGCAGTGACGTCGAGCTCAACCCGCGAGTGGAGACCGAAGCCCGCACCGGCCGTGGAACTGCCGACGTACACATGTCGACCGATGCCGCATGGATCACGAATGCGTCCGAATCGGGTACCTACTCGACACCGGTGGTCGGGCCGGCCTTCGACGACCCGGCGTACGCTCGGTCGACGAGCATGCTGAACGACACGTTCTTCCTCACGAGCGCAGCGATATTCGCACTCGGGTGGAACACCGATGCAGTTCCTGCCGGGCTGTCGTCCCCGCAGGATCTGTTGGATCCGAAGTTGAAAGGCCGGCTGGGCGTCGTGAATCCTGCGGGGTTCGCCGCCGTCGTCGACGAGTATCGCTTCTTCGACGAGAACTGGACCGGTGGCGGCTTTCTGGACAAGCTCGCCGCGCAGGAACCGCGGGTGTACCCGGGCACATTGGCCGTGGCGCAGGCATTGAGCTCGGGCGAGATCGCCGCGTCGCCGATGGTTCCCCCACTGGTCCGGGAGAAGGACGCAGGCGCACCCGTCGACTGGACACATCCCGATCCGGCGTGGGGTGCGCCGTACTACTCCCACGTGCTCTCGTCGGCTCCGCATCCCAACGCCGCGCAAGTGCTGGCCGACTTCATGGTATCGGCCGAGGGTCAACGCGCCCTGTCGAAGGGGTACGGCAGCGCACTGCCCGATGTCGAGAACTCGGTCGGGTCGGCCCAAGACATTTCGCTGCCCGATTCGGATTCGCTGACGCCCGAGAAGGTCTCGCAGTTCCAGCAGGAGTGGGAAAGCAAGTTCAACTGAACGTCGGTGGATGTGGTGGCCCGGTACTATCGCGGTGCCACATCCACCAGCACTCGCACCTGCGGTTCGGCCGTCAGATGGGAGGCGATCGCGGTCCTGATGCGGTGCTCGGGCACCGTCAGTCTCTCCGTCTCCTGGGCGGCATACTCCGACCAGTTCTCGAAGGTGCACAGCTCGACGAATGTTGCTCTCGTGCTCGACATCTGGGCACAGGACCACCGTACGGCTCCGAGTCGGAGTCTGGACGATCGCAGGCGTCCGACATCGTCGACGAACTGCGTCAGCTTTCCCGGATCGACGACATACGTCGTTTCGACGGTTATCCGGCGGCCGTCGAATTCGGTCGAGAGTACCGGCGGACCTGCCCCTCCCGACAGATCCGGTGCTATCGATTCGCTCGGCAGAATTCCCCGTCGGAGAATCTCTACTGCGGAGACGGCCATGATCGTCGCCGAGACGATCACTGCGGCAACGAGACCGACCGCGTCTGCCAGAAACCCCCAGAGGAGGGCACCTACCGCCTGACTGCCCTGAAAGGTCAGCATCACGAATGCGATGACACGCGACTTGATCCACTTCGGCATCACAGCGTGGGTAGCGATCATCCAGGTGCTCTGGATCGCAACCCACGCCGCACCCACGATGACCAGCAGTACGAAGACCACACTCACCGACGGCACGAGCACGATGCCCGCGAGGACCGCCGCATACGCAATCGAACCGATCGCTACGAACGTGTTCCAGCTCAACCGTGCACGGAGAGGCATCAGTGCGACGGTCCCGGCCACCGCACCGATCCCGATGGCACCCGAGAGAACACCGAACTGAACCGACGATGCATGTAGTCGTTCGTATGCCACCACCGGTAGCAACGCCCACAGGGCACTGGCCGGAATTCCGAACGTGATGACGCGCAACAACAGTCGCCGAGTCCACCGCGAATGGCGAATGAACCGCACACTCACCCCGACAGCGTGGTGCACGGATTCGGTCTTGGGCTTCTTACCGGACTCCGGCGGCACCTGAGTGAGCGCCACGATGACACAGACTGCGAACAGCGCGGCGACGGTCGCAAATGCACCGCTCGAACCCCACCATGCGAGTATCGCGCCCCCGATCACCGGTCCGACTGCGCGCGCCCCGTTGAAAATGGCACCGTCGATTGCAGGAACGACCGCCATCATGTCGGCTGGGACCAGATGAGGGAGCAGGGCCTGCCACACGATTGCCACCGACGCGAGCCCGCACCCGGCGAGAAACACCGCGGTCATCAACGCCGGCGTGGAGGACAGGCCGAGGAGTTGCAACGCCGTCATGACGATCGACGCCACCAGCAGGACGATAGCGGTGCCCGCGAGCAACAACCGATGACCGGCGAACTCCGCGATGGCCCCGATCGGTAGAGCGAGAAGAAAGAACGGCACACTGGCGGCGAACTGGACCGAGGATACCACCAGCGCGGACTCCCCCGACTCGGTGAGCGTCCACTGTGCAGCGAGAACCAGGATCCACACGCCCACACTGGCGCTCAGCTCGAAGCCCAACATCCGGCGCAACTTCGGAATACGCATCGGCGCAAAGAAACTGATGTGATTCGACGATTTCACCTGTGTCACCTTTCGGACGCGGCCTACACTTGAACCTAATTCAGTTGTGGAAAGATTGTTGCGTTTTCCGCATCACCCGATTCGAAGGGACGTCATCGAAGACCATGATCAGTCGAGTACTCTGCCTCGCCGCCCGTCCCAGCGGAAAACTCACGACCGAGCATCTGGAGCTGGCGGACATCCCGCTCGCTCCACTGCTCGATGGCGAAGTGCTGGTGCGAAATACGTGGCTGTCGATCGATCCGTCGATTCGACTGCGCCTCGGCGACTCGGCACCGTCGGGATATCTGCCACCGCTGGGGATCGGAGATGCGTTGGTGGGGTTGGCACTCGGCGTCGTCGTCGAATCACGGGACGAGAACTTTCGGCCGGGAGATCTGGTGTCGCACATGTACGGCTATTGCGACTTCGCAGTGGTCTCTGCCACCGCCGGCGGATTGGGCGGCGCGGGCACCCTCACCAGAATCGATACCCAGGACTGGCCCCCACAGTGGTTCCTGGGTCCGCTGGGCAGTTCTGGGCTCACGGCCTATGTCGGCCTCTTCGAGATCATGGACATTCGACCGTCCGATACCGTCTGGATCTCGGCCGCGGCAGGAGCAGTCGGCAGTATCGCCACCCAACTCGCCGCCCATCACGGATGTACGGTGATCGCTTCCGCAGGCAGCCGACGCAAGGCCGATCATCTGGTCGATGCCCTGGGAGCCTCCCGCTCGTTCGATTACCACGACGGCGACATGGACAGCCTTCTCGCGCGCGCTGCCCCGGACGGAATCGACGCATACTTCGACAACGTCGGCGGTTCTCACTTCACCGCTGCACTCGACGCACTTCGACCCGAGGGACGCGTCGCGATGTGCGGGGCAATCTCCACCTACGAAACATCGAACACGTTGCCGTCGAACCTGTTTCAGATCACGGCCAAGAGCTTGTCGGTACGAGGATTTCGAGCCGGCTCATTTGGCCATCTCTACGACACGATGCGATCCACCGTCGGAAGCCGACTGGTCGACGGAACCATGATCTACGAGGAATCCGTCTACGACGGCCTCGAGCAGGCCTCCACCGCACTGGTCGACCTACTCAACGGACGAACGAGCGGAAAGACACTCTGCCGGTTGTGAACTTCTGACGCACAGCTTCAGAGCCGTCCGGCGTTCGACCGCACGACGCGCGGCGGCGTCCATTGCTCGCTCAGGGCATCCTCGGTCGGTTGATAGATCCTCAGGACCAAGAAGAACGGATGCTGGGGTGCCGGAAGCCAGGCGTGGTCGGGACTGTCGGTTGTGGGCGGCGATGCACTCACCGTGATCGTCGACGGTCCTGCGGCTGCGTCGTCGCCATTGACCGCCGATCCCGCCGAGTGCTTCTTCTCGGGCGCGTCGTACAACCAGCCGGTTTCTGCGTCGTACAACGTGATGCTCCAAAAGGCCTGCGCTGGCGGGGAATTGATGAACTCGATGTGGTATTCGTCGCCGGCTTCGCACGTCAGTCGCTGTCCGTCGTCGTCGACATAGGTGTTGTACGAGCAGTTCTCCTCGACAACGTTCGCGCCGAGACCGACGTAGTTCATGACCGCACGTGCAAAGAAGTTGTGCCCGTGGGCACCTTTGCCGAGCACCCGGGTCCAGCCGGATTCGGTGCGACGCCCCAGCAGCGATCGAGACCGGGACAACATCGTCATCGCGGTTTCGAAGCCCTGTTCCATGCCTTTCCGTGTGGCCTCATCGAGGTCGTGCACAGAGAAGGTGCCAGTACCAACACCGAGCTGTCGGAATTGGTGCACGTGGGCTACGTCGGTGAACGGGACTCCGTTCACTGCCAACGACACATCGAGGGCAGTGAAGAACGCCGCCGACGAGACTTCGACCGAACGAGCATCGACCACCGGCCACGCGTGTGCCGACGCGGTCGGTGCGTCGATCGTGACCGCATCCTGCAGACTGTGCACGGTCGGCAGGTCCGAATCTCCGAACGCCTGTATCCGCATCAACAGCCACATGATCGGTGTGGCGACTCTGAACACCTCGATACCTTCGGGAACCGAACCGGTCCAGTCCGAACACGCCAGGAACAACGCGCGCGGCTGTTCGGGGTGCGTACGCCGACTGACATTGCTGGCGTTGCTGTAGGCGTCCAGGAAATTCAGCGTGTAGTACCGACTACCGAAATCGGGAAGAACGATGACAATCGGCCCATCCGAAAGGTCCAGCCAAGCATTGGAATACAGCGTGTCGACATTGGGGACCCGGAAGGCCTGGAACTCCGCGCCGGCAATCGTCCGTTCGTGGACCAGCGAATTGGTCGCCCACCGTTCGCCGTCTGCAGCCGGGGCGCACGCGTCACACATGCCAGCGTATTGGTACACCGATGGCAGACCGTAGACCACCGCGTGCATTGCCAGTGATTGTGCCCAGCGCTGCCGGTCCAGTGCGTCCGACGGGTGTACATCCGCCGCATCGGTTGCAGCGATCTGATCGGCCGAACTCGGGTCGTACGTTCGCATCGGTGAAAAGTCCCTTCTCGCAGACGCTGTCGCTGATCCGAACACCAGTCGCGTTCTTTGTTTGCGGCCTCTCGGCGCGTCGAAGCCGTGGACAGCCACTGGAAAGTGATTGACATCACGCAGCATAGCTGCTGAACTGAGGTCAGTTCAAACAGGAGGACAATACATGCGACATTCGGTCCGGACGAAACACATGATCATCGCGATACTCGTCGCCACATCGACCGTCGCGCTCAGCGCGTGCGGATCGTCGGGCGGAGACACTGCATCGGTGGAAGGAAACTGGGAAGACGTAGTGTCGGCGGCCGAAGAGGAAGGCTCGGTGACGCTCTATTCGAGCCAGAACACCACCATCCTCGACAGCGTCAAAGCCGCGTGGAATGCGAAGTATCCCAACATCACTCTCGAATACGTGCGGGGTACCGACGCGGATCTCAACCCACGCGTCGAGGTCGAGAACAAGACCAAGAAGGGGATTGCCGACGTCCATGTCGTGACCGATACCGCGTGGATCGCCTCCGCTGCGGAGTCGGGCAATTACTCCCAGGAATTACGCGGCCCTGGTTTCGACAACCCCGATTACGACCGGGACTCCAGCATCAAGAACAACCGCCTGTTCCTGAACGTCGCGGCTACCTTCGGAATGGGCTGGAACACCGATGCGGCCCCGAACGGCCTGACCGATCCTCGTGATGTTCTCGACCCCGAATACAAAGGGCGCGTGGGCGTTGTCAGCCCTGTGGGCATTGCATCCTACGTCGATCTCTACAGCTTCTACCGACAGAATTTCGGCGACGATTTTCAGGAACGGCTCGCCGCACAAGAGCCGAGAATTTACCCCAGCGCCCTCGTGCTCGCGCAGGCACTGACCTCCGGCGAAGTTGTCGTGGCCCCGATGGTGCAGCCACTGGTTCAAGAGGTGGCGAGCGGCGCACCGGTTAACTGGGCTCTTCCTGAACCTTCATGGGGAACCCCTTACTACGGGCACGTCACTGCAGTCGCGCCACATCCGAATGCGGCTCAGCTTCTGGCCGACTTCCTGGTCAGCACAGAGGGACAGACCGCGCAGGCCATCGGAGTAGCAACAGCACTGCCCGGCATTGCCGGGGCGACCGCCGACGCACACGACGTCCAGGCTCCCGACCCCGAACAATTGACCAAGCAGTACGTCGACCAACAGTCTGCGGAGTGGGAACAGCAGTTCGTGAGCTAGCGCCCTGCAGCCCAGTAGAACCGAGCGCAGGCCGTGACGGGATCACACCGTCACGGCCTGCACTCTTTCCCATCACGGCGATGAGGCAGACCAGACGACAAAACTCAGGGCGAGCAGCCCGAGGCTCGGAATCAACACTGCAATGACGTGAGCACGTAAGGGGAACACCACCCTGCTGTCCTCCGCGGTACGTCCGGCCCTCACTCGCGCGATCCAACCCGAGGCCAGCAAAGCCGCGGCACCGAAACCGACGAGGACTGCCAGCGCTATCAACGCAGGTTGGCGCGTGTGCGAGCTCAGGCGTATGCCGATCACTGCACACACGGCCACGGCCGATTCCGTACGGACCCAGGCCAACTGGGTTCTCTCTACTTGGAGGCCTCCGTCTCCCAGTTCCCCACCCGGCCGTGAAGTTGGGGGCTCGCCCCGACGTCGACGGGTCATCGCAGGACTGACCACAGCACCAGAACCCCGACCGCCGCGAGGACGAAAGCCAACGGCAGGGCAATACGAGGAGAAGGAAGAGCCTCGGACTTACGCATACTCTTCTCGGTGCGCGCCCAGCCCCACCATGCGTGCAACGGAACTCCGATCGACGACACGATCAGCATCGCCGAGGCCACCACACTCGGCACGGACCCGCCACCGATATCGAATACTTGCAGAGCTACCCCCGCTGCCATCAATGCCAGCGACGTTCGAATCCACGCCAGGTAGGTTCTCTCGTTCGCGAGACTGAAGCGCGGATCGGGCTCGGCTCCAACGGAATACACCGAGCGAGGAAACCTTCCAGGCCTGTCGTTTGTCACATCGACCTCTCGAACTCCGCTGCAATCGCAGCATCGCCGTGTCCGAACCTCTGCGTATCACGCCCTCCGATACACCCACCAGGCTACAGTCAAGGTGAATTCAGTTCACATAAGGGGTCCTATGCCGAACCGCACCCAGCCGGAACAAACCGACCTGCGCGACGATGCGAGCGCGCTCCAGGTCTGGGGATTCCCGGTGATCTTTGCCCAACGCCTCCGGCTGCGGTTCACCGATCCAGCGAATCCGCACGCGCAGCGACCTCCCGCGTCGGCCGGCGCTCCTCTGAATACCCTGGGACACCAACGAGAATTGTCGAATCCCGCGCTGACCGCGGGTGTCGCCCCGAATGTCGACACCCTGTACTCGTTGGCCTTCGTCGACCTCGATTCCGGCACCTTCGAGCTCCGGCTGCCGGACTTCGCCGATCGCTACTACAGCGTGCAGATCGGTGAGGCGGACTCGTCCACGAACACGGTCATCGGTCGGAGGACTCATGGGTCCCGTATCCCTCCGGTCACGTTGTACCGACAGGCATCGAAGCCTGCGAACACGGAGAATGCGGACGGATGGATTGCGTGTCGGTCGAGATTCGTGATGATCGCGATTCGGATTCTGGTCGATCCATCCCGACCCGGAGACGTACTCGCGGTCAACGGATTACAACAGCACATCGTTCTGACCGGTCCGCCTGCACCACCGACTGCGCATGCGGAGCTCGCCCTCTGCACTGTCGAACGTTCTGACGAACTGCAGCGGCCTCGCGAATTTCTCGGTGCCCTCGATCACGCGATCGGAAGCCTCGGCGATTCGGACGTACCGCGCTGGGTCGGGCAGACGCACCGCCGTCTGTTGGACGCACTCGACGCGGCAGCCGACCGTGATGCCGCCGAACGTGAGATCGCAGACGGTCTGCGATCTGGCTCGGAAGACATTGCTGCACAGGTCAAATCGATGGGTCGCTCCGTCAACGGCTGGGCGATCAATGATGCAGGTGCGGACTTCGGTGCGAACCATCTCCTGCGAGCCGCCGTCGCCTATTCCCAGATCTACATCAATCCCGCCGCCGAGGCGTCCTACCCGGTATGCGAACAGGACGAAGAAGGCCGTCCACTCGACGGGGCGAACGACTATGCCTTCACTTTCCGGGCCGGCAAATTTCCTCCTGCCGAGTTCTTCTGGTCGATGACCGTCTACCACGCACGCGGACTGCTGTACGCGAACGAACTCGACCGCTACGCCATCACCGACCGCACACCGAATCTGCACTACGACGCGGACGGCTCACTCACCGTCAGGGTGCAAAATAGTTGCCCGACAAACGGAAACACGGCCAACTGGCTGCCGTGCCCACCCGGTGCCTTCCGGCTGATGCTCAGGCTCTACGGCCCGAAACCGGACAGCCGTTGGTCTCCCCCGCCGGTGGTTCGCCAGCAGTGATCGACGTCCTGCCCATATAGCTCGAAAAGTGCTGCGAGACAACCACCTACGTTCTGACGGGGATTCGTCGAGATTGAGGTCAGCGACGGGTCGCTCTGAATACGTCTACCGGATGCGGAACTCGAAGCCCGCCAACCGCATCCGGAACCGATACCGCCGCGAGGTAGGCCCGCACCGGCTCGTGCAGCTCGGGCGTCAACCGGGCTTGCACCGCGAAGTCCAGCACGTCGTCGCTCGCGGCGGAAAGATCGACCAGCGCATCGAGAGTCACCGTGTCGTCGAGGACGATCTCGGCGTCGACGAATGCTTTCTCGACGTCGGCGCTGAACCACTGCCGATGGCCCTCCAGTGGAGGGGCGAGGACTTCGACGAGTGCGTTGAGCGCGGCCGTCGGCGCAATCGCCACCCACAGTTCGCCGCCGGGTCGCAGCAGGGCGAGCGCGGCACGCAACGTTGCTCGTAAGTCTGCGACGTAGTACATCGAGTGCACGAACATCACGACGTCGAAAGTCTCGTCGACGGATGCGTCGTCGAACGATGCAACGTACGCGTGGGCGTCGAGGTCGGCGGCCTCGAGCGCCGCCATCGTGGCGGCGAAGAGCTCGGTACTGCCGATCCAGGGGTCGATGCCGACGTACCGGACCGTACGGCCGGGTGCCCGCAGCACCAGGCCCGCTGCAAGCCTGGCATCGAGCGAACCGTCCCCGCAGCCCACCGACAGCACCGAGAGCGGTCCGTTCCCCATCCCGGCCAGCCGATCTGCGAAGTGCTGGGCGATCAGACCGCGCTGATCGGAGAGCATCTCGAAGGCGGCATGGTGCTCGGCGTAGGACTCGGGCGGCAGGCCCGCCAGCGCCTCGGCCCCGCGCCGCATCGCCCGCAATCCGTCGATGAGCACGACGGCAGTGTCGGTCGGCGAATTCGGAGCTATGTTGGACATTGGACCGAGTCAACCATGACGCCCCGTCCGGTGCGTCGTAGTTGGCTTCCTAGGAGGAATCTCGTGAGCAGCGGAGACACAGCCGAACGCAGTCTCGAGCACTGGAGCGAGGCGGGCCGCACGGGTATGGAGGCGTTCTACGCGCTGGCCACCGAGGACTATCACCAGCTGGCGTTGGCAGCCGATTGGCCGACGCTGCTCGCCGGCCGGGCTCACGAGGGCTGGTCGCTACTCGACGTGGCTTGCGGCAGCGGTAAATTCCCCACTGCGCTCCGCCGGTACACCGACCTGTCCGCGGTACCCGAAGTCGCCTACGACCTCCTCGACCCATCCGAATTCTCGGTGGCCGAGGCACGCGGAGCTCTGGCCGCGCCTTTCGTCGCCCGGCACGATCTGGTGATGACGCTGCAGGATCTGCCCGCCGATCACGCAGGCTACGACGTCGTGTGGGCCACTCACGCGCTCTACGCCCTTCCTCCCGCGGAGTTGGATGCCGCAGCCGAAAGATTCGTGGCCGCACTGGCTCCCGGTGGCCTCGGTCTGGTCGCGCAGGCAACGGAGGCATCCCACTACATCGCCTTCTACGATGCCGTCCGCGCCGGCGTGCGCGAAGCGACGCCGTACACGACGGCCGAGCAGGTGCGCGACGCGCTCATCCGCGCGGGCGCGGACGTGCGCGATCAGCGCGTCTCGTACACCACCGGAACGTCCGATCGCGCTGTCGCCGAGGGCTTTTTGCAGCGGTGTGCCTTCGACGACTCCGTGTCACTCGACGAGATGGAGGCGGCCCCCGTGCTCGGCGACTACCTCGCTTCGTGTCGCGACGCGTCCGGTTCCTACACCTTCTCGCACGAGGCGGCCCTGCTGTGGCTCTGAACAACCCGGCAACCAATGAGCTTCTGCCCGAACGCAATCGCGAGGGCGGTATCGACCAGGACTGGGCCGGCAACGATCAGGACTGGTGGGACTGGTACGTCACGTTGGCCGCGAACGACGCCGCACCCGCAGAACTGGTCGACGGTCCCGGCTTGCCCGACATCGACGCGGCGACCGACGATCAAGTCGAGCGTGAACTCACCGAGCCGTACGATCTCGACCCGGCGGCCGTCGATGCATTCGCCCGTCACGCCTTCGTGCGGTTGCCCGCCGTGTTCTCGCCTGCCGTCGTACGTCGACTCGCCGAGCGGCTCGACGAACTACTGCGAGCCGAGCACGGCAATGACGTTGCGGGCCGGTTCACCGCGCTCGAGCAGATGTGGCTCCACGACGACCTGATGCGTGCCGTAGCGCTGTCGCCCCGGATCGGCGGGTTGGCCGCGGCACTGCTCGACGTGCCCGGCGTTCGGCTGTACCACGACAATGCGCTGTCCAAGGAGCCCGGCTGCGGACGCACACCGTGGCACCACGACGCCGAGCACTTCCCGTTGCAGACCACCGACGCCGTCACTGCCTGGATGCCGATGTCGGCCATTCCGGGCCCGATGGGTCCACTGTCGTTCGCGCGCGGACGGGACGTTCTCGGCGAAGTCGCAGACCTCAAATTCGACAAGGTCGGCACCTCCTACGACGAGGCCGTCACCCAGCGTTTCCACACGCGCAAGGTGGCGGTGGAGTCCGAGCCGTTCGCCGTGGGAGACGTATCGTTCCACTCCGCGCTGTGCTTCCACACCGCAGGCCCGAACCGGACGACACAGCCGCGTCGCGCACTGGCCACCACCTACTTCGCCGACGGCACCCGCGTCGTCGAGTCGCCGACCCTGATCAGCGGCACCTGGCGCGAATTCCTCCCCGGCATCGAGCCCGGTGGCCTCGCGAACTCCGAGCTGAACCCGGTGGTGGGCCGCCGCTGATTCGCAGCCGATTCTGCATCGGCAGCAGTTTGAGTGGACGTGCGTACACTGAATCCGGTGGGGACGAAACCTGGACCGGGGAAGAAATCTCGGCGCACGCAGGAGTGGGGTGAGCTCGGCGAGCTCACGTTTCGCGAGTTGGCGTCGGCTGCGGGTGGCGTTCGCGCGGTCCACTCGGCGATTGCACGACGCACGTTCGCTGCCGTCAAACACGGCGTCGGTCCCGCCGCCCTGCCGACGCAACTGATGCACGACGCGATCACCGCCGGCACGTACGCGAGCATCGCGGCCGCCTGCACCGGCGCGGCCAAGATCGTCGGTTCCCTGACCGACGGCTCCCTGGCTTACGGCTCCCTGACCGACGGCGACGACGTGACCGAGGACGACTCGCGGCCGTCGCCGTCGCACACCAGCCGTGGCGCGCAGACCATCGCCGTTCTGAACGGTCTCATCGGCGACGACATGGAGAGAACCGCCCGGGTACTGGCCCATCCGATGTCGATTCGAGTCGGCGGACGCCCCGTACTGCCGGAGTACCGAGCCTTGGCCGCCGGGTTTCCCACCGCGGGAGCGCACCTCGTGGTCTTCGTTCATGGGCTGGTCGAAACGGAATACGCATGGCGGCTCGGTGGGCGGCCCACATACGGAGAGCGGCTGGACGCCGAAGCCGGGACGACCTCGATCTTTCTGCGCTACAACACCGGACGCCGAATTGCAGCCAATGGTGCCGACCTGTCAGACTTGCTGGAGCAGCTTGTACCGGCATGGCCCGTCCGGGTACACCGGATCACGTTGGTCGGACATTCCATGGGCGGGCTGGTCTCACGCAGCGCCGCTCATCACGCCGCCGAAAGCGGTCGCCGATGGGTTGATCTGCTGACGGACGTATTCACTCTGGGGACACCACATCTGGGCGCTCCACTTGCTCACGGCGTCCACGTCGCCGCGGCCGCAATGGCACTCGTACCCGAGACCCGGCCGTTCGCGAACCTACTGGCGCGTCGAAGTGCCGGTATCCGTGATCTGATCCACGGAGCGATCACCGACGAGGACGGTCATGCTCGGTACACCGACAGCTTCGATGTCGGTGCAGCCATGGACATCTCGGTTCCGGAACGGGTGCGTCATCATCACGCGTCCGCGGTCGTCACCGGAAGTCCGCGCAACCCGGTCGGAGTCTTCGTGGGCGACGGTCTGGTCCGTACCGACAGCGCCGGAGGTCGAAACAAGCTCCGCAACATCGGACTTCGACCGGACGACGGTCTCGCGATCTACAGTGCTCACCATTTCACCCTCCTCAACGACGAGAGGGTGTACAGCTGGATGCGGCGCAGCCTGGTCGATAACACTGCAGATCTCGGCCCGGGATTCTGATTCACCAGGTCTGCTCGCGTCGGTTCGCCCGGCTCGACCCGAGTACCGAGGTCAGCTCCGGCCGCTTGGCCGTACGACTGTCCCCCGAGGAGCGTTTACGAATCCGACGAGTCAACCACGGCGCGAGGAACATTCCGGCCCAGGTGAGGTCGGCGCGAACTCGGGAGTGCAGGCGCGGTCTGGCAAGCGGTGCCAACGGAAGATTCCATGCGTCGGTGGCACCCGGTAGACCGAGGGCGTAGGCGGCGGCCGCAGCGAGCCGCGCATGTCCCGTCTCGTTCAGATGCAGTCGGTCCCAACTCCACAGCCGTGGATCAGAGGCCACGTCGCGCTTCTCGAGGTCGATCACCACGACATCAAATTCGGCTGCGACTCTGCGAATCTCGGCGTTGAGCTCGGTCATACGCCTGGCGATGACGGTCCTTCCGGGGACCGGGTGAGCGAGGCGGGGGAACGTCATGGTGATCACGGTGCAGTCGGCCGCTCGGAGCGCGGCGAACATTGCGCCCACTTCACCTGCCACGGTCCGCGCATCGAACTGCGGACGCAAGATGTCGTTGACACCGGCAGCGACGGACGCGACCGTCGGCTTCAACGCCAACGCAGCCGGCAACTGCTCGGCCTTGACCTGCGCGGCTTTACGACCACGTACCGCGAGGTTGGCATAGACGACCCCGTCTGCGCTCTCGGCCATGAGCTCGGCGAGCCGATCGGCCCAACCACGAAAGCCCGTTTCGTCGTTGCCGTCGTTCAGCCCTTCCGTCTGGCTGTCGCCCAGGGCTACGTATCGCAATTGTTTCGTCCGATCCACCACGTCCACCGTTCTTTCACTCGACGTCAATATACAACAAATTGTCTAATACGTGGCCTACCCGCCACCTCGCGACGGGTACTGTCCTTGATCATGTCGCTACGTGATGCCGTGCTCGCCGCACTGGTCGACGGGGAGATGTCGGGTTACGACCTGTCCAAGGCGTTCGACGCAACCGTCGCCAACTTCTGGACTGCCACTCCCCAACAGCTCTATCGCGAACTCGACCGAATGGATCGAGACGAGGTGATCTCGGCGCGATTGGTCGAACAGGACGGTCGACCCAACAAACGCCTCTTCAGCCTCACCGACAAGGGACGCGCAGCGCTGCGCCAGGTGAGCCATCGGCAACCGAAGCTTCCGGCCATTCGCGACGAGCACCTGGTAGCGATCCACGCTCTCGAAGCCGGCGACCTGCAGCCGATGACCGATGCGATCCGAGAACGAATGCAGCTCTCACGAGACAAGCTGGCTCGGTACGACCGGATGGCGCACCGCCTGCTCGACGGACGTACCGAGACCGAGTTCCTGGCCACCGCCGATCGCATCGGCCCGTACCTCACCCTGATGCGGGGACGGATGTTCGAGGAGGAATCGCTTCGCTGGGGTGCCCGCGTCCTCGAAGTACTCGACACCCGCGCTGGACGCGGATGATCCCGCCAAACGCCGGTTCATAGTCGCAAAGTTGTGTAGTGTTCGGTCACCAGCCGAGGGTGTCTCAGGCCCTGGCCCCACCCAGGAGATGACGCGTGCAGCAGTTCCGACAGGCCGTCGAGGCCAACGACCACGACGCCATTGCCGCCACCCTGGCCGATGACGTCGTCTTCAGCTCCCCCGTCGCATTCAAGCCGTACCACGGCAAGGAGCTGACCGCGGCGATACTGCGCGCCGTCACCCGCGTCTTCGAGGACCTTCGCTACGTGAAAACCGTCGAAGACATCGGCGGCCGTGATCACGTCCTGTTCTTCGAGACCCGCATCGACGACGTGACCGTCCACGGCTGCGACATCCTCCACCTGAACTCCGACGGCCTGATCGACAATTTCACCGTGATGGTGCGTCCGCTGTCGGCTGCGCAGGCACTCTCCAAAGCCATGGCGACAGAATTCGCCGCCGAAATGGGTTCGATGGTTTCCGCGGAGAAGCAAGACAAGCAGTGATACCGGGCTTGTGGAACGAACAGAGCCGCGCACCTCTTGGTGCGCGGCTCTGATCAGCATTGGGTGACGGTGTTCGCCAGTGCGCCTCTCGGCAGGTGGCCGCTCGTAGCGGCTGATGGTTGGTACCCGGGGCATTGGGATCGAACACCGTCGATGAAGTCAACGACGACTCGGCTCTTCGTATTCCGACCCGTGGCGATGTGGTGGGCCCGCGGTTGCGCAGCGAAGACTTGAATTCACGCCCTCAATCGGAATCGACACCTCCTACGAAGGGTGTGGATTCCGACGCAGGGCGTAGATGCGGGCCGTCCGCTCGATCAGCTCCCACGTTTCGGATATCCGACTCCGATCGGCGTCGGGTATCCGAAACCGAGGAGCCGATCCGAGACGAAAACGCAAAAACTCCGATCCCAGGGACGGAATCGGAGCCAAGAGAGCCTCCTAACGGGATTGAACCGTTGACCGCTCGCTTACAAGGCGAGTGCTCTACCGCTGAGCTAAGGAGGCAGTGAAGCGAGCCAAGCATACCGTTCAACGGACGCTCAGCGACAACAGGTACCTTGTCGGTGGATCACCCCAGCAACGTAAAGACGGTCATGACTTTCCTGCAAGACCTGACGGCTTCGCTGAGCCGTCTCACCGGTGAGCGTCGGGCCACCATCGATACACCGACCGCCGCGCCGTCACCTCTTCGCCCTATCGATTTGACCGACGATGCGACGGTCGCCGAGGTCCTCGAGCTGGCGGTTCGCGTCGGCGAGGTGTTGTTGGCGTCGGGCACGTCTGCGGTGGATACGGCGACGCAGGTGCAGTTCATCGCCGCGACGTACGGCCTCGCGCGATGCGATGTCGACGTCACGTACAACTCGATCACGCTGAGCGCACATCGCGGTCCGACGCGGCCGCCGGCGTCGACGATGCGCATCGTCCATTACCGCTCGATGGACTTCACACGGCTGGCCGCGGTCGACCGACTTATTCGCTCGGTGCGCGTCAAGGTGGTCCCGGCGAGCATCGCGCGTGACCGCCTCGACGAGATCACCTCGGCCCCGCACCCGTACAACCGGTGGATCGCGACCTTCGCGTGGGCCGGCATGGCGGCGGCGATCGGTGTGTTGCTCGGCGGCGGCGCGTTGGTCGCGGTCGTCAGCTTCCTGACGACGATGGTGATCGACCGAATCGGCCGCATCCTCAACCGCGCCGGACTGCCCTTCTTCTTTCAGCAGGTGGTCGGCGGATTCGTCGCTGCCACCCCGGCGATCACTCTGTACAACTTTCAGGATCAGCTCAATATCGACATCTCCCCGTCGGTGATCATCGGTGCCGGGGTGACGGTGCTGCTGTCGGGGCTTTCGCTCGTCGGCTCGGTACAGGACGCGATCACCGGAGCACCGATCACCGCGTCGGCCAGATTCTTCGAAGTGTTGATGATGACGGGCGGCATCATTGCCGGCGTCGCCACGTCGCTGAGGCTGGCGGCCCTGATCGGGAGCGATCTGCCGCAGATCAGCAACCTGCCTCCCCCGGACATCACACAGGTGCCCACCAAGGTCCTCGCCGGCGCGGCCGCGTCACTGTTCTACGCGCTCGCCTGCTACGCCGAGCGGCGCGCACTGACGGCAGCGTTCATGGGCGGCTTTGCGGGCGCGCTCGTCTACTTGATGTCGCAGACGTTGGCTGTGGGTCCGATCATCGCGTCTGCCATCGCGGCCACGGTCGTCGGATTCGCCGGTGGTCTCCTCGCACGTCGAGCGCTCATTCCGCCGCTCATCGTTGCCGTCGCCGGCATCACTCCGTTGCTGCCCGGTCTTTCGCTCTACCGAGGGCTGTACGCGATCCTGAACGACCAGTTGTTGCTCGGTATCAGCTCGCTCTTCGCGGCGTTCGGCATCGGCTGTGGCCTGGCTGCGGGCGTCACATTGGGTGAGTGGGGTGCGCGAACACTGCGTCGACCCCGGATCCTGGCACGCACCGAGGAACTACTACGCCCGACGCTTCGCCGCAGAGAAGAACCGCGCCGACCGACGGTTCGTCGGCGGCGCGGTACGAGTCCTTCGTAAAAGGCGGAACTCAAGCCTCGGTGCTGGGGGTTCCCTCAGCACCTGCGCGGGCAGCTGCGTCGGCCTCCATGGCCTCACGCAGGCTGCGCGGACGCATGTCGGTCCAGTTCTTCTCGACGTACTCCAGGCACGCAGCGCGGGTGTCTTCACCGAAGACGACACGCCACCCCTGAGGGACCTCGGAGAACGTCGGCCACAGCGAATGCTGATCTTCGTCGTTGACCAGCACGAAGAAGCGTCCGTCTTCGTCATCGAACGGGTTGGTACTCATCTCGCCTCACTCGTCGCGAACGTTTGATTGGTAAGTCTGCACCGTGAGGTGCCACACGACCCTAGCAACGCAGGTCGTGCTCAGGTGGCGTCAGGCCTTGAAGAAGTCGAGCAAGTGCGCATTGACGGCCTCGGGACGCTCGAGATATCCGTAGTGCCCAGCGTCCGCGATTTCCACGTATCGAGCCCCCGGAATCGCGTCGGCGAGCTCCTTGCCCAGGTAGGCGGGGATCATCCGATCGTCGGCGAACCCGACCGACAGACACGGCACCGACACTGCCCGGTAGGCGTTGGTGCGGTCGAAATCGTCGTCCATGCCCAGCTGCGCGCGCACCCCGGCGGATGGTGAGGATGCCGAGAACTCGAACAGGTCGAGCCAATCGCGAGCCGTTCGCGCATCACGCAACGTGGCGGGCGACAGGTTCATCACCGCCGTCACCGCGGCCGAGTATGTGCCCGGCAGCTCGACGCGCTTGTCGTACAGCGCCCGTTCACCCTGGGCGAGCGTCTTCTGGAACTCGTCGACCCGCGCGTGCCCGGCGAGGAACGCAGCCTTGCGAACCAGATCGGGACGCTTCAGAGCCAACTCCTGTGCGACGCGAGAGCCCATCGACGTACCGACGACGAAGGCCTTCTCGGCCCCGTCGCGGATCAGTTCGATCAAGCCCTCGGTGTCGGCAACCATGGCGTCGATGGTGATACCGGTCGCACTTTCCGACGACGGCGCGATACCGCGGTTGTCGAAGGTGCACACCCGGTAGCCGGCCGCCAGGAGGGCCGGAACCTGATGCAGTTCCCACACTCGGCCGGGACTGCCGGTGCCCATTATCAGAACTACCAGGTCGCCACTGCCCTTGACCTGGTAGTTCACGTCGATGCCGTTGATCTTCGCGATAGGCATACGTCTCCTCACTGCTGATTCGTTCGTCGGCGATCGTATCGTCCGAGGTCGACGTGGGGTTACTCGAACAGCCAGTGGGTACCTGCAGTTACATGACTGACGAGAACGTAGCGGGCGAAGCACGCAAAGGAATGCTCGACGGGATCAAGGGCAAAGCCAAAGAGGTCGTCGGCGCTGTCACCGGCAACGACTCGTTGACGGCCGAGGGCCAACTGCAGGCCGCTCAGGCCCGCGAACGCAAGGAGGCGCAGGCCACCGAACGCGTCGCCGATGCACAGGCCACCGAGGCCGCCGAGGAGCTGGCCGACGTGCGGACTGCGGCAGACAGTCGACGCGAGGCCGCGGAGGAGAACGCGGCAGTTGCCGAGGCGAACGCAGATCGCGTTCGAGAGACCCAGGTGGCCGCGGCCGAGCAGAACAAGCGTGAGACCGTGGCGCAGGAACGAGCGGCAGCCGAGGTCGACGCAACGGCCGAACAGATCGAAGCGACCGAGGAGCGCAAAGCCGAGCAGGCCGCGGCAGATGCGGACGAAATGGTGGCTGCGCAAAAGCACCAGGAAGCGTTGCTGCAGGCCGAAGCCGACCGCAAGAAAGCCGAAGAGCTTCGCAACCAGGCTTGACCCACCACTGCTGATCTAGGAGTTCGACTACATGAGTGTTTTGGCCCTACCACTGACCATCCTGAGACTTCAGTACAAGATCGCACGAATTCCGTTGCAGCTCATCGAGACCAACGTCGTCGTGAAGATGGATGCGGAATCACCGGCGCGCCTCGCCTACGAGCACACGCTCGGATCCCTCGATCGTGCTGTCGGAAACCTGTTGGGAGACAGAAGCCTTGCCGATCGCGGCGAGACGCTGGTCGACAGCACCGAGAACCGCGCCGAAGCAGCACGCCTGGACGCCGAGGCACGTGCGAAGAAGACTGCTGCGGACGCCGACCTGAAGACGGCTCGTGAGACCGCCGAGCAGGACCGGCGGGCCGCCGACGCCGCAGCCCAGGAAGCCGCCCGCGACGCGCGACAGGAGGCCGAGCAGCGCAAGCGCGAGGCCGCCCAGGAAGCCGAACGCGAAGCGGCTGCAAAGAAGAAAAAGGCCGACGAGCAAGCTGCCGCGGCCGCCAAGGCAGCCGAGGACCGCAAGAAGACTCAGCAGGCTCAGGTCGACAAGCAGGAGAAGCTGGCAGCAGCACCGTCCGAGGCCGAATTGGCCGAGGCCGCAGAACGATCCGAGGAAGCCGACGCCAAGAAGGACGAGGCAGAGCGCATCGAGAAGCTGTTCATCGCGGAGAAGAACAAGGACTGACAGCCCGATTCTCTCGAATCGAGCTCAGCTACAACCCCTTCCAGCCCCGCACCGTGTTCTCGGTGCGGGGCTGGTGTGTTTGTGTGGGGCTGGTGTGCGTTCGCGCGGGCCTATGCGATGTGGGGGCCTGCTCGGGCGTGGGATTGTCGGGGTTGTCGGTAGGGGTCGACGGATGCTGGTGGTACGAACCAGGGGTGTTGATCGGTTCCGATGAACACTTCCCAGTCGCTGTGGTGGATGAGTCGGTGGTGGAATCCGCAGAGGAGGACGAGGTTGTCCATATCGGTGGGGCCACCATCGGCCCAATGCCAGATGTGGTGACCTTCGGTCCAGGCGGCGGGTTTGCCGCAGCCAGGGAAGGCGCAGCCGTGATCGCGGGCAGTCAATGCTCGTTTCTGTTTCGCGGTGACGGTCCGGGCGGTGCGGGCGAGGTTGAGTGGGTTGCCGTTCTCGTCCATCACGATGGCGGTGAGAAGGCAATCACACGCCAGTTGGCGGGAAGTGTTGCGGGAGAGCGGTCCCATCCAGGGCAGCCACCCGACCGACGTGCCGTCACCGAACAGGTCCCGGTATGCGCCGCGGTCGGCTGCAGCATCACCTCCACCGCAATCGCCACTGCCGCTGCCGTTTTCGTGGTCCGGTTCGGTTGCTGCGTCAGTGTCGATGGGGTCGCCGGTGTTGATGTCGACCGGATCTGCTGCGTCGGTCTCGGTGTCGGATTCTGTTGCTGCGCGCGAGGTTTCGTCGTCTGTTATGTCGTCGGCACTGTCGCGGAGGTCGGTGAGGTCCTGCAACCGGATGTGCAGGTTGACGTGGGGTTTTTCGCCGCCTTCGGTGGGGCGGTCACTGGAGGCGAGGTAGCGGTCGAGGATGTGTCCGAAGGCGTCGGCGCGTCGCCGTGCGGGACTGCGTTCGTCTTGGGTGCCGTCGGCGGCGGGTCGGGGTTCGGTCAACGGCGAAAGCGCGGTGAGCAGCTTTTCTCCGGTGATCGCATCGAAATCCATCTTCGCCACGAGACGTCCGTTGAGGGTTTTCGAGGCGAAGAGTTCGTTGCGGTCGGTGTCTTCCGGTGGTGGCTTGTTGCCGCCGTAGGTGTCCTCGAGTTTGGTGATCGCTTCGCGGATGTTGTCGGTGCGTGCCCCGGGCCCGGTGGCGGCGGTGATCATCGCGGTGCGGGCGATATCGCGACCCTCTTGCGGGAGGTTTTTCGGGGGTGTTTCGGCGAAGGTGAGGATCAGGGCGGCGTGGTCGACGGACATGACGCCGGTGTCCACTGCGTCGGCGATGTCGGGGAAGTTCTTCAGTCCGCGGGCGAGGGCGACGATCTTGGTGGCTTTGCTGGGGGTGAGGAGGGTGGTGGAGGTCAGCCACCCTGCGGGTCCGGGGAAGCCGAGCTTCTCCCTGCTCACGCGGGTGTCGATGTCGGCGACGAGGGCGATGCGGCGTGCTTCGAGCAGTTGGATCTTGTGGGAGACCGCAGCGGCGTCGGCGAGGAGTTCACTCTCGCTCAGTTGCCAGATCTCCGTGGTCATGGACCAAGTGTATCGAACAGGTGTTCGATACACAATGATGGCGCAATCGAAAACTATTGCTGTGCATAAGGATTCGCGAACCGGAACCTGTCGGTGGCCCGTGCTAGGCAAATCACCAATCCTCGGACGCGCTACGACCGTTGCGCCACACTCCATGGGTATTAACCGGGGCGCGCCATTGAAGACCGACCTACCGGTTTACTGTAGGTTCACCAAACACATCGACGAGGAGGGTAGATGCGCATGCGACAAACGGGAACCGAGTCCACTCGACTTATCCATGCCCGGCAGAGACTCTCGCCGCTGTTCGCCACTCTGGTGATCTTCGGGGTTCTCGCCATCCCAAGACTGGACTTCCCTGGGGCCGGCATCGCGGGCTGGGGTCTGGCAATTGTCGCGGCAACGGCTTGGCTTTTCACAGCTTTGCGGCCACAGCGGTCCAGCAAAAAGAGCTAGGTCGTGCGCGTTGTGCGTACCGCTGAGGGCGCACAACGCGCACGACGGGAGCGCAGCGACGATCAGCTGACGATGCGAGCGAGGAATGCGTCGATATTGTCTTTGACTGTTGCCGTGCGGGTGTCGACGTCGAAGTCCTCCTTGAACTGTCGTCCCAGGGCCGGTGTTTTCTTCTTGCGTGCGTACAGAGAACATGCGAGATCCGAGCAGATGTAGGTACCGACGGTGTTGCCGCGTCGCCCGGACTCCCCTGCCTTCGCAGCGGCCATCAGCGACACACCACCGTTGGCGTGGGTGGTGAGACAGATGCTGCACATCTGCGCAGTCCGCGGTCCACCCGCCCTGTATCGCAACGTAATTCCACGAAGTCGATCCTCCTGCGGTACGACGATGTAGCTTCGTCCCGCCAGCTTCGGGTCGCCCCAGCCGAGGAAATCGAGATCCTCCCACGGCACTTCGTCGTACATATCGGGGAGGGAAAGCCGAGTGGCGTCACCCTTGGACGAGTTGACGAACGACGATCTGATGTCGCGTTCGGAGATCGGCTTCATGGTTCCTGCCTCCATTGCCGTAGGAGTGTGTCGATTCCGTCGAGGATTCGGGCCCACGACTCTTGTGAGTCGGGTGCACTGTGAGCGAACGAGCCGGCCGCTTCGAGGCTGGCGAAACCGTGAAAGACACTGCCCAACAATCGAACAGCGTGCACCTGATCGGCCTCGTTCAGGTGATACCCACGAAGAATTGCCTTCATCATCGCCGAGTGCCGCACCCCGGCACTGTTGATCGCCGTCTCGTGGTCGAGAGGAAATTGAGTGGCCGCGTACCGGCCGGGATGTTCGCGCGAATAGACCAGGTACGCGTCGGCCACTGCTACCAACGCGTCCTTGCCTGCCCTGCCCGCCAACGCTTCTGCCACCCGGTCGGCCAATTCCTCCAACGCCAGCAGAGCGATGCCGACATTGAGCTGATGCGCGCTCTTCAGATGCGAATACAGACTCGCCACTTTGACGTCGAAGCGTCGCGCCAACTCACTGGCAGTCACGCGATCGAAGCCGACCTCGTCGGCCAGATCCGCTCCTGCTGCCACGATGCGCTGCGCGGTCAATCCTGCGCGTGCCATGTCGGCCTCCTCCATCTTCCGAGGACACCGTAGCCAAAACTAATAGCTATAGGCAAATTGCTATAGCTATCAGCGACCCTGCCACGCCTCCCACAGCTCTGCGTAACGCCCACCGGCAGCGACCAACTCGTCGTGCGGACCTTGCTCCACGATTTTCCCGTGCTCGAGCACCACGACGCGGTCCGCTGCAGCGGCCTGGGTGAGGCGATGCGCCACGACCAATGTGCTGCGGCCTCTCGTCGCCGCCTCCGCAGCCAGTTCGAGCTCACGGGCACCGGAGCTGCCGGCCTCGGCGGTGGCCTCGTCCAACACCGCGACAGCCGGATCGGCGAGAACCAGCCGCGCCAGAGCCAATTGCTGCGATTGCGCCGCGGTCAACTGGTGACCGCCCTCGCCGACGGCGGTGTCGAGGCCGTTCTCGAGCGCCTCGACCCATCCCCAGGCCCCGACGGTCCGCAGTGCGGCTTCCACGTCGTCGCGGCCGGCGTCCGGTGCCGCGAGCAACACGTCGTCGATCAGTGGGCCGGCGAAGACGTGCACTTCCTGGCTGACGATCGCGACATGCCGGCGTAAACCCTGGTGGCCCAACGAGTCCAGCGACGCGCCGCCGACACGAACCGTGCCCGACGTCGACGCCATGGACCCGGCCGCAATGGCCGCGATCGTCGACTTCCCGGCACCGGTGGATCCCACGAGCGCGACCGTCTCACCTGCGTCCACACGCAGGTCGACCCCGTGCAGTACTTCGTGACCCCCGTCGTACGAGTGGCGCAGGTCGACGACATCGAGGGTGGCGTCGGCAGGCACGGAACCGTCGCCCACCGGCCGCTCGTCGGCAATGTCGACGACACCGACCAGTCGGGCCAGAGAAGCTCCGGCAGACTGGATGTCGTCGAACGTGAAGAGCAGGGTGCCGATCGGATTGAACAGGCGATGGAACAGCAGCGCCGCGGCCGTGGTCTCGCCGACGGTCACGTAATCGCCTCGTACCAGCAGGAATCCGGCCAGCAGGATCACCGACAGGCCGACACATTCGGCGCGGTTGCTGCGTGAGCCGAAGCGCGTGAACAGGCGGAAGACGTCGACGCCGATGTCGCGGGCTTTCGCCGACGCTCGATCCACCTCACCAAGGTGCTCCGCTTCGAGTCCGTAGGCGCGCACCGTCTTTGCGCCCTGCATGCTGCTGACGAAGGACTGGGCTCGCTCGCCCATAGCGACTCGTTCGGCCGCATACAGCGGAGCCGATCGGGGCAGATACCAGCGCAGTGCGAGGACATACATCGGCAATGCCACCAGACCGGCAAGCCCCAGACGCCAGTCGATTCCGAGCATCGTGATCATGCTCAGGCATACGAGCAGGAATGCTCCGACGAGCTGTGGAATCACTTCGCCGATCGACTTGGCCATCACTGCGACGTCGTCGCCGACGCGGGAGAGCAAGTCACCCTTGCCCACTCGCTCCAGCGTGGCCACCGGCAGACGGAGAGCGCGTCGAACGACCGCCTCACGCAGGGACGCCAGGATGCCCTCACCGAGGGTACTGATCAAGTAGCCGCTGAACCCGGTGACGACACCGCCGATGACCGCTGCCACCGCGATCACGACGACGACCCCGACGATGGTCGACGAGTCGGCCCCGTCGCGGACGCGGTCGACCAGGACGCCGAGCACGTAGACGGGCACCAGCGACATCCCCGCGGCAATTGCGCCGAGGAGCAGCGTCACTGCCGTTCGTGCCCGTCGTAGTTTCAGCTGTTCGAGCAGCCACTTCCCCGACCGGGCACCGGTGGCGATGGGAAGAAGTTCGGGGGCGGTCATCGCAGCACCGTCTCTTTGTACTGCGCGTCCGAGGACGCGAGATCGTGGTGGGTTCCTTCGGCGACGACGCGGCCGTCGTCGACCACGAGTACGCGATGCGTCACCGACAGCAGCGCAGGGCTGGTGGTGATCAGGATCGTGGTCTGCGCAGCGCTGCCGGTGTGTCGCAGCTCGGCGATACCGCGCGCGATCGTGTGCTCGGTGACGGCGTCGACCGCGGTGGTGGGGTCGTGCAGCACCAGCACCGGGGCGTCGACCGACAGGGCCCGCGCCAACGCGACTCGTTGACGTTGGCCACCGGAGAGGCTGGCACCGCGGTCGGTGACGGCGTGGTCGAGCCCGGCTTCGTGCAGTTCGACGACGTCGGTGGCCGCGGATGCCTCGAGCACGCGGGCGAGTTCGGCGTCGGGCTGCGCGCGACCTGCGGTGACGTTGCTGCGAACGGTGCCGGCGAACAGGTCGGTGATGTGCGGCTCGACGAGCACGGTCTCGCGGGCGCGTCGGAGATCGATGTCCCCTGTTGCGATGCCGCCGATCCTTACCGTTCCGGTGTAGTCGGACTCGGAGATCTGACCGGAGAGCACCTGGGCGAGTGCCTCCCCGTCCTGCGGCCGGTAAGCGACGATTCCGAGCATCTCGCCGGGTGCGGCCGAGAAGGTGAGGCCGTCGAGCGAACGGAACCCGACCTCGTCGACGGCGAGTTCGGTACCCGAGGGCACAGCGGAATCGGATTGCGGCAGAACGTGGTCGGCACCGAGTACGAGTGCGAGCCGATCGGCAGAGCCACGCACCATCGCCACCACGCCGGGGACCTTGGACAACCCGGTCAGCGGTTCGATGACGAATTGCGAGAGCCCGATGACGGTGATCAGTTCGCCGACCGAGATGCGACCCTGCAACGCGAACCAGCCTGCGGTACCGGCGATTCCGACGGCGAGCAACGCGTTGACCGCCGCCGCCAGGCCCTGATAGACGTTGTTGGCGCGGGCCAACCTCAGCGTGGCCGCCAGTGCCGTTCGGCTCGACGTCACGAACCGCTGGGTCGCGGCGTCCTCGGCTCCGATTCCGCGCAGCGGACGCACTCCACTGACCAGATCGGTGGCCATTCCCGAGACCCCGGCGATCTCGGCCTGCTGTGCGGTGGCCGCGCGGGTGAGCAACGGGGCGAGACGCTGGAGCGCGATCAGAATCACCGGAGTACCGATCACGACGGCCAGGCCGAGAGGAATGTCGATGATCAGCAATGCCACCGCGGACGCGACCACCGCCACTGCGGACGCGAAGACTCGCGCGATCAGGTCGAGAATCCACGATTCCTTCTCGGCATCGGACGTCGAGACCGTCAGCAATTCCCCGGCCGACAGATCGGTGCGCAGTCCGCGTGGGTCGAGAACGCGGCCGGCGACCTCCACCCGCACATCGTGGGCCTCACGCTCGATGGCGACGACGATGATGCGGGCACCGATGCGCCAGGCGTAGGACAGTGTGACGAACAGAGCCGCGAGACCGACCAACGAGACGATCATCGCCGTTACGTCGCCGGTGTCGATCGCCCGCGACACGATCAGACCGATCGCGACCGGAACCATCGTTTCGCATAGTTGATGCACCCCGAACAGCAGGGACGAGACGATCAAGCGGGTGCGACGACGTCGTACGGTGCGGCGCAGAATCGCGCCACCGGTGGCCGGGAAAGGTGCCTCCACCACGTTTCGAGCATGGTGAAGCGAGACAGAATCGGTCATTCGCTGCAGCCTATGGCATCGGGAAGTGGCGATGGGGTGTCACATTTACATAGAGTTGGCACCAGCGAACACCGAGTAAGTCCAGCAGAGAGTACGGAGATCACCATGCCTGCCAAGACATCGACCGACAACGACATCGCCGACGAAGACATCGTCCCACTCGAGTACGAGACCGCCAGTCAGGCCCAGCGCGTCGTCGCCGCCTATGCGACCGATGCAGACGAGTGCCGCATGTTGTTGTCGATGCTGGGTATAGACCCCGTAGCGAAGACCGACTGACAGGTTTTCGCAGGGCTGATTACCCAGGGATCAACAAGCGGATTGGACAGTTGTGGCTGACGCCTCGCAGGGTTCGGATTTCGTCGTCGTAGCCAACAGGTTGCCGGTCGATCTGGAGACACTTCCCGACGGAAGCACGCGATGGAAGCGCAGCCCCGGCGGGCTGGTCACTGCGCTCGAGCCCATCCTGCGCGCCAACAAGGGTGCCTGGGTGGGATGGGTCGGCGTATCCGACGTCGACGTGGAGCCGTTCGTCGAGGACGACCTGCACCTGCGTCCGGTGCCGATCAGCGAGAAGGAATACACCCAGTACTACGAGGGCTTCTCCAACGCCACGCTGTGGCCGCTGTACCACGACGTCATCGTCAAGCCCGAGTACGACCGCGACTGGTGGAACGCCTACGTCGAAGTCAACCGCCGCTTCGCGGAGAAGACGTCCGAGGCAGCCGCGCAGGGTGCGACGGTGTGGATTCAGGACTATCAGCTCCAGCTGGTGCCCAAGATGCTGCGGATGCTGCGGCCAGATCTGACCATCGGCTTCTTTCTGCACATCCCGTTCCCACCGATCGAGCTGTTCATGCAGATGCCGTGGCGCACCGAGATCGTCGAAGGACTGCTCGGAGCCGACCTGATCGGTTTCCATCTGTCCGGCGGTGCACAGAACTTCCTCTACCTTGCCCGACGCCTCGCCGGGGGAACCACCTCACGCGGAACCGTCGGTGTGCGATCCAAGCTCGGTGTCGTCCAGGTGGGGTTCCGGACCGTACGCGTCGGAGCGTTCCCGATCTCCATCGACTCCGGTGACCTCGACACCAAGTCGCGCACGAAGGCCGTCCGAGACCGCGCCAAGCAGCTGCGCAAAGACCTCGGCAATCCGAAACGGATCATGCTCGGCGTCGACCGACTGGATTACACCAAGGGAATCGACGTTAGGCTCAACGCATTTCGAGAGTTGCTCGAAGAAGGCCGAGTCGATCCGGCCGAGAACGTCATCGTGCAATTGGCGACGCCCAGCCGTGAACGCGTCGAGAGCTATGTCGCCATGCGCGGCGAGATCGAGCAGCAGGTGGGACGCATCAACGGCGAGTACGGCCAGGTGGGCCACCCGGTGGTCCACTACCTGCACCGTCCAATTCCCCGCGAGGACCTGCTCGCCTACTTCGTCGCTGCCGACGTCATGCTGGTCACTCCCCTACGCGACGGCATGAACCTCGTCGCCAAGGAGTACGTGGCCTGCCGCAGCGACCTCGGTGGCGCGCTGGTTCTCAGCGAATTCACCGGTGCTGCTGCAGAATTGCGCCAGGCGTACCTGTGCAACCCCCATGATCTGGACAGCGTGAAGGACGCCATCACCGGAGCGCTCGAACAGGAACCCGAGGCAGGTAAGCGTCACATGCGAGCCATGCGCCGGCAGGTTCTCGCCCATGACGTCGACCGTTGGGCTCGATCGTTCCTGTCCGCTCTGGCACAACCGGCCGAGGGCACCAACCTCGTCAGATAAATCGCTTTACCCCCACCGTCGACGGCTGCTAGTTTGCCGTCGACGGTTTTGTGCATGCGAGAAGTGAGGAGGTGGGCATCGTGGCCACCTGGACGAGAACACAGCCGAGCCCTCACACCTCCTCCACGAAGGACTTCTCGCATGTCTTCTCTACTCGAATACGGACTCGACCAACACTGGCGTGACGAGTTCGAACAGCATTCTCACAGCGCAATTCTCGCTCGCGTGGTTCGCGTCGACCGTGGTGAATTCGACGCCGTCACCGAGCACGGAATCGCGCGCGGCACCGGCAGTGTCAGCGGTCGTTCCGCAGGCTCCACTCCTGGCGGCCTCTGCACCGGGGACTGGGTGGCACTGGACGCGGAATCGTTCCGGCTGATCGACATCCTGCCCCGCCGGACGGCCATAGTTCGAGCCAGTGCCGGATCGACCTCGGCCGCACAGGTTCTCGGTGCCAACGTCGATACCGTCGTGGTCACCGTCGCGTCGGACACGGCCCTCGATCTCGGTCGCGTCGAGCGCTACCTCACGCTGGCGTGGGGCAGCGGCGGCGTACCCGTCGTCGCGATCACGAAGACCGACAGCGGACGCGTCACCGAAGAGTCGGTACTGGCCGCCGCGCCGGGTGTCACCGTCTGCAGCACCAGTGCGGTGTCGGCCGATGGAATCGACTCGCTGACAGCGCATCTGCACGGTACGGTCGCGCTGATCGGGCCGTCGGGATCGGGTAAATCGACTCTCGGCAACGCTCTGATCGGGAGCACCGCGTTCGCCACCGGCACCACTCGCGAGGCGGACGCCAAGGGCCGACACACGACGGTGCGTCGGGAATTGATTCCGGTACCACGGCTGGGACTGACCCTGCTCGATACTCCCGGATTGAGATCGGTGGGCGTACAAGGATCGGAAGACGCAGTGGCGAACGCTTTTTCGGATATCGACGAGCTGGCCGCACTGTGCCGTTTCGGCGACTGCGCGCACGCACACGAGCCCGGTTGCGCCGTTCTCGCCGCCGTCGAGGCAGGCGGACTCACCGAACGCCGGCTGGGTAACTACCGAAAGCTGTTGCGGGAGAACGCCTGGACCACGTCGCGCCACGATGCGCGAGCGCGCAGCGAGAAGTTGAGGGAATACAAGCAGATGACCAAGTCGCTACGGCAGAAGTACGCAGCCGACGGTGGGCGGCGCTAGGTCAGCTCTCGTCGAACAGCGAGGGGCTCTCGGACTCCGCCTCTTCCAGCGGAGCCGAGCCCTCGCGCGGCGACGCCTTGCGCACCACCTCGACCGTCGTCGTACGGACCGACAGCCGATGCCCGTCGTGATGCTCGAGCAACGCCAACCCCTGACGAATCTCGAGCACCTTCCACGGGCCTGCATGCCCGGACGCCTGAACCAGGTCGCCTGGTGCGATCTCGGAAGCCACTGTTGTTCTCCATTCACCGAGCAGGTATCGGGGGTCGAGCAAGCCTGTGACACACACCCTATCGGGCGCCGACCAGCCCGACGCCACTTGCTCGTCGAACAAGTTAGGAGTACTCATGTAATAGTTGTAGATGTACAAGCAAATATGCGGAGGTGCACGTGGCCGAGCTGACTCGACGACACCGATATCTCGTGCTCGGGATCTGCTGCCTCAGCCTGTTTCTCGTCAGCACCGACAACACGATCGTCAACGTCGCGCTGCCGTCGATGCGCGCAGATCTGAATGCATCGGTATCGGGTCTGCAATGGATCATCGATGCATACACGCTGGTCGTGGCATCTCTGCTGATGCTCGGCGGATCGATGGCCGACAAGTACGGCCGCAAACGCTTCTTCCTGATCGGCACCGGAACGTTCGTGCTCGGCTCGCTGCTGTGCAGCGTCGCACCGTCGCTGGGCTGGCTCATCGCCTTCCGGATGCTGCAGGCCATCGGCGGCTCGATGATGAATCCCGTCGCGATGTCGATCATCACCAACACCTTCACCGACCCCAAAGAACGCGCCGGCGCGATCGGCATGTGGGGTGCCGTCGTCGGAATCTCGATGTCCGCGGGACCGGCACTCGGCGGCGTGCTCGTCACCAGCGCCGGCTGGCAGTCCATCTTCTGGATCAACGTCCCCGTCGGGATCTTCGCTTTGGCGATGACACTGAAGTTCGTCCCGGAATCCAAGGCCGAGCACGCAAGGAAGTTCGATCCGGTAGGTCAGGTCCTCATCTTCGCGTTCCTCGCGTCCCTGGTCTTCACCATCATCGAAGGTCCCGCGAAGGGCTGGGGATCACCGCTGATCGTGTTCACGGGTGCCGTCGCGATCGGCTCTCTCCTCGGGCTGCTGGTGGTCGAATCGCGGATCGAGGAACCGCTGATCCAGCTGAAGTTCTTCCGCAGTGCACCGTTCAGTGGCGCTACGGTGATCGCCGTGTGCGCGTTCGCGTCCCTCGGCGGGTTCCTGTTCCTCAACACGCTGTACCTGCAGGACGTTCGCGGCTACTCACCTCTGCACGCCGGTCTCTACACTCTGCCGATGGCACTGATGACGCTGATTTTCGCGCCGATATCGGGACGCATCGTCGGCAGCCTCGGGGCTCGCATCCCCCTGCTCGTGGCCGGCCTCGGCTTCGTGATCTCGGCGCTGATGCTCACCAGAACGACGCCGACGACGTCCTTCACATGGCTGGCGACGGCATACGTGATCTTTGGAATCTCCTTCGGCATGGTCAACGCCCCGATCACCAACACCGCCGTCTCCGGGATGCCGCGGAGCCAAGCCGGCGTGGCCTCGGCCATCGCGTCGACCAGCAGGCAGGTGGGTCAGTCGCTCGGTGTGGCCGTCATGGGATCGATCGTCACCGCAAGCATCGTCGGAGAAATCTCCGACGGCTTCACCGCCGCCGCCGTGCCCGCCTGGTTCGTCATCGCCGGTGCCGGCGTGGTTGTCACCGTGCTCGCGCTGGTCACCACCGGCCGATGGGCACGATCGACCGCCGAACGTATCGACCAGCCGGTGCTCGTATGACGAGCGAAGCAGCGCAGACTTGGCGCGAGATGCGAGCGCTGATGCTCGAGGTACACGACACTCGACGGGCCGTCGCCGAGGCCACCGGGATGAGCTTCCTGCGGGCGAAACTGCTGATCAAGCTGTTGAGCGGCGATCGGTCGGTCACCGAACTCGCCGATCTGCTCGCCTCCGACGTGCCCTACGTATCTCTGAACGTGCGCGAACTCGAACAGCGAGACCTGGTGGTGCGCACCGAGGACCCCCACGATCGTCGACGACGCATCATCGGACTCACCGACACCGGACGCCGCCTCGCCGAGAAAGCCCGCACGATCGCCGACGCCCCTCCGCCGGAATTCACGGCACTACCGCCGGAGGACCTGGCACATCTGCGTCGAATACTGCGACTGCCCTGATGTGGTGGGGCGGCGGTTCTGCTTCGGCTTCTGCTTCGGCTTCAGCGGCGAATGTCTGGGAGCGGAGTTCCGATCTCGACGAGGGCGCGCACGGTCGCGGCCTCCATGCCGGGTGAACCACACACCAGGATCTGACTGTCGGGGAACGGCCCCTGCACCGCGACGACGTCGGCGATAGCACCCTCCCAGCAGTGCTCCGGCTCGAAAAATGATGTGCTGGAACCAATTTCCTCGTGAATGCGATCGTTCCAGCGGTCCGAGGCCCACGGCTCGTGCAGCTGATCGACGACGGGAACAACGGTCAGCCACGGCAACTCGGCCGCCATCAACCACAGCATGTCGCTTGCATAGAGATCGCGCGGCGACTTGCCGCCGAAGAACAGCGTCACATTCGGCGGCCGCTCCCAGCGTGTGAGATCGAGCAGAATCGCGCGCAACGGAGCGAGACCGGTACCGCCCGCGATCATGACGACGTCACGCCCGGAATCGTCGACGTGCAGACCGCCCTGCGGATCACTGATCTGCCAGACATGACCGGGCCGGGTCTCGTTGACGATCGACCCGCTCACCCACCCCGCGGGTACCGCGCGCACATGGAATTCGAGCTTGCCGTCCAGCGACGGCGGCAGGGCGGGCGAATATCGCCGCGTCAGAGCAGTGTTCTGAGGAACTGTCACAGACACCGACTGCCCGGCTCTGAAGGGAATGGCGTCGCCCTCGAGCCTGATCACCGCGAGGTCGTTCCGAAGGCGATGGTACTGAACGACTGTCGAATTCCACGCCTGCATGCGGACCAGGATAGGGGTCGATGCCGGGTGTCTCGCAAACGCGCGCGGGGTTCGCCACTGCCGATGCCGCAAACGCGCGCGCGTTTGCTGAACGCGCGCGGAATAGTGACCGAATCACTGGCAAATCTGCGCGCACCTGACAAACGCGCGCGCGTTTGCGGGGAAGGCGGTGAACCTAACGCTGGTGCTTCGGCTTCCAGACCACCAGGGCGTTGCGTTGGATCGGCACCAGGTCACGGCGATAGCTCGCGTGCACGTTCGCTACCTCCTGCGCCAGTTCCGAGACCCGGGCCTGCAGGGCCTCGACCTGGTTGGTGAGCTCGATGATGCGCTTGATGCCGGCGAGGTTGACGCCCTCGTCCTGCGAGAGTCGCTGCACCTCGCGGAGCAGTGCGACATCCCGCGGTGTGTAGCGTCGCCCACCGCCGGTGGTGCGGTGCGGGATGACCAGGCCCAGTCGGTCGTAGGTGCGCAGCGTCTGCGCATGCATGCCGGCCAGCTGAGCCGCGACGGAGATCACGAAGATCTGCGCGTCGGGATCACCTTGTGCCCCACCGGCTTTCGCGGAACCGCCCTCGGGAGGGACCGACATCACACACCTGCCCACCCGGCCCGCGGGTCGAATCCGCTGGCCTTCTCGGCTTCCAGATAGGTCTTCAGAGCGTCGGTAGCAGCATCGTCGAGTTTCTGCGGGACGGCAACTTTGACGGTCACCATCAGGTCGCCTGCGCCGGACTTCTTCGGGATGCCGCGTCCGCGCACCCGTAGCACTCGGCCGTCGACGGTGCCCGGTGGCACCTTGACGCCGACACGTCCTTCGAGGGTGGGCACCGACAGTGTGGTGCCGAGGACCAATTCGCCGTAGCTGACCGGCACGGTCACCGTGAGGTCGTCGCCGGTGCGGCCGAAGACCTTGTCGGGCTTGACTCGAACGGTGACGAACAGGTCGCCGGACGGTGCTCCGCGAAGCCCGGCCTCGCCTTGGCCTGCGAGTCGTACTTTCTGGCCGTCGCTGATGCCTGCGGGTACTCGCACGGTGATGGTGCGGGTGCGGTTCTGCACTCCGGTGCCGCGGCAATCGACGCACGGGTCGTCGATGATGGATCCGGTACCGCGGCAGTCGTCACAGGGCTCACTGAAGCCGAACGCGCCCTGGTTTCGATTGACGACGCCCTGGCCGTTGCACTTGGGGCAGACCCGCGGGCTCGTTCCGGGCTTCGCACCGCTGCCGTGACACGTGGTGCACGAGGACGGACTGGTCAACCGCAACGGGACCGTCACACCCTGCGCTGCTTCACGGAATTGCAGCGAGGTCTCGGTCTCGACATCGCTGCCGCGTCGGGGACGGTTGCTCTGCGGGCGCTGGGCTGCGCCGCGATTGAACAGACCTCCGAACAGATCGCCGATGCCGCCGTCGCCGCCACCGCCCTGGCCGAAGATGTCGCCCACGTCGAAGGTCTGGCCACCGCCACCGAATCCGCCTGCACCGGGCGAGAATCCGCCTCCACCGCGGCTACCGAAGCCACCGGACGCGAACAGCCGCCTGGCCTCGTCGTATTCCTTGCGTTTGGCCGGGTCGGCGAGTACGGCATGCGCCTCGCTGACCGCCTTGAACTTGTTCTCGGCCGCGGCGTTGCCGGGATTGGCGTCGGGATGGTTGTCCCGCGCCAACTTTCGGTACGCCTTCTTGATCTCTTCTGCAGTAGCGCTGGAGGAAACGCCCAGCTCCTTGTAGAAGTCCTTCTCGATCCACTCCCGCTGGCTCACCGGGCGTTTCCTCCTCTCGCGCTATTTCTTTTTACTGCTCGTCGGACGCGGGTGCGTCCGATTCTTCTGTTGCCGTGCCCTCGGAAGCACTGTCGACCACACCGACCATCGCGGTACGCAGCACGCGCTCGCCGAGCTTGTAGCCCGGACGCATCAGCGTGCCAACGACCGGATTGCTGCCGTCGCCCTCATGGGAGACGGCCTCGTGGATGGCCGGGTCGAAGGCGTCGCCCTCGGCCCCGAAGGTGCTCAGACCGATGTTCGAGAACACCCCCGCCAACTTGTCCGCCACGGACTTGAGCGGTCCGGTTTCGAGATCGCCGTGCTGGCGAGCTCGCTCCAGATCGTCGAGGACGGGGAGCAGCTGGGACACGACGGACGCTTTCGCGTTCTCCGCTCCCGTCTGCTTCTCCCGATCCGTGCGGCGACGGTAGTTGGCGTACTCGGCCGACACGCGCTGCAAATCGGCAGTGAGTTCGGCGACCTGAGTGTCGCGCGGATCTTCTGTGTCCTCCGCCTCGACCACGATCTCGCCTGTCCCTTCGTCCACCGAGCCGGGCTGGGGCGCAGTACCGGTGCCCGCGAGGGGCTCCGGAACTGCGTCACCTTCCCGTACTTCACCGGTCTCGGGATCGATCTTCCGCTTGTCCACGAAAGTGACCGGTTCTTGCTCGGAGTTACCCGACGTCACTTCTTGTCCGTGTCGTCGGCGGGCTCGTCGACAACCTCTGCGTCGACTACACCGTCGTCAGCGGCCTGCGCGCCACCCTCTGCGCCGCCCTGCTCCTTGGCCTGAGCCTCGTAGATGGCGGTGCCGAGAGCCTGCGACTCGCTCGACAGCTTCTCCACGGCGGTCTTCACTGCCGAGATGTCGCTGCCCGCGAGTGCCGTCTTGGCGTCGGCGATGGCGGTTTCGACGCGGCCCTTGAGCTCGGCGTCGACCTTGTCCTCGTTGTCCTTGACGAACTTCTCCGTCTGGTGGACGAGGGACTCGGCCTGGTTGCGGACCTCGGCCTCTTCGCGACGAGCCTTGTCCTCGTCTGCGTGAGCTTCGGCGTCGGCGACCATGCGGTCGATCTCTTCCTTGGACAGACCGGAGCCGTCCTGGATCTTGATCGTGTTCTCCTTGCCGGTGCCCTTGTCCTTGGCCGTGACGTGCACGATGCCGTTGGCGTCGATGTCGAAGGTGACCTCGATCTGGGGGACGCCGCGCGGAGCCGGGGGCAGATCCGTCAACTCGAACGAGCCGAGGAGCTTGTTGTGCGAGGCGATCTCGCGCTCACCCTGGAAGACCTGGATCTGCACCGAGGGCTGATTGTCGTCAGCGGTGGTGAAGGTCTCGGATCGCTTCGTCGGGATGGTGGTGTTGCGCTCGATGAGCTTGGTCATGACACCACCCTTGGTTTCGATACCGAGGGATAGCGGCGTGACGTCGAGGAGCAGAACGTCCTTGACCTCACCCTTGAGCACACCGGCCTGCAGTGCAGCACCGACGGCCACGACCTCGTCCGGGTTGACGCCCTTGTTGGGCTCGCGTCCACCGGAGAGTTCCTTGACCAGCTCGGAGACTGCGGGCATACGCGTCGATCCACCGACGAGCACGACGTGGTCGATGTCCTTGACGGCGATGCCGGAGTCCTTGACCACTGCCTGGAACGGCGCACGGGTGCGGTCGAGCAGGTCGGAGGTGATCTTCTGGAACTCCGAGCGGCTGAGCTGCTCGTCGAGGAAGAGCGGGTTCTTGTCCGCGTCGACCGTGATGTACGGGAGGTTGATCGAGGTGCTCTGCCCGGAGGACAGTTCGATCTTCGCCTTCTCGGCAGCCTCACGCAGACGCTGCAGGGCCATCTTGTCCTTGGTCAGATCGATGCCGTTCTGAGCCTTGAACTTGTCGACGAGCCAGGTCACGATGCGCTCGTCCCAGTCGTCGCCACCGAGGTGGTTGTCGCCGGACGTCGCGCGGACCTCGACGACGCCGTCGCCGATTTCGAGCAGCGAGACGTCGAACGTGCCGCCACCGAGGTCGAACACGAGAATGGTCTGCTCGCTGTCGCCCTTGTCCAGGCCGTATGCGAGAGCCGCCGCGGTGGGCTCGTTGACGATGCGCAGGACGTTGAGGCCGGCGATCTGGCCGGCTTCCTTCGTGGCCTGACGCTGTGCGTCCTCGAAGTACGCGGGAACGGTGATGACCGCGTCGGTGATTTCCTCACCCAGGTAGGCCTCGGCGTCGCGCTTGAGCTTCTGCAGCGTGCGCGCGGAGATTTCCTGAGGGGTGTATTTCTTACCGTCGATCTCCACGGTCCAGTCCGTGCCGACGTGGCGCTTCACGGAACGAATCGTGCGGTCGACGTTGGTGACCGCCTGGTTCTTCGCGGGCTGGCCGACCAGCACTTCACCGTTCTTGGCGAAAGCGACGATCGACGGGGTGGTGCGTGATCCCTCGGAGTTGGCGACGACAACCGGTTCGCCGCCCTCGAGGACGGACACGACCGAGTTGGTGGTCCCGAGGTCGATACCGACCGCACGAGCCATAATGTTTCCTCCTGTTGTTGCGTGGGTTCCAGTCCCTGGGTGAGCGAACTCCGCTCAAGTTTGCACAACGCGATCTATCGCGTCAACTTCCAACTTGAGCCTCATCCACTCAAGGCTGCTGACCTGCACAACGGAGGGTGTGGCGAATTTGTTCCCGAGGGAGCGGCTGCGCCGCATGTGAGTGAAAACTCGGTCCCTGCTACGAAGTTCCACGCACATGGGGACAGCAGTACGCCGCGACGATCAGCGGGGATCGTCGCGGCGCAGCGGGAGAGAAAGTACAGAACGAAAATTACTCGGCAGGCTCGGTGGCGGGTGCGGGGATGCAGCTGTAGCTGAGCAGTCCGCCGGTGATGTTGTTCATGAAGTCGGCATCGAGTGCGCTGGCGAAGGCTGCTGCGCCGGCGGGGCGAGCGACCCATTCGCGATCGGCCGACGGCACGGTGTAGGTCATTGCCTCGCCTGCCTTGATGGTCTTCTCGGTGTTCTGACCCTGCAGACCCGGCAGTGCGCCGTAGTTGACGTTGACGTTCGACGCGTCGTCGGCACCCTTGTTCTCGACCTTGACCTGCAGTGCGACGACGCCGCCCTCGGGGGCCTTCTCGACTGCGGTGTCGCAGACAGTGGCCATCGAGACCACCAGGTCGGGGCTTTCGAGAACTGCGGAGCCGAGTGGCATCGCTGGCTCGGTCTCGGGCTCGGCCGAGGCCATGGGTACGAGGACGACCGCACCGATGCCGGCGGCCAGGGCGGCCGTCGAGGCCAGGATCGATGTGCGGGCAAGACGTCGCATGGACAACTCCTGTGGCTGAGGGGATGTGACCCGTGAGTCTGATGTGACTGAAGGGACAGTTGGTACTTCCTCACTATGGCCTATCCGATTCAGACATTCCACACCAGGCGGTCTCGATTCGATGACGTTCGCATATCGAACAAAACCGGTCGGGCCGAATGACATTCGTGTGATTCGGCCGACGCTCACCGATCGACGGGCCGGGCCCGGCGCGCCCACTCGCTAGGTTTCGCTGGTCGAAGAAGAGGGGAACCACAACCCTGCGGATCGGCCGCGCCCTACGTAGGGTTGAGGAAAAGCGAGGCTACGGAGGCACATGGATCCCGAAGTGCAGCACGAACCGAGCGAGATCACCTACGACGAGAAGTTCTACCCGGCTCGGCCGAAACCGCTTCGTCCGTCCGTGCGTCGTGCGAACCGAAGTAGTGGTCCCACACCGGACAGCGAGCCGGTCGCGTCCAATCCCGAGTACGTGGACTGGCTCACCGAACAGTCGATGCTGCGAGATGCCAAGCTCATTGCCGAACAGCTGTCGGGCAAGGGCAGCATGTGGCAGAACCCGTATGCCGATCCCGACCCGCGTGCTGCCGTCGAGCGAGCACCCGTCTGGTTCACCGCCTACCCCATCTCGGTGATCAACGCTCCGCAGACCAGCTTCCTGAGCACCCTCGGTGACGAGAAGTTGTGGCAGGCGTTCTCCGAGATCGGCGTCACCGCCGTGCACACCGGACCGGTGAAAGTGGCGGGCGGCATCCACGGGTGGCGTCCCACCCCGTCCGTCGACGGCCACTTCGACCGCATCGGTATGCAGATCGACCCCGCCTTCGGATCGGAAGAAGAGTTCCGACGCCTGTGCGTCGTGGCCTCCGCGTACGACGGCATCGTCATCGACGACATCGTTCCCGGCCACACCGGTAAGGGTGCGGACTTTCGGCTGGCCGAGATGGCCGTCGCTGACTACCCCGGCATCTACCACATGGTGGAGATCGAGCCGCAGGACTGGCACCTGCTCCCCCGCGTGCGCGCCGGTGCGGACTCGCAGAACATCGACGCCGAGGCCGAGGCCAATCTCGCTCGCGCCGGCTACATCATCGGCCAGCTGCAGCGAGTGATCTTCTACGAGCTCGGCGTCAAGGAAACCAACTGGAGCGCAACACCTCCCGTCGTCGGCATCGACGGCGTCGAGCGGCGTTGGGTGTACCTGCACTACTTCAAGGCCGGTCAGCCGTCCATCAACTGGCTCGATCCATCGTTCGCAGGAATGCGTCTCGTCATCGGCGACGCCTGCCATTCGATCGCCGATCTCGGTGCCGGTGCCCTGCGCCTGGACGCCAACGGTTTCCTCGGCGTCGAACGTCGCGCGGAGGGTCCGGGTTGGTCCGAGGGACACCCACTCTCGGAGGCCGCGAATCACCTGATCGCCAGTGTGGTGCGCAAGATGGGCGGGTTCACCTTCCAGGAGTTGAACCTGACGATCGACGACATCAAGGCGATGGGCACCAACGGCGCCGATCTGTCGTACGACTTCATCAACCGCCCGGCCTACCAGCATGCGTTGGTCATGGGGAACACCGAATTCCTCAGGCTCACCATGACTCTGGCTCGCGATCACGGTGTGGACACCGCGTCGCTGGTGCACGCGCTGCAGAACCACGACGAGATGACGTTCGAGCTCATCCACTTCGCGACACTGCACGCAGAGGACGAGTTCGCCTACGGCGGCGAGTCGGTCAAGGGCTGCGATCTGGGCGATCGCATTCGCGGCGAACTCACCGATCGACTCACCGGCCGCTGGGCACCGTACAACCGAACGTTCACCACCAACGGAATCGCCTGCACCACAGCAAGTGTGATCACCGCGTCGCTCGGCATCCGCGATCTCGATCGGATGGACGAGCAGGACATCGAGACCGTGAAGCGGGCGCACCTGCTGCTCGCCATGTACAACGCACTGCAGCCCGGCGTGTTCGCACTGTCCGGCTGGGACTTGCTGGGCATTCTTCCGATCGCCGCCGACGAGGTCGAGGATCTCATCAAGGAGGGCGACACTCGCTGGCTCAACCGCGGCGCACACGACCTGATGGGGTATTTCCCCGACGCCGTGCGTTCGGAGTCGGGCATTCCCCGTGGACGCAGCCTGTACGGGTCGCTACCGGAGCAGTTGGCCGACCCCCAGTCGTTCGCTCGGCAGCTGGCTCGAATCATCGAGCTGCGCAACAAGTACGGAATTGCCACGGCGCAGCAGATCGACATTCCGACGGTCTCGCACAAGAGCCTGCTGGTGATGGTGCACGAACTCGGCCAGGGCACCATCCAGGCCACGGTGCTGAACTTCTCGTCCGACGAGATCAGCGCAACCATTCAGTCCAAGCACCTGGTGCCCGGCACCTGCGCCATCGATGTGTTCGACGACAACGAGATCGCGACGGTCGACGAACTGCACAGTTTCCCGATGAACCTCGGTCCGTACGAGGGCGTCGCGGTGGTGCTGCGGTGAGAGAACCTGCGAGCGGCTAGCCGGAGTCGGTCGCCGTGGGCGGCGCGTCGAGGTTCTCGATCAGATTCAGCTGGGTCCCATCGGGATCCACGAGAAATCCGACGCGCTGCCCCCAAGGCCGGCGCAGCACAGGATGCAGTCGAGGGCGACCGACGGGCTTCTCCACGACGCCTGCATTCGCGATCTGTCGATACAGTTCGTCGACATCGTCCACACGGACGCTGCACATGCACGAACTGTCGTCGGGCACCAGATCGGGAAACCGGAAGAACTCCAACCGAAGCGCTCCGCGCTCGATGATCAGCCAACCATCGTCACGGTAGGCCGACACGAACCCGAATCCGCCGTAGAAGGCGAGCGTGGCATCGAAGTCACGAGACGGCAGGTTCGGTACAGCGTGATCGGCCACAGCGTCCCACCGTACGACCTTTCGATGAACTTCGCAGCCGCACTGCCGGTGACTGGGCAGCTCCCCCGATAGACTCCTGCACCGTGGCCGAAGAACCGAACGATCCGACAGCGCACAGGCCTCGGCCTGCCCGACCGCAACCACCGCGGCCGGAGCTGTCCGTCGAACCTCTTCGGCCACGACAGGAATCCACCGCAGACTCCCGTCTGCCGAAGATCGCGACCGGACTGTGGGCGGCGACCGCCGCATTGATCCTGGCGCTGGCCGCCGTCATTGCGCTGAACTGGAACGTCGTTCTGTCGGGCGTCGAAAGCGCCGTGGCTCAGCAGGATTCGACGGCAAGCGCCGCAGACGTCCGGAACACGGCGTCGGCAACCCTCGTCTCGAGCGGTGCTGCCGCCGCCGTGCTGGTACTACTCGGGTTCGTCTCGTTGAACCTGCTCCGCGGTGCGGCCACGTCGTCCAAGGTCCTGATGGGCGCGGTGGGAATTCTGACCGTCGGGGCGGCCGTCACGTTCTCGACCTTCGTCTCCGACGCCTCGGCCCTGCTCGGCGGCGTGCTGCAATGGGGTCCGTTCGTCGTGGCAGGCGCTGCCGCAGCCGCCACGGTCGTCGCGCTGCTACCTCGACGCCCCTCACGTCAGTGAGGCGAGAATCCCTTCGGCACTGCGCGCGGCGAGGGCACACGAATTCGACGTGAACCGGTCCAGGAGCGGATGCTCCGAGAGGGATCGCCACTTGCGAACCGCAGCCAATGCCGTGTCGCGCTGCTGAGTGTGCCCCGCATCGGGCGGCAGATCGAGGCGCTCGGTGGCGGCGATACCGAAGCCGCCGATGATGCGCTGCAGATCGATCAGTCCGCCGTCGGGCAATGTCGGTGTGACCGAACGCAATCGGCCGAGCAATCGTAGTTCGGCAAACCCGTGCACGTCGGCGAGCATCCGGCCGGCTTCGGTACGCAGCGCATGCGACTCCGGCCGGAACTCCAGAATTCGTTGTAGCGCAACCAGAGCCGAGTGCAGCTTCAGCTGATCCGCACGCTGGCCGAATTGCACGTCGATCACCGAGCGAAGTTCGGACAGTCCACTGCGCTCGACCAGGTCGGCCGCCAGTGTCGGCGAATCACGCACACCGAGCCGAATCAGCGTCACGGCCATCCGAATCCCGAACAGGCCGAAGCGGTCGACGATGCTGGCGCGCAGGGCGGCATCGACGGGCAGAGTGCTCTCCGCCCGCACGAACCGATCGGCCGAGAGCATCGCCAATTGCAGATCCTCGGTCGGTACCGTCGCGAGCATCTGGAATGCGGCGAACTCGCTCTGCCGCAACGTCTCTGCTCCCAACGCCAACAGCCCTGCCACCGGGACGACGGCCTGGCACAGTCCGGTGGCTTCGAGCTCGGACGCGAACCGGGCCGCGACCTCCTTGGCCGACATCATCGCGTCCATGCGGCCCGAGCCGACCTCGTCCGCCCGGGAGACCACCCCGATTACCCCCAGTGGCCCGGAATCACCTCCGACGTGTGCCCCGATCTGCCCGAGAAACGAGACGTCCGTGGCATTGAGGGTGCGCAGCAGGTAGACCACCGCGTCGGCCCCCGACGACGAATTCTCGGGGGTCAGCATCGCCAACGTGCGCGCCGAGACATCGCGAGAGAGCGACGAGGTGCCGGGTGTGTCGATGATCGTCGTCTGCGCCAAAGTACTTGCCGGCCATTCGACGTCGAGGCGATCGACCTGCGCCGCCGTCAACGCACCGAGATCGAACGTCAGCCGCCCGTCGCGTCGTTGCACCGGAACGTTCGCCGCCCGATCGCCGTCGTACCAGGCCGTCACACTGGGTGAGACGCCATTGCGATACCACGTGACGACCTTGGTGCATTCGGTGGCGTCGGTCGGCGCAATATCTTGCCCGACAAGCGAATTGAGCAGAGTGGACTTGCCGGCCTTGAGCGATCCCGCGAGCGCGACGCGAAGCGGCTCGTCCAAACGGTAGAGACATTCGTCGAGCATCCAGGACGCCTCGGCGTCGCCGGCGTACGTCGACCGCGCTGCCGAGATCAGATCGCGCGCTCGGGCCAGTGCCGTCACGCTCATACCGCGACGTCCTTCACCAGACGCGTTGCGCGAGCATTCAATTCCGAGACAAGCCGCATGTCGTTCTCCAGCCGCGCGATCCGGGCGGTGCGGTCGGTGTTGTCGGCGGCAGCGGCTTCCTGCGCTGAGCGCAACGACTCGTTGAGCGAACGCAATGTCTGCTCGGCGATCGAGGTGAAGTGATCTCGCAGCACCCGCTGGATCTGACGCAGCCGATCCTTCGACTCCTTGCCCACCTGGAAGCTGACGTCGTCGGTGAAGCGGCGAATCGCCATCTTGGCCTCGGAACGACGAGCCTTGACGCGATTCTCCTTGTCTTCTTTGTACGCCTTGGTGCCGAGCAGTACGCCTGCTCCGATCGAGATCGGATTGAGCAGACTCAGCCCGACGAACGTGGTGATCAGACCGAACATCAGTACGCCGCCGTAGGATCCACGCATTCCGACGAGCACTTTCTGCGTGATACCCACCCGACCCGACTCCAGATCGGCCAGTGACGTCACGGGCTCGAGCACATTGTCGAGATCGCCGAGATCGAGATCGGGCAGGGCCGCCGCGCCGGACGACGCGAAGTGCTCGGCCACCAACTCCGACAACCACAGAGCCCGCTCGTGCGCCCACACGAAATTGTCGCCCACCGACGCAGCGATCTGCTCTTCGAGCCATTCGCCCAGTTGCGGCCAGTCCTTCCCCGGATCCCCCTCGTCGACGGTTTCCTCGGCCTCCCGGGTGACGCGTCGCAGTCGGTCGCGCAGGTCGTGATCGATGTCCGACGCGAGATCTGCGATTCCGTCACCGAGCGTCTGTTGCCACTGCGAGGACCTCTTGTGCAGTTCCTCGGCGGCGGACTTGGCACGCTGGAGCCCGGCGACCGCGGCGGCCGCGCGCTCCGGATCCTTCAGCGCCGCAAGCTCACTGCCGAACGACAGTGTCAGGTGCTCGGTCACCGAGCGGACATCGAGGGATACCGATGCGCGAGCCAGCACGTCGGCTCGTGCCACCACGTCGTCGCGCAGAAACGCGTACAGCTGCTGGAAGCCGGATTCGGCATTGAGTTCCTCGTCGTTCAAACGCACTGCGTGCGAACGCAACAACGACGACACCGGCAGCATCTGCACGGTGATGCCTGCACGGTCCAGATGTCCACGGTTGGCCTCGACGATCTGTCGCCAATGGGGATACAGATCGATCTTGGTGATCAGCACCGCCACCGCCGGGCACAGACCCTGCACCTGCCGCAGGAACGCCAATTCCGGCTCGGTGAATTCACGAGAGGCATCGGACACGACGAGCACGGCATCGGCCGACGGAATCAGACCCAATGTCCCTGCCGCATGGGGGTTTCCGTGGCCACCGACTCCCGGCGTGTCGACCAGCACCAGGCCGTCGGCGAGCAGTGGGCTCGGTACCGCGATGTCCAGCCGCAGCACCTCCCGGCCCTGAGCCCGGGGACTCGCCGGAGTGACCGTGGTGATCTCTTCGAGCGGTACGTCGACCCGAATCGGTTCGTCACCGGGATTCGCAAGCACCAGCTGCGCGGAGAAGCTGTCCGCGTTGGACACCACCGTCGGAATCGCGGTGGTCTCGTCGTCGCCCACCGAGCACACCGTCAGATTCAGCAGCGAATTCACGAACTGGCTCTTGCCCTGTTTGAGGGGTCCGACCACGATGATGCGACGGCGAGGGTCGAGCACACGCGACTTCGCTGCCTCGACTCGATCGACCAGATCGGATCGTCCCGCCGATGTCGCTACCTCCGCGGTGCGATCGAGCAGCTCGGCCAGTTCCGTAGATTGCCCGTCCATACCTGTGTCTCCACAACCCATCTCGTCGACTCCCGCGAACCCAACTCGTCCCGCAGGCCGCATTCCCAAACTCTAGCGACGACTCGGCCCCGAGTGTCGTTGAACACTCGGGGCCGACTCGTCACTTCGTCACCTGATCACAGGCAACTCGATCAGGGGTTCAGCGGGTCGATGTCGTGGTCGACGGTCAGCGAGTGGCCCAGTGAATCTGCTGCCGAATCGACCGATCCGTGCAGGTTGCCGCCGGTCTCGCCGAACAGGTCCGTGCTGCTCTCGCTCTGTCCGAAGACGTCGGAGTCGACGCTCGACCAGCCCGTGCCCGATGCGTTCGCGCTGGAATCGAAGGAGCTCGCAGACTCGAAAGATCCCTCGGCTCCGGACTGCACTGCACCGGTGACCTGGCCACCGAGCTGCGCGGCGGAGTCAAACCCGCCGGCCACGGAACCCGCAGCGTCCGCACCAGCATCCAAACCCCCGGTCACCGTGGAGGCCAGTCCGCCGCCGATCGAGCCGCCGGCATCCAGTCCGCCGCCGATGTTCGACGCGATCTCGCCGCCCACCGAGGTTCCCGCGTCGACGACGCCGCCCACGGTGCCCTCGAGTCCTCCGGTGACGTTTCCGGCCAGGTCACCCGCGGCGGAACCGGCGAGGTCACCTGCCGATTCGAGTCCTGCACCGACCTGGGTACCGGCGTCGATTCCGCCGTTCACAGCGCCGGTCAGAGTGCCTTCCAGACCCGCACCGACCTGCGTACCGGCGTCGATTCCGCCGTTCACAGCGCCGGTCAAAGTGCCTTCCAGTCCTGCGCCGGCCTGCGCTGCCGCGTCGATTCCGCCGTCGACGGCACCGGTCAGGGTGCCTTCCAGACCCGCACCGGCCTGCGCTGCCGCGTCGATACCGGTCGAGACACCGCCTTCGACTCCACCTGCAACACCGCCTGCGATTCCGCCGCCGAGGCTGCCGAGTCCGGCCAGTCCGCCGGTCAGGCTCGTGCCCGCGTCGACGAGCCCGTTCAGTCCACCGGCCACGTCGCCGCCGACGTTGCCGACCGCCGCCAGGCCGCCGGTCACATCTGCTCCTGCGCTGCCGACGGCCGCGAGGCCACCGGTGATGCCTGCGCCGACGCTGCCGACTCCGGCGAGGCCGCCTGTCAGGCCGCCGCCGAGGCCACCGAGTCCGGCCAGACCGCCGGTGAGGTCTCCGCCGACGTTGCCGAGTCCGGCGAGACCGCCGGTCAGGCCGCCGCCGAGGCCACCGAGTCCGGAGAGGGTGCCTTCCACGGTGCCGGTGAGATCGGCACCTGCGGACACGGCCGTGTCGACCGCACCGGCCAGCTGAGCGCTGAGATCTGCACTCGCGCCGAGTGCTGCTCCGAGGTCGAGTGTGGCTCCGGCGTCGACGATCGCTTCGACGGCCGTGCCGAGCTGTGCGCCTGCAGCGCCGCCCACACCGAACGCGGTTCCGAGAATTCCTTCGAGGCTGCCCGTCACTCCGCCGGTCAGCGCGCCGGTGATTCCGCCGGTCAGCTCACCCGTCAGCTCACCCGCCAGTTCGCCGGTGATGCTGCCACCGATGCCCAGACCGGCACCGAGGGTTCCCTCGATGGCGGTGTCGATGGCCGTGGCCAGGTTTCCGACGACTCCGGCGTCGAGATCGAGGACGCCGCCCAGGGCGCCGCTGACGACCGTGCCGATGTTGCCGCCGGCGGCGAGGAGTGCGTCGACGTCGATGTCAGCGAGGGCACCGGCGTCGAGTACTGCACCGAGTGCGGTTCCGATGGATCCTGCGATGGCACCGTCGACGGCGAAGAGTCCGCCGAGGCTGCCACCGATGCCACCGGCGATGTCGCCGACGAGCGCGGCTCCGGCTTCGGCGGATCCGCTCAGGGCTGCCGAGATGTCTGCGGTGAGGTCGGCACCGACCGTTCCGAGTCCGGCGAGAGCGCCGCCGATGCCTGCGGTCAGCGCGGTGCCGAGGCCGCCGACGATGTCCAGTCCGGCTCCGGCGTCGAGCACGGATTCGAAGACGCCACCGACGGCAGCGCCCAGTTCGGCTCCGACGGTTCCGCCGACTGCGAAGAGGGCACCGAGCGCGCCGGACAGTCCGCCCTGGATGTCGGCCAGCGCGGCGAGGTCGACTGCGCCGGTGGCACCGATCGCGGCGTCGAGGGCTGCCTGCAGCTGCGCTGCCAGGTCGGCGCTGATCTCGCCGCCGATGCCTGCGCCTGCTCCGATGAGTCCGGTGAGCGCAGCGCCGAGTCCGACCGTGCCGCCGAGAAGGCCGTCGAGGTCCAGATCGATTCCGCCACCGAGTCCGCCGCCGATGCCCGCACCGGCACCGATGAGTGCGTCGAGAGCGCCACCGAATGCGGTGCCGAGTTCGAGGCCGATCTGGCCACCGACGGCCAGAGCTGCAGCGAGAGCTGCCTGGAGCGACGCTTCGATCTCGCCCGCCACGTCGATTCCACCTGTCAGCGCGCCACCTGCGGCGAGCCCGCCGCCGGCTACCGCTCCTGCGGCAATACCGAGTCCGGCCGACAGTCCGCCGCCGAGGCTCGCGCCTCCGGCGAGTGCGCCGTCGAGGCCTGCGGATCCGCCTGCACCCAGGATGGCGGAGAGCTGGCTGCCTGCACCGGCGAACAGTCCCGACTCGGCGACCAACGGGGCCACCGCGACGATGTCCGCGTGGGTGACGCCGCCGAGGCCGGCAGCGGCCAACGTCGTCTCGGGGTTGGCGCAGTAGGCAGCAGCGGCGTTGTCGTCGCGCAGCAGGCCGAGAATGAAATCGAGTACGGCGTTGGTAGCCATGTGAGTCTCCTTGACGAGTGATGCTTCGTGGTTGATCACAAAGCTATGGTCCGCAGAGCCCCCGCCCAACGGGGACGATCCCCCTACTCCCCCGGGGGCCGCCAGGGGACTTGCATTAGGGGATCTGAGCGCTTTAGGGGATTTACCTCGTTGCACGCTCTAACCTGCTGTGAGACGTAACGAATCGGGGCACCGAGCCGACAGTGCGGGTAACGGCGGTGGGAACCAGGGCAGTGCGACAAGAAGGTGGCGGCAGATGAACGCAGGGCTCGGCTTACGGATCGGAACTGTGACGGCTGTCGCCGCCCTGGATACCGACCCGGTGACCTCGGTGGTCAAGCGTTCGGCCCTCGATCTTCGTCCCGGTGCGGCCCCGAGTCTCGCCGACCTGTGGGACCGCTCGACGCGCCATCTCATCAGTGGATTCGCCGATCGCGTCGGTGACCCCGTCGAACTGATCGACGACGACGGCCGCAGTCACCGCGCCGAAGACCTGTACGCCACCGCCACTCGTGCCCTCGTCGCCGACGTCTCCGCCGGTGTCGACTCCTCCCCCTCCGTGGTGGTCACCCACCCCACACGCTGGACCGCCTACACCGTCGAGGTGCTCGGCGACGCGCTCGATCGCGCAGGCCTGACCGACGTCACGCTCGTTCCCGAGTCGGTCGCCACGATGCGCTGGCTCGAAGTCACCCGTGGAACCCAGTCCGACGGTCTCGCGGTCGTCTACGACCTCGGCGCGACGGCTCTCGACGTCACGCTGATGCGGACCGGGTCCGACGCAGGCATCGTCGGAACAGGCGTTCATTCGCAGGAGTTCGGCGGCGCTCAGTTCGACCACGAGATCATGCAGTACGTACTCGACACCGTCTCGGGCAGTCAGTCGTTCGAGTTCGATCCCTTCGATCCCGACACCGTCGGTGCTTTGGTCGAATTGCGCGCCCGCTGCGGCGAGGCCAAGGAACAGCTGTCCTACGACACCTCCACATCGCTGACTGTCGACCTGCCGGGGCTGCACACCGAAGTACGACTGGTCCGCTCGGAGATCGAAGACCTCGTTCGCGCATCGCTGCTGGCCTCCATCGGCGTCGTGCGTGACGCGGTCGCGGCCGCAGGCCTCGAGGTCACCGACATCGATCAGGTGGTGCTGACCGGCGGCAGCTCGGCCATCCCGCTCGTCGCCGAACTCGTCTCGACCGAACTGCGAGTACCGGTCGTGGCCGGGCCGCGCCCCGAACTGACCGTCGCGATCGGAGCCGCGATCCTCGGCAGCGACATCGCCGACGCCACCGCCGCGGACGACGCAGCAGCATTGGCTGCGGTTCCCGCCGCGACCGCCGTTGCCGCGCCGATGCCCCGTCCTACCCCGCGTCCCGCCCCGACCCCGACGGCAGTGGCGTCGGAATCGGGAATGTCCGGACGGAAGAAGGCCGGCCTGGTCGCCGGATCCGTCGTCGTGCTGGCCCTTCTCGCCGGCGGCGGACTGTCGGTCGGAACGGCCCTCACCTCGGACAACACCACTCCGGCCGAATCCAACGCCGAGATCTCGAGCACCGAGACTCCCGGCAGCACGGCCGCTGTGGCAGAAGTCGGGTCCACGACCGGGCCGACCGGTTCTGCAGCAGTCGGCTCCACGGGTGCACCCACCACGGTGGTCAACGCCGACGGCAGTGTCACCCAGATCGATCCGGCCACCGGGGCTCCTGTTGCCGGGGCACCCGTCGCCGGAGCGCCGGCCGCGGTCCCCGGCCGGAACGGGGCCGCCACCGTGCCGACCATCCCGTCGATCGCCGCACCGACGGTGCCCAACTACCAGCCCCCGGCCGTGCAGGTCCCGCAGGCACCGCAGTTCACGCCACAACCGCTACCGACGTACCAGGGCCCGACCCTCGGCGACGTCGGGCAGGGCGTCGGGCAGGGCCTCGGCGGTGTCGTCGGAGGTGTGGGTCAGGGCTTGGGTGACGGACTCGGTGGGGTCGTCGGCGGCTTGACGGGTCAGTAGGCCGCCGTGGCCAACAGCCCATCCGCTCTCGTCGGCGTCGAGCGCGCCGATCGATTCGTTCGTGACGCGTCGTCGAGCACCGGTGTGCATGTTGTCGTCGGGGTGAACGGCTCCGGTCGATCCGCGGTGCTCGGTGCGGTCGCGGCCGCCGCGACGACGGTGCATGCGGGCAGTGTCACCGACGCGCCGTCGGGTGCGACGGTTCTGGTCGACGACGCCCATCTGTTGCCGGATCACCGCGTGGACGAGATCGCCGCTGCGGCAACCCGTTCGGACATCACGCTGGTTCTTGCCACAGCCCCGCGCCGATACGATTCCCGGATCGAGAAGCTCGTCGCATCCGCCGGTGCCGCTCGCCTGACGCTGGTACCGTTGGACAAGACGTCGATCGCAACGCGGGCAGCCGCAGTCGCTCGGCCGATCTCCGCGTCGCTGGCGAGCGCGATCGCGAAGTCCACCGGAGGGCTTCTCGTCGCCGTCGACGCGGCACTGGCCGCGCTCGGGGGCGAACGGTCCGACCCCACTCCGCTGCGTGCGGTCACCGAATCCGTTGCCGAGCAGCATCGCCGACTGCTCGTCGATACCACCGACGACACCCGCGCCGTGCTGCTCGCGGCTCGCTTCGGCGTCGTCCCGGACCCGGTCACGGCGGCGCAGCTCGTAACACGGGCGGCCGACGCGGAGACGGTCGTTGATATCGCCTGCAGCTCCGGTCTTCTCGACGCCACGGGCGCGTTGGTCCCGTCCGCCGAAGGTCCCCTGACCGAGATGATCGGGGAGCGTCGATGCCGGGTGCTGCTCGACCGCATTGCCGACGTTGCCGCGCAATCCGGTCTGCTCGACGCCTCGGCCGCGCGAGCGTTGGCGACGCACGGGGTCGTACGCGCCGACCTTGCTGACTTCCTTGCTGGACAAGGCGATTCGACTTCCGTAGAGTCCGCTGGCCAGCTGTACGACGCGGCAGCAGCGGCGGGATTCGACCCGTCGGCGCTCGCGGCCCGCCGGGCGGAGGTGGCCGCCGCGACCGGACACCTCGACGAGGCAGGCCGTCGTGCCGACGAGATCCTCGATGCGGCCACCGATCACACGCAGGCCGATCTACGCACTGCGGTCAGGGTCTCGGCGTCGATCGCCGCGCAGCGCGGAATGGTCTCGCGCAGTGCGCAATTGTTCGCCTGGCTCGGGACGGATCGACTCGGGACCGATGCGGTGTGGGCTGCCTTGTCGGCCGCTGCCGCCGGCGACCGCCCTGCTGCCGACCGCGCACTGAGTGTCGTGGCATCGCTGGCACCGACGTCGAGTACGGCGTCGGGTGCGTTGCTCGTCGACGGGGTCCTCGGTTCGATCGACTCACGCAGCGCTGCGGCGTCGAGTGCGGCGGCGAACTCGCTGATGCGCGCGGTCACGTTGACGGCCGCGCCGTCCGATCGTTGGTGCGCTCCGGATTCGGCGGCCGCGGTGGCCGCTCTGCACGCGGTGCACTGCGGTGATCTCGCCCGCGTCGACTCCGTCATCGCTCGTGCCCTACCCGAGCTGCGGCCGGGATCCGAGGCCCACACGCGGCTCGTTCTCATCGGCGGCTGGGCGGCCATGCTGCGAGGAGACGCCGCGCAGGCCTGCCACCTGGTCGACCCGCTCGAGATCCCCGACTCGCACGTGCGCAATCACCTGTTCCTGCACGGCATTCGAGTGGGGTTGGCCCGCAGGTCCGGGGACGCCGGATCTCTCGTCACGGCGTGGACCCAGGCGCAGAACGTCGTCGCCGCGTACTCGATCGACCTGTTCTCGCTCTTGCCCCTCGGCGAATTGGTGCTGGCCGCAACACGAGTGGGCCAGTTCGATCGCGTCGAGCACCTCGTGTCGCAGGCCACGACGCTGCTCGCCGCGTTGGGCGATCCGCCGGTCTGGGCCTCGGCGCTGCATTGGTATCAGGTGCAGGCCGCCATCGTGGCGCAGACGCCCGAAGCCCTGGTGCCGCACGCGAAGGCCCTCGCGTCCGCCGCTCCGACGCACCCGTACAGCTCCGCACTCGCTGCGGCGGGGCGGGCGTGGCTCGGTGTTCTACAGGGCAGGCCCGACGCCGCCGAGGTGGAACTCTCGGCGCGCACCCTCACCGCGTTCGGCCTGCCGTGGGACGGTGCCCGGTTGGCGAGCGAAGCCGCACTGACCGTCGCCGACACCGCTACGGCCACCTCGTTACTGCACATCGCCCGGTCGTTGCGTCAGCCCAGCTCGCATCAGCGGGAGACCGACGGGACGACGCCGCAGCCGTCGGGATCTCTGAGCGAACGCGAGGCCGAGGTGGCCGAACTACTGGTTCTCGGCGTCACGTACCGCGAGGTGGGCAGCCGGCTCTACATCTCCCCGAAAACCGTCGAACATCATGTGGCTCGCATTCGCCGCAGGCTCGGAGCCGGGTCGCGCTCGGAATTGATCTCGATGCTGCGGGCGATGGGCTACGGAACATCGACCACCTGACCTCGGCACGCTGATGCCCCCTACTGCGGGTGTAACTGTGTGAGGATCCGAAGCGACATAACGACCGAACATCGACTCCGAGCCCAGGACAGGTAGATATCCCCATGACCGAGCAGCCCGCATGACCGAGCAGCCCGGCGGGGCGAGTATCGGCGCACCGGACGTCGGCCTCTATCTGGACGACGAGCAGGCCGTCGCGGCCGTGTCGCACCCCATCGCGCCCGGCCCCTCCCTGCATCTGGCGTCCCTGCACTCGACCGTGCTCAACACTCACCCCGACGGCACCGTCTCACTCGGTGACGCCACCGCCAATGACTCCGAGGCGTACACGCGCTTCCTCGACGCGCTCGGTGGCGGTGTCACCGGTAGCCGGGGCACCGTCTTCCCCGCCGAACAGCTGACGTCGATGGCACTGCTGTGCCTGCTCACCGAGGTGGCGTCGTCGATCGATCTGCGCCCCGGCGATCTCGCTGCGGCCGCCACCTACCCGGCCCGCTGGACCGCCGAGCAGGTGTTCGCCCTGCGTGCGGCCATGAACGGGCACGGGTTGGCGCACGTTGCGCTCGTATCGGAAGAGGAGGCGCTGGACGCCTGGAACTCGTCGATGCGAGCAACCATGGAGAAGAAGGACACTGCCGTCGCCGCGGCTCGTGGTGCAGCGCTTCTGGCTGCCCGGTACCCGGTCGACGCCGTCACCGAACGCCTCGCCGTCGTCGGCGCACCGACCCGCGCCGACCGTCGCCCCCTGTTCACCGCCCCACTGTTCGCCGCGGCGTTCGCAGCGGCGCTGACGGTCGGTGCCGGTGTGATCGCATTGCAGCTCGGCACATCCGCCGACACCCCGGTGCCCACCATCGAGAACGCTCAGGTGGCACCCCCGACGACGACGTCGGGAATCCGGCCGGGTGGGCCGATCGACTTCCCCACTGCCGTCGTCGAACCGGCAGCCGAACTCGTGCCCGCCGTCTCGCCTGCACCGATCATCACGCCGGAGACCACCACCACGGCTACGGATCCGACCCGAGAGCGACGCTCCGAACGCGACGCGGCCGACGTCGACACGCGACCCGCCGTCGACCTTCCGGAGGCCACCGAGACCGAGGACCCCACCACGACGCCGCCGACCGACGACGAACCAGTCGGACCCGAGCTGCCCGACGACGAACCCGCCGAGGACCCGCCGAAGCCCACCCCCGACGAGAACGCCGACGACAACACCCAGGCCGGACGTCTCGCTCCGCAGGACCGAGCTCCGGCCGGAGCCACGACGGGCGGCACTCCATGAGCGGTGCCGGGCATCTCGGAATCACAATCGGCAACACCAGGTCCGTTGCGGTGTATCGCGACTCGACCGCGTTCGAACCCACCGTCGTCGTACTGCCGACGACACTGAGGTTCGACGACGACGGCCGCGCCCATCTCGGAGAGTCCGTCGACACCGCGCCGTTCACTCGCTTCGTCGATCTGGTCGGCAAGCAAGAAGATCTCGAACCCGATGCCGACGCGTATCGCGCCGAGGATCTGATGGCCAACGCCGCCAACTGCCTCGTGAGCATGTTCTCCGAGACGTCCGAATCAGCGTCCACGCCCGTCACGACGATGACGTACCCGACGCGATGGCCCCGCGAGAACATCGCTCTGCTGCGCGACGCCCTCGATCACACCGGTCTCACCGACGTCGCACTGGTTCCCGAGTCCAAGGCCGCGAGCGCGTTCGCTCAGCCGAGCCCGGGGGCTGCCGTCACGGTCATCGACATCGGGGCCACCGGCACCGACATCTCGACGTATCCGGGCGGCGGCACCGAGCGAACCACCGCGGTCAGCGGTGACGTGTTCACCGATGCCCTGTTCGATCACGTGGTGACCGATCGCGAACACCTCGACCTGTCCGACGCCGCAGTTCTGGCTTCTCTCACCGGTGTCGTCGCGTCCTGCGAGCAGGCGAAACACACGTTGAGCAACGCGGACGTGGCCACGATCGCGGTGGAGCTGCCCGGCGTCTCGGATACGACGACGGTCACCCGCGCCGAGTTCGCAGACCTGATCGCGCCGACGTTGGGCTTGCTCGACGTGCCGTCGACCGGCACGGTCGTGCTCACCGGCGGCAGTGCCGCCCTACCTTCGGTGGTCGCCGACATCGGCGAGCGCACCGCAGGCGCGCTGCTCGTCGAGCCGCTCGCTGCGGCTCGCGGCGCACTGAACATCGCCGAGATCGAGGACGTCGACGGCAACTCGTTGGTGACCGGCGCAGCGCCGGTGGTCACTCGCAACGACGGCACGGACTCGCTCGATACCGACGCGATCCCGGTGGTCGCTCCGCCGCCGCCCCTCGCGTTCTCCGAGGCGATACCGGCGGTGGCACCGGTGTTCGGCCCGTCCCAGCTGCGCTCGGAGCCCATCGTTCCGGCCGGAGATCCCGATGGTTCCGACACGGCGACCCAGCAGTACGCCGCAACCGCGTTCGCCGGTGCGGCGACCGAGAACAAGAAGGAACGCAGCGAGCGCTCGCGTACCGTCACCACGATCATCGCCGGTGCCGGTGCGGGCGTGGTCATCGTTCTCGTCATCGCAGCCCTGAGTGGGGTGTTCAGCAGCGGACCCGCCACGACACCGCCCACCGTCACCGACGCCGGATCACCGGTCACCACCTCCGCGCGGGTGCCCTCGACCGCACCGACCACGACGACCGTGCCCGCGGCTGCTCCCGAGGTGGTGCAAGAGCCGACGGCCGAGGAGTACACCCCGCCCCAACCGGCTCCCCTGCCTGCGCCGCCGCCTGCTCCGGAACCGACACCGGCACCGCCTCCGGTGGTCACGACACCGCCCGTCGCGGTGACCACCCCTCCGGAAACCACGACGCCGGCGGAAACGACGACTTCCGCCACGACAACGACCACGACGACCACCACAACGACCGCTGAAGTTCCCTGACCAGGGCGAACACTGGTTCGGTGGCGCATGCCCTAGGGTGGGGCGCTGATGCCAAGCACCCGATGAAGGGATTTCATGCGTAACACCGGGGCTCTGCGTACTGCAGTGCTGTGCTCGACGGCTTTCGTACTTCTTGCTTCGTTCTCCGGAACAGCGGCGGCCGAACCTGTGGTTCAGTCGCCCGCCGATCAGCTTCCGCGAGAGCTCGTCGAAGCCGTGCAGCGAGATCTGAAGATCTCCCCGCAGGAGTACCTCGATCGTGCCGCACGTGCGCAGGAGCTGTCGGCCTACGCCTCGGACTTCCGGGCGAGCCGACCCGCCGATTTCGCCGGTGCCTGGATCGGGCCCGACGGTAATGCCGTCGTTGCCGTCACCTCTCCCGCAGCCGCGCAGGCCGTCGCCAAGGACGGCTATGCCACCGCGCAGTCGCCGGTGTCCGCGGACGGGCTGGAGAAGTCGCTGGCAGATCTGAACACGTGGATCGCCGGCCTCCCGCGTGAGATCTCGGAGCAGATCAACGGCACAGCCATCGACTTCATCGACAACCAGATCGTGCTGAATGTGGCGAACAGTCCGATCGGCAAGGCCCTGAACCTGCCGACCCTGCTGGCCAACATCAAGGTGATGCTCTCCCCCGGTGGCAACAAGCCGGCCGACCCGGCACCGATGGGCGGCGACACGTACGTCACCACCGCCGGGCCGATCGCCGACGCACCGCCGACCGAGATCAGCATCTGCTCGTTCGGCTTCAATGCCGTCGACGCCGACGGCAGCGCCGTCAATCTGACTGCGGGACACTGCAATCCGAACAAGGCCACGGGCGCCGGCGGAGCACCGGTGTACCTGCCCGATCCGGCCGACATCGCGCGCAGCTCCCAGATCGGCTCGTTCGATCGCTCGAGCCTGGGAGCACCGGACGGCCTCGACTGGTCGGTCATCGGCCTCGACGCCGCCGGACAGCAGGCCGGGCTGGACCGTCCCACCGTTCGCGGGGCCAACGGCAGCACCGTCACCGTCACCGGAACGGCATCCCCCGTCATCGGCGCACCCGTCTGCAAATCCGGGCAGTCGTCGTCGTTCACGTGTGGAGTGGTGGCTGCCGATCGCGTCGAGACGCAGCTCTTCATGGAGGACGGCACGTCGCGCACCGTGCGCGGCTTCGCCAGCACCGCATGCACATTGGCCGGTGACAGCGGCGGGGCCATCGTCACCGGCACGCTGGCACTGGGCATCACCAGCGGATCCAACAGCGGTGGAGCACCCGACTGCACCGAGGCGAACCTCGCGCTGGCGCAGTTCGGCGGCACCGCCAGCCTGGGCATTCCCATCGATCAGGTCACGAGCGCGACCGGAGCTACTGTCCGAACCGGGTAAAGCGGTACGCGCGAGGCCTCCGACCCCCTATAGTTCGTGTGCGAAGTGAACGGCATCACATCGTTCGATGCCCGGGGGGAAGGTCGTTATGCGTCGCCGTGCGTGTGCACTATCGGTCACTGCTGTCTCGTTGCTCTTCATGACGGTGGTATCTATACCCGCTGCCGTTGCGGCACCGCCCGAACCGGCGTCACTGGCCGACGCTGTGGCACGCGATCTCGGGCTCAGCCCTCAGCAGTTTCTCGACCGCGCCGACGCAGCGCGCCGGTTGGCCGAGTTCACAACCGCCGTCGGCCCGGCGGTCCGTGGTCATCTCGACGCGGCCGGGCTGCCGGTCGTTGCGGTCGCCGACGGACCGTCCCACGCGGATGTGGTCGACGCGGCGACGACGGCCGGATTCGTGATCGACCCGGCTGTATTCGACATCCCGGCCCCCGTCCTCGATGCATTCGGTCCGCTCCTCGACCGGGTGCCGTTCGATCCCTCGCTCACCGCAGGGCCCATTCGCGCCAGTTCGTATCTCGGCGGTGACAGCTTTCTCGCCGGCACCCCGGCCGGGGCCGGTCTGCGTTGCTCACTGGGCTTCAATGCAGTCGATCCGACGCGTGGTGCCGTCAACATCACTGCAGGACACTGTGATCCGGGCGAGTCGAGCACCGGTTCCGCCGTCACGACGGGCGCGTACCCCATGTACGGCAGCCTCGTCGGCTCCAAGTTCGGCTCGTTCTATCGAACCAGCCGGGCGCACAAAGACTATGCGCTCATCGACATCGACGACGGCAACACCGGGGAATTCGAGAGCAACGCGATGCGAGTTCCCGGGTCCGGCCCACTGCTGATCACCGGCACGGTGGATCCGGTCGTCGGCGCGCCGGTCTGCAAATCCGGAGCCACCACCGGATTCAGTTGCGGCACAATCCTGTCGACGGGCCAGCACGTCACCATGGGCGGCAATGTCCTGGACCGCAGCTTCTCCACGTCGATCTGCGCGCTGCGCGGCGACAGCGGTGGCCCCATCGTCAGTGGCACGCTCGCCGTGGGCATCGCGAACGCGTCGAACGTGGGCGATCAACCCTCGTGCGAGATCGCGACCGTCGTCAGCATGCTGCAGGGTCAGCGTCCGGAACTGTTCGCGACGCCGATCAACGACATTCTCGCCGAGAACCCGGGCCTGACGGTTCGTACGTCGTAGGTCGGCTTCGGGTCAGTTCTGTTGTTCCAGCAGAACCGATCCCGACGCCGTGTCCTCCACGGCGGACGGTGTCCCGTCCGATTCGTACACCGACACCCAGTCCACATCCACGTTCGCGACGTCGGGTGTTCCCGCCCGGCCGCATTCTCCGACACCCCAGGATTCGAGCTTGGTGCAGGCGCCCGCTTGGGCCTGGATGCCCAACCACATCGGCTTGTCCGGGATGGATGCTCCCAGTGGTGTTCGCGCCCAGACCTTTCCGTTGACCAGATACCTGATCTGCTCGGGGTCCCATTCCACTCCGACGGTCTGCCAGTCGTTGGTGTCCAACTGCAGATTCGCCTGTGAGAAGTGACGGTCTCCTTCTGCACCGCTCCAGTGCAGGAACGACGACATCGTCTGTCTGGTCCCGTCGGCGCTCTCGGCGATGTCGATCTCCGGCGGCCACACCTCGTCGGCGGGCCACAGCAGAATGTGGTAGCTGATCTCGTCGGATCGGTCCGCACGCAGCCGCACGTCCCACTTGCCGTACCTCTGTGACACAGGCGAATTCGAGACGCCGCCGGTCACCCAGCGGCCGTCCTTCTGCTCGGCGCGCAGCCGGAGTGCGCCACCGGTGACCGAGGCCTGTTCGTACTCCCACCAGCTGGCCGGGTCGCCTCCGGGTTGGCCGTAGTACGCACCCCAGTCGTCACCGAGATCGCACCGGTCGAAATCGTCGACGAAGGTCTGCCGCCAGCCCGGCAGATCCTCCCGGGGCACGGCTTCACCCGACATGACGTCGTCGGCCATGGGGTCGCACCGTTCGCTGCTGACCAACTCGGGTCCGGGTCCGGTCGACTGCGCACAGGACACCGTCGTCGCCACGACCAGCAGGGCCACCGACAGGCCGCGTCCGATTCTCACTCCCAGATCGCGATCTGCTGGAACCGCACGATCACGACGACTGCGGCCAGGAGCAACAGCACGATCAGTGTCGCGGAGAGCACCACTGCGCGGTTGATGCGTCCGCTGCCGCCGCGCCCGATCGCTCCGTCGGAGGGCACCTCGCGTTCGCGCAGTACCGACGAGACGATCAGCGCCGCGAACAGGGCACCGAATGCGAGGAAGCCGAGCCACAGATCTGTCATTTGAGCACCACCGGTGGGGTGGACGCATTCTGCAGAATGGTCAGGTCGGCGGTTTCGACAACCACGCGATACTCGTCGGATCCGACCAACATGCCCAGCTGTTGGTCGACGACCGATTGCGAATATCCGTACTGCAGGTAGATCTGCGCCGACGATTGTCGAGTGGTGAACACGAAGTCGGGGTTCTCCTTTCGGACGCACCCGCTGAGATCGTCGAGGCACTCGAACGATTCCATGGTCGCCACTCTGACGTCGTCGAAGTAGCGTGCGGACACCAGCCCGGCCGCCGTTCCGATGACCATGATTTCCGAGCCCTGCGGAACCGACCGCATCAATGCGTCTCCGTATCGGATCTGATCCTCGTCGGTGTGCTCGAACGAGGTGTTCAACCCGCGAGTTGCCGTCAGTATCAAGGCAATTCCGAGGATTGCCGCGGTCGCGGCGACGGTGCGCGACCAGTGCCGAGGCTGGGCCGATCGACCCGTGTACCGTCGAATGATCGCGAAGGTGCGCACCAACGCGTCCGCGGCGTAGGGCGCGATGAACGGCGACGCCAGCACGAAGCACCGGATCACCACCTCACCGCCGTAGCTCTGCACCAGCACCAGACCGAAGGGCACCATGCAGAGCAAGCCGCCGATGAGCCACGTCTTGCGTCGGCGGTAGGTCAGCCAACCGGCGAACGCGAACACCAGCAGCGCGCCCGACGCCGCCAACCGCAGATATTGCATCTTCTGGTAGAGCGGATCGGCACCGATCCGGTCGCTGACGCCGCCCTGTACCGCGCCCGACACCTGTCCCACATCGCCGAGCACGTACGCGAGGTGGCCCTTCCAGTAGTCGACGGCTCCGTAACTGAACCAGGCCACGAACAGCGCGACCGCGAACAGCCACAGCAGTCGGTACCGCGTGGTTCCGGTGAGTGAGAACAGGAACAGCGCCGCGATCAACACGATGGGCGTCAGCTGGTGAGTGATGACGATCGCCGCGATCAGGACGATCATCAGCGCCTCGATCGCGAGGGTGCGGCCGGCACCGACACCGGGGACCGTGCCCAGAGTTCGCCGCGGCACCGTGACGATCCACCGACGCCACGACCGCGGGGCCGACGGCAGGGGCGCACTGCGCAACTGCCACAGCAGCAAGGCGCAGATGGTCAGGTACAGCATGGTCGCCGTCGGCTGCGGCGCGAAGTAGTCCTGCTGGTACCAGTTGAACGACAGGTAGAGGATCACCGCGATCCACGCCACGCGCCTGCGCCCGGTCAGCGACAACGCGATCGAGTACAGCGGCAACATGGTCACGCCGCCGTAGAAGAGCGGAGCCCACAGCAGCATCGGAGACAGGTCCGACAGTGCGCCGGCACCCGACATATGAGCTCCGGCAGAGAAGAACCCGGCCCAACTGAATCGCGCGTCCGACGGCGGCGGCAGACCCTGCAATGACGCGATGATGTCGATCAGCCCGCGATGGGTGTACGCCGTCGGGATCGAGGTGACGCCGTCGGCCAACGACACGTACATCGTGGTGAACATGATCAACGCGAGACCGGCCGCACCGAGTACCACCGGGTCGAGTCGGGCCCGCGAGAGCGCCACGGCGATGACCGCGGCCACGATGACCAGCGCGACGAGGTAGCTGAACCCGATGTGGGTGATGACGCCCAGCGCCCCGGACGCCTGCGGCCTGAGCACCTTCGTCGCGTGAGCGAACAGCACGACGGCGACGGCCACCGCGCCGAGCAGTACGTACCGGGTCACCACCGCGGCCCGGTTCGGACGCGGTCGAGGCAGCGCAGGCACCAAGGTTCGCGACGCCCACAGGATCAGTGCCGCGGACACCGCGCAGATATAGAGCTGCACCGTCACCGGACGCAGATTCCCGGTGACGACCTCGGCCTGCGCGATGATGAGCATCGTCGCGAACGAGATCGAGACCGTCACCGAGCCGACCAGTGCCGGCTGTCGGAGGCGCAGCAGCACCGCGATGGGTGCCCCGGGCAACAGCGTCACGGCGGCGACGACCACGGCGACCCGCAGCCCGTTGGGTACCGCACCCGCGTGATCGGATCCGGCGAGGATGGCCAGCACCGTCGACGCGATGGCGACCGCTGCGGCAGCGAACAGCAGCGCTTGCGCCCCGCGGTAGCTCGAGTCGGGACGCGTCGGATCGGCTCGACCTACTGCGTCCTCGGGTGCGTCGGTGGTGTCGGTGATCGTCACGAATTGATCCCGGTGCCGCGAACCGTGATGGCCTTGACGTACAGGAACGGCCCGCACAGGTAGCCGTAGAGCTCGGTGAGCTTGAGGTCGCGAGGCATCGGCGGAGCCCCGTCCGCGAAGCGGTTCTCCTCGGGCGCGAGAAGCATGCGGAATGCGGTCGGGAGCCGGCCGAGCAGTGCGCGGGCCGGAGCTCCGCCGTCGAGAAAGAGTTTGGTGACGATGGCGGCCATTCCGCTTCCGTACCCGAACATCTGCTCGCGCAACGCTTCGTGATCGGCTCGATGATGATGGCCGACGACGGCCGTCGGGTCGTAGACGATCGTTCCCCCGCGCAGCACTGCACGTCGGAACAGCTCGAGATCCTCACCGCCTTTGGTTGGCGTGCCCGGGCCGATCCGTTCGTCGAATCCCGCGAGTGAGTCGAAGGCAGTCTTTCGGAACGACATGTTGTTGCCGCTGCCCATCTCCCCGGCCGTATAGGGGAACAGCGCTGCGGTGCCGCGTGCACCCAGTTCTTCGTCGATCGATCCGGTCGGCGCGAGGGTCCAGACCGTGCGCGTCGATCCCTTCTCGAACAGCCCCGATTCCTCGAACCACCGCTGCTGATCGGTCTCGACCGCCAGTCCGACGACCCGTCCGGTCACCCCGGCCACCACACCGTCTCGATCTGCCGAGTACACCTGCGCCACGGAAGCGAGCCACTGCGAATCCGGTTCGGCGTCGTCGTCGGTGAAGGCGATCACGCGGCCCGACGCGTGCCGGGCACCTGTGTTTCTGGCTCGCGAGACCCCGCGGCGCGGCTCACGGACGACGATGCAGCGGGGATCGTCGATCGACCTCAACGCGTCGTCCACCCGTCCCGACGTGGGTGCGTTGTCCACCACCACGATCTCCACGGCCGGGTAGGACTGCGCGAGCACGGCCTCGACCGTGCCATGCAGCGACGGCCTGCCCACGGTTCCCACGACGACGGTGATGAGGTCGCCGTCGACGAACCGCTCTGCTGCGCGCAGCGGTTCTGGCGACCGCCTGGGTGCGAGGACCCAGCCGGCCCCGGCCAGGGTCGCGGTCGCAGTCGCGGCAAGAACGGCAACGCCGACCCGCTGCGGGGTGCGGCGGCGCGGGACGCCGGGGGCCATGTGGTCGAGCATCAAGAACTCCGATTCGGTACGAGCGTGTGCGTGCGGATGCCCCGACATCCGCACGGCTGGGTTGCGTCGTCGGCTCCGCTGCAGAGCCGATGCGTCACGTCATGTGATGCGCTTCTTCCCGATTGCTGAACTGTAGATGTCGGCGAAACGCTTCGCGCGATGTCGGGAATCGAACTGTCCGACGGCTTGCCCTCGCGCGGCTTCGGCGAGGGTGGCGGCCAGGCCGCGATCGGTCAGCATCCTGCACAACTGCGTGGCCAGCGAGTCGACGTCGCCGGTTCGGGCAACGAGGCCGGTGCGCTCGTGCGAGACGAAATCGACCAGGCCCCCGGTGTCGCTCACCACGACCGGCACCGCACAGGCCTGTGCCTCGAGGGCGATGAGCCCGAAGGGCTCGTCCTGTGACGGGCAGGCCAACACATCCACGGCACGCAACGTCGACGCCACCACGTCTGTGCGGCCCAGAAAACGATGCGCGCCGGGCAGCAACCGTTCCGCGGCCTGCTGCAACTCGACGAGGTAGCCACCGTCGTCCTCGCTGGGCGCGCCGACGATCGCCAGATGCGCGTCGACTCCGGACCGACGCACCCGTGCCACGGCGTCGATCAGTACGTCGAGCTTCTTCTCGCGATCGATCCGGCCGACGGCTGCGATCAGTGGTGCATCGGGGTCGGCGGTCATGCCGGCCCGCAGAGCCGGGTCACCGGCACCCGGTGCGAAGGCCGTGGTGTCGATTCCTTGGTGCACCACGCTCACCCGTCCACGGGCACACGACGCGAGTTGCTGTGCTGCGGCCGTGCTGACGGCCACCGTGTGGGTTGCCGTCGCCGCGATCGCGGCGAGCAGTGTGCGCCCCGGTCCGGCGGGGACGATGTCGTGAAATTCGACGACGACCGGGGTGCGTGCGAGTCGGGACGCGAGCACCGCGTCGGGGTGCAGCAGCAGATGGTTGGAATGCACGACGTCGAAGTCGCGGGCAGCTCGCCGAAGTATCGACACCGTGCGTGCGCTCTTCGGCACCTGCGCCGCGAGCCCGCCGAGGGGATGCAAAGACTTCTCGCCCTGACGATGGATTCCGATGCGTTGCGGCAGGTCGAGTGGCAGGAACGACAGGCCGGCTGCTCGCCACCACTGTTCGGTGTCGCTGCCACCGGGCGCACCCAGAGTGACGGTCACGCCCAGGGGCTGTAATGCCAGCGCCACGTTTCGCAGACTGTGATCGGTTCCGCCCACCGATGTCGACAGCGAGACCGCGAGTACTTGCACTTCGCTGACTCCGTCCACAACTCCCGTTTCCTGTCCAATAGTTTGTTTGACTCCATTACATCGTACTCAGAGTTGGCTGGAATACGCATTTGAGTTCATACTGCTTCTGAGGCTTTCATAAACAAGAAGTAAAGCCGTCTATCGGAAGGGACCTACGCGATGAACGTGGTCTTTCCCTCGCACGTCACGGTTCACGAGACCGATGTCGCGCTTGCGGGCAACTGGACCGTGGTGGCTTTCGGTCCTGTCGATCATGGTGGCGTCGACGGCATCCGCCGGGCGCTACGCACGACAATGAGCGTCGGCCCGGCCGCGCGAGTGGGCCTACGTCCCGATTCCGGCACCCGTCGCTGGCGATACGATCCCGATGCTCCACTGCACGCCGTCCGGGAAGACTCCGCGATCACCGAGGACGACTACGACACCGCGATGTCGCAGCTAATGGCCACGCACGACCCCGCCGAGCCACTGTCCATCACGGTGCGCGGCGACCACGTGGTGTTCTACATGGATCACGGGCTCGGCGACGGTCAGATGATCATCAACCTCTCCCACACACTCGCTGATGCCGACGCTCGCAACGGCATAGTGCCCCGCTGGGCGACATCAGCGCAGACGCATCACCCGCTCGCCGTAGCCGCGATGCGCTGTTTCGGAACCGATCCCGGGCGAGTTGCGCAGCTGCTGCGCTCACGCATTCACCCGAGTATCGGAGTGTGCGGACGTAAACATGCAGGTGGCGGGTCGGCCGGTCACGGGTCCACACAGACGGCATCTACGCAGACGGCATCTACACAGGCGTCACCGACCGCCGCAGGCTCACCCGTCGAGGTGGTGGCCGCGGCCGCCACGATCGAGTGCACCCGAGAACTGGCGAGGTGGCGAGACGACCACCGACCCGGACAGTCGATCTCGATCCTGTTCTTCGCCGCCCTCGATGCCGCACTGCGCGCCGAAGGACTGGCCGTCGACGATGTCGCCAAAGTGCTGTTCGACGTTCGCCGGTACCTACCACCCGAGCTGACCACCCTTGCGAACCTGTCGGCCGGTATCGACGTCTACCTCCCCGACACGACCGACACCGTTCTCCTGTCCCGCCAATGGCGCCGAATCATCGACTGCGGGCACCCGATCGCAAACCTGATGCTGGTCGCACTTCGCTCGAAACTGGCCAGGTTGCGCTCCGCCCGCGCGACCGACACCCCGCCGCCCACCGCACCCGACACCATCCGTCTGGCCTTGTCCGACATGGGCCGGCATGCCCGATTGAACGACATCGCCTTCGTCGGCGAGACACAGGGCTCGTACCGAGTCATGGTGGCACCCGCGAGCCACGGACACATCACCCTGACGACCGCACGGCTACGCGACTCCATTCGCGTCGCCGCGTCGTTCCACTCGCACGTCGTCGATGCCGACACCATCCGACGGGCACTGCGCGCCGCCTGCTCGACGCCCATCGCATTCCTCGAAGCCGACGCATCGACCGCAGCCGTCGCCACCAATCCTGCTGCCTGACAACACAAAAGAACCCACGACCTCGACGAGATCGTGGGTTCTTTCGAAGAATGCGCTGTGACTACTTGGCCCAGACCGACGTTCCGGGAGCAGCGTTCAACGTGTTCAGCAGATCGATTCCGGCAACGACCAAGCCGGGCCCGCCGACAGCGATGGTGCCGATGATTCCACCTGCTCCCGCACCGGTCACCAAGCCGGGGATGCAGCCTGCGGGGAGAGTCACAATGCAACCGATCACCGCACCGATTGCGGAACCGGTCAGGGTTCCAATCGCGGTAGCAATTCCGAGCTGCGACGAGAAGTTCTGTTGCGCCTTGAGGTTTTCCTCGGGCGAGGCAACGGTCGTCGCGCCGATGCTGCGCGAGTTGGCCGAGGCCTTGGAGAGGTCGAGCTGCGGCACCAGACGCAGGGTCTTACCGTTGTCGTCGACGTTCTGCTCGTACGGGAAGTTCAGTCCGCCGAGGTTGAACGACAGCGGGAGGGTGACGAGTGTGTTGTCGGCGGCGTCGAGCACGTCGACGGTCTTGCCGTCGTCGGCAACCTTGAAGACGCCCGCATCGATGGTGGTGACGATGGTGCGGTCTTCGAGCTCGACGGAGTAGTTCGTGTCGGGGGTCGTGGCGCTGGTGTCGGGCTGCGCGTAGGCGGTTCCGCTGGCCAGACCCGTAGCAACTGCTACGAGAGCCGAGGTGACGACCAGTTTGCTGAGTTTCATGTGGTGTTGTGTTCCGTTTCTGTGCATGTGCTGCAGTGCTTTTGGCGGCAAACCGTCGAACGCGACATCACCCCGAATGACGTCCTCGCACCTCTGGTCCACAGGCAGTGTAAACCATCAATCAGACCGGTCGTTGTGCTACCGACCCTTTACCGTGTCCGAAAAGTTATGAACAATCACAACGCCCGAATCGGACAGAAAGACCGCACTTTCGTTCGGTTTAATCGGCCTTTTTCTTCCACGCCGCAGCCGTTGGTAAACCTCGGACATCGGGCCGATTCGGCCGGGTTAGGTCTGCCTTCTCGCAGGAGTCACAAGCCCGTACGCCTAACGTGATGCGGGCGACAACCTACTGACGAGTTCAGCCCACCCGTCGGACGGTCTCGTGCGCACAACCACCAGCGTCGCTCCAGGCGATTCTGACCTAAGTTACCCGTCGGTAGATTTCGCGATCTACTGGCAGGTAACATCGCTGTATTCCTCTCGACGGGCTGGACCCGCGGTAGCTGCTCCAGCTGCCACTGAACGAAAGGCCGCGACATGAACGCCCTGACGATCACGTTGGGCACAGTCGGTGCTCTGCTCAGCCTCGTGTGTTGGTACGCCTTCATTCGTGGCGCCCTGCGCATGTTCAACATCGTGAGGCTGGGTCAGCCGGCACCCGACCGTTGGCGACCGATCGTCCCCCGCTTCAAGCAGATGATCATCGAGTTCGCCGCGCACACCAAGATGGTCAAGTTCCGCACCGTCGGCTGGGCGCACTGGCTGGTGATGATCGGCTTCATGGTCGGGTCCGTGTTCTGGTTCGAGGCCTACGGTCAGACGTTCAACCCCGAGTTCCACTGGCCCATCGTCGGCGACACCGCCGTCTACCACCTGATGGACGAGATTCTCGGGCTCGGCACCGTCATCGGCATCACCACGCTGATCATCATTCGCCAGCTCAACCACCCGCGTAAGCCCGAGCGTCAGTCACGCTTCGCCGGCTCCGGGTTCAAGGCCGCCTACTTCGTCGAGGCCGTTGTCCTCATCGAGGGCCTGGGCATGGTGTTCGTCAAGGCGGGCAAGATCGCCACCTACGGACACGCGAACCCCTACACCGACTTCTTCACGATGCGCCTCGCCGAGCTGTTGCCGGCCAACTCCAACATGGTGTCGATCTTTGCTCTGATCAAGCTGATGTCCGGCATGATCTGGCTCTACATCGTGGGCACCCGCATCAACTGGGGCGTCGCCTGGCACCGCTTCACGGCCTTCCCCAACATCTACTTCAAGCGTATGGACGACGGCACCGTCGCCCTCGGTGCCGCCAAGCCGATGATGTCCGGCGGCAAGGTCCTCGAGATGGAAGAGGCCGATCCCGACGTCGACGCGTTCGGTGCAGGCAAGATCGAGGACTTCAGCTGGAAGGGCTGGCTCGACTTCACCACGTGCACCGAGTGCGGCCGCTGCCAGTCGCAGTGCCCCGCCTGGAACACCGGCAAGCCCCTCTCCCCCAAGCTGCTGATCATGTCGCTGCGCGATCACAGCCACGCCAAGGCCCCGTACCTGCTGGCCGGCGGCAAGAAGGACATGGCCGGCGACGAGGTCGGACTCGTCGATGCCGAGGGCAACGTCGACCAGAAGGCCCTCGACGCCATTCCGCAGAACGCTCGTGACGAAGCCGATCGCAAGCTCGTCGCCGACGCCATCGAAGGCGGCATCATCGATCCCGAGGTGCTGTGGAGCTGCACCACCTGCGGTGCGTGCGTCGAGCAGTGCCCGGTGGACATCGAACACGTCGACCACATCATCGACATGCGTCGCTACCAGGTGCTGATCGAGTCCGAGTTCCCGTCCGAGCTCGCCGGCTTGTTCAAGAACCTGGAGAACAAGGGCAACCCGTGGGGCCAGAACTCCAAGGACCGCCTCAACTGGATCAACGAGATGGACTTCGACATCCCGGTCTTCGGCCAGGACGCCGATTCGTTCCAGGACTACGAGTACCTCTTCTGGGTCGGCTGCGCCGGAGCCTACGAGGACCGCGCCAAGAAGACCACCAAGGCCGTCGCCGAACTGCTCGCCACCGCAGGCGTGAAGTTCATGGTGCTGGGCGCGGACGAGACCTGCACCGGCGACTCCGCCCGCCGCGCAGGGAACGAGTTCCTGTTCCAGCAGCTCGCGATGCAGAACATCGAAACACTGAACAACGTGTTCGACGGCGTCGAGCAGAGCAAGCGCAAGATCGTCGTCACCTGCGCCCACTGCTTCAACGCACTCGGCAACGAGTACCCGCAGGTCGGCGGTGACTACGAGGTGGTCCACCACACGCAGCTGCTCAACCGTCTCGTGCGGCAGAAGAAGCTGATCCCGGTGGCCTCGGTCAGCCAGGACATCACGTATCACGATCCGTGCTACCTCGGCCGTCACAACAAGGTGTACGACGCCCCGCGTGAGCTCATGGCCGCGTCGGGCTCCAACCTCAAGGAGATGCCGCGTCACGGTGAGCGGTCCATGTGCTGTGGTGCCGGTGGCGCTCGTATGTGGATGGAAGAGAACATCGGCAAGCGCATCAACATCGACCGGGTCGACGAGGCGCTAGCGACCAACCCGAAGAAGATCGCCACGGGCTGCCCGTTCTGCCGCGTCATGCTCACCGACGGTGTCACCGCACGGCAGGAAGGCGGCGCACACGAGGGCGTCGAGGTTGTCGACGTCGCGCAGCTGATGCTCGAATCGATCACCCGCGTCGAGTCCTCGGTATTGGCCGAGAACATCAAGGTCATCCCCCGCGAGCAGACTCCCGAAGAGAAGCTGGCCACCGAAAAGGTCGCAGCCGTCGAGGAGAAGGGGCGCGTCGAGGAGATCGAGGTCGCAGCCGAAGGCGGCGATCCCGAAGCCGAGACGAAGAAGGCGCAGCCGGCCAAGGCTGCTGGCGGCCTGAAGATGAAGGGACTTGCGAAAGCTCCCGGAGCCAAGGCACCCGGTTCTGCGCCCGCCAACGCCGAAGCCGACAAGACGTCGGGGAACTCGGCCGATACTGCCGCGGACGCATCGAAGCCAAAGGGCCTCGGTTTGGCCGGTGGCAAGGCACCCGGTGGCAAGGGTCTGCAGATGAAGGGCAAGGCACCCGGCGCGAAGGCGGCTGCCCCGGCACCTGCCGACACTCCCTCGACAACCGAAGCACCTGCTCCCGCAGAGGCCTCCGAGTCGACTCCAACCGTCAAACCCAAGGGTCTGGCCGTCAAGTCCGGATTCAAGAAGCCCGGCGCGAAGGCACCCGGCAAGCCCGCCGACAGTGCTCCTGCGGCGTCGACACCCGCCCCGGAAGCGGCCGATGATGCAGCGGAATCACCTTCTGCTGCAACTGAATCCGTAGCCACAGAATCCAAGCCGACCGTCCAGCCCAAGGGTCTGGCCGTGAAGTCCGGATTCAAGAAGCCGGGAGCCAAGGCACCGGGCAAGCCTGCCACCGAAGCCCCTGCGTCCGAGGCTCCTACTGCTGCTGAGGCACCTACTGCTGAAGCACCGGCTGCCGAGGCAACGGCGTCCGAGGCACCCGCCACCGAAGCTGCTGCAACCGAATCCGTAGCAGCAGAGTCCAAGCCGACCGTCCAGCCCAAGGGTCTGGCCGTGAAGTCCGGATTCAAGAAGCCCGGTGCGCGGACACCGGGTGCGGCCGCCGCTGCACCTGCGGCGACACCAGCCGAGCCGGCTGCAGCAGAGCCCGAAAAGGCCGAGCCGACACCGGAAGCAGAGGCACCGGTCACGGAAGCACCGATCACCGAAGCCCCAGAGGCCGAGGTACCGGAAGCAGAGGCTCCGAAGGCAGAAGCGTCGGACACTGCGGCCGAGACCACATCCAACGGTTCGGATGATCGCACTCCGCCCAAGCCGAAGGCCGGCGGACTCGGATTCGCTCCGGGTGCAAAGGTTCCGGGTCGCCGGAAGTAACCTCACACCCTTTTTTACCGACTGCGCGCCCCTGCTCACTTCAGAGCAGGGGCGCGCAGTCGTCGGTACGGGTGTGAAGTCCCTGCTGGACCCCCGCGGCGGTGGACGAATCGGACATCGTGAGTATGGTCGGAACCGAACTGCATACCCGAAGAAGTAGGAGCAGGCATGACCGACGACGCGGACAAGCTCTTTCGCCGCTACGACGAGTGGTGGACGGCGCTCTCGCCCGACGATCGAGCGCATGTCGAGAAGTGCTGCGAGTCCGGCCGCACCGACGAGCGCCTCTGTGCATTGGTGATCGAGCACAACGGCCCGTCGAAGGCGGCGTTCGAGGCGGGCAGCAAACTGTCCGTCGGCAACAGCAAGTACTGCGCGATCCCCAGCGCGCTGCTCGAATTTCTCGAGGCGAAGCGCGCACACCCACCACTCAGCTAGACGGGCGCCACAGCTCCAGTTCGGGGATTCCGGGTGGGGTGAATCCCATGACCTGCCCGTAGAACGACAGTTCCGATTCTCGGGCGTTCACCTGTGTTTCGAGTTTGCGGAATCCGTGGGACTCACCGGCGTACGTGAGGTAGGCGTGCGGTATCCCCTTCTCCACCATGGCGTCTCGGAATCGTTCGGCCTGCGAGGGCGGCACGATGGGATCGTCGAGACCCTGCAGCAGCAGTACCGGGCACGAGAGTCCGTCGACGTTGTTCACCGGCGCGCGGGTGCGATACAGATCGAGGGCCTCGGGCAGCGGCCCGATGAGCCCGTCGATGTAGCGGGACTCGAAATCGTGCGTCTCGGCGACGAACATCTCCAGTTCGGCGACGCCGAAGTACGAGGCACCGCAGGCGAATACGTCGGACGACGTGAGCGCGGCCAACACAGTCCAGCCACCTGCCGAACCACCTTCGACGGCCAGCCGGTTCGGGTCGGCGAGGCCGGCGTCGGCCAATCCACGGACCGCGGCGATGGTGTCTTCGACGTCGACCACGCCCCACTGCCCACGCAACCGGTTACGGTATTCGCGCCCGTAACCACTGGACCCGCCGTAGTTCACATCGACGACGCCGATGCCGCGGCTGGTGAAGTACGCGAACACCGGGTTCAACGCCGGTGCCACATGAGCCGTCGGACCGCCGTGCACGAACGCGACGTACGGCGGTAGTTCGCCGTCCAAACCCTCGTAGGACGGGTTACGTGGTGCGTACGCGATGGCATGCACTTCGCGATCCGGTCCCTGGAAGGTGACCTGACGCCCCGCGGGCAGGTATTCGACATCCGGTATCGACTCGAAACTCGAACGCACACTGCGTAATTCGCGGGTGGCCAGGTCGACTGCGAACAGTCCCGACGGCACCTGAGCGCCGCCGCCCCGGAGCAGAACTGTTGATCCGAGCCGTCCCCCGAGCCCCACCGAAGTCACTCCGTCGAGTTCGATGTCGTCGAGGGTGCCGGTGGCGGGGTCGAGAACGGCGAGCGTATCGGTCCCGACGGTGCGAACGGTCAGCAGCCTGCCGTCGTCGAGAACGTCGTACCAGCGGGCTCCGAGTTGCCAGAGCGGGGCACCTAAGTCTGCATCGAGGGTCGACACCGGCGTCGCTGCGCCGTCCAGCGTGACCGAATACAGGTTCCACCAACCACTTCGGTCGCTGATGACGTACAGCGACTCGTCGTCGATCCATTCCGGCTGCAACACCGATTCCTCGGTCGAACCCGCCAATACAGTCCACGACGACGGATCCGCCAGCGATGCGACCCGCAGTTCTGTTCCGTCCCAGGGCATCTGCGGATGGTTCCAGGCGATCCACGCGATGCGGCTGCCGTCGGGTGAAAGCCTGGGGTAGGCAAGGAAATTCGATCCCGAGACCAGTGAGCGCACTCCGCCGCCGCCGAGGTCGATCGCAACGATGTCTCGGGTGACAGCTCCGGCGTCGTGCGTCTCGCGGACGGCGATCACGTCGGTACCGGCCACCGACAGCTCCCCGTACCGAATGCTCGACGCCATAGCCGGGGCCGGGGTGAGCGGTCGCGGTGCGTCGCCGGGGGTGAGTCGGTAGATGCGTTGATCGGAGAATTCGGCGAACACCAGATCGCCGTTCGGCGTTGCCGTCCATGCGCCGCCGCCGTATTCGTGAACGCGGGTGCGGGCATTGAACGGTGCCGGCAGGATTGCCTCGACCTGTCCGTCGACGTGGCGGCAGATCGCGGTTCGGCCCTGTTCGGTGGGCCGCACCTCGGACCACCAGATCTCGTGTCCGACGAATCGTCCACCTTCGACGGGGTGGCCGGCCGACGACAGGTCGGCTGCGGTGATGGGCGAGGGCCAGGATCCGTACGCGAGAGCGGTCACCTGCTCCACCCTAGTGAACTCCACACGCACGTAACGCGCTGTTCATCGCACCTTCAACCGCGACACAGATGATGGTGGGACGCAGCACGAGGGAGAGATCATGCGCCGGACCACCACCCACTCCGTCGACCACGAGATTCTGACCTTCGGTCGTACCTGGCACGGGTACGGCGGCGGCAGTGCCGAGGACATCTACGTGGCGTTCGGGGTCGATGCGTCCACCTACTTCCGGCGACTCGAGCGCATCCTCGATTCCCCGGTGGCCGACGACCTGACTGCGAGCGAACGAGCCGCGATGATCGACATCTGCCGGCACCGCACCGACGGTCAGGGCTAGACCGGAGTCAACAGCTCGGGGCTGTTGTTCTTCACACTGTTCACCGCGGTACTCACCTCGTAGGGCTCGAGCCGTGGCTCCGGTATCGCGGCCAGCAGCTCGGACACGTCGCTCAGGTCCGTCAGCGTCGGATCGAGCCAGCTCGCCCGTAGCTCCGGGGGCAGCACAACAGGTGAGCGATCGTGGATGTGCCCGAGGGCGTCCGCAGCAGGCGAGGTGAGCACGGTGGCCGACCACACCCAGCGGTCCTCGTCGTCGTCGGCCTTGGTGGGGTCTCGCCACAGTTCGTACAGACCCGCCATCGCCAGCACGCCCTGCTCGTGCAGGAAATACGGCACTTTGGCACCGTCGCGCTTTTCCCACTCGTAGTACCCGTCGGCCGGAATGATGCAGCGCCGACGGCTTGCGGCCTTCTTGAACGACGGCTTCTCGGTGATCGTCTCGGACCTGGCGTTGATGAGCCGGGACCCGATCTTCGCGTCCTTCGCCCACGACGGAATCAATCCCCATCGCACCGAACGCAATTGGCGCACGGCGTCGGACTCGGGTTCGTCCTTGGGCGCGCGTTCGAGCACCGTCCTGATGGTCTGGGTGGGGGCGACGTTGTACGACGGCGGCACCTCGTCGCCCACTGTCTCGGCGATCTCGAAGACCGCCTGCAGGTCGCTGTCACTCCGGGTACTGGCATACCGTCCGCACATGGAACGAGATTGTTCCACCTGCCACCGACACGGCCCAGTGAAACAGCGGTGCCCGAACGACAACCTCGTGGATTCCCACGGCACTCACCTGGCACGATGTGACGGGTGAGCACTCCGCAGATCCACCCACAGCCGCGTTATCGCACGTTGCAGCAGTCGACCAAGCTGCAGAACGTGCTGTACGAGATCCGCGGACCGGTACACGCGCATGCGGCCAGGCTCGAGGCCGAGGGCCATCGCATCCTGAAGCTCAACATCGGTAATCCGGCTCCGTTCGGGTTCGAGGCTCCGGACGTGATCGTACGAGACATGATCGCGGCGCTACCGGTGGCTCAGGGCTACTCGGAGTCGAAGGGAATCCTGTCGGCTCGACGTGCCATCGTGACGCGCTACGAGCTCGAACCGGGCTTCCCCGATCTCGACGTCGACGACATCTACCTCGGTAACGGCGTCTCCGAGCTCATCACGATGACGATGCAGGCGCTGCTGGACGACGGCGACGAGGTCTTGATTCCGGCCCCGGACTACCCGTTGTGGACGGCGATGACGACGCTGTCCGGCGGCAAGGCGGTGCACTACATGTGTGACGAGGAGAACGGGTGGAATCCCGATCTCGCCGACATCGAGTCGAAGATCACTCCGAAGACCGTCGCGCTGCTGGTGATCAATCCCAACAATCCAACGGGTGCGGTGTACTCCAAGGAGGTCCTGCAGGGCATCGTCGATCTGGCGCGCAAGCATCAGCTGCTGTTGCTCGCCGACGAGATCTACGACCGCATTCTCTACGACGACGCCGAGCACACCTCGCTGGCGAGCCTGGCTCCGGATCTGCTGTGCCTGACGTACAACGGTCTGTCCAAGGCGTATCGCGTGGCCGGCTACCGTGCCGGATGGCTCGCGATCACCGGCCCGAAGAAGCACGCCGCGGGGTTCATCGAGGGTATCGACCTGCTCGCGTCGACGCGTCTGTGTCCCAATGTGCCTGCCCAACACGCCATTCAGGTTGCTCTGGGTGGGTATCAGAGCATCGAAGATCTGATCCTGCCCGGCGGGCGGCTGCTCGAGCAGCGAGATGTCGCGTGGGAGAAGCTCAACGCCATTCACGGGGTCTCGTGCGTCAAGCCGCGCGGTGCGCTGTACGCATTCCCGCGACTCGATCCCGAGGTGCACGAGATCTACGACGACGAGAAGCTCGTACAGGACCTGCTGCTGCAGGAGAAGATCCTGGTGGTGCAGGGCACCGGATTCAACTGGCCCGGTCATGATCACGTGCGGATCGTGACACTGCCGTGGGCGCGCGATCTGGCCGTTGCGATCGAGAGGTTCGGCAACTTCCTGTCCTCGTACAAACAGTGAGGCTCGAAGTTACCGACAAGTAGTTGAAAGTGATGGACAAAACACCGGGGTGATCCCGCCTCCGCCGCGATTCATCTGTACATTGGCGGACGGCACTTCGGTGCCCGCGAGCCCTGTTCGTACCCATCCCCCCCGGGTCGATCAGGTGGTGGCGGGGGACGCCCCCCCTGCTCCCCGCCACCGAGCTCCTCGCATCGGCCGAGTACCCGGCCGGTAACGATCCGGCCCCGTACTAGCCTTGCACCGTGGAACCACACGGCACGCAACCCTCGGACGGCATCTCGCCGGGCTCCACTTCTCATGTGGGTCACGGTCACGGCCACAGCGACTCCCCCGTGCCGTTGGGACCGGTGGCAGCCAAGGTCGTCGTCGGATTGCTGATCGCTATTGCCATAGCCGTCATCGCCGGGGCCTTCGCGCTCTGGCCCAGCAAACAGAGCATCGACATCCCGCTGCCGTTCCAGACCTCGGGTGGCGGTGCAGTGTCCACCGAGGCGGGCACCATCACCTCGCAGAGCATCGGGCCCTGCGGGAGTCCCGACGCAGGTCGAGCATTCACCGGCAACCCGACCCCTGCGGTCAACGACTCGTACGAATGTCAGCGCAGCATCGTCGACATCACCACCGGTGAGGACGCAGGCAAAAGGACGGTACTCGAGATCGCACCGGGTCCCGGCCAACCGACTCTGAGCGCCGGTGAGGACATCCGGCTGGTTCTGCAGACAGACCCCTCCGGTGGAGTCCGATACTCCTTCAACGACTATTCCCGCGGGCTTCCGCTCGGGTTGATCGTCGGCGTGTTCGCCGTGGTCATCTGCGTCGTGGCCCGCTGGCGAGGATTCCGCGCGCTGGTGGGCCTGCTCATCGCGTTCGCCGTGCTGGTGGTGTTCATGCTGCCGGCTCTGCTCGACGGCGCTCCGGCCATTCCGGTCGCGCTGGTCGCCGGCGCGATCATTCTCTACGCCGTGCTGTATCTGGCACACGGCGTCAACCTGCGGACCAGCTCGGCGCTCCTGGGCACTCTGACCTCGATGGGCGTTGCCGCAGTGCTGTCCTACGTCGCGATTCGGATGACGCACCTCACCGGGTTGTCGGAGGAACAGAACACCGCGGTGCAGACGTACATCGGCAATGTCAGCGTCACCGGTCTGCTGTTGGCCGGCTTCATCATCGGCTCGCTCGGTGTGCTCAACGACGTGACGATCACCCAGGCCTCGGCGGCCTTCGAGTTGGCATCGGTGGACGAGACGGCGTCGCGGCGCGAGATCTTCACCGCCGCGATGCGGGTGGGGCGCGATCACATCGCCAGTACCGTCTACACCCTGGTACTCGCGTACGCCGGTGGTGCGCTGCCGCTGCTCCTGCTCTTCAGCGTCGCCGACCGGTCGATCCAGGACGTGTTGACCGGCGACGCCGTGGCGATCGAAATCGTGCGGTCGTCCGTCGGTGGCGTCGCGCTGGCCCTGTCGGTACCGCTCACCACCGCCATCGCCGTCCTGCTGGCTCGGCCGCTCACCTCGTCGCGGATGCCCTCTTCGCCGCGGCAGGCCAAGCCCACACGATCGCGGGGCTCGGGCCGCCACAGCGCGTAGAGCGGCTTCGCCGCACGTGAGTGGAAACTCGTAGCAGGCACCGATCTTTCGTGCACGTGCGGCGAAGCCGCTCGGTCAGGCGAACGCAGCCGCAACGGTCGCGGACAGCAGCTCACCCTCATTGGTGCTCAGGCCCGCTTTCAGACCGGGGTCCGCGGCGCAGGCGGCTTCCCAACCCTTATCGGCCAGGGCAACCACGTAGGGCAGGGTGGCATTGGTGAGCGCGTACGTCGAGGTACGTGGCACGGCTCCGGGCATGTTGGCCACGCAGTAGAAAACGGATTCGTGCACCTTGTAGGTGGGATCGGCGTGGGTGGTGGCCACCGAGTCCTCGAAGCAGCCGCCCTGATCGATGGCGATGTCGACCAGAACCGATCCCGGCTTCATGCGCTGAACCAGGCTGTTCGACACCAGCTTCGGCGCTTTCGCTCCGGGGACGAGTACGGCTCCGATGACCAGATCGGCAGCCAGCACGGCCTGTTCGAGTTCGTATGCGTTCGACACCACTGTCTTGACGGCACCGCGATACTGATCGTCGATCGCGCGCAGCGCTCGGACATCGAGATCCAGTACGGTGACGTCGGCGTGCATACCGAAAGCGATTGCGGTGGCGTTCTTTCCGGAGACGCCGGCTCCGATCACGACGACGTTGGCGGGACGCACTCCCGGTACGCCACCCATCAGTACGCCGCGGCCACCTTCACTCGACATCAGGTGGTAGGCACCGGCCTGCGGTGCCAGACGGCCGGCAACTTCGCTCATCGGCGCGAGCAGGGGCAGCGATCCGTCTGCGGCAGTGACGGTTTCGTAGGCAATGGACGTGGTGCCCGACGCCAGCAACGCGTCGGTGCAGGCCTTTGACGCCGCAAGATGCAGGTAGGTGAACAGCACCTGACCCTTGCGCAGGCGTGAATACTCCTCGGCGATGGGTTCTTTGACCTTGAGCAGGAGATCGGCCGCGTCCCAGACGGCAACCGCGTCGGTGAAAATTTGCGCGCCTGCGGCTTTGTAATCGGTATCGGTGAACGACGAACCGGCGCCGGCTTCGGTTTCGATGATCACTTCGTGTCCTCGCGAGACAAGTTCGTGCACGCCTGCCGGGGTGATGGCCACCCGGTATTCGTGGTTCTTGATCTCGCGTGGAATTCCGATTTTCATGACGTCCTCCTGCAGTGGCGGTGACCGAAGCGACGCTCCGTGGGTACGCCAACTATGAATTATGTGCGGAATTGCTGCAATGGATGTGAACAAAATTCTGTATCGTCGGGCCATGGATGCAGATAGTTCATTTCAGCCGGTCGATGAGGGGGCTCGATCGAATGATGTTCGGTCCGTCGCCCTGGACCGAATCGACCACATTCTGCTCGACGAACTGCGTCGAGACGCACGCACACCGAACAATGCGCTGGCGGCCGCAGCAGGGATCGCGCCGTCCACTGCCCTCACCCGAGTTCGGGCGCTTGTCGAACGCGGCGTCATCCGCGGCTTCCACGCCGACATCGACCCCGAGGCCCTCGGGCAGGGCATTCAGGCCATGATCTCGGTTCGGCTGCAAGCGGATGCTCGACGGCGGATCAGCGAATTCGGTTCGAAGATCGCGTCCCGAAAGGAAACGCTGAACATCTACTTCATTGCCGGGGCCGACGACTTCCTGGTGCATGTGGCAACCGTCGACACGGCCACCCTGCGCGATTTCGTCGTCGAGAATCTCAGTGCCGACCCTGCCGTTGCGGCGACCGAGACCATCTTGATCTTCGAGCACATCAGGCCGCGAAACACGAACGCGGACAAGTAGAACCGATCAGGGTGCCGGCGGCACAATCGGCGGGAAGCCCGGCAACGTGAAGTCCGGGAAGCCCGGAATCAGCGGCGGCGGTTGCTGCGTCGTGACGGGCGGAACGGACTCGACCGGTGCCGGCGGCGGCTCGACCGTCGTGGTCTCGGTGGTCGTGACCGGCTGTTCCCACGTGGTTTCCGGCTGCTCGGTCGTCGGCTCCACAGTGGTGGTCGGTTCCGGCGCAGGCGGTGGCGGCAACAGGACGGGAGCAGGCGTCGTCGTCGGCACCGTCGTGACCACCGGAGTATCGGTTTGGTCGCGACTGACCGAGGTGTCCACTACCTGCGGAGAGTTCTGGTGGGTGAACATGAAGCCGGACACGGCGACCACCGCTGCCGCGCAGAACGCGAGCACTCCGCCGGTCCGCAGCCTGCGCCGTGCGCGAGTGCGATCGTCTTCACCGTCGTCGTCGTCGTAATCGGCGTCGAGCCAGTAGATGTTCTTCAGCTGGAACGGAACAGGCTTACCGTCCTCGACGGTGTCGGCGGCAGCATCGGTGGCGGACGTATGCGACACCGGCTGTACTGCAGACGCTTCCACGGCGACGGCAGAGACCTCACCCACTCCGTTCTCGGAAATCTCGTGCACCGCAGTCGATTCCGACGAAGGCTGAGCCTCCACGGTCGACGGCTCGGGAATATCGGCGGGCGCGTCGGCGAATTTCGAGGATTCAAAACCGGTTGCTGCAGAAGCCGATTCGGTCACCGATGCGGCGGCAATCCACGGACGTGCGGGCACGGGACGAGTCGAGCTCGGCGTCGCCACCAGCGGTGCGGCATGCTGCGACTCCGAACGCGCAGGCATCATCGGCTCGGGCGCAGGTGGCACCACAGGCACCGGCGGTGCCACCGGAGCCGGCGGGACAACAGCGGCGCTGTCCGTGTGTCGACGTCTCGGCACGCTTGCCTGCGCGTCGCGCGCGGTACGGTCCGGAGCGGTTCTGGTGCGCGAATTCGGCCGCGCGGCCAATGCTGCTCCGCGTGCGGCCACCGTCTCGGGCTCGGTCGGGACAATCGAGGGCAGTTCGAGCAGTGGGCCCACGCGCTGCTGGACGATGGGCATGCGGGCACCACCACCGATCAACACGACCGCGTCGATCGGCACGTTGGCACCGATCATGACCTCGCGGGCGAACTCGATCGCCTCGTCGAGCAGGTCTGTGATCAGCAGTTCGAAATTCTCCCGAGACAGCAGGATCATCCCGCTCGCGTCGGGCAGGCACACGGCGTCCTGGGTGGACAGGCGTTCCTTGGCGATGCGGCAGCGCTTCTCGAACAGCGCAATGTCGGGGTCGGTCGCCGGCTTACCGAGGCGCTGGAGCTGATTGTTGCGCACGTAGGCGTCGATCAGATCACCGCTGTAGGAGCCGGAGCGCTGAGATGCAGTCACCGTGCGCGCTGTCAGGTCGACGACGCTGACCGTCAATCCGGAACTACCGAGGTCGAACAGGGCGACAGAGCCGGCACCTCGCGCCTCACCGGTGACGGCGAGGTATTCGATGACGGCCTCGACCTCGGGGACCAGGTGGTAGTTGTTCAGGTGAGCACCGGCGAAGGCGGCGCGCAGCGCATCGGCCTGACGCGGATCCCGGTAGGCGATGCCGGTGGACAGTTCGGGTTCGACCTCGGCAGCGGCACCGATCGATTCGGCGGCCAGGTGCGGGAGGTCCCCGGTGGCACTGTCGATCAGTTCGTTGCGGAAGAACAGTGGCCGCTCGACGTCGGCGACCAGGGCGGACGAGGTGTCGCCGGAGGCTCCGAACTGGTCTGCTCTGGGCTGCGCCGTACGCACGGCTCGGGTCCCCATGGACACCCCAAGCAGCACAGTCACGATCGTCGGCCTCACTTCGTTCGGCGGTTTCGGTGAACGCCCCATCGGGAGTCCACCCGCACACGGTACCGTCTCGCGGCGAGCTGCACTAAAGGGTGCCTACGGGCCTGCTTGTTCGGCTTCGGTGTCGATGAAGCCGAAACCGATGTCGGACGCCTCACCGGGAGGCTGGTACATCTCACCGGTGTACGAATATTGCTCGACGTAGAGCTGCTCGTACGTCAGAGTGGTCGGTCCCGCCGCCGCCGGTTGGTCGGGTGGAGGTGTGTCGGTGACCGGGGGTGCGATCTCGGCGAGAGTTGCCTCGAAACCGGGGTCGGTATTGATCACGGATCTGGGCGCATTGTCGAAATCGGCGAAGACCGCGAACATCAGCGCGACAACCACGACTCCGACCGACACCGCCACGGCGCCGATCTTGAGTACCGCCTGCCGAGTCCACTGGCGGTCCGACAGAGTCGACAGGTACGACAACGGAATCGCAGCGACCCCGCGGCGACCGACACCACGGGCTTTGTGTGGCGATGGGTCTTCCCGAGCGAGTTCCGGTTCCGCTTCGGGTTGCGTCGTCGACTCGACCTCGGACGGCGACTCCGATTCCACTACCTCCGCTACAGGCGAGGGTTCCACTACCGGATCGGGGGCCTGCTTCGAGCCGATTTCAGCCCTGATCAGCGCGCCCTCGGCAACCGGCGACACCGAGTCGTGGACGGTGAGCGGCACCGGCCAGGTGGCGCGAACTCGCCGCTGGACGAGGGGGCTGTTGGCCACTCCTCCCAGCAACACGATCGCGTCGGGGGTCCGGGGACCGACCCACTCGATCATGTCGTCGATCAGTGGGGTGGCGACCGCCTCGAACTCGTCGCGTTCGAGGATCATCGGGCCGTTGTTGGGTGCGCGCACACCGGCCGACGTGGTCAGTAGCTCCCGAAGCTCTCGGAAGAACGTGCGATAGGACGCGGCACCCTCGGGCCCTTCCGGTTCCGGCAGGATCCCCTTGGTCATCACCAGGCCCTGCACCACGTCGTCGAGGCGTTCGCCGCCGAACGACTCCGTTCGGTCGTGCCATTCGACGGTTTCTTCGGCGGTGTTCAGAACCAAGGCCGACGTTCCGCGTCTGCCGAGGTCGAGCACCAGCACGGTCGTCGCGTCGGCGAGGGTGTCGAGCGAACGCACGAACGCGAGCAGCGCGTAGTGCTCGTCGACCGTCTCGACGGATGCAGCCAGGCCCGCCGACGTCGGGAAATCCGTGTAGCGCAGGGTGCGAGCCTCGCGCCCGGTGATGACGACGGAGTCGAAGGGGCCGCGCGCTCCGATTCGGTCGGACAGGTCGTGCATCGCGCGGCCCGGATCGGTGAGCTCGAGATCGACGGACTCGACGACGCGGCGGTCACCATCGGTGTAGGCGATGCGCAGGGCGTCCGACTCCACGGCCACGCCGCAGACTGGTCCCATCGAGTGTTGTCCTTCGATTGCTTGCCGTATGAACAGACGATCGGAACCTATCGTACGCACGCTCGGTGTGGCCGAAACGAGCAAACGGGCCGAAAACCGACATGCGGGACGTAGGTCACGAAACTTGCACTCGGTATGCGGTATCGGCTTCAAACAATCTGAGATATTGTTTACCCGGGTCTGGGGAGACTGCGGGTCGAAATATTTTCCGTCGGCCTGTACGACTTGCGTGGCCGCCCGGTCTCGCACCCAAGCGATCGGTGGAGGTCCGTCACGATGGAAACACTCAGTACGCAGTTCGACGCACGCATTCGGGACGTGCTGGACAAGCTCGGCAAGATGCCGGTCGCCGCGTCGGACATCGACTCTGCTTCCGACCTCTACGACAGTGGCTTGACCTCGCACGCGAGTGTCAACGTCATGATCGGCCTCGAGGACGAATTCGACATCGAATTCCCGGACTCGATGCTGCAGAAGTCCACGTTCGCGAGCATCGACGCGATCGCAGCTGCTGTCGCACAACTCGCAGGCTGACGACCATGACGGTCTCGTCCGACAGTCGCCCCGCGCAACTGCCCCTCACCGACGTCCTCAAGACCCTCCGCACGTTCGCGGCCGAGGTCGACCGCGAGGGCAGGTTTCCCGCCGAGTCCGTCGACGCTCTGCGCTCGGCAAATCTGTTCGCCGCCGCGATACCGACGGCGCTCGGCGGCGGTGGCCTGTCCCTCACCGAGCTCGCCCGGGTAGCACGCGATCTCGGTGCCGAATGTGCATCGACGGCAATGATTTTCGTCATGCACCAGTCTCAGATCCTGAGCATCGTCAGGCACGGCGGCACCCCCACATCCGACGCGTTGCTGCGCCGGATCGCAGCCGACCAACCGCTCGTCGCGTCGGCGACGACGGAGATCAACATCGGCGGCGACGTGCGTTCGAGCAGCTGCGCGGTCGAGTACGACGGAGACCGCATCCACCTGGCCAAGACCGCACCGGTGATTTCGTACGGCGAATACGCCGAGATCGTTCTCGCGACGGCGCGGCGCACGGTGGACAGCCCGCCGAGCGATCAGGTTCTGGTGGTGTGCCAGAAGCCCGACGTCACCCTCGAACGCACCAGCAACTGGGACACTCTCGGGTTTCGTGGCACCTGCAGCCCGGGCTTCCAGCTCGACGCCGTTGCCGACCGCTCGAGCATTCTGCGCGACAACTACGGCGAGATCTCCTCGCAGACAATGCTTCCGGTCGCCCATGTGCTGTGGGCCTCGGCCTGGCTCGGTATCGCCGACGCAGCCGTGTCCAAGTCCCGCAAGTTCGTCCGCAAGGCGGCGAGCAAGAGCCCCGGCGTCACTCCTCCCTCCGCCCTGCGGCTGGCCGAATTGTTCGTGGCCCACGAACAACTCGTCGACACCGTGTTCGGCGCAGCGGCGAAGTTCGAGGCCATCGCAGATTCCCCCGAGGAGCTCGGTTCCATCGGTTTCGCCGTCAAGATCAACAACGTCAAGGTGACGGCGTCGACTCTCGTCATCGACATCGTCGGCAAGGCGATGCAGATCTGCGGCATCTCCGGGTATCGAGAAGACGGCGACTTCAGCATCGGACGGCACCTCCGCGACGCGCACGGCTCGGCGATCATGGTCAGCAACGAACGCATCCTCGCGCACAACTCTCAACTCGCGCTTCTCTACAAAGGCAAATGATGACCCAGACACAGGACAAGACCTCCGAACTGGATTCGGCGCGAAGCGAATTCAGGCAAGAGCTCGTCGACGCCGGCTTGCTGATCCCGTCGTCGGTACTCGGTCTGTACGGCCGGTCCGGCGAGTTCGAGGACATCATCGAATCGATCGACCGTCGGGTCGTGGCCGCGAGCGCGTCGGAACACGGAACGGCTGTGCCCAGGTTCCGATTCCCACCGGTCTTCCCGCGGGAAGCATTCGAGAAGACCGACTACATCGCGTCGTTCCCCAATCTCACCGGTGCCATCAACACGTTCGACGGCGACAACAAGGCCCATGCCGCGCTGCTAGCCGATCGGTCCGAGGGCAAGGACTGGGATCACCACCTCGAGTCGGCCGGGACGATGCTGGTGTCCGCGGCATGTCACCCGTCGTACTCGATGTTGCCGTCCGTACTCCCGTCCGGCGGGACGACGTACGACATCTACGGGTACTGCTTTCGGCACGAGCCTGCCGTCGACCCTGCTCGCATGCAGGCCTTCCGCATGCACGAGATCGTGCGGGTCGGCACTCCGGACGACGCCGTCGCCCACCGGGAGAGGTGGGTGCAGCGCGGCCTGGAGGTACTGGCCGATCTGGGTCTCGAGGCGGAAGCGGTGATCGCCAACGATCCGTTCTTCGGTCGGGCAGGTCGCATGCTCGCGGCCAATCAACGCAACGAGAACCTCAAGACCGAGCTGGTCGTGCGGCTGTACGGAGACCTGGACGACGGCACGGCCGTGGTCTCGTGCAACTGCCATCGCGATCACTTCGGCCACACCTTCGACATCAGCACCGCCGACGGCGAACCTGCTCACAGTGCCTGCGTCGGATTCGGCATGGAGCGTATTGCGCTGGCGCTGTTGCGGACCCACGGGATCGACCGCAACAAGTGGCCGAGGTCGCTTCGCTCGTGACGTCGGTAGCCGACGTCGATATCCCTACCAGCGATCGGAGCGCGCTGTGAACACCACGAATACGGCGACATCCGAGTCCGCCGACAACCGTACCGACGAGCTCGAACAGCTACTGATCACCGAGGCAGGCGTACCGGGCAGACAGTCCACCTGGTTCGGGTCGGCAACATCGCCGCTGCTCGGTGCCGTGCACGTTCCCGAGGGATCGGTTGCCCGCGGTGCCGTCGTACTGGCACCGCCGCTCGGCAAGGAGCAGGTCGACTCGTACCGCGGTCTGGTCCTCCTGGCTCAGCGCCTCTGCGCTCGAGGCCTGCTCGTACTGCGCTTCGACTACCCGGGAACGGGCGACTCGTCCGGTGCACAGGACGACGACGGCATCGTCGAGCAGTGGCAACGCAGCGTCGTCACGGCGGTCGATTTCGTTCGGCAGTGCGGTGTTCGCGATGTTGCGGTCGTGGGTCTGCGAGCCGGCTCGCTGCTCGCCGCATCCGTGGCGGATCGGTGCGGCCCTCTGACGGGAATGGTGTTCTGGGATCCGGTCGTCAGTGGCCGCTCGTATTTTCGGGAACAGCGCGCTCTGTACTCGATGACCGTCGCGCGAGACGACGAGTCGGACCCGCGAGTGTCCATCGTCGGCGCAGTCCTGCATGCCGGAGTGGCGGCAGAATTCTCGACCCTGGATTCGTCGAAGCTGGAACGGCTCGACTGCCCGGTACTGGTTGCCACGCGCAGCGAACGTGCCGACGCCACGCCTGTTCGCAGACTCGTGTCCGCGCAGCAGGCGGACGAGCACACACTCCGCGATCACGACGCATTCCTCGAGCCACCTGCCTGGGACGTGGTCATTCCGCGTCCGGACATCGACGTGATCGCGCGCTGGGTACAGGCCACGTTCGCGTCGACGACCACGCCGGTCACCGTTCCGATCCGACGTTCCGCCGTGGTCTCGACTCCCCGGGGCGACGTCGTCGAAACCATCGAGCGGCTCGGTGACGACGAGCTGTTCTCCATCCGCACCACCGCGGTGGCCACGACGGCCGGCGGTCCTGCTGTGGTCATGTACGGCACCGCGTACGAGCACCGGGTCGGACCGGTACGGCTGTGGGTCGAGTTGGCCCGCACCCTCGCGACGGCGGGCATCACCTCGGTCCGTTTCGACCGTCGCGGTACGGGAGAGAGTGGAGACGTCGGTGCCGACGACGCACCCACGCTCTACAGCGAACTCGGCGACGACGACGCACTGTGCGCCGTTCGATCCGTGGGAACAGCGCCCGACAAGATCGTCTCGGCAGGTCTGTGCTCGGGTGCGTGGTATGCCGGTTACGCCGCCCACCGGGAGGGCCTGAACACCGCAATCCTGATCAATATGCGCGAATGGACAACGCGGCGTGTCGATTTCACCAAGAGATCCACGATCGCCCAGAAGCAGGGATTGACCGCGATCGCACTCGACCGCGCACACACGGCCGCCGTTCGCTTCAAGAACTGGTCGCAACCCCGGATGCCGTACCGACTGTGGCTCGCGCTCGGCCGTCGTGGCTGGATCCAGGTTCCCGAAATCTCGTTGGGAGAACTGCAGCGCAAGGGAGTCGACGCGTCCGTGCTGCTCGTCCCGGACGACAAGCAGTGGTTCCTCGACAACCGCGGCCCCGAGAGCCTGCATCGGTTGCGCCGCCGGGCCGAGCCCGAGCACCCACCCGTGGTGAAGGCGTTCACGGACGGAGATCACACCCTCTTCGGACGCGATGTTCGCGACACGGTCAGGGCCGAGATGCTGCAGACGATCGGTGCTGCGCTCGGAGTCCACATCGAACCGCAGGACCCACCTGTGAAGGTGAACTGGACGCCGTTGTGAAACATCGCGCTCGCCGGGTACCCCCGCCCGATCACGGCCGACTCGACAAGATCACCTACTACCCTGTCGAGCAGGTCCGATGGGACATGGGCTTCAACAGCCGCACCGTGCCTTTTCACGCGGTGCCGCCCGAGTTCGCGGTCGCGGCATCGCAACCCGCCGGACAGCTGTCTGCGGCCGATTCGATCCCCGACGGGGACCCGATGTTCACCGCGGCCGAGGCGTCGGGCACGGCGGTTGCAGGCTCCAAGCCCGCCGGCCGCAATCTCGCACTGAACTCGTTCGCGATGATGTTCTCCACCATTGCCACCGGCGCGCTCGGTCTGGCCTTCTGGGCCGTGGCGGGCCGGCTGTTCCCCGTCGAAGAAGTCGGCAGTGCATCGGCGGTGATCGCGTCGGCGGTGATGATCGCGACGCTGTCCAACCTGAGTCTCGGCTCGATGTACGAGCGGTTCCTGCCGACCGCGGGCGTGAAGGCCAAGTCCTATGTGCTTCGCGGCTACGCTGCCGTGCTGTCGCTGGCGCTGGTCCTGGGATGCGCGTTCTTGGTCGTGGCACCGGTGGACGAGTTGTTCACCACCACGACCGAGATCGCGACGTTCCCGATTTTCGTCGGCGTACTGGCCGTGTTCGCGCTGCAGGATCAGACGTCGTCCGGGCTGGGCTTCGCGCGGTGGGCGGCGGCCAAGAACGTCTTCCACGCGGTCGTGAAGTTGGCGGTCCTGGCCGTCACGTACGAGACCGGCCGTAGTTTCACCATCATCGCGGCGTGGGCGGTACCGGCGGCCATCGCGGCGATAGTGCTGTTTCGCGCGTTCGGGAAGAAGCTCGGCACCGATCCGCGCTACCAGCTCACACCGAACCTGCCGCCCCGTAAAGAGCTGTGGTCGTACTTCGGGTCGGCGTACGGCATCACTGCCCTGGGAACCTTGGCACCCCTGATGATCCCGATCATCGTGGTGAGCACGCTCGGTGCCGAGCAGAATGCCTACTTCTCGCTCACCTGGTCCATCGTGAGCGCCATCTACGTGTTGATCGGGGTACTGGTCGGCCCCTTCGTGGCGGAGGCGGCTGCACATCCCGAACAGTTCTCCAAGCTCGCCAAACGCTTCATCGGCCTGCTGTGCATCGTCGCCGTGGGCGGATCGTTCTTTCTGGCGGTCGTCGCACCGTTCGGACTCGGTATCGTCGGCCCCGACTACCGCGAGAACGGGACCATCATCGTCCATCTCGCTGCCGTCACCATCCCGCTGTCCGTCATCGGGGCCCTGTACGACGGTCTGGCCAGGGTCCGTCGTCGTATGCGGCTTGCGGTGCTCGTCCAGATCGCGGCCACCATCATCATCGTCACCGGGTCGCTGACGTTGTCACCGAGCTTGGGCATCGCGGGCATCGGCTGGTCTTATCTGGCGGCCGAAGCCTTCGGTGCCGTGGTTCTGTTGGTGCCCCTCATCAGGTGGATCGGGGACCTGTCCGGCGGCGCTGGTGCCGAGCATGCCGCGCCGGCTCTCGATCCGCGCGACGAATCCACGTCGCAGGCGACGGGTCGTGAGCACAGCGTACGAGCGTAACCGACATCACTCTCGTTAGCTGGCACCGCAAACATTCTTCGAGTACGTTTATACGCAGCTTGACAATCTCATGGCTTCTTTTAAGCTTCTAGTCAGGAAAAGACAGTGGGTTCGACGGGTAGATCAATCCCGCCGAAACCTACGTGCGAACTCGGCGGGGGTCGTGTCGCATCGGTCAGATACAGCTGCAGTAGCTCGATCAGCTAGTGCCCACCGAACTCGAACATCTGGAATGGATATGTTGAATCGTCAGAATCCCCGCGTCAGTGTCGTCATCCCGACTCTCAACGAGGCCGCGAACCTTCGCCATGTCCTCCCCTTGCTGTCCCACGAATTCGAGCTCGTACTGGTCGACGGCGGATCCACCGACGGAACCATCGAAGCCGCACGCGAGATTCGCAGCGACATCCGCGTCATTCAACAGACCCGCAAGGGTAAGGGCAACGCGCTCGCTTGCGGCTTCGAAGCTGCCACCGGCGACATCATCGTCATGTTCGACGCGGACGGCTCTGCCGACGCGGCCGAGATCCCCCGGTTCGTCGATGCCCTGATCGCCGGTGCCGACTTCGCCAAGGGCAGCCGGTTCTGCGAGGGCGGCGGCAGCCACGACATCACGCCGCTGCGCCGCGCCGGCAACGGTGGTCTGCACCTGGTGGCCAACACGCTCTTCGGCACCCGTTTCTCGGATCTGTGCTACGGCTACAACGCCTTCTGGCGAGACCTGGTGCCGGTCCTGGATCTGCCCGTGGTCGATCAGCCGGGCAGCGAGGGAATGATGCTGTGGGGTGACGGATTCGAGATCGAGACCATCATCAACTGCCGCTTCGCCGAGGCGTCCGTACGGATCGAAGAAGTGCCGAGTGTCGAGCTGGCGCGCATCTACGGCCAGAGCAACCTACGCACCTTCTCCGACGGCTTCCGGGTGCTGCGCACCTTGATGACCGAGCGCATGCGCGCCCGCAGAATCTCCCGCAAGCACATCGCTCGTCCGTCGCGTGAGTCGATCGATGCCCGCACCGACATGGACCTCGAGTTCGAGGTCATGGAGTCGTTCGGCGAGGTCATCGAGCTCCGCGAGAGAACGGCGTGAGTCTGCCGACTTCCTCGGTCGTCATTTGCGCGTACACGTTGGCTCGATGGTCCGAACTGTGCACTGCCGTGCGTGCAGTTCTCGATCAGAGCGTCGCTGCCGACGAGCTGATTCTCGTCGTCGACCACAATCAGCAGCTGGCCGAGCGCGCTCGAGCGGAATTCCTGCCGCTGAGCGAGACCGTGAACGTGGTCGAGAACAGCCACCCACGAGGACTGTCGGGGGCACGGAACACCTCCCTCGACCTCGCCACGGGTGACATCGTCGTCTTCTTGGACGACGACGCGTCCCCACGCACGACCGAATGGCTCGACGCCATTCTGTCCCATTACTCGGATGATGCCGTGTACGCCGTTGGGGGCTCTGCATACCCGGTATGGCCGGACAAGCGTCCGGCCTTCTTACCGGCCGAGGTAGTGGGTGAACCCGGCGAACTCGATTGGGTCGTCGGGTGCACCTACCGCGGGCAGCCGACGGAAACCGCTCAGGTCCGTAATCTCATGGGCGCGAACATGTCTTTCCGCCGCGCGCCGGTCGTCGAACTCGGCGGCTTCGTCTCCGGAATCGGCCGGATCGGACGCGTTCCGCTCGGGTGCGAGGAGACGGAACTGTGTATTCGCCTGCGCCAGACGCATCCCGACGCGCAGATCGTGTTCGATCCCTCGATCGTCGTCGATCACACCGTCAGTGCCGATCGGACGCGACCCCGCTACCTCATCACCCGCAGCTACGCCGAGGGCGTGTCCAAGGCAGCGATCGCCCGACTGATCGGTGCGGGCGACGCACTCTCGTCCGAGCGTGCGTACACGGCCAAGGTTCTGCCGCGTGCTGTCGGCCGTGAGACGAGCGCGGCTGCTCGCGGCAACCCGGCGCGCGCGTGGGGCGCGATGGCTGTGGTGGCCAGCGTCGGGGCCGCGGGAGTCGGTTATGTCCGAGGCAAATTCAGTGTGAGCCGCTAGCGGCACGTGCACGGAACTTCGTAGCCCACTACGAACTTCCACTCACGACCCTCGGTGCCACCGACGCCCGTTCCACGGAATTCAAGGCCCGGACGTGTCCCCTGGGCTTCCCGGTGCCTCGGTTGACGAGTGTGATGGTGCGCGGTTCGTTCGGCGCGAGATGGAACCACGAATCGGACGCGTCGAAGCCGTCGACATCGACGCAGACGTACTGCGCTGCCCACTCCGAGGACACTGTGAGCTCCCACGTCCCGGCTCCGGTATCGACGACACTCGCGCTCAGGCCCACGGTGTTCTGCCGACTCTGCGCGCCGACGAGCGCGGTGTTCCGCGCTATCTCGACTCCGTCGTCGCCCGCGAACACCACTGTGATCGCCGAGTACGTCCGACTCCCGAAACGGTAGGCGTGATTGGCATCGGTGAACGACCCCACGATGGAGTCCACCGTCAGTTCGGTCGAGCCGTTCGAGTCGACCGATACCGCCCGCTCGAACTGTTGCACGCCGCGCGCGGTGTGCAGTGCCACGCGCAGTGTGCCCGATCGGGCCGGGCCGTCGTTGACGAGCTCCACCGAATAGCCGTCGAGACCGTTGTCGCACAACAGCACTGCGGTCGGTGAGCCGGACCTCGCGAGCGCGTAGAACGGTGCCTTCGGTGCACCGGTGGCGTCGGTGATGCCCCACCCGGCACCGGGCACGGTGTCTCGTAACGTCAACACGAGCGCGCCCGCACATCCGGAAGACGCCCGACGCCACCGACCGAACGCTTCCTCGAAAGCTTCGACGATCACCGCCCTGCCGTAGTCCAGGTAGAGCTCGGCGTCGTCCCGCCGAATCAGGTGTGGGTCGACACCGAAGACAGTGCGTACGTAGTGATCGCGGACGTCCTCGAAATCCCACGACGAACCGCGATCGCGGGGGACCGCGGATTTCCACTCGGGGTGGTGCCCTGCCACCGCAGCAGATCCGAAGAACCTGTCGACCTGCGCACGTTCGGGAGGAACGGAGAAGGCCAGGCATTCCGCAGCGAATCTCACACCCGCGGCACGAATATCGGACAGTGGCCGCAGGTAGCCGCCCACCCCGAAGTAATGGGCGATACCGTCGCCCACGTGGGTGTGCAATTCGCCGGTCGAGCTGGACGGAGACGACGTCACGTAGGCGACGTCCGGCAGACGATCGGCGAGGAAATCAGGAACGATGGTGTCCAGCATGTCCATTCGCTGATCCTCGGCCGCGAGCCCCAGCATCGTCGGTTGCTGCTGCGTTTCGCTTCCGCCGCTGACGACCATCAGCGCCGGATTGGCGCAGACGATGTCCGCGAACGCGTGCAGCTCTCCGGTGACCGCCGCCGTGTACACCTCGTCGGTGGGCGGGTCGACGGTTCCCAACATGACGTCCTGCCACACCATGATGCCGAGTTCCGCACATAAAGACCAGAATTCGGCCTGCTCGTACACCATCGTGCCGACCACGCGCACCATGTTCACGCCCGCCGACTGCAGCTGCACCAACGCTGCACGCAGGTCTTGCTCCGACGACCACAGTCGCACCGGATCGAGTGGAGTCCACGTACCACCGCGACAGAAGATCGGGCTACCGTTGACCACCAACTGCGCGCCGCCTCCGGAGCGATCGAGTACGACGGTGCGAAAGCCGATGTCGTCCAACGGGTATTCCACCCCGTTCACGTCCAACGCCACCCGGTAGGTCCTGGGCTGCCCGTGCGTGTGCGGCCACCACAGCTCGACGTCCGGCAGCGTCAGAGTCGTATCGATACGATCGACCGTTCCGATCTCGAACACGCTGTCCCCGATCAGGATTCGCGTCGACGACGGGAAATCCAGCTCGGCGTGCACCGTGACGATACCGTCGGTGCCGCGGACCGTCGTCGACAGACCGACGCCACGAGGGCTCGACATCGGCACCATCGACACCGGCCGCCACGGACCCACCGGAACAGGCACGGGCCCGTACACCGGTGCCCGGCCAAGCATCGTCGTACGCTCGTGCCGCAAACCCTGTGCAGCGATCATCGAGGACCGCCACCGACCACGTGGCCGTCGAGTCTTCAGATGTGCGGCAAGAGATTCGACGTGGACTGCAATGGTGACGGTCGGTCCGCAACCGGTCAGATCGACAGTCTCGGGCACGAACATGGACGTGACCGTTCGCCGATGAACACCGTCCACCCAGATCTGGGCCCGAGTCGCGATTCCGCCGAAGGTCAGCCGCACCTCGGGGTATTCGCCGGTCGGGACGGTGGTCGCGTACCACCAATCGTGTTCGTCCGGAGCACAATCGGTGTCACCGAGCGCGCTCGCCACCGTGCCGGGCACGACGGCGTCGAGCCACTCGAGGTCGGCAGGCAGATCAGCGGGGTCGAGGATGGATCCGGCGTCGGTTCGGGCCAGCCGCCACGGCACGCCGTCGAGCAGATCGATCACGCGCTCAATGCACCCACGACGATATCCATCGCTGCCGCCCAGTTCTTGCTCATGTCGTTCAGCGGTTCGTCGAGCACCACGGCGCGGCCACGCGCTGCTCGCGCCATCCGGAACTGCACGGCCTTCGCGCCGGACGCGGCGTCGAGGAAATGCTGCGCCGCGTCGCCGGCTCCGCGTATCCCGCGGGTCTCGAGGTACTGCACGTAGTTGGCGGCAAGCTCCGCGGTGGCACCGAATTGCCGGAGCAATCCGAACGACCACAGATGAAAGGCGTCGGGCCCGGACGTCTGGACGAGCGGGATGTCGGCCACGATGCGCCGAGCGAGGGCATCGACGGGATTGCCCGGTGCCCTTCTGGACAGATGCGCCCGGGCGACGTCGAGGTCGCGGTCACCGACCCCCGCGTCGAGCACTGCCGCGTCGACTCGAACCTGTTCGACGTACGGCAGCAACACCTCGGCGTGAGGCTCGGGCGCGAGATTGAACACCCCGTCGAAGTCCGCCCCGGTCAGCTCGAAGTAGCCCCGGTTATGGAAGTAGCCCATCACCTTGTCGTCTCGGTTGACGAGATTCGGCACGATGGTGGTCTTGGTGTGCTGGTTCCGGTAGCTGGTGCCTGCGGTGTCGGGAAGCCAGAAGCCGTCGACCTCCACCGTGACGTGGGTACCGTCGAGCAGCCCTTCGACGACGTGCTCGAGAACGGGTCGCCATACGTTCATCTCGGCCACGCCGATGCCGTAGAGCGCGCGCAGATCCTCGGGCAGAATTTTCACGAAGTCCCACTGCCGTCCGTCACAGCCGGCGCTGAGCACGAATGCGAGCGCCGGGGTGGGATCGGCACCGAGCGAGTGCAGTACCTCGATCCACAGATCGACGTAGCAGTTGGTCTCGGTCCAGATGCGGTCGTGGTTGTGGATGGGATGAGGCCGGTAGCTGATGGGGTCGAGTTCGAGAACCCGGAGGCCGGTACCGAGCCTCTCCAGCACTGCATCGTTCGACATGACGCGCCTCTCCTACCGGAACAATGTCGGACGGTCCCCGAGCCGCATTTGTCCATATTGCCTGCATCCAGGCCACTCATCGTAGCGAATCGGTTTGTTCTACGCTTCCGATCCGGCGGTAGGATTGTTTTCGGCGCAATCGCTACTTACTGATCCACCGTTTGAGCGTCTGTACAACAGGAACCCGAAAACGCGGGCAATCACACAACGAACAGTTGGTTCCGCGGCGGTAATGCTGATGCGCAGCTTGTTCGTGTCGACACTTGCATATCCGCTCTGAGCTGGGCACATGCCGAGTGTAGACAACACCTGCAACATCCATGCCCATCTCGGGCGGACACGAGGAGGCACGAGCGCAATGCGCCGTTTCGTTCGCAGCGCAGCGCTGGTCGTGGGGTGGTGCCTCCTCGCCGTAGCTCTCGGAATGTTTGCCGTCCGACAGATCGGCGTGACCGAGATCACTTTCGTTGCTTTGGTGGTCGGAACTCCGTACCTCGGAGTCGCCACCGTCGCGGCGCTCCTGCTCTTCGCCGCCGCCCGCTCACGTATCGGATCGGCAGTCGCAGCCGTCGTCACCGTCGCCGTCGTGGGCGTCCAGGTGCCGATGTTCCTGGCCGACGGACCGGACAACTCCGGACCGGACCTGTCCGTGTTGACGGTCAACGTGGCGCACGGGGACGCCGATGCCGGCGCAATCGTCGACGCGGTCCGTGATCACGACGTCGACGTGCTCGCCGTCCAGGAACTCACGCCCGATGAAGTGACCGACCTGAGGGGTGCCGGTTTGGACGACCTGCTGCCGTTCTCCTTCACCGCCGCACTGCCCGTGGCCGACGGCACCGGATTGTGGAGCCGAACACCCTTGACCGACGGCACCCGACTGGACGACTTCGGCTTCGTACCGGTGCAGGCGAACACCGTCGTCTACGGCACGACGCTGACCCTCGTCTCGTTCCATTCGATGTCTCCCGCGACACCGCGCCACACCACCCAGTGGGACGCAGACCTGGCGAGGATGCGGGCCATCATGGATACCTACGACAACACTGCCATCGTCGCGGGCGACTTCAATGCCACCAACGATCACCGGCAATTCCGCAGGTTGGCTTCGGCTCCGTTCTCCGATGCGGCCGACGCTGCGGGGGCAGGACTGTTCCGCACCTTCCCGTCCGAACGTCCGTTGGCGCGGTTGGACCATGTCGTGACCAGTGACAGCGTCCGCGCGCGGTCGGTGCAGCCGTTACCGATCCCGGAGAGCGATCATCTGGCGGTGCTCGCAACGGTGCAGTTGCCGTGACGATCCCCGGCTAGAAGCGCGGAAGCTGAATGACCGGAGGCGGCGGCAGCTGTATCTGCGGGAGCTGGATCTGCGGCAGACCGGGAATCAGCGGTGCCGGGGCAGGTGCAGGAGCCGGTGCCGCGGGCGGCACGTACTCGGGCTCGGAATACGTCTGAGCCGGAGCCTGAACGGGCTCGGACGTGGGCGGCGGCGTTGTGGTCGGCGGTGGCGTCGTCGGCGTCGGGGTGACCCGGGTCGTCGTGGGACCTGCGGTGATCGGCACCGGTGAATCTGCCGGTGCACTGGTCGGGGCCGGCGACCCACCCCCGTATCCGAGAGACAGGCCGAGGGCGGCGACCGCGACGAGACCACCCGCGACCAGCACGGCACCGCGCACCTTGCGCTTCGAATCCGCTGGCTTGTCGGAGTGGGGTTCCGGGGTCAACCAATCGGGTGCACCGGTCAGCGATGCCGGGTCGGCCGCGGACTGTCGCCCGCCCGACTGTGAATTCGGCTGAGGGTTGGACTGCGCATTCGGTTGGGGAACCGGCTGGTGCGGAGCCTCGGCGACCGGTGTGGCGAGCAGTGCCGCTCCACGGGCCGCAACCGATTCGGGGTCTGCCGGAGTGACGACGGGTAACCCGACCCAGGCATCGAGTATCGCTCCGACCAGCGGTATTCGGGCACCGCCGCCGATCAGGAACAGCGCGTCGACATGCTTGGGAGAACGCCCGATGACGTCACGAACCAGGCGAGCGGAGTACTCGATCGGGACGGTTACCAGAGACTCGAATGCCTCGCGGGAGATCAGGATGACACCGCCGTCGCCCGGAAGACATACAGCGCCGCTGGTCGACAATTGTTCCTTGGCGACCCGGCACCGCGCGGTGAACGCGCTCAGTTCTTGGTTGTCGGCGATGTCGACGCCCTGCTTGGCCAACTGGTTGTCGGCGATCAGGCGATCGAAGTCGTCGCCGCTGATGTCGATGGTGCGTTCTGCCAGCAGAACTTGGCCTGTACCGCGGTCGATCACGCTGATCGTCAGACCCGAACTGCCCAGGTCGTACAACGCGATGGTGCCGAAATGCCCCAGCTCGCCCGACGCTTCGAGGTACTGCAGCGCAGCCCGAGCCTCGGGAACCAGTCGATAGTTGTACAGCCGCTGACCGGCCATGGCCTGCTGGATCTCACCGAACTGCTGCTGGTCGCGATACGCCACGCCGGTTGCCTGCACTGGGCCGCCGTTGCCCGGTTGCGAGAGCACCACGCCGATGGACTCAGCGGCCAGTTCCTCGGCCCGGTCCCAGTAGGCGTCGACGGTGTCGTGGTGGAAGTCGAGGCGTCCCGAATCCTGAGGGCGCAGGTCGGGTCGAGCCATGCGCACCGCGCTGGCCCCCACCGACACACCGAGAACTTCGGTCATTACCTGCCTCTTGTCGATTTCCCCGTCAACACACGCCGAGACTTCATGTCACGAACCAGTCTCGATCCCCCCAATTGATCACTGTAGCGCGTCGGTGCGGCTACGCCGCAGTGGTGCGTTCAGGTGCCCCCTGGGGCACCCAGCCACACCACTACAGTTGCGGCATGCGAGTTCTGTTCGTCTGCACCGGCAACATCTGCCGATCTCCGACTGCCGAGCGCCTTGCGGTCGCCTTCGCCCGTGAGGGCGGATTCGAGCTGACCGCCAGCAGTGCCGGGACACAGGGACTGACCGGGCACGCGATGGACCCGACGGCAGCGTTGGTGTTGTCGCAACTCGGCGGCGATCCCGAGGGCTTCGTGGCTCGACGCCTCACTCCGGCGATCACCGCCGACGCCGAACTCGTTCTGACGATGACCGCGTCGCATCGCGACGCCGTGCTCGCGCTGTCGCCGCGGCACATGCTTCGCACCTTCACCTTGCTCGAGGCGTCGAGCCTGGCCGCGGCGTCGGGCGCACGATCGGTTGCCGCCCTCGCCGACGCGCGGGCTGTCCACAGCGTCGAGACGCTGGATATCGGCGACCCGTACCGCCGCGACCCGTCCGTGTACGAGGAAGCCGGCGAGCTGATCGCAGCATCGTTGCCGAATGTTCTCCGACTGGCGCAGCCGTAACCTTCGACCCACCACGAATTCGCACGCTGCGGTAACGTTCTCGCATCATTGCCGACCACCCGGGTGCGGCCACGGCGTTAGGGTCTGTTCATGCGCGACAAGGTCATCGCGTTGGCAGCAGTGGCGAGTGCCGGAGTAGCCGTCACCGTGGGTCTGGTCATCGGTGCCCTCGGCGGCGCGTTCGACGATTCGAGCCAGGATGTCAGGCCGCCTGCGCTGAAGTCGGACTCCCTCAGTTCGGTCCAGGCGTCTCCGACGTCCGCGATCGTCGTGGTTCCGCCGTCGCCCACCTGGCAGGTCGCGGTGCCGACCACCGCCAAGCCGCCGACGACGACGCCGGAGCGGCCTCAGACGACGACGCGGACACCCCGAACAACCACCAAGCGGTCGGACCGAACTACCACGACCACCACCGACGAGGACTCGACCGACGAGCCCGCGACCGACGAGCCCACGACCACCGAGTCGGGCCGGTAGATCTCACGGACGGCCCGCTGTCAGATCGGGCGCGCTGTCTCCGATTCTCAACGCGGCCACCAGTTCTCGATACAGCTCGTCCGACGCCATGAGCTCCGCATGCGTTCCACGTGCGCGTACCACCCCATCGTCCATCACCAGGATGGTGTCGGCGTCGAGCACGGTGGACAACCGATGCGCGATGGTGACGACGGCAGCATCCTCGGCGATGGAACGGATCACCTCGTGGATCGCCGCCTCGGTGCGTCCGTCGACCTGAGCCGTCGCCTCGTCGAGCAGCAGGATCTGTGGGCGTCGAACGATGGCTCGCGCCAACGCGATTCGTTGCCGCTGCCCACCGGACACCGCCGAGCCGATCAGGTCGGTGTCCAATCCCTCGTCCAGAGCGCGGATGGTCGAATCCAGGTGCACCGACTCGAGCGCCGCCCAGATGTCACCCTCACTGGCGTCCGGGTGACTGAACAACAGGTTCTCCCGCACAGAACCGGGGATCACCGGCGTCTCCTGCTCCACGTAGGACAGTCGAGAGCGCACCTCGTCGATCGTGAGCTCGCTGTACGGCGTTCCGCCGAGCCGTATCTCGCCGCTCTCGGGCGTCAGGAACCGCAGGATCAGCGAGAACACGCTGGTCTTGCCTGCACCGGAGGGACCGACGATCGCTGTGTGGCCGCGCGCAGGGACGTCCAGGTCGATTCCTCGCACGGCCGGCTCTCGTCCCGGACCGTAACGCGCTGTCACACTTCGGAATTCGAGCGCCGGAGCAGCGTCGTCAACGGATCGGGTCGGCGCGGGGGTACCTTCCTCTCCCACTTCGACGACGAGGTCGTCGATCTGACGTATCCGCGCCGCCGCGGCCATACCCGCCTGCAGCGCGGTGATGTTGGTGGCGAGGGTGGAGACCGGGCTCATGACCTGAAATGCGTAGAGCAGAAACGCGATCAAGCTGGATACCGCCAGATCCCCGGTGCTGACGCGGTAGCCCCCGAGGCCGAGAATGCCGATGATGGCCAATTGGACGCCGCCGCCCGCAAAGGTCCACGCCAGTGCCGAGATCTTGACGGCGTGCACGCTGTGCCGAGCGGAGGTCCGCGCCTCCGCGATGACGCGTTCGGATTCGCGAGTCTCGGCTCTGCTGGACTTGACCGTTCGGATGGCCCGCAGGGTGCCGTCGAGAATGCCGCCGAGTCGTCCGATCGCTTCCTGTGATTGCCTCTGCGCGATGGCGATCGGAGGCATCAGCCTGGCGAACAACACTGCGATCGCCACGATGGCCACGGCGATCGCGCCCAGCAACACCAGATCCAGAACCGCCATCAGGATCAACGCGCCCACCAGACCCACGACGCTGTTGACTATGGCCACCAGCGCATTCGATGTCGCCTCACGCAGCAGCACCGTGTCCGAGGTGACGCGGGTGACCAACTCACCGGTGGGCCGAGTGTTCAGGCTGCCGACCGTGGCACCGAAATACTTCCGCACGATCGACTTGCGTGCGTCGAGCACGATCCGCTCGGCCAACACCCCGAGCACGATCCACTGCAAATACAGAACGGCCGAGCCGACGACCAACAGGGCCACCAGAACGACGACGGGAACGATCAGCGACGCGTCGGTGCCGAGTCCGTCGAGCACACCCTTGGCGACCATCGGCGTAGCCAACGCCGTTCCGGTACCGATCAGGCCGAGCATCATGCCCAGGATCAGGGTGCGCCGATGAGGCCGCACGAACTGCCACAACACCCGTAGGTTGGGTACCGTTATTTTCTTCTTCTCGGCTGTCGCGATCTGCACATCGACCATGTAGTCAGTGTGCAGCAACGATCAGCTGGTACCGATCGCGTCCCAGATCATGTGGACCGTGGTGCCGTTCTGGTCCGACGTCACCGCCGCAGTATCGGCCAGCGCCCGCATCAGTGGGACGCCTCGACCTCGGTTGGGATCGGAATTGCGGGTCGCCCAATCGCCGCGGTCGGTCACCTTCACATCGATCCGGCCCTGCGCACCGCACAACACTCGAATGTCGAGGGTTCCTCGGTCGGTGTGATCGCGATACGCATGTTCGACACTGTTCGCTATCGCCTCGTACGTCGCCAACACGACGTCGTACGCGCGATCCGGGTCGACGCCCAACTCGTTCAACCAGTCACCGAGTTCACGCCGAAGCTCCGACGCTCGATCCGCATCGGCAGGCTCGTCGGTGAACAGCAGTTCTTCCATTCGCGCACCTGCCGTCGAGATCGAACTGTCGGTACGTGAGTCGTCACCTCCGAAGAGAGTCGCCATCATGAATCCCGTCTACCCAAAACTTCAGGATCTACCCGCATGAATCGCAACGAGCGCCTCGTCGACCGTCGCATAGATGCCGAACACCTCGTCGAGCCCGACCAAAGTCAACGGACGCCCCGTCGCCGGACCGTCCGCCACCACGGCAAACCCGGCAGTACCGCCCAGTTGCTGATGCGTCGACGCCAACAGCGACATGCCTGCCGATGCGAGGAAACCCACATCACTGAGATCGATGACCACAGCCGACGGCGACTTCTCGAGCACCAGAGCCACGGACTCGGACAGATCAGGAGCCGTCACCAAATCCAACTCACCCGACACCGACAGAACAACATCCTGATCACGCCATTCAACAATCACATCGAAATGCTGGGGTCCGAGCCCCGATTCGTCCGCAGTCACACGAAGACTTTACCTCGCTCCCCCGCCCCGCCACCGAAGTCCACTCGACGTGACATCGACCCCCGAAAAGTCCACTCAACGTGACATTGACCCCCGAAAAGTGTCGATGGTCGTTCCGCAGGCTCCACTCCGGACCACCGAACGTGACATTGAGTCCCCTCAGGGTCGGCTTCGGGTTGGTTTGCCGCCGTCGGCTCACTCAGCCGAGGGGTATCGATCGCATTAGGCTCGTCCAGGTGATCGAGGGCCTGCATTCCATGGACGGTCGCGGTCTGCGTCGTCGCTCGCTCGGGGAGTACGTCGCGGTCGTTGTGGGCGGCGCGGTCGGTGCGGCGCTTCGGTACGAGGTGTGGACGTGGCGGGCGACGCCGCGGTGGCAGTTGTTGTCCACGTTCGGCGTGAATGTGTTCGGCTGTCTGCTCGTCGGCGCTGCGTTGGGGTATCTGTCCGGTCGTCGGGCTCCGGTGACTCGGGCCGGGCTGTTCGGTCTTGCGTGCGGTCTGACGACGTTCGGTCTCTATGCGTTTCAGGCGGTCACCCATCGCGGGGCGTGGAATTCGGTGATCTATCTGGTGGCGACGCCGGTGTTCGCGTTGATCGCGATGGCCGTCGGGGCTGCGATCACGAGACCGGCACGAACGAGCCCGACGCTGTGACGACGTTGATCCTGGTGGCGGCCGGCGGCGGACTCGCGGCTCTGGGCCAGTTCGTGTTCTCGTTCGCCCTCCGGTCGAGGCGACGGGCGACGGCACTGAATCTGGTGGCGTGTGCCGCGCTGGGGTTGGTGTTCGCACTCGATCCGCCGAATGCTGTTCGCTCCGTGGTGGCGGTCGGGTTTCTGGCGTCGGTGGCTCCGCTGGCGGGGACAACGCTGGCGACGATCGGGCTTGCGCGAGATCGTCGGTACCGCTCGGCAGCACTGTTCTTCGGCGCGAACGTGGTGGGTGGAATTGCCGCGGTGATGTTCGGGTTCCTGGCGTGGAAGTCCGGTGTGACGCTCTATCACAAGATTCTGTGACCGAATCCGGTCAGTCGCTTTCCGAATCCTGGCAGGAGCCCTGCACTCCGGCCTTGACGAACCCTGCGATTTGGTACAGGTACGTGAACTCCCATTCGACGAGTGAGAAGTCGTACGCGCGAGGCGTCGGACGCATCGTGACGGTTCCGTCGAAGCACTGATCGAAGATGTAGCGAGCCCGCGGGAGGTGGTATCGCCACGTCACGACGATGACGTGGTTCCAGCCGCGTTCGCGGGCAAGGGTTTCGGTGAACATGGCTTCGCCACGGGTGGTCGAGGGCGACGGCGGAATGCACAACACCTCGAACTGCGACGTGGACGCCGCGCAGGCCTTCTTCATCGTCGGATCGCTGGATCCGTAGGGATCGGACAGCACCACTGTCGTGGCCAGGCCTTGTTGGGCGAGCGAAATGCCGTAGGCCTCACGTCCGTCGTGTTCGCCGCCGAGCACCACGATTGCGTCGGCGGCAACGAGCGGATCCACCCGAGCTTTCGTAAACGCGAGGTAGCCGCCGACACCTACCGACGACACCAGGACAACTGGGATCGCCAGGGCGAGAAACAGCAACCAGCGTCCGCGGAACACCTCACCAGGTTAGGGAAGGCGCTCCGCGAGCGCGCGGTCAGCGACTCATATCACTCGCTGGGCTGCGGCACGGTGACGTTGCAGTCCGTGACCTCGGGGTTGATTCCGAAGTAGTTGAGCGGACCGGCAACGACGGTGAGGGCGATTGTGCCCGCACCTGCACAGTTCTCGGGCGCATTCTCGAAGTCTCCGCGCTGGTACGACGCGAATGCGCCGATGATCAGCCAAACCAGAACGATCAACGTTACGAACCTCATTGGTGCCCCCTTAGGCGGTCAGCCGCCGTTCGGCTGTCGAAGGGCAGGTATGTCCGATTGTGGCAGGCTTCAAACCACGTCACGTGCGCTTCGACAGAGTCTCCGACAGATAATCGTCGAGGGCGCGTTCCTGTACCCGGTCCAGTGCGCGCGCCAGTTCTGCCTGTGCCGATTTCATGGCAAGGCTGCGCATCTTCTCGAACATCTCGGTGGTCTCGGCTACCTCTCCGGACTTGGGCAGCCAACCTGGACCGTGTTTCGCGGCCAGATGGTCGGTCACGCTCCCGACCATCGACTCGGCGATTTCGTTCATTTTCGACGCGGTCCGCTCGTGCTGGTCGAGCAGACGTTCCAACGTGAAGCCGTACTGACTCAGGTCGACGAACACCTCGAGGAGGGTCGGATCGAGAATCTCGCACTGGTCACCGTCGATTCTGATCAGTTTCGCTTCGATCAGTCGGGCAACGATGTCGTCGTTGTCCTCACCGAGAAATTGCGCAATCAGTTCGACGGGAATGACCGTGGTCTCGGCCGACGACCACTTGCGAGTCACGATTTCCTGCAGGCCCAGGATTTCTTCCAGGTCTTTGCCCTGCTCCCAGCCCGACAGAAAATCGGCTATGTGCGCCGAGGTGAACCCCCGCTGAAGCAGCGAGTCGATCACCTTCAATCGAGTCAGGTGATCGTCGTTGTAAATACCTACTCGTCCTCGGAGCGTGGGCGGCGGCAGCAGCCCGCGTTCCTGGTACGCCCGCACGTTGCGAGTGGTCGTCTTGGCCTCTCGGGCCAAGTCGTCGATTCGATACTCCACCGAGCTCCCTACCTCCGCCGCGCGTCGACCCTCAGGATATACGTCGACCACGCGGCGGAAGGAAGAGCTGAATCCGACCGTCATCGAAACGACAAGCGTGCTCTCGAGCGATTCAGGAGTGGGCGACGACCTGTGCCGGTTCCTGCGGCAGGTCGACGCGGCGCGGAACCATGGTGAAATCGCCCTGTTCGACACCTCTGAGTTGGTTGACGTACTGGGTGGCGAAACCCGGGAACATGGTCGCGTTGAAGCCGTCCTCGGTGAGATACCAACTGCTGCAACCGGAATTCCAGGTCGTCTTCGCCAGTTTGCGCTGCATGTCCTCGTTGTAGGCATCCTGGACGTCCTGGCGCACATCGGCGCTGTGCAGATCTCCGTCGAGTACCAGAGAGATCGCCTCGACGATGTAGCCGATCTGCGCCTCCATGTACACCAATGCCGAGCTGTGTCCTGGGCCGGAGTTCGGGCCGAAGGTGAAGAACATATTCGGGTACCCCGATACCGCAATGCTCTTGTACGCCTTGGCTCCCGCGCTCCATTCGTCGGCCAGCACGCGGCTGTCGCGTCCGGTGATCGGAATGGGTGTTCCGGTGTTGGACACGTCGAACCCGGTCGCGAAGACGATGGCGTCGAACTGATGCTCGACGCCTTCCACGGTTCGAATGCCCTTGGGTGAGAGCGTCGCGATCGGCCAGGTCACCAACGTGCAGTTCGGCTTCTGCAGGGCCGGGTAGTAGTCGCTGGTCATCAACAATCGCTTGCACCCGGCCCGGAACCGAGGTGTCAGCTGTCGCCGCAGCCACGGATCGCGAACCTGCTGACGCAGATGCGCGCGCCCGACCAGTTCGACGATGCGCGTCAACGGGGTCTTCCACACGACACCGAGGGCAACGGACTCGTGCCCCCAGAACCACAACGACCGCGCCAGGGTCTGCGTCTGCGGGTACCGGGCGTATCGACGCTTGGTGCCTGCCTGCACCTTTCGATTGATCCTGGGCAGGGTCCAACCCGGGGTGCGTTGGAACACCTTGACCGTATCGGCGATCTTCACCAATTCGGGCACGATCTGTACCGCGCTCGCCCCGGTTCCCACGACCGCGACCTTCTTACCCTCGAAGTCGTAGTCGTGATCCCACCGTGCACTGTGGATCTTGTGTCCCTCGTAGGTATCGATGCCTCGAATGTTCGGCAGGCTGGCATTGGCGAGCGGCCCCGACGCCATCACCACCGTGCGCGCCCGAACATCGGGGCGCCCGTCGATGCTCACGTGCCAATGCCCGGCCGCCTCGTTCCAGATGATATCGACTACGTTGTGTCCGAATCGAATACGCGATCCGATGTCGAACTCACGCACCATCGTGTGGATGTAGTCGAGAATCTCACCACTACCGGAGTAGGTGTGCGACCAGTTGGGATTGGGCGCGAAACTGTACGAATACAGCCTCGACGGTATGTCGCAGGCTGCGCCCGGGTAGGTGTTGTCGCGCCAGGTTCCGCCGACGGCGCTGCCGCGTTCGAGGATCGCGACATTCTCTATTCCACTGTTGCGCAGTCGGATAGCGGTACCGATTCCGGCGAATCCCGCACCGACGATCACGGCGTCGAGCACACCTTCGCGCACATCGAACTCGCTCATGCGACGGGCTCGTAGGTCAGTTCCTTGGCCCAGGTGGGCTCGGAATTGAGAGTCTTGGTCGGGTACCGGCGAGTGAGCTTCACCAGGCCGTCCGCAACGCGGTGGTATGGATGCTTGCGGTTGATGACAATGCTGCTGTGCCACTGCACAAATCGATACATCGGCACGCGGAGCGCCTCGGGGCTACGCTCCCCCACACTGCGGAATCGCTTCATCGCGGTGTAGAGCCGCTCCTCGTCGACACCCATCTCGACGATGTTGTCGCGCATCTTGTTCAGCAGTGGGATGTAGCGCAGCAATCCGACGACGAGGGCCGGGTTCATCCAAGCACCGATGGTCTCGACCACCAGCTTGCGCATCCGGGAATGCCCGAGCAATTCGATGACCGCGAAATCGACCGCCAGATGCCGAGATTCGTCGGAGTTGATCTTCTTGAACACGGCCTGACACACCGGATCGTCGATCTCGTCCATGATGAACTTCACCAGCGCGCCGTCCAGGGCCACCTCGAGCATCGGTATGACGGTGCCCAGCACGGTCAGAGACAGCCCGTCGGAATGCTTGTCGAGCCAGTCGATGACGAGCTTGACGTTGACGTTCGGCTCGGGCATCCGGTCACCGTCGAGCATGCCCCAACGACGCATGAGAGCGAGCTCGGCGTTGGCGTGCTTCTGCTCTTCCGCGTGGAAGTAGCGATAGATCTCCGCGAGAGTCTCGTTCGGTGCCTTGAGCGCCATCGCCGCGAAGCCGCGAGCGCCCACGTTCTCGATCCACATCAGATCGGACATGAAGGGCTTGAGTTTGGCGTGCAGTTCGGGGCTGATGGTCTCGGCTCCCGGGCCGTCCCAGTCGATGTCCGCCAATGCCCACTGACGGTCCTTGATCTTGGTCAACATGTCTTCGAAATCCATTGCCATGTCAGGCTCCTGTGGTTGTCGAGGTGAGGGATTCGTTCTTCGCCGGCTGCTGCTGCTCGGCGGGCAGCACACGATTGAGCAATCCGAGAAAGCGCACGTACACGGCGGGCAGCAATCTCTTGAACCGCCAGACGGCTTTGGCGTCGAACTGGGGCACGACGTAGAGCCGGCCCCGGTCGAATGCATCGAGCGTTCGGGCAGCGATCTTGTCGGGAGACCGTCCGGTCCAGCGCATCGCGAACTCGGCCAGTCCGGACGAACTCGCGGTGATCCGGCCGTCGACGGCAACGTTGGTCTTGACGAACGTGGGACACAGAACCGACACCCGCACACTGGTACCAGAGAATTCCGCCGCCATCGTTTCCGACAGGCTCATCACTGCGGCCTTGCCGACGTTGTACGGACCCATCAGCGGCGCAGCGGCGAAGCCGGCGGCGGACGCGACGTTGATGATCCCGCCCTCACCGGCGGCCCGAAGCCCAGGCGTGAACACTTCGCAGCCGTGGATCACGCCCCAGAGGTTGATTCCCAAGGCCCAGTTCCAGTCCTCGAAACCGATGTTGCCGACGGGCTTTCCGCCGATTCCGACGCCTGCGTTGTTGATGAGCACCGTGGTGGGTCCGTCGAATTCGATACTCGCACGCAGGGCCAGTTCCTCGACGTTCTCGCGGATCGACACATCGCACTCGACGGCGAAGCCGATCGCGCCGAGAGCCTGCACCATCGCCACCGTCTCCTGCGCCCGCGGTAGGGAGATGTCGGCGCACATGACGGCTCCTCCACGTCGAGCCAGTTCCAGTGCGAACGCCCGGCCGATGCCGCTGCCTGCGCCGGTCACTACCGCTCTCGACCCGTACGAGGGTCTTCCGGTCTTGCTTCTCATCGACTTACCTGTCCCTTCGAATCATGTTGTAGGGCTTGATTTTCGAGCGCATCAGCAATGAAAGCGGCTGCATGCTCTAGTGCTCGGTCGGCCTCGGGGATCAACCTCGGGAGAGCGTGGAACACGTGCATCTGATCGGGCCAGATCTCGAGTTCGGCCTCTCCGCCGGCCGCGTCGATCATGGAGTGCAGGTGTCGCGCATCGCCCCTGAGCATCTCGGCTCCGCCCACCTGGATCAGCGTCGGTGGCAGCTCTCGCACACGTCCGAGATCGAGCCGGAGACGCGGGAGATCCGCATCGTGGCCGTCGGTGTACAGCGCCACGAGTCCTCGCGCTGCCTTCGCTGAAATCATCGGGTCCTTGCGCGTGCGTTCCATGCGCGCCGATAGCTCGAAGTCGAGATCGATCAACGGCGAGAACAACACCAATGCTCCCGGCTGCGGCGTCCCGGTTCGGTCGTTCTCGATGATCAGGTCGGCGGCCAGGTGTCCGCCGGCTGAGTCCCCGGCGATGACGATGTTCGATGCGTCGTACCCCTGGTCCAGCAGCCAGCGGTACGCGGCTTCGAGGTCGTCGGCTGCGGCGGGAAACGGGTGTTCCGGGGCGAGCCGGTAGTCGATCGTGAACACCGGCAGGCTCGTCGCCCTGGACAAGCGTGCGGTGAGACCACGGTGCGTCCGCGCCGAGCAGATAACGTATGCACTGCCGTGGATGTAGAGGATCACGCGTGGTCCCGGCGACAGGCCGGGTGCTCGCACCCACTCACCGCGAACCGGGCCGTCGGCCACGAGGTCCACTGCCGTTCCTTTCGGGACCGGACCGCACAGGTTCATCGAGGTGGCGACGAGGCGTCGAGAGAACTCGATGCCGCCGCGGGAGGTCGGCAGCAGGTTCGTCATCGGACGCAGAATCAGCCGAGTCATCAAGGCAGCCAGACGGGTTCGCCGAGACCCGGCCCTGAAAGCGCCGCGAGGCAGGTAGTCGTCGTCGGTGGTCGGAGTCACGCCATCACCCTCACCCGCTATTCGCCATTTGTCAATGGCCTATTATTTGGTGGCGAAGTGTGCGACAGTGGCGTCCAACACCGAAAGCGCAAGGGAGCGAGCACACGTGACGATGTTCAGGAGTAATCCACCGGCGGAACTGGATGCGTCTGCCATCGGTCCCGAGGACAGGATCTTCGAGTTGGAGATCGCCGAGGTGACCCGCGAGACCGAAGATGCGATCTCCCTCGGCTTTGTGGTTCCCGAGCACCGACACGCAGACTTTCGGTACGAGCCGGGGCAATTTGTCACCCTTGAGATTCCCTGCACCGACGGCGGCTCGGTGGCCCGCTGCTACTCCTTCTCGAGCTCTCCGGTACGCAGCCCACTCCCCACCGTGACTGTCAAGCGCATTCAGGACGGTCAGGCATCACATTGGTTGCACGACAACGCTGTTCGTGGGATGCGGCTCAAGGCATTGAAGCCGTCGGGCATGTTCGGACCCGAGAGCTGGGACGACCATTTCGTCCTGCTGGCCGCCGGCAGTGGCATCACCCCGATGATGTCGATCCTCGAGACCGCCCTGTTGCAGCACGAGAATCGGATCACTCTCGTCTACGCCAACCAGAACCGCGACTCGGTCATCTTCGCAGAGCGACTGACCGAACTGCGGTCTCGCTTTCCCGAGCGACTGAACATTCACCATTGGTACACCTCGGAATCGGGCTTGCCCACTGCTGCGGGACTGGCTTCGCTGGGTGCGAACATTCCGGCCGATTGCGAGGTCTTCCTTTGCGGCCCAGCGCAGTACATGAACGTCGCCGAGGAGTGGCTCGCTCGTACCGGCACGGTGGCGCGCAGAACCCATCGCGAGGTGTTCTCCTCCTTCGACTCGAATCCGTTTCGGCCCGGCGAGGCGACGATTTCCGACGAACCGGGCGCGAACTCCGTCACCGCTCAGGTCGAGATCGACGGAATGGAGACCGAGTTCGCTTGGAATGCAGACACCAAGCTGCTCGACCGACTTCTCGAGTTGGGTCTCGACCCGCCGTACGTATGCCGCGAAGGAACCTGCGGCGGTTGTGCTTACACCCTCACCGAGGGCACCGTGACCATGCTCGCCAATGAGACGCTCGACGAACACGAACTGCAGCACGGCGTCCGACTGGCCTGCCAGTCCGTGCCCGATTCCACGAGCGTTCGTGCGGTGTTCGACCGCTGATGTCGAGGAGGGCGCTCAGCTATCGAGCGTCAACGTGTGCGGCTCCGAGGTGAAGATAGCGGCCGATCCCGCAGCGCGCGCTATGCCCGCGATACCGCCCCAGACCATCATGGTGAGGTAGTCGATGAGCTCGTCGACCGTCATGGTCCGGTCGAACATCCACCAGTGCGACGCCAACCGCACCGCGCCGATCATGGCAAAGGCGATGGGCATCGAACCGCCCGTGGAGAACTCCCGCTCTCGGAATCGGTCGGCGATGACGGAGGACAGTAACTCCGCGATCAGTCCCTCGGACACGGTGATGATGTCCTGGTTGCCGCTGACTGCATTGTTGGAATGGACGTAGATGTAGATTTCGGGATCTGTGGCAACCGTCGTGACGTAGGCGGAAATCACTGCGCGAGTGAGGTGATACTCATCGAGGTCCTCGGACATCGCGTCCTGGATCCGCGGCACCAGTGCAGTCTCGACGTATCGAGCCATCGCAGCGTCGGCGAGACCCTTTTTGTCCGCGAAGTGTTTGTACAGAACGGTTTTCGAGACACCGTTCGCTGCGGCGATGGCATCCATACCCACGTCGTGTCCATGCTCACGAATCGCTGCCAGTGTTCGATCGAGCAGTTCACGTCGCCGGGTGATTCTGTGGTCGCGCCACCGGTCACTTCGCCCGTCCACCTTGACCACCGCGCTCATGCCGACTGCGGTACCGCTCGTGATCCCCTCAGCAGAATCGACGCCACCAACTCCGGATCGTCCGACATCGGAACGTGCCCGAGCCCCGAGTAGGTGCGAACTTCTGCCTGCGGAAACGTTCGACGCACCAGCGGTGCCTGATACACCGGCAACACCAGGTCCCGGCGTCCCCACGCGACGGTGACAGGAACGGACTCGTCGACCGGAACGCTGAAGCGCGGCACTGCGTTTCCGGCCGCGTCGATCGCACGATTGGTAGTGATGCTGAGCGCGTCGATCGTGGCCGTTGCCGCGGGAACTCGCCACGGCTTGGCGTAGAAGACAGCGTTGGCGATCGTGCGTCCCACGACCGAACGCATGACGGTCGGTGCGATCGGGCTCATCACTCGAGACAACGCCCGCAACAGACGGAACACGAAGAGCGCCCGAGTCTGATCCCAGTGTCCGCGAAAGAAACCGGCCGGTGACAGGGCGGTCGCCGAGGCGACCGACCCGCGGGCAGCAAGTTCCATCGCGAAGTATCCACCCAACGAATTACCGGCCACGTGCGGCTTCTCGCCGTCCACCGCAACGTAGTCGAGAAATCGCTCCAACTCGGCCACGATCCACGGACCCAGGTCGAATTCCTCGGTGGGCAAGTCCGGTGACGCGCCGTGACCGGGCAGGTCCACCGTCACCACTCGTCGATGCCGCGCCAGTATGTCGACGACACTGTCCCACGCATGTTGTCTGTGCACGATGCCGTGAATGAGCACCAATGTAGGGCCCTCACCCCGGATGGTGTGCGCGAGGGTCAGACCGTCGATGTCGGAAGTCACTGCGTGCCGACCTTTCTCGGCCAGATGCGGTATACGGGCGCGATATCCGCCCCCGCCACACGGGCGTTGTCCGCTCGGCCGAACGTCATCGATTCCGTCAGATCGTCGAATCGTGCGTCGATCCGGTCGAGAATGTAGTTCTGCCGCACCGACCAGGGACGTTCGGTCCCCGATTTGGGTAGCTCGTTCAAGGAACGCGTGACGTATCCGGAGGCGAGGTCGACGACCGGACGAGAGTCCACGGCCTTGCCCTGTCGGTCCGGGATCGCATGGGTGTAGCCGTGAGACCGCATGTACACCAACAGTTTGGCTACTGCCTGCGCCGTCATGTCGGCCTTGAGCGTCCACGATGCATTCGTGTACCCGATGGACCATGCAACGTTGGGTACGTCCTCGAGCATGTGACCCTTGTAGACGAACTTGTCGTGCACTTCGAGTCGCTCACCGTCCAGCGAGAGTGCGATTCCGCCGAAGGCCTGGAGCTTCAACCCCGTTGCGGTGACGATGATGTCGGCGGGGATCTCGTCACCCGATTCCAACCGAATCCCGTCGGCGGTGATCTCGGCTATCCGGTCGGTCACCACGGTCGCTCGACCGGTGCGAATGGCCTTGAAGAGATCGCCGTCGGGCACGACGCACAGCCGCTGGTCCCACGGGGCATACGTCGGCTTGAAGTGCTTGTCGATGTCGTATCCACGCGGGAGCTGCACCTTCGTCATTGCTCGGAACACCCTGCGGGCCGTCTTGGGTGCCCGTCGACACAGCTGATACGAGCCGACCATCAACAGTGCATTGCGCCACCGCAACGCACTGTGTGCCAGGGTGTCCGGCAGTACACGCCGAGTGAGCGTGGTGAACGGGTCGGTCATCGGCAGGGACGCAATGTACGTGGGAGAACGCTGCAGCATCGTCACCGACGCAGCATCGACCGCGAGCGAAGGCACCAAAGTGATTGCCGTCGCGCCACTTCCGATGACAACGACCCGCTTACCGGTGTGGTCGAGACCTTCCGGCCACTGCTGGGGATGCACCACCTGCCCGGTGAACTTCTCCATCCCGGGAAGGTCAGGGGTGTACCCACCCGAGTAGTCGAAGTATCCGGTACACAAGAACACGAATCGACTTCGATACGTTCGCGGAACGCCGTCGGACAGCGTGTCGACGGTCCATAGGTCGGTCGACGAATCCCAGTTCGCCGCAACGACGGAGGTAGAGAAGTGCGTGCGCTCGTCTATGCCGTTGGTGTGAGCGGTATCGACGATGTAGTTACGAATGTCTTCGCCATGGGCAAGCAGAGTGTTTCCCGGCCAAGGCGTGTGCGGAAACGAGAACGTGAAGATATCGCTGTCCGAACGAATTCCCGGGTACCGGAACAGGTCCCAGGTACCGCCTGCTCGCTCGCGCCCTTCGAGGATCGCGTAGCTGAGCTCCGGTGCCATCTCCTGCAAGCGATACGCGGCTCCGACTCCCGAAATACCCGCACCGACGATGAGCACATCCCTGAAGTTGTCGTGGGTCGAACCGTCGACCTCGGGCCAGGTATCTGCATTCATCGACGCGCCTCGCTGTCTCACCGAACACCATCGCCCGGACGCCGACCGAGCAGCGACACCGCGACTAACATCACATAATGTGCCATTGACTGGTGGCGGTGTCAATGGCAGCCTTCAGCACATCACAGACAGGAGCTGTCATGAACCGCACTCTCTTCGTTGGGTGCACGCCCAACGCAACCGGAACCAGTAGCCGATGACTCCCGTGGCGGTCGGGGCTGCGGGAGTCATCGCGCTGATCCTGCTCACGTCGAGAGGGTCGGGACTGGACTTCGACCGGCGCTCGTTGTCGACGGCCTACTCAGCACGTGCGACGCGCGCACGCCGTCGAACGTGGTGGCCGCGTTCGACGAAGTAGTCACAGCACGCCGAGCAGCACAAATACGGCTACTCGTCGTAGTGACCCGAAACACCCGTGGTCGGACGTATGTTTCGGACCGTCGAGTTCGACTCATACTTACCGGCGTCGTCCGCGACGTCACCGCTCCGGATTCCGGAGACGACCTACACGAAAGAGGGATACCGATGGCCGACTTCATCGACAAGGCTCAGCACAAGGCAGAAGAACTGGCCGGGACTGCGAAGGAGAAGGCCGGTGAGGCCACCGGTGACGACAGCCTTCGCGCCGAAGGGGCCACCGACCAGGCCAAGGCCAACACTCAGCAGGCTGCCGACAAGGTTTCCGACGCCGCCGAGAGCGTTGCCGACTCCGCGGCCGGCGCTGCCAAGCAGGCCAAGCACGCAGCTGCAGACGTCGCCGACAAGGCAGCCGACACCGCCGCAGACGTCAAGAGCGCCGTCCAGGACAAGGTCGAGAACGTCGACGTCGACGACGTGAAGGAGAAGGCCTCCCAGGTCGCCGACAAGGCAGCCGAGAAGGCCTCCGCCGTCGCCGACGACGTGAAGACCACGGTCCGCAACATCGACAGCGAGGATGTGGCCGAGGCCGCGAAGGTCGGCACTCCGATCATCGCTGCCATCGCAGCCGCCGCCGGTGCCGTCGCATTCGTGCTGATCCGTCGACGCAACCGTCGCCGCAGCGCTGCACACCTGTTCGTTCCGTCGAAGCGCACCACCCGCAAGCTCGCCAAGAAGGCGCGTAAGCACAGCTTCTGAAGGTGATCACCCGGAAAGCCCCGCCTCGTTTTCAGGCGGGGCTTTCGCTCGTTCTACAGCGGTTTCAGCGCCCGGCTGGGCACCCAGTGTGTGACGGTTTCGCTCCGGTCTCGCGACATCAGTTCGTAGGTGACGCGACCCAACCAATCGCCGTCGACGGTGATGGACCATTCGACCAGATCGCCCGGGACCACGCGTCGAACATCGAAGCCTTCCGGATTGAACTTCGACGCGTGATGCGGTGGTAGCGGATACAGGACGTTCAGATCGATCCACACCTTGAGTGGTGGTCTGAGCATCTTGAACGGACGCACGGCAGACGCGGGTCGAGGTTGAGCGCGTCGTGCCATCGTTCGATCATACGTTCGATTCGGACGCAGTCATACCTGTCCCCGCAACGAGAAACGGCCACCCGCACACGAGGTGCGGGTGGCCGTCTTCGATCAGGATGAATCAGATGCCGAGCGATCCTGCCAGGAACGGCCAGGACTTGTGCAGGTCGTCCTGCCAGTAGCCCCAGGAGTGGTTGCCGACCGGACGGAAGTCGACAGTTGCCGGGATTCCCAGCTGGTCGAGACGCTTGGCCAGGTTGGACGTGCAGAAGTTGGTGGCCAGCTCGATGCCGCCGCCGACGATGACCTGGTTGGCGAGCGTCGCCGGGTCGTTCTTCAGGCGCGGGTTGGCGAAGGTGTCGTTCGGGATGCCGGGCAGTCCGCTGCCGGTGCTCATGTAGATCTGGGTGCCGCGCAGCTTCTCTGCGTTGAGCAGCGGATCGTTCTCGCGCCACACGGGGCCGTCGAGCGGGCCCCACATGTTCTCGACGTTTCCGCCGCCGTACGTCTCGACGACGAGCTTGACGAACTGCTGACCGATCGGGTCCGAGGTCTGCGCGCAACCGCTGTATGCCGCGACGCCGGTGAACTTGCCCGGGTACTTGATCGCGATGTTGAGAACCGATGTGCCCGTCATGGACAACGCTGCCAGCGACTGGCGACCGTTGGTGTCGAACTGGGCGTCGATCAGCGGAGGCAGTTCTTCACCGAGGAAGGTGCTCCACTTGTTGCTGCCGAGCTTCGGATCGTCCTGCAGCCAGTCGGTGTAGTAGGACCACTTGCCCTTCTGCGGAGTCACGATGTAGGCGTTCTTGTCCGACAGGAAGGCCTCGGCGTCGGTCTGCGACTGCCACGATGCCGCATCCTCGCCGCCACCTGCACCGTTGAGCAGGTACAGCACCGGACGCGACACGCTCTCGTCGGCGGGGCGCTGCACCGTGACCGGAATGGTGCGGTTCATCGACGCGGAGTACACCTGGAGCTGAACCTGGCGGCCGTCGAGGGTGTTCACCGATTCGATTCGCGAGCCGTTGCTCGACTGAGTCGTTGCGGCGGGCAGTTCGTCCGCGGACGCGACGGGCGTCATCAGCGCGGTCGGAAGAATCGCCACTGCGAGGGCGACGGCCGCAGCCGAACCGAATCGCTGGAAGCCGTGTCGTCGAGATCGTGGCACGCTGTTTCACCTTTTCGTCGAGTTACACCGGTCGAGTTTCTACATCGGCCGAAGATGAGGTGACGTTACCTCGAGCAAACGTCCCGAGCGTTATGGACCGGACGAATCCGAGACGCGATCGTGATGCTCGCGCTCGGCCCTCGAACCGAGGACGAGACACACCAGGATGACGATCACCGCCACGACAACGCCGACGGGAAGTGGCGAATACAACCAGACAATGGGCGGCACATAGTCGTCGGATGTCCCATCCGTCCAACCGAACACCCGCGGCGGTACCGGTGCCGACACAGAGAACAGCGTCAGTGCGAACGGTACGAGCGGACCGATGGTCGACGCCACCGTGCGTGTCGCTCGTGCCGATCCGACGAGCAATCCGACAGCGATGGGATGCAGCACGCAATAGCACACAGTCCCAACGGTATTGATCGAGTCGTCTCCGATGGGCAGAAGAGGGCTTCCCAATCGACGGCCATGTGTGGTCTATTCGACGCGAACCCAACGTCAGGAGTGCGCCATGTTTCGTCGTATCACCGTCACGGTTGCTGTCGTCGCAGGTACCGCCGCACTTGGAGTCGGTACCGCCAACGCCGACGAATGGCCCGTCGCGCCGCCGTACCCGAGCCCGACTGCTCCGCAGGACGTCACCGGAGTGTTCCTGACTCCTCAGGACCCGGACTACTGGAATCCCTTCGTCAGCGAGAATCGACTGACCTCGCCCTACGGCAACAGCACTCGCATCGTCTGCACCGGATTCCACGGCGTGCTGGGCTCCTGTTGGCAGGCCGACTCGAACGGCAACCCGCACAAGCTCATTCCGCTGAGTATGGACTACCCGGGTTCGACTGGCCACTTGCTCCCCGGCGGCGGTCCAGGGCACTTCGTCTATCCCGGTTACATCCCCGGCATCGGCTGACCCCGTCGACACCGCCGGGCAACTGATCTGAGTGTCCACAATTTCGCCCTCGAAGCGGGATTCCGTGCGAGGGTGACAATAGTGGGCGCTCAGGTCAGTTGTACGGTTTGCGCGCCGTTTCCGGGTCTCCGTAGGTGATTGCCCGTTCACGTCGTGTTCCGCTGAGAAGTGTTGCGCCCCAGTTGATCAGTGTCCCGGCTCGGTTGCGCTTACCGGCCAGGAATGCGATGTGGATGACGCCCCACGACACCCAGCCCAGGAATCCCGACATCTTCAGCGGCCCGGCCTGCACCAGTGCGTGTCCGCGTGCGATGTAGGCGGCAGTGCCCAGGTCTCGATACTTGAAATCCGAACGCGCAGAACCGGATACATCTGCTGCGATTGCCGCGCCCGCTGCCCGTCCACCCTGCATCGCCACTTCGGCGACACCGGCGAGACCGTTCAACGCCATGATGTCGCCGACGACGAACGCGTTGCGGTGACCCGGTACGGACAGGTCGGGCTGCACGGCGATCCGCCCGGACCTGTCCTGTTCGACGCCCAGGGCGTCGGCCAGATTCTTCACGAACGGAACCGCTTCGACGCCTGCGGTCCACAGCACGGTGCGAGTGTCGTGGCGTGTGACGGTCTTCGGTTCGGCCTTGGCCGTCACCTCGACGTCGGTGGCCGTGACGTCGGTGACGTGAACGCCGAGATGCGTTTCGACTCCGACCGTGTCGAGGGTGCGCTGGGCCTTCTTCGTCAGAGAGTCGGGGAACGATTCGAGCACTCGGTCACCGCCGTGGAACAGCAGAACGCGCGCTTCGGACGGGTGGATCGAATCGAATTCCTTCGCCAGCGCTCGGGTGGCGAGTTCCCTGATCTGCCCGGCCAATTCGACTCCGGTGGGCCCTCCACCGGCGACGGCGAAGGTGAGCCAGGGGCGACGCTCTTCGGGGGTGGGCAGGGACTCGGCCATCTCGAATGCCGAGATCAGTTTTCGCCTGATCGCCAAGGCGTCGTCGAGGGTCTTCATGCCCGGCGCCCACTGCACGTATTCGTCGTGGCCGTGATAGGCCTGCTGCATTCCGACCGCGACGACGAGGTAGTCGTAAGGCAACTCGAACGTCGACCCGTCGAAGCGGCTCGCCGTCACCACTCCGCCATCGCCCACGGTTGTCACCGAGGTCGCTTCACCGAGAGCCACCTTCACGTTCTTCTGCTTGCGCAACAGGTGCCGCAACGGGCTGGCGATCGAGCCCTCGGAGAGAAGGCCGGTTGCGCACTGATAGAGCAGCGGCTGAAAGACGTGAGAGGTGCCTCGTTCGAGAACGGTGATGTCGACATCCGAACCGTGCAGCCGGCGGGTTGCATACAACCCGCCGAAGCCGCCGCCGAGGACCAGGACCCGTGGACGTGACATCGTCGATACTCTCCCTCGATCCGACCCGCAGAACACAATTCCTCGCGCGTCACAGCGTACTCGAGGGCAACGGCATGCAGCCGTCCCCCGCCGGGCCGCACCCCGGTCTGGGGTGCGGCCCGGCAACGTACCGACAACGGATCAGCCGAGCATCCGCTGCATCGTGTCGATTTCCTGCTGCTGCGTGGCCACGATCGTGCGGGCCATCTCCTGCGCGTCGGGGTTCGAGCCGTCCGCAATCTCGTTGTTCGCCATCTCGATCGCGCCCTCGTGATGCTCGATCATCATCGTCAGCCACTGACGGTCGAACTCCGGGCCCGACAGACCGGTCAGGGCGTCCATGTCCTGCTGGGACATCATGCCCATACCCGAGCTGTGGTCCATTCCGCTCATCTCGCCCATGTCCGACGGGGGTGCGGGCTGACCCCATTCGGCGAGCCAGGCCGTCATCCGGTCCATTTCCGGTTGCTGCGCGGCTTGGATCGCCGACGCCAGTGCCACGACGTCCGGATTGCCGGTGCGACCTTGAACCATTTCAGCCATGTCGACGGCCTGCGCGTGGTGCGGGTACATCATCCGCGCGAACATGACGTCGGCGTCGTTGAACTCCGCCGATGCCGATGCCGATGCCGATGCCGAATCCTGAACGGAAGCCGATGAGGTAGTCGTCGTCGACGAATCCGACGTGGTGTCGCTACTGCAGCCGGCGACGAGGAATGCGCTCACGGTGGCGGCAGCCAGCGAAGCGACGAGTGTTGTACGCATATGAAACTCCTTGAACGAGTGTGCAATACAGGGATCTAGGTATGTCGATCCGCCGGTGGTCGTGCGTCCACCGGGCTGCCTGTCACACTCGCAAGGTCACCGATCTGTCCAACTCCCACAGAGTCCACGGCGGCGCACGCTCCGATATGGAATGGACGCGCCCACCGATACCGTCCTCCGACATGACCGAGTGGACGCCATCGACGCTCGTCACCGGGACCGACAGCGCAGCCCACGACACGGTGGTTCCCGCGCACGGATGCATCATCTGATGTGCCGACGGGCAGTCGTGCTCACCGACTGCCACCTGAACCGGGTCCTCGTGGTGGGTCGCCGACGCCATGGCCGCATGCTCGCTTTGTGCCGACGTGGTCGGCGTCACCGAATGCATCAGCAGTACCCCGAGGATCGTCAGCGCGATCAACAATCCGGTCGCCGAGGCAAAGCCCGGACGACGGCGTCGGATCACTGACTGCATGTCACCGACGATAGCAAGACATACCCCCCAGGGGTAGCAGTGAGGGCATTCCGGCTCGAGCCGAGGGACTTCCGACTCTGTCTGCGCTCCAGCGAACCGGCCATGCTCGAGGTGTACCTGAACACGACAGTCAACGAACGGGAATACAACATGAATGCATCGAGTCGGGTCGTCGTCGGAGTCGACGGATCTGCCACATCGCTCGACGCGGTCCGTTGGGCAACGCGCGAGGCGATACGACGCCACGCCCCGCTCGAGTTGGTCACGTCGTCACTGTTCGCACCGGGAACCTACGGCGATGCCATCAGCCTCCGGATCGGCGCGTTCGCAGATCCGGACGTCGAGGCCAAGCGGGTCCTGACCGCTGCGGTCGACGTTGCGCACAAGACCGCGGCAGGCAATTCGCTGATTCTCGACACTCGTCTCGAACATGGCTCGGCTGCACGAAATCTGACGCACTTCGACGTCGCGCCTGCCTTGATCGTCGTCGGTTCGAGAGGCCTCGGTGAGTTCACCGGCGGATTGGTCGGGTCGGTCAGTACCGCCGTCGTGTCACACGCCAAGTGCCCTGTTGCAGTGATCAAGTCGAACACGGTCAGCGACGGGCCGGTGGTCGTGGGTGTGGATTGCACGTCCAACAGCCAGCCGGCCATCGGATTCGCGTTGCGCGAGGCGTCGATGCGAGGTGTCGACCTCGTTGCCGTACACGCGTGGAGCGACCTCGAGCTCGGGAGCGTGCTGACCCGCGACGAAGAAGGTCCGTGGGCCGATTCCGAACTGGCAGAGAAGACATCGCTGGCCGAGAGCCTGGCCGGGTGGTCGGAGGACTACCCCGACGTCACCATCCGCCGGGTGGTGGTTCAGGACAGACCCGTTCGCGAACTGGTCCGCGCCTCCGAGAGCGCGCAGCTGATCGTGGTCGGTAGCCGCGGCCGGGGCGGCTTCGCCTCGATGCTGCTCGGATCGACGTCCCGCGCAGTGCTGCATTCGGTCGATGTTCCCGTCGTTGTCGTACCCACGAACCGATGACCGCGTCCACCACCGAGACCACCTACAGCTCCGATGAACTCGACGCCGATCTGCGCTACTGGGCTGCCGCGAACTACCTGACGGTCGCCCAGATCTACCTGCAGGACAATGTATTGCTACGGCAACCACTGACGGTGGAACACATCAAGCCCCGACTGCTCGGGCACTGGGGCACCAGCCCCGGTCTGTCGATGATCTACACGCTGCTCAATCACCTCATCTGCCGAACCGGTTCGGATTGGCTGTATGTCACCGGTCCCGGTCACGGTGGCCCGGCGTTGGTCGCGAACACCTATCTCGAAGGCACGTACAGCGAGATCTATCCCGACATCTCGCTCGACAGCGACGGTGTGCGTCGTCTGTGTCGCCAATTCTCCACTCCCGGTGGCATTCCGAGCCATGTGAGCGTGCAGACCCCCGGCAGTATCCACGAGGGTGGCGAGCTGGGGTATGCCCTGATCCACGCAGCGGGCGCGGCGTTCGACAACCCCGATCTGGTGGTCGCCTGTGTCGTCGGCGACGGGGAGGCCGAAACCGGCCCGCTGTCGGGTTCGTGGAAGATCCCGGCGTTCCTGAACCCGGTTCGTGACGGCGCAGTGCTGCCCATTCTGCATCTCAACGACGCCAAGATATCCGGCCCGACAGTGCTCGGGCGCAGCACCGATCAAGCGATTGCCGACTACCTCGGCGGTCAGGGTTGGGCACCGATCTTCGTCGAGGGCGACGATCCGCGAGAGGTGTTCCCGGCCTTACAGTTCGCTCTCGCCCGCGCCCACGACGATATTCGGAGAATCCAGCGTGCGGCCCGCGGCGGCGAGTCGCACCACGGAAGTGCATGGCCTGCAATCGTCTTGCGTACCCCGAAGGGCTGGACCGGGCCACACGAGGTCGACGGCAAGCTGATCGAGGGAACGCACTGGGCCCACCAGGTCCCGCTGTCCGGCGTCCGCGAGAACCCGTCGCATCTGGCGCAGCTCGAGCAGTGGTTGCTCTCCTACGATCCCGGATCACTCTTCGACGACAACGGCGTACCCGCGGCGCACATCCGTGAACTCACTCCGACGGGCGATAAGAGGCTCGGGGCCACTCCCCACGCCAACGGCGGTGTGCTGTTGCAACCCTTGGTCATTCGTGAGCTCGAGAACTACGCTCTGACGATCGACTCCCCGGGACGCATCTCGCACGAGACGACCACCGTACTCGGGGAGATGATGCGGGATATCTACCTCGACAACGCACGACCCGACGGCGGTGGCACTTTCCGCCTGTTCTGCCCCGACGAGACAGCCAGCAACCGTCTGCAGGCCGTGTTCGAGGCCACCGACCGATGCTGGCAGCTGCCGACCACCGAGTTCGACGACAACCTGGCCGCCGACGGCCGCGTCATGGAGGTGCTCAGTGAGCATCTGTGTGAGGGCTGGCTCGAGGCGTACCTGTTGTCGGGCCGACACGGATTGTTTGCGAGCTACGAGGCTTTCGCGATGGTGAGCGTGTCGATGCTGATCCAGCACACCAAGTGGCTGCAGCATGCGGCCACTCTGGCCTGGCGAGCACCCGTCGCCTCGTTGAACGTACTGCTCACCAGTACGTGCTGGCGCAACGACCACAACGGGTTCAGTCATCAGGGGCCCGGACTGATCGACGCGGTGATCCCTCTGGCACCCGATGTGGTGCGTGTGTGGCTGCCACCGGACTCCAATACTCTTCTCGCCGTTGCCGACCACTGCTTTCGCAGCCGCGGACACGTCAACGTGCTGGTGGTCGACAAACAGAGCCATCCCCAATACCTGACGCTCACCGAGGCTCGCGCACATGCAGCAGCCGGTGCCTCACGGTGGGACTGGGCCGGTACCGAGAACACCGCTACTCCGCGCGATCCCGAGATCGTGCTGGCCTGCGCCGGCGACGTTCCGACCGAGGAGACTCTCGCTGCAGCGGACCTGTTGCGTAACTGGACACCCGAGCTGCAAGTACGCGTGGTCAACGTCATCGACCTGATGGCGCTGCTACCCGTCGCCGATCATCCACACGGGTTCTCGGAGGATCAGTTCGCCGATCTGTTCACCGACTCGGTCGATGTCGTCTTCGCTTTCCACGGCTACCCCCGCGCGGTGCACCAGCTGCTGCACGGCCGTCCGAACGCGCAGAGATTCCACGTCCGCGGCTTCATCGAACAAGGCACCACCACAACACCGTTCGACATGGTGGTGCTCAACAAGATCAGTCGCTACCACCTGGCGATCGAAGCACTCGACCGAGCACACACGGTGCCGGCCGGTGCCGAGGAACTGCGGCAGCACTGCCGGGACCAACTGACCCGGCACGACGCCTACATCCGGAAACACTTCGAGGATCTACCCGAGATTCGCGAATGGCGGTGGTCGTGACGGATCGGTTGCTAACCGCGAGCGATGATCAGCGGACAGTCGACGCGGTGGGCCAGAGACCGAACGGTGGATCCGAGCAGCTGGCCACTGAAACCGGTGCGTCCGCTCGAACCGACCACCACGGCCTCTGCGCGCACCGCCGCGCCGAGGATGCGTTCGACGACGTCGCCGCGCAGCACTGTCTGCTTCACCACCACGTCGGGATACAGCTCGCTCCACCCGGACAGGTTTTCGGCCAACACGGTTCGGCCGTTGGACACAATTGCCTCGGACTTGTCCGACGTCGACGCGTCGGGTGACGAGACGAGTCGATCCGTCGACACGTGGACTGCAACAAGGCCAGTGCCCCGAAGCGAGGCCTCCTCGAAGGCCAGCCGGACGGCCTCCTGGTTGTGCGCCGAGGCGTCGACTCCGAGCACGACCGGTCCCCGTGCCGAATGCAACTCCACGCTGCGCGGCACGATGACTACCGGACAGCGAGCCTGCACAGCCACCGCCGTGCTCACCGAGCCGAGCAGCTCGGCGAAGTACTCGCCGTTGCCGCGTGAGCCGACCACCATCATCGACGCGGTGGCGGACTCGTCGATCAGCGCCTGAACAGTCGGTCCGACAATCGGTTCGATCATGATCGTCAGCGCGTCGGGTTTCTCGACCGACCGCCGCGCGACGAGGGATGCCGACGTCAGAATCGAATCCGCACGTGCATTCTCCTCGGAGCCGAGTTGCGACGGGAGTGCGACGAAACTGGTGTAGAGGGCCCTGATTTGGTACGCGGACACCAGCTTCAACGGTGCTCCGCGTAATTCGGCTTCGCGTGCGGCCCAGCCGACCGCGTCGAGTGACGAACCGGATCCGTCGACGCCGACGACGATCGCCCTCGCGTTCACGGTACTCATGCGTGCGGCACCACGAGGACGGGGCATTCGGCGTGCCGCAGGACTTTCGTCAACGTGCTTCCCGGCACGCGATCGCGCTCGTGCCCCACCACCAGCAGCTGTGCAGTGTCGGACACCGCGACGAGTTCCGATCCCGAATCGGCCTCGGCGTAGACCGACGCGACCCGCACCGAAGGATAGTCGGCACTGAAGGGTTCCAACCGGACGTCCATTGCCGACTCGGGGTGCAGATGGTCGACCGGACCGCCGATGGCGCTGGCCAGAATGGTCGAGACAGTCTGGGTGTGCACCGCCAACACGGTGGCCCCGCGCATCGACGCTTCGTGGAATGCCTGCGCCACAACGAGATCCGATGCCGAAACCTTCACGTCTCCCAGAGCGGCGACGACCGCGCCGTCGCGCTCGGAATCGAAGGTGTGCACAACGGCCACGGGGTTCGGTGAGCATTCGACCACCGTGCGCACCATGGATCCGAGAACCCGTGCAGCGATCGAATTCTCGGTCTTGGCACCCAATACGATCAGGCACGCAGACGCTGCTTCGGACAGCATCACCGTTTCCGGGACACCCTGTAGAACAACAGCTTCCACGATGACGGTCGGGTCGCTCGCCCGCGCTATGATCGCGGCCTGGTCCAAGACGGTGCGCGCATAGTCACCGTCCACGTCGGGTGCCCCGTATACCGTTTCACGCTGCATCTGGGGTTCGATCACATGTACCAGTCGCAGTGATGTTCCTCGGCCTCGCGCCTCACGCACAGCGAAGCGCACTGCATCGAGCGCGGCCGTCGATCCGTCGATTCCGACCAGAACGGGTCCGGTGGTGTGTGAGATGTTCATCGGGTTCCTCTCGGTGGTGCGACGCAGGATCGGCACCGTCACCGAAAACGCTACGAGCTCATCGCCACTCGCGGTAACGGCCGGAGGTCATCGAAAGAGGTGACCAACGACTGGAGCCGTCAGGGCAGCGGTACCGCCCACGTCACATCGGTGCCGCTGCCGGAAGCACCGGGGCAAACGGTCATGGTCCCTCCGCACTCGGCCGCACGGGCCCCCAGGTTGGACAACCCACTGGTGGTGGTGTTGTCGGGCATACCGATTCCGTTGTCGGACACCACGATTTCGAGCTCGTTCCCCACCGACAGAGTAACGGTCACAGTGTCGCCCTGGGCGTGATGAACGACGTTGCTGACAGTCTCGCGGACAACGGCAACGGCATGATCGGCGAGTTTGGTGTCGACGACCGACAGTGGTCCGAACATCCGCACGACGGCACGGATATCGACGTTCTCGGTGAGTTCGAGTACCGCGCTGTTGATACGTTGCCGCAGCCGTGTTGCGGAGTGGGATGTGCTCTGCAGGTCGAAAATGGTCGTCCTGATGTCCTGCACCGTGTCCTGCAGGTCGTCGATCGTTCTGGACAGACGCTGCCGTAGGTCCGGGGACTCGGTGCGCTGCAGGGTGCTCTGCAGCGCCAATCCTGCAGCGAAGATCCTCTGAATCACGTGATCGTGCAGGTCACGGGCAATACGATCCCGGTCGGACAACACGTCGAGTTGATGCATCCGCCGACTGGCGTCCGCGATCTGCATCACCAGCGCGGCCTGGTTGGCGAAGTTCGAGACCAGTTCGAGTTGGGTCTCGTCGAACGGTCCCCGCCCCGCGGCGCGCAGAACCACCAGGACTCCACTGACGCCCTCTGCCACGCGGAAGGGTGAAATCATTGCGGGTCCGAAAGCAGAGCCCAGTTCCTTGACCCCGTAGTCGAGTCGCTCCTTCCGCAACGCTGTTCGACGCCGAAAGGCTACTCCCGAGCTCGAGCCCTCGATCGGAACGACTGCCCCGACCATTCGATCGGCCCCGAGCCCGTCGCTGACCGTGACGACGAGTCGCGTGACATCCCCGAAGGCTTGATCTGCGTCCTCGGGTACCGCGATGAACGCCGCATCGGACCCGGTCAGGTGCAACGACTTACGCGCCACCATCTGCAGTACTTCGTCGATGTCCGTCCCGGAAAGGAGCTCGGTGCCGATGTCCCGCGTTGCCTCCATCCACGCCTGACGCACCCGCGAGTCCTCGTACAGTCTCGAGTTGTCGATAGCGATGCCGGCGGCGGACGCCAACGCCTTGGTGACGACTTCGTCGTCCTCGGTGAACTGCTTGCCGCCCTTCTTCTCGGTGAGATAGAGATTGCCGAAGATCTCGTCGCGAACCCGAATCGGCACTCCGAGAAAGGTTTTCATCGGGGGATGGTTGGGCGGGAACCCCACCGATTCCGGGTGCGATGTCAGATCGTCCAGACGCAGCACTTTCGGTTGGTCGATCAACAGTCCGAGTACCCCGCGGCCGGTGGGGAGCGGGCCGATGGCCACCCGGGTGTCCTCGTCCATGCCGTAGTTGATGAACGCACTCAATCCGTGGCCTTCTCCGCGCACGCCGAGCGCACCGTACTGGGCGTCGACGAGCTTGACGGCCGATTCCACGATCGAACGCAGCGTCACCTCCAGATCGAGTCCCGAGGTGATGACGAGCATCGCGTCGAGCAGACCGTCGGCTTGAATCCTCGCATCGGCGATGCGACCGATACGATCCTGCACCTCGGCAAGCAGCTCCCCGAGCCGGAGTTGCGGTAGCGAAGACCGGGTTTCCCCGTGCTGGTCATCCATCCCGGGACCCCGGTTTCCGGTGGGCAGGCGGATCGCCGTCGGCGAGCTTCGACGCATACACCGCAGCTTGGGTGCGGCGTTCCATCCCGAGCTTGGCGAGCAGCCGAGACACGTAGTTCTTCACCGTCTTCTCCGCCAGGAACATCCTGGCCGCGATCTGTCTGTTGGTCAGGCCCTCTCCCAGCAGATCCAGCAGGGTGCGCTCCTGGGGCGTGAGGTGATCGATAGGGCCCGATGACGCCGTCCCGGCTCGCAATTTGTCCATCAACGCCGCGGCTGCACGGTTGTCGAGCAGCGACCGGCCGGAACCGACGTCCTTGATCGCTCGGGTCAGTTCCATGCCGGTGATGTCCTTGACGACATAGCCGCTCGCGCCCGCGAGTATCGCGTCGAGCATGGCCTGGTCCTCGGTGAACGAGGTCAGCATCATGGTCTTGAGGTTCGGCAGTCGATCGAGAAGCTCACGGCACAGTTCGATGCCGTTGCCGTCGGGTAGCCGCACGTCGAGCACCGCGACGTCGGGCTGCAGGGCCGGAATTCGGGCCAGCGCCTGCGCGCAACTACCTGCCTCGCCGATGACCTCGAGATCGGGATCGGAGTCGATGAGGTCGATCAGACCGCGCCGCACGATTTCGTGATCGTCCACCAAGAACACCGTGACCACGTCGACACCCCTCTACCTGCGTCCATGTCGAACGCCTCGACTTCTGAGCCTACGGGGGACGGGCGGCGGTGGTCCGACCTTTCGTCACCGAAACAGAGGACCAAAGTCCTCGGTCCAGGTGTTGTTGTCCTGCCGCGCCCGAGTCTGTGCGGGGCGTCTGATGGATGTTCGACACCACGACCGAGGAGGAAATCGATGGGTCCACTTCCGACCATCGTCGGGGTCGACGGTTCGGCGGCGGCTCTGGACGCGGTGCGCTGGGCCGCTCTCGACGCACGACTGCACCTGTCCGATCTCCTTGTCGTCTCGGCGATGTCGCTGCCCGAGGTCTTGACCGGGTTGGGCGTCCTTCCCGATACCGTGGTGCACCAGGCCAGATCGGAAACCGACCGAATTCTCGACGAGGCCCGGGAGACTGCGACTCGTGGGACGGCGACAGTCACCGTCGATACCGTCTCGTCCGAAGCCTCTGCGGTGTCCACATTGCTCGAACTGTCCGAGACGGCCCGCATGGTGGTCATTGCCACGCGGGGGCTCGGTGGCACCGAGCAGCGGTCGTTGGGCTCGATCGGGTTCGCCGTCACCACTCATGCTCGCTGCCCGGTCACCGTGGTGCGTGGCTGGACCGACGGCAGTATCGACCACGCGAGCCAACCGGTGGTCGTGGGCGTGGACGGCACCAAGGCGAGCGCTGCCGCAATGACGTCGGCGTTCGAGGAGGCGGATGTTCGATCGGCACCACTGACTGCGGTGCACTCCTGGTCGGACACGGATCTGTCGATCGGCTTCCCGATTCGAGGAATGGAGTGGCCGGACAACCGACGCGCGGCTGCAGATCACTTGGCGCGGCTGCTCGAACCGCACACTCGACTCCATCCGACGGTGTCGGTGCGGTCCGTGGTGGTCAAGGACAAACCGGTGCAGGCACTTCTCGATCACGCCCAAGGTGCTCAGCTGGTGGTGATCGGTAGTCACGGACGCGGCGGCTACGCGGAGATGATGCTCGGCTCGACCAGCCGGTCGGTGCTGACGCGAGCGCACTGCCCGGTCACCGTCGTGCCGTCGCCCGGTCGCCTCGCCGCTGTCACCCACCGGCCCAGCATGTGACTGTCCCTGACCGGACAATGCCGTTCGTCGACCTACGAGGGTCCTAATGCCCTACGACGGCCGAGCCGAGCCGAGCACGCTGTGTCCATGAGCCGACCGGACACCGCCGCCTACGCGATCGAAGTACGCGCACTGAGCAAGAGCTACGGCGGGAAGCTCGTCATCGACGACCTGTCGTTCGTCGTCGAACCCGGCACTGTCACAGGCTTTCTCGGCCCCAACGGATCGGGTAAGTCCACCACGATGCGATTGATCGTCGGATCGGATCGCCCCAGCGCGGAGCACACGCGCTGGTCCAGCGCGTGTCTGCCCTCGAGCAACCCTACGGCGAATCGAGCCCAAGGGGAACACTCGTCGAGATCGGAGAGCCCCTCAGAACTCGAAAACCTGACGAGCGGTGACGCGTCCGGCCATCAGGTCGTCGAAGCAGTCGTTGACCTCGTCGAGTTTGCGCGACACCGCCGATACCGTCGTTCGTCCGGCCTCGTGCAGTGCGAACACTTCACGCAGATCTGTCCTGGTGCCGACGATCGAGCCGAGTACCGAGATTCCGCCGACCACCGTCTCGAAGATCGGGATCGGGAACACGCCGTGCGCCGGCATCGACACGCACACCAGACGTCCTCCGCGGCGTAGTGACCGGAAGGCCTGATCGAACACACTCGGGATGACGGCCAGGACGATCGCGACATCGGCCCCACCGAGCGCCTGAATTGCCTCCACCGGATCGGTCGTCGCCGAGTTGACGGTGTGGTCTGCGCCGAGTTCTTGTGCGAGGTCGAGTTTTTCGTCCTCGATATCGACCGCGGTGACGAATCCGCCGGCGATCTTGGCGTACTGCACCGCGAGATGGCCGAGCCCGCCGACGCCGAAGATGGCCACGCGCTGCGCCGGGGTGACGCCACCGACCTTGACAGCCTTGTACGTGGTCACGCCGGCACAGGTCAGTGGGGCAGCGTCGAACGAGGAGATCCCGTCGGGAACATGGACGACATACTTCGCATGGGCGACAGCGTATTCGGCGTACGCACCGTCGATCGAGTAGCCGCTGTTCTGTTGCGTCTCGCACAGCGTCTCCCAACCCGAGACACAGTGATCGCATTCGCCACATGCCGAACCGAGCCACGCGATGGCGACTCGCTCACCGATTCTGTCCTTCGACACCTGCGACCCGACCGCCTCGATCACTCCGATGCCCTCGTGCCCGGGGACGAAGGGCAAGGTCGGCTTGGCCGGCCAATCCCCCTGCGCAGCATGGATATCGGTGTGACACACACCGCACGTCTCCATCTTCACCAGCACCTGTTCGGGCGCGGGCTGCGGTATCGGGATGTCCTTGACTATTAGGGGCCCGCCGAACTCGGTGACAACAGCTGCTTTCATCGTGAACTTCCTCCAACATCAGAAACCGGTGCCGTTCTCGACCGTCGAGCAATGCACACCGTCGAGGATCGGCGCTGCGGCGGTCGGCACGTAGGGCCGGAAGTCATCGACCGGTCGGGACGTCTCCCGAGGTGCGCGTGGGGAGGCAAAAGGCACAGCAGTCATGGACTTTCGTCCCTGGTGACTCTGGCGATCAGGGGCCACACTAGGCACCATGGACACTTCTGCACCCTCCGATTCGAAGACTCGCGAACGATGAACCTGTGGAGAAGACATCCGGGCGTTCGAACCGGTGATGCACTGACCACGGGTGAGCGTGCGGCGGATTACGTCCGAAACGGAATGGGCTCCTGGCCGTTCGTATTCCTGTTCCTGGGCGTGATGGCGCTGTGGGCCGCGTACAACCAGAACGACGGGTTCGATCCGTACCCTTTCATCCTGCTCAACCTGTTCCTGTCGATGATCGCAGGACTGCAGGGCGCCATTCTGCTGATCTCGGCCAAGCGCGCGGACTCGGTGAGCAGTGAGGTTGCCGTACATACACTTTCGAATACCGCGCTGCTGCAGGACATGATCGAAGCGAATACCGTCTTGACCGAATCGGTGGCACAGTTGGCGGCAGAGATTCACGAGCACGTCTGCCCGTCCGCTCGGCGTGTCGGTGCAGGCACGTTCACGAAGGTTACGAGCCCGGTGTCCCAGCCGTGAGACAGGCAAGAATCTCTCGGGCCCAATTGCACACACGAACCCAGTCTCGGAAGTCTCCGGCAACCGCGCCGGAGTTGTCGAAGATCTGACGTTCGCCCACCGAGAGCCGTTCCGCGTCGAGCCGACCGGGAAATGTTCGATGCGAGGATGCATCCAACATCGATACCGCGCGTGCGGCGTCGGCGGTGTCGTTGACCGGTCGGTCGCTCGAATGCAATGGCCCGCAGGAGAACAGCCACACGGGTGGGTGCGCAGACCTGGAGACCCGCTCGACGAGCCGCTTGGCGGTGGGGACCCACCGATCGGAATAGACGGCACTTCCGATGACCAGGGCGTCGTAGCCACTGATGTCGACGACGGAATCCGGAGCGCAGACATCGACCTCGGCTCCCCCGTGCCGGAACACGCGGGCCATCTCCTGCCCGAGCGAGTTCGTCGCTCCGTGCCGTCCGGCGGTCGAGACCAGGATTCTCATGCGATGCGACGTGCGAGGCGGTTCGTGTACGCCGTGATCCGCCACCCTCGGAGGGCGACGAGAACTCCCAGTACGCCGAACATGCCCTGCAGCCAACTCGTTTCGCCTATCACGAGCGGTTGGACCACTATCCAGGCAGCGAGCAGTACGCCCGCCGTGTGGGCGATGGGGCCGGTCTTGCCGCTACCCGCCAGAGCCGACGCCGCCGCCAGTCCCATCGGCACTCCGACGACCAGAACCAACGCGAGGCCGGCGAGCGCCGTATTCGACAGCGGTAGGCGTGCGTGCGCCTCGGTGCTCAGATCGATGGCGCCCGAGGCCAAACCGATCGCGCCACCGAAAGCGTTGATGGAAATTCCGGCGCACACTGCGCCCAGCCACGGCCATCGTCGGTCTTTCGTGGTGAGCGCTCGCGTAGTCGACATCATGAGCTCAGCGTGGCTGCCGAACAATCCGGGAGCTAGGGCACAAGGTCCGCCGCCACGAGGACTTCTCTCCACTTCGTGACTGAACCGTCCACCGCCCTTGCCGTATCGGGACCTTGTGCCCTTACATACGAGTGCACGGCGTCGGAGACTTGTAATCGACGCCGAACACACGGCGGTGAGGGGTAGGTGACCGCATGCTCGCAGAACTCGCGCACCGGTGGTGGCGTCGAACTCCTTGGTGTTCCAATCCGCTGATGCGACTGCCGGACAGGATCGAACGAACGGCCTACGTCGTCGGTGTCGCGGTCCTTCTGTTGCTGATACCCGTCGCCGCGACGATCGGTTCGGTGACCTACAGCGACCTGTCGACGCGGTCACGTCAGCAACGGGCACAATACGTTCAGGTCGACGCCCGAGTGATCGACACCGCGCAGTCCACGAGTACCGGCAGCGACAGCACCACGCTCGCCACCGGTGTCGCAACGGTGCAATGGAGTGCACCGGACGGGTCGATTCGCTCGGAATCGACCGAGGTTCCCTCGGACGTCCACATCGGTGAGACCACTCCGATTTGGTGCGACGCGAACGGAACCCTCGCGCGTGCGCCCGTCAGCGAAGTCGGTGCCGTCATCAACGGGGCCTCCACAGCCGTGTTCGTGTGGGTTCTCGGCGCGGTCTTGGTCGGATTCCTGGTCTATCTCACCACCGTGGCCGGTGATCGAGTTCGCATGCGGCGTTGGGACAGCGACTGGAAAGACTTCCTGCAGGCGCGAAACCACCCCTCGCGGTAGAGCCGTCGAGCATCCACCGTTCGAGGAGACAATGACATGAGCGATCTCGACACCGAATATCGGTCCGCCCGCATCGACTACGAGCGCAAACTCATGCGCAGCCCTCTGGCGGCGCAGCTGCGTGTTGTCGAGCAGCTGACGAGACTGATGATGGCCGAGCAAGGCGTGCTGCACCCTCGTGATCTCGTTGCGTCGGCGCTGCCGCCGAACATGCACCCGACGCTGAACTCTGCCTGACGTCGGCGGCGTCGTATGACCTTCGAGACGCTCGCCCTGTGTGCCGCGGTGGGTTTGTCCGGCCCACTTCTGGCGCTTCCGCGTGGGCTTCGGATACCGGTCGTCATCGGAGAACTCGTCGCTGGAATTGTCATCGGTCACACAGGCTTCGGCGTCATCGATCCGAGTGAGCAGACACTGAGCTTTCTGGCGCAGGTCGGGTTTGCGCTCGTGATGTTCGTGGCGGGCAGTCAGGTACCGATTCGCGATCCTCGACTGCGGGTCGGCCTCCGGGTGGGCGCTGCGCGGGCTGTGGCCGTCGGGCTGCTGGCCACCGCACTCGGCTGGGCCGTCTCCACTGCGTTCGATCCACCGCACCCCGGTCTCTACGCGGTGTTGATGACATCGTCCTCGGCCGCGGTCATCATGCCGATAGTCGAATCCAGCAAGACGGCCACATCCGGGCTGATGTCCTTCCTGCCACAGATCGCGATCGCCGACGCAGTCTGTATCGTCGCTCTACCCCTGGTGATCGATCCACCGCGCGCTGTTCCGGCCGCGTTCGGATCCATCACGGTCATCGCTGCCGCCACCGCGATCTTTTTCGTACTGCGACACTTCGACCTCACCGGACTGCGCCGTCGAATCCACCATGTGTCTGCCCAGCGTAAGTTCGCTCTCGAATTGCGACTCAACCTGGTTCTGCTGTTCGGCCTCGCGGCCCTCGCGGTCCACACTCATGCGTCGGTGATGCTGGCCGGCTTCGGCTTCGGACTGGCCATCGCTGCGATCGGAGAACCGCGACGTCTGGCGAAACAGCTGTTCGCCATCACCGAAGGTTTCCTGGGTCCGCTGTACTTCGTCTGGCTCGGCGCGTCACTCGACCTGCGTGCACTGGGTGGCCACCCGAGCATGATCGTGCTGGGGCTCGTGTTGGGTCTGGGTGCAATCGCGGTGCACGGCGCGATGCGCGCGACAGGCCAGCCCGTCGGGCTTGGGATACTCGCGGCCGCCCAACTGGGCGTTCCGGTTTCGGCCGTGACTCTCGGGGAGCAGAGCAGCGTTCTGGCACCCGGTGAAGGCCCCGCCATCGTGCTCGGCGCACTGGTGACCATCGCGGCGGCGGCCGTCATATCTCGGTCTGCTGCTCGTCGTCCTGCCTGAGCGGTGGGCCAGAACTGCTGGGCCCAACGGCGGGTGTTCGGCGCCGCAAGGCATTTGGTTGTTTCGAGTCTCCAGGGATGGGGAATAAGCGTTGTGGAACGATCGGCACGACGCGAAACGGATCACGACGATGACGGATGACCAGGTCTGGCGCCTCAAGGGTGCGTGCATCGAAGACATGGATGCATACGACTCGCAACAACTTCCTCGGCACGGACGCAAACGCGCAGAGAAGGCATGGCGGCTGTGCGCCGACTGCCCGGTGTTGCGGAACTGCGCCGAGCAGACAGCTCGCGATATCGAGTCGGGTCGAATTCCGGTCGGCGTGGTCGTCGCCGGCGCGGCGTATCACGACAATGCCAGCAACGGTCGGCGAACGGATGCCTACCGCACCCTCGAACTTCTGATCGGGAGACCTCTGGCCAACCCGGCTGCCTGATAACGAGGCGGTTACGGAACGCTACGTCACCGGTAACGGCTACGGCACGGTCTGTCGCTTTCACCGCGTGTCTTTCGGTCTCTGACCTGCATGGACGTCAGGTGCGCAACAATGTCTGCATGAGCACAGCGCACGTGACGAGGATCGAGGGCCCGCTCGATCTCCAGGACGCGTTGGCGCGTCGCGCGCCTATCGAACAGGCAAAGGGAATCCTGATGGCGGTGCACCGCATCACTGCCGACGAGGCGTTCGCTTTGTTGGTCGAGAGGTCGCAACGTGCCAATCGCAAAGTGCACGACATCGCTCTGGAGTTCGTGCACGAGATGTCCGAGTTGCCCTGACCGACAAGTCGACCCCGCACGCTGTGTTTTCAACGTACGGGGTCTGAGCAATGTGGCAGTCCGGACTACTTCATCACCTGTTGTGCCGTATGCCCTGCCGTGGCTGCCCGAAACATCCAGTACGCACACCACCGGCTCGACGGTTCAGAAGCGCGCGAGAATTGCACGGGCGCAACGGACTACGGTGGCGCGGTCGTACGACATCACATAGTCGAATTCACGATCCGCGTCGGCTTCGCCTCGGTGAAGGTCGATGGCAGCGAGCACTCCGCAGAAATGCGGGCCGAGAACTACCACGTTCCACTCCTCGACGAGTGAGTCCGTCGGGTCGAGCGGGGCGTGCACGATGCCGCCTTCTTGCACGTAGCCCATCCCCACCCCGTAGACGCCGGCGTACGAGATCTGCTCCGCCATCGACACCCACCGCGCACGGCTGGTCGGTGTGAAATGCTCGGCCCGCTGAAAGGTGCCGAGTACCAATGTTTCCGGGCCCGACGCCGACGCCTGCATCTCCAGGGACGTGCTCATGGCCACCAACAGACGCTTGGTGCTCCGCGTCGCGACCTTGCCTACGGCGGCAATTGCGTACGGCGACTCGAGCGCGGTGGCGGGGGTGCTCCAGGTGGGGAACGGCGGCATGATCTCCGCGGCGTCGGCCGGCAACTCTTCGGTCGTCTGAGCAGCCGGGTACAGCTCGCCCACTCCGTAGGTGGCACCGAGACCGAGTGCCCGGCTGCGGTGCACGGCGGTGTCGACTCCGCTGGCCACGACCACGGCACCGGTTCGCTCCACCTGAGCCGACACCGCGTGCGCCGTACGGGCGGTGGCCAGATCGGGCCTGGTGGAGACCATGGAGGAAGACAGAATGATGACATCGGGTTCGATGAGCGGCAGCAGCGTCAGGGACTGCGGTCGGCGACCGACGTCGTCGACGGCAACCACCTTTCCGTCGCGACGTGCTTTGTCGATCGCGGCCAGAGTGCGCGCCGGGCTGTCCACGAGTGCCGCCTCGGTGACGACGACGATGTCGCGACGCAACTGTTCTTCGGTGGCTTCGTCGAGTGCTGCGAGCGAGTCGACATCCATCGAGACCAGCATCGGTAGCCGAACGGCGCTTTCGAGCCGGGCCACTCCCCACGCGAGAACATCGAGTTCACGCTTGGCGTCCATGGCGCGAGCGGCGCGCTTGAGTGCATCGGCAGAGGCGAGTGGACCGTCCTTCGGGCCGCGCAGTTGTACTTCGATTGCCGCGAGCGCACCGTTGTCCAGTCGACAGACCGGGGCGAAATACGGCTGCACCGTCAACTCTCCCGTGTCCGTGTCGACTGTTGAACCTGCTTCGGCCAGCGCGAACGTCACACCACAGTTTGACATGAAAAAACCACCCCCGTCACGCAGGGGTTGCTATCTGTTTCAAACCTCTTCGGGTCGTCTTTTCTCGCTGACGCCAGCCTGAACGACTCAGGTGTCACCGAAGCAATACGGCGCGTCTCGTTTCGGTAACGAACGATAACGGTTCGATAACGCCACAGACGGGTGTTCGACGCGCCCATCATGCCGACTCCCCCAGAAAAAACGGGCCGAAAACCCATGAAGCGCATACCTTCCGAGTTGCCGACCGAAATCAATACCAAGACTTACAACAAACATACCGACCGGATTGTGACTTGTCACTGTCTTGCAAAAGAACATATCCGACATCCATTTCGTCGTCCTAATGTTCGTTTCGGCTGCCGGAGAACCGGAGCCACCGGATGCCCGTCTGGGAGCCGGAAGCTGCTCGGACTTGGAGGATCGATGACGCTCAACCTGCCGTCCCGTACCCGAACGTTCACCACTGTCGCTGCTGCAGTCGCGATTGCCGGGGCCACCCTCGGTGCCGGAAGTGCCGCTGCCGCCACCATCTCACCGGCGAATACCGCCTTCACCGCACCCGGCACGATCGTCGTCACCACACCGGCCTCGTTCGGGGTACCCGTCAGCTGCTCGATCACCCTGTCCGGATCCACCAGCGCGGACGGCTCGTCGGCGTCGATCACCGACGCGAAGATCAGCGGATCGAACCGCCTCTGCGGCCTGCCGCAGCTGAAGAACCTGCCCTGGACCCTCACTCCCACCAGCTCCACCACCGGTGAGGTCTCGAACGTCGGCTTCTCGCTTCTGGGCTACAACTGCGGGCCCGCAACGCTCGCAGGTTCGTTCGACAACATGACCAACACTCTGACGTCGAGCAACCAGCCGATGTCGGGCAACTGCACGGTGAACAGCCTGTCGGTGCAACCGAACCCGGCATTCACCTTGTCCTGATCGCCAATCCCTTTCCAGCACAACAACAATATTCAGGAGAGCACGTGAAGATCCGTAACAAAGCCGTCGTCACCGCGACGGCCTTGGCGTCGAGTGTCGCTCTGGCGACCTTGGTCGCCGGCCCGGCCAACGCTGCCGACACCCTTCCCATCACGTTCCAGGCCGACACCACGACCGTGATCGCCAAGACCGGCCAGCCGGTGGTCTTCCCGACCACCGCTCTGGCCACCGACGTCGACCTCGTCGGCGGAACGGTGACCGGCACACTTGCCTTGCCGCAGGCGTCGGCCGATCTGAAGCTCGGCCCGGCGACGCTCGCCAACTTCACCATCTCGATCGTCGACGCCACTCCGGTCTCCGGCACCATTGCAGCCGGCGGTCCCGCCGAGGCACCGCAACTGGAGCTGAATGTCGCGCAGAGCTTCAAGATTCGCATCGACTCCGTCAAGCCCCTCGGCATCGGCGGCACCGGATCGTCCGGGTCGGCGGCACTCGACCTGATTCCCCCGGGGAGCAACTGTGTCACCAGTGAGACCACCGCCAATCTGACCGGTGCCCTCGACGCGATCGATCTGATTCAGAACAACGAGGCCGACACCCACGTGAAGGGCACGTACACGATTCCGCAGTTCCAGAACTGCGGCACGTACACCTCGTTGCTCAACGGTCTCATCGCCGGCCCCAACAACACCCTCGACGTGCACCTGACCAACCCGGTCTTCGACGTCGGAACGCAGCAGGCCATCGCGGCCAAGGTTGCTCTGTAGCACCATATTTCGACTTCGTTGACGGCGTCGACCGGTTCCAGTAGCGGGATCGGTCGACGCCGTCGCTCGTCAGTGCGGCTCGCCGGCCGGCCGCGGCGATCGAGGCTCGCCCTCCGACAGGGCGACGCGGTCGCCGCCGAGCCCCTTGGCCCGGTACATCGCCCGGTCCGCGCGACCCAGCAATTCTTCCACTGCGGTACCGATTTCTCGCCCATCGACAACCGCATGCGCGACGCCTATCGAGGCGGTCAGTGGGGAGCGGTCGGTGGCGTTGCACAGTCGAATTCGTAGTACCTCAGCGCTGGCGACAACCGAGTCACGGTCGTCGAGGGCAATGATGGCGAACTCTTCGCCGCCGAGCCGAACGGTGATGGCGGGTGCCGGAAACACGTCGAGGATGCGGGACGCCGCCAGCCGGATCACGGCGTCTCCCTGCAGATGGCCGTATCGGTCGTTGACGGCCTTGAAGTTGTCGATGTCCATCACCACGGCCGTCATTCCGGTTGCCGATCCCGGCCGTAGTCGCAGGTTCCCGATCGCAGCGTCGAATCCCCGCCTGTTCTGCAATCCGGTGAGGGGGTCGTAGAACGCGCCGGTGGCATCGCGTCGCAGCATCATCATGAACGTGTGCACGATCAGCGGTGCCGAGAACATCACCAGTATCAAGATCACCAGGTAGACCGTGGCCAGTAACCGTAGTTCGGGTTCGGCCACCAACGCCGAGCCGTACAGCACCGCGGTCGTGACCAAGGCGAAACCGTAGTGGGCAGTGAGCAGCTTGGGACCGTGGAACCCGACGACGTAACTGCCGATGACGGTGAACAGGGCGGCGGTCGGCAGAACCGTCGTGGGAACACCGATGGTAAGCACCACGGCCGCGAGGACGACGTCGGCGTAGAAGACGAAGGCGATCGACATCTGCCAGCTCGGCCAGCCACCGACCCACCAGGCGACCCCGACCGGGACTGTCGTGGCGACGGTGAACCACAGTGCAGCCGTACCCAGACTGCCTTCGGCGAGGCCGGGCACCACCAATCCGATGGCCGCCGCCGCGCCGAACAGCCAGCACCAGAGGCCGATGAGGATCTTCGTGATCTCGAGCGCCTGCTGCGAGCGCGCGAAGGCAACGTTCCATCCGTAGTCGACTGGAAGTGCCCACCATTCGCGCAGACTGTTCACGTATCTCGAGCGGCTTTCCTCGTGTCCCGACTTGGATGAACCAGTGAACCACAGAAGATACCGCCTGGTACGCGAACGGCAGATGTCTTCGGCAGGCGTCAGCCGCGCATGCCATCCGCCAATTCGAGCACTCGGCCGGCATAGGTGCCGACGAACGCGTCGAGTGCCTGCTGCGACAACTCAGGGCAACCCGCTCGGCGAAAGTAGTGTTCGAGATCGACCAGCCGGTCACCCATCCCGACGCGTTGGCGGTCGAGTGCCTCGAGCTCGGCGACCAGTGCTTTGAGCTCCGCTACCTTGCGCAACACGTCGTCCATCGCCGTCACCGTCCACTCGCTCGGGTGTCATATGTAGGAGCGGTGGAGCAAGGCTTCCCTCCTCGCTCCACCGACTCGAACTCTACTCTCGATCGAACAGGTGTGCGAATCATATCGGCACATTGGACGGTTTGTACCATCCAACTTGTGCACAAACCCGAGAAGTGACCTACAGTCTGTGCCATGCTCCAGAAAAGGGGTCCGAACGGCGTTCGGCCGCCAGGCTCGACCAGCCCAATCCAATTGGCACTCTTAGCAATACTCATTATCGCGGCGATCGCTCTCGTCGTACTCGCTATCGCCGAGGGCCGCTTCTAGCCGTTCGCCATCGAGCGCGTGCGGCGATGCCCCGCGTTCACTCCTACCGCTTCGCCACTGACGCTCCGCGGGCTGCGCCGGCATTCTCGCCGACGCAGCCCTTTCGGGTCAGGATCCGAGGATTGCGCTCACTGCGGTGCTGCCGCTCTCGGCACTTCCGCTGCCGATGAGCCCGAGGATGACGTCGACGATGATCTTGGCGATGAATGCGTCCATAACTACTCCTGATGTGAAGTACCCCCGACGGGATACAGACGGACCTGCGAGTGCCGTGACCATTCGTGACCGATCACAACGAGTCGGAAGGTAGCAGGCCGATTCGTCCAATCGGTGACGCTGTGACTGCCGCAACAATCCATCCGCTTGATGTACAAATATCTTGATTTGTACACACGGGATACAAATTGCGCGTATTGTCCACAGCACAGTGATCCGCCCTACACGAGGAGTGACGATGACGGCATCGAATGTCGACGATCAGGCACAGGCGCCCGTCGACGAGTGGCACGACCGCAAGCGATACCTCTGGCTCATGGGCCTGATCCCGCCGACGGCGGTGTTTCTGGCAACCGGTCTGGTGTGGGCTTTCAACCAGCTCGGCTGGAACGCCGTGGCGCCGGTCTGGTGGTGGATCGGCGCGCTGCTCGTCTACGGGTTGCTCCCGATCCTCGACAGGTTCTTCGGGCCGGACGGCGACAACCCGCCCGACGAGGTGATGAAGGCGCTCGAGGAAGACAAGTACTACCGCTACTGCACGTACGCCTACATTCCGTTCCAGCTCGCCAGCCTGGTGTTCGCCTGCTACCTCTGGTCCGCCGACAACCTCTCGTGGCTCGGCATCGACGGCGGTCTGGGGCTGCTCTCGAAGATCGGCCTGGCCATCAGCATCGGTGTCATGGGCGGCGTGGGCATCAACACCGCACACGAGCTCGGTCACAAGAAGGACGACCTCGAACGCTGGCTGTCGAAAATCACACTGGCGCAGACGTTCTACGGCCACTTCTACATCGAACACAACCGCGGTCACCACGTGCGCGTCGCTACTCCCGAGGATCCGGCGAGCTCCAAGTTCGGTGAGAGCTTCTGGGCCTTCCTCCCCCGCAGCGTGTGGGGAAGCCTGCGGTCGTCCTGGGAACTCGAGAAGACTCGCATGGAGCGACTGGGCAAGAGCACGTGGAGTATTCACAATGATGTACTCAACGCGTGGCTGATGTCCGTCGTCCTCTACACGGTCCTTGCCGTTGTGTTCGGCCCGATCGTGTTGCCGTTCTTGGCCGTTCAGGCAATCTACGGCTTTTCGCTGCTCGAAACGGTCAACTACCTCGAGCACTACGGCCTCCAGCGCCAGAAGAAGGACAACGGCCGCTACGAGCGATGCACCCCCGAGCACAGCTGGAACTCCGATCACATCGTGACCAACATCTTCCTGTATCACCTTCAGCGACACAGTGATCACCATGCCAACCCCACCCGGCGCTACCAGACTCTGCGCAGCATGGACGGAGCACCCAACCTGCCGAGCGGTTACGCAAGCATGATCTCGCTGGCCTACTTCCCGCCCGTGTGGCGCAAGGTGATGGATCACCGCGTTCTCGATCACTACGACGGCGACATCACTCGCGTCAACATCCAGCCGTCCAAGCGGGAGAAGATCCTCGCTGCCTACGGAGCGAAGTGATGGCTGTCTACGAATGCCCGGTGTGCGAGTTCGTCTACGACGAGACCGCGGGCGCACCACGCGAGGGCTTCCCGGCCGGAACTCCGTGGTCCGAGGTACCCGACGAGTGGCCGTGCCCCGACTGCGGCGTCCGAGAGAAAATCGACTTCAGGAGCAAGCAATGAAGCTTTACCGCTGTGTGCAGTGCGGATTCGAGTACGACGAAGAGCTCGGCTGGCCCGAGGACGGCATCGAACCCGGCACGCGTTGGGACGACATTCCCGACGACTGGTCGTGCCCCGACTGCGGTGCGGCCAAGGCCGATTTCGAGATGGTCGAGGTCGAGCGCGGGTGACCGCTCGCCAACCCGGCAACGTCGTGATCGTCGGCACCGGGGCCGCCGGATACACCGCCGCCAAAGTGCTTCGCGCCGAGGGCTTCACCGGATCCATCACGATCGTCGGTAGCGAACCGGAGACCACGTACCGTCGACCGACTGTCTCCAAGGAACTGCTGCTGGGTACGAAATCGGTCGATCAGGTTCAGCTCGGTGCAGCCATCGGCGGGGTCGATGTTCGCGCAGGCGTCACGGCCACCGCCGTCACCGATTCCGAGGTGCACCTGGACGAGGGAGCTCCGGTCCCGTACGACGCCCTGCTGCTGGCAACGGGTTCTCGTGCACGACAACTCGACCTACCGGGTGCCGCGCACATGTTCACCCTTCGCACCGCAGCCGATGTCGCCCCGCTGCAGGCCGACATCGTCCGAACGAGATCACTGTTGGTGATCGGCGGCGGCCTGATCGGGTGCGAGGCGGCGGCAGCGGCACGATCGCTCGGTGCCGAGGTCACGGTGTTGGAGGCGGCATCGGCTCCGCTGAATCGGATCGCACCGGCCGCGATCTCGCAGATGTACCGAGACCTGCATGCCGACAACGGTGTCACGATGCACACCGACGTCGCCGTGACCGGCCTGGAGAAGCTGGCCGACGGCACCGTTCTCGCAACCTCCGAGGACGGTCGTTCATGGTCCGCCGGCACCGTGCTGATGTCCGTCGGCTCGGTCGCGAACACCGAGCTCGGGGCGGACCTGGGCCTCGAGACCGCGTCGGGAATCCTGGTGGACGCCGGCATGCGTACGTCGAGACCGAACGTCTACGCCGCGGGCGACGTCGCCGAAGTTCCCAACTCGGTACTCGGCGGGACGTATCGGAGTGAGCACTGGAACGGAGCCGTCGATCAGGCGACCCGGGCGGCGCGATCCATCCTCGGTCTCGATGTGGGTGCTCTCGATGTTCCGTGGGGATGGTCCATGCAGCACGGCGTCAACCTGCAATTCGCGGGGTGGACCGATGCACACGACGAGTACGTCGTGGTGCGCGGCTCCATCGAAAGCCGTCGGTTCACGGCCTGCGCGGTGCGCGACGCCAGGCTCGTCGGGGCAATCGGGGTAGGTCATCCCAAGGACATCCGGCAGGTTCGCACCCTCATCGCGAGCGCGGGCCCCGTCGATCGGAACAGTCTCGAAGAAGGTTGGCTGGACAGGCCACATGCGGTCGTTCGATAGAGTCGTGTTCATGCACGCCGCCGAACAGACGTCGACTCCCGGTCGATACCGTGAAGCCGCGTCCACTCTGGCGCGCGATGTGGCGCTCGATGCGCTGCGCGAGTTGTTGCACGAGCGCAACTGGCGCAACGTCACGATGAGCCACATCGCCAAGGCCGCGGGGTTGAGCAGGCAGAGTCTGTACAACGAGTTCGGTTCGCGACGCGGCGTCGCACAGGGGTACGCCATCAGATTGACGGACGCGTTCGTCGCGATGTGCGAGACCGCGCTGTACCAACACGAGAACGATGCGTCGGCCGCTCTGAGACAGGGCTTTTCGTCGTTCTTCGAGCTGAGCGGTCTGGATCCACTCGTCCGATCTCTGCACAGCGGCGACGCGCCGGAGGATCTTCTGCGCCTGATCACCACCGACAGTGAGGTGCTGATCGACCGTGCGGGCGAGCGTCTGGCGGAGACATTTCAGCGTGGATGGGTGGGCGCAAGTCCACGACAGGCCGACGTCATCAGCAAGTCCATCGTGCGCCTGGCCCTGAGCTACATTCCCGAGCCGCCCGACGATGTCGCCTCTGCCGCAGACGATCTCGCCCTGCTGCTGACGCCGTTCATCGACTCCATCGCCGACGGCAACTGACCTCAGCGCCCATAGTTCGTACCCACCCCCAGTTCTCGCACCACCCCCGCTGATCTCGCACCCACCCCCGCTGATCTCGCACCACCCCCGCTGATCTCGCAAACGCGCGCGCGTTTGCCAGGTGCGAGCGAAATAGGCCCCGAATCGGTAGCAAACTCGGACGCGTCTGACGAATGCGCGCGCGTTTGCTGCAGCTCAGCCACATCAGTCGACATCGATACGACTGCGCGGCGGACCAGTAGGCGCGCTTCTCCCTCCCTCCCTCAGTGCCACCACGGTCCATCCCGCGCCGACCAATGACAAGGCCAATACAGCTCCAATTGCGATCATGCGATAACAATGGACTGGTTTTCCCGCGAATTGTTCAGTCCAGTGTGCAACAGTGGACTGCATGGACTTGTTCGACGCCACCGCGATCTCGGCCCCGGAGTTGGCAGCACGCATCGGCCCGTCGACGCTGCGCAACAGATCCGGTGGTCCGCTCTACCTCGAGATCGCCGACGAGTTGCGGCGGTTGATCGAGAACGGCGAGGTGTCGGCTCAGACGCGGCTACCCGCCGAGCGGGCACTCTCGATCAGTCTGGACGTCAGTCGGGTCACGGTGGCGTCGGCCTACCGCCACCTCCGTGAAGGTGGCTGGATCAGCGCCCAACGGGGCTCGGGCACATACGTTTCCCCGACGGGGTCGATGCCGGCGTGGAGTTCCCTCGCCGGCGACCGTGACAGTGCGACAGTAGAATTGGTCAACGCATCACCGTCGGCTTCTCCCCTGCTGGCCGATGCGTACAGAACCGCGGCCAAAAGGATTCAGGGCCGATTCGCGTCCGGCGGCTATGCCCCACTAGGGCTGTTCGAGCTCCGCGAATCGATCGCCGCCTACTACCGGGGGCGCGGAGTGCCGACCACGGCCGAGAACATCCTCGTCACCTCCGGTGCGACCGACGCCATCCATGCGGTGTTGGCGACATTCACCGAGCCGGGCGCCCGCGTGTTGGTCGAGCACCCGACGTATCCGGGTGTCGTCGAACTCGTCCACTCACTCGGCGGCCGATGCATCCCGGTGCCCATCGACCCGGACGAGACCGAGCCGTTCGTGCCGGCCGCAGACCGTGCCGCACGTCAAAGCGCACCGACCCTGGCCTATTTCATGCCCGATTTCTCCAATCCATCGGGAGCTCGACTCCCTCTCGGCACCCGCCGACAGCTGTCCGCGACGATGCACCGCCACGCAGTACTGACCATCGTCGACGAGGTAGCAGCGGACCTGTCCCTCGACGGGTCGCCCGACATCGAACCCTTCGGGGCGGCAACGCCGGATAGTGCGACGGTGACGATTGGGTCGACGAGCAAGACGGTGTGGGGTGGGCTGCGAGTCGGGTGGGTTCGCGCCGAGGCAGGGCTACTGGCGAGGATCGCCGCCACCTATGCGCGACGCCAACTTTCGACGTCCATTCTCGATCAACTCGCTGCGGTCGAGTTGATGGGCAAATACGACGAGGTACGCCGAGTGCGCGCCGACATATCGAGAGTCGCACGTGATCACACCGTTGCTCTGATGCGAGATCTGCTGCCTGATTGGCACTTTCGCGTTCCGGGCGGCGGGCTGGCATTGTGGTGTTCCCTGCCCGACGGTCTTCGATCCAGTGCCCTTGTCGCCGAAGCTCAATCGCACGGCGTGCTGTTGGCACCCGGACTACGATTCGGCACGGGATATGCCTTCGACGACCGACAACGCATCCCCTTCACTCGTTCACTTCCCGACATCACCTCGGCTGTAGATATTCTCGCGCGCCTGTCTGCGGCGGATAGGTCGACGGAGGTCGTCCCATCGAACAGGCCCGCGACCGTGGTCTGATCGACGCGGGCACCCGCGCCCCCATGCCGGGTCGTACGTCAGGGCCGAAGAGCCTCGACGATCGACGCGATGCGTCGGTCGCGGGTGTCGGCGCGCTTGGCGTCGGCGACCGATCGTGCGTGTTCTTTCCTCTTCGACGGAGACAGTGCGTCGAATGCTGCGCGCACCGCAGGCTCGGCGTCGAGTGCAGTGGCGAGCTCGGCCGGTAGCTCGACGGTGCGCGGTTCGTCGTCGAGTTCGATGGTCACGTCGACGGTGTCGCCGGCCTCGACTCCGAGCGTGGTGCGCACACTCTTGTTCAGGCCCAGCAGGTTCTCCCCGCCCATGCGCCCGATGCGTCCCGCCACCGTCTGCCCACCGATCGTGAACCGCACCGGCGGCGTCTTGGTGCTGCCGAGTGACGCGACCTGGGCGTCGGTCAGCACGATCGCAGCCGCTGGGCCGCGAGGCTCGAGGACCGTGGTCAGTTGAAGAACCGTGGACGTCATCGGCACAGAATAGGCGCGACTACAGGGCTGAGTGTCCACAATTCGCGTCGACGGGCGGAATCCCGCGCGCCGACGCGAAAAGTGGACAACCAGCGCACCTGCCTGTCAGGACTCCGATTCGATGATGCGCTTGATTGCCGCCAGGGTGCGCGGAATGCCGTCGAGCGCGGCCTTGCTGCGGGTGTCGATCTGCTCCTGCGCGGAGTCTCCGAATTTGCGGTGGAAGAGAGCGATGCCGTCGGGCAGGAAGTTCCAGTTCTCGGTCAGTCGGGTGCCGCCGTCCACCGGTTCGAGTGTGTATCCCCAGCGCACGAAGTTGTCGCCGACGACCCACGCGAATTCGCGTCCGGGCTCGGCCGCTGCGACGGTCGAGACCGTTTCCCAGGTGCGGTCGGGAGTGACGTTGCGTCCGGTGAACGTCGATCCCACACCGCCGCCGTCGGGTTCGTTCCACCAGCATTCCTGGCAGATCGGGCTCCATTCACCTGTTCGGGTGACGTCGGATACGACGGCATAGACATCCTCGGGCGATGCGGCGACGACGACGGAATCGGAGAATTCGAGTGTGGTCATGGCTCCATTGTCCCTCGAGCGTCGCGCAGCTCTGAGCAGCGTCGCTGCCGACAGCAGAATCGTTGGCACACAGCGCTATTGGAGTTCACACTCGAATCATGAGCGAGACACCCCGAATGTTCCCACCCGAACTCCGCGACCGACTGCTGCGTCATCGAATCCTCGTGCTCGACGGCCCACTCGACGACGACAACGGCACCGTCCTCACCACCCACCTGTTGACGATGGCGGCCGAGAATCCGTCGGCCGATATCGCCCTGTGGATTCACTCCCCTGGCGGATCGGTGCCTGCCATGCTCGCGATCCGCGACGTGATGCACCTGATTCCCTGCGACGTCTCGACGTTGGCACTTGGATTGGCCTGCAGCGCTGGTCAATTCCTGCTGTCGTCGGGCACACCCGGAAAGCGCTACGCACTACCGCATTCGCGAATTCTGATGCACCAGGGCTCGTCCGGCATCGGAGGTTCTGCTGTCGAAGTGGAGGTGCAGGCCAACGATCTTCGACATACCCGCGATACGGTGCTCGGCCTCATCGCCGACGACACCGGGCAGACACGAGAACAAATATTCGACGACTCCTTGCACGATCGTTGGTTCACCGCGGACGCCGCGCGTGACTACGGGTTCGTCGACGCCATCGTCAGTTCGTTCGATCAGGTCATGCCTGCGCGTCGGGTGTCGTTCGGGATGGAGATGGCCCGATGAGTACGTACACCATTCCCAATGTCGTCACCCGTGATTCGCGCGGCGAACGCGTCGTCGACGTCTATTCGCATTTGCTCAGCGAACGCATCGTGTACCTCGGTACTGCATTGGATGCCGGTGTTGCGAATGCGATGATCGCGCAGCTGTTGCATCTAGAGGCCGACTCCCCCGATCAGGAAATCTCCATGTACATCAACTGCGAGGGCGGCGATACTACGGCCATGCTGGCGATCTACGACACGATGCAGTTCATCGGATCCCCTGTCGCCACAACATGTGTGGGGCAGGCAGTGGCGGCCGGCGCGGTGCTGCTCGCCGCAGGTGCGCCGGGTCGACGTTCGGCGTTGACGCACAGCCGGGTGGTGTTGCATCAGCCTGCGGGGCAGGGGCGAGGCACCATTCCCGATCTCATTCTCGCTGCCGACGAAATCGTCAGGGTGCGCGCCGAGATGGAGATGATTCTGGCGAAACACACCGGACGCGATGCCGCGAAGATTCGGCACGACACCGACCGTGACCTGGTGTTGACGGCTCCGTCGGCGCTGCAGTACGGCCTGGTCGACCAAGTCCTCGAAGGACGACGTCAGGCAGCCATCAACGTCGCATTGCCGCGGGACAAGTCGTGATGCGCCAGACCTGAAATTTCGGCCATCGATGTGCCGAGTGCCCCGACGACGGCCGCGAGGATCTCACTCGACGGGTCCTTGCGGCCGCGTTCCAGCTCCGAAAGATACTGCGGCGCAATGCCTGCTCGCGCCGCCGTGTCGGCGAGTGTGTCGCCGCGGGAGTGTCTGCGCTCGCGCAGCCGGCGACCGACCACCTCACGCCACAGCGGTTCCACTGAGCGCGCTGCTCGGCGCTCATCGATTCGTATGACCTCGCCCATGATCGGAGCCTAAGCCTCGATCCCATCAAGGGTCGGCGATTCTGCTCAGAGCAGAGAACCTTCCGATCACCCAGGCTTCGTCCATTCGATGGTGTGCCTGAATCCGACGCGATGTCGCATCGTCGCCCCGGGCAGTATCGCGTCGACCGACCGCTTCACTTCGTCGAAACTGAGCACCGGGTCCTTGACCGGGAAGGGTGCCGGCTGCTTTCCCGCTGGGCTCGGCCAGGGATGGCCGACGAAGCCGATCAGCGGGTTGGTCACGATGGATACGGCGTCCCACAGCAGATCCCGGGGACTTCGTGGCGCAGCCATACCCACGACGAGCAGCCGGCCGTTCGGCGCGAGAACACGCTCGACGTGGCGAAGCGTGTCGTCGATGTCGAGGTGGTGGAGAACGGCGATCATCGTGATCAGATCGACGGATTCGTCCGCCCACGAGTCGAGTCGGCGTTCGGAGACAGTCACATTGGTGACATCGGAGCACGCAAGACCTGCGCGGCGGCGCATGTCGGAGTCGATGTCGACTCCAGTGACGTGATCGAAATACGGTGCGAGAGAGTGCACGAGACCGCCACGGCCACAACCCACGTCGAGTGCCTCGCGTCGTCGGCTCGGCAGGTTGGCGAGAATCCAACTGTGGAAGTAGTCGTTGTGACTCCACGGATGCCGCGCATTCAGCGCTTGCACCCATTGAGCCCCCTTGCCTCCGATCAGCGAGGTTCCCATTCGTCTGAGCATGCGTCGAGTATCCAGGTCGGTCCCCGGCCATTGCGCTTGAACATGTTCAAAAATGGGTCTACCGTCCTTTTTGAACACGTTCAGAAAACGAGGTGACCGCATGGCCCGCACATCCGAGACGCGCGACAAGCTGGTCGAAGTGGCTCTTCGGCTGTTTCGCGAAGAGGGGTTCCAGGCCACCACCATGCGCCGGATAGCCGACGAGGCCGGCGTGTCGCTCGGCAATGCGTACTACTACTTCGCGGGCAAGGACGAACTGGTCAACGAGCTGTACGTGGTGATCCAGCGCGATCACCGCGAACGTGCGGAGCAGGTCATCACCCAGGGCGGGTCACTGTCGGAGAACCTGGCCGCGGTTCTGCATTCCGGCTTGGACGTCCTGACGCCGTATCACGCGTTCGGCGGCGCGTTCCTCCAACTGGCGCTACCGACGAGGTCCAGCTCCAGTCCGTTCTCCGAGGAATCCTCCGACGCCAGAGCCATGGCCATCGATCTGATGCGCACAACGTTGGATGCATCGAAGCAGAAGGTGCCCGCGTCGCTGAACGATGCACTCCCGCTGCTGCTCTGGATGATCTACATGGGCGTCACGCTGCATTGGGTCACCGATTCGTCCGACAACCAGGCTCGTACCCGCACTCTGGTCGACGGGCTCGTGCCCGTCGTATCCAAGGCGGTTCGTCTCGCCCGACTCCCGGTTGCGCGCGGCCTGGTAGCCGATGTCGCCGGTCTCCTGAAACGAATGACCTCTCCTGAAGGGTTGAGCCAATGACCGATTCACCATCGACCGTCGTTCTGTGCGGTGCCTCCGGCTACATCGGCGGGTATCTGCGTAGCTACTACGAGGAACGCGGTATCGGCGTCAGGACGGTCGGACGCGGATCGTCCAGCGATGCACCATGGTCCGACCATCGCGGCCTCGTCGAGGTCCTGAACGGGTCCGATCTGGTGGTCAACCTCGCCGGCCGCTCGGTGAGCTGTCGCTACAACAAGACCAACGCCGATGCGATCATGTCGTCGCGGATTCAGACCACAGCCCAGCTCGGGCGTGCCTTGGCACAAGCACACAATCCGCCCGCGCTGTGGGTCAACGCGAGCACCGGAACCATCTATCGCGATGCCCGCGACAGGTCGATGAGCGAACGGGACGGCGAACTGGGATCGGGCTTCTCGGTCGAGGTGGCCAGATCGTGGGAACGCGAACTGTTCGACGCCGATGTGTCGATTCGCCGAGTGGCACTGCGGTTGTCGATCGTGTTGGGCGCAGGCGGTGGGGCGATCAACCCCATCATCGATCTGGCGCGAGTGGGTTTGGGTGGCCGCATGGGTGATGGCGGCCAGATGTTCAGCTGGGTGCACGTCGATGATGTCGCTCGGACTCTCGACCATCTGTACGCCACCTCGGACATCGCCGGACCTGTCAACGTGGCGACACCGTTCCCGGTGACCAACGAGGTTCTCATGCACCAGGTTCGATCTGCTCTCGGTCGCGATCACGGACTGGCGACGCCGGCATGGCTGCTGAAGCTGGGCGCACGGGTGATCCGAACCGAACCCGAGCTGGTCCTCAAGAGTCGGTGGGTCGAGCCGCAGGTGTTGACCGACAGCGGGTTCGACTTCCGATACCCGACGCTGGAGGGTGCGTTGGCCGACATCGCATCTCGGACGCGACCCGGCCTGCTCCCCGTCGCCCTCGGCTGACGGGGAGCTCCGAGCGCTACACCAGGGACGCCGAGAGGCCGCCGTCCAGAATGTAGTGACTGCCCGTGATCCATGTTGCGCGGTCCGAGGCGAGGAACAGCGTCACTTCTGCGATGTCCTCGGGTGTTCCCAGCCGTCCCTGCTTGGCGGCGACGAGATCGCCGAACGGGACCTGAGTTGCCGCTTCGAAGTCCGGAACGAGGCGTTCGACCATGGCGGTATCGGCGAAGCCGGGGCACACGGCGTTCACGCGTACGCCTGCGGCACGCATCTCGATGGCCGCGACGCGTGTCAGCTGAATGACGGCTGCCTTTGTGGCGCAGTACGACCCGAGCAGCGCCGTGCCGCCGACACCGGCCAGCGATGCGATGTTGACGATGTTGCCCTTCGACTCGACGAGCGCACCGATCGCCGCTTTCATCACCAGGAATGTGCCCCGCACATTGACGGCGTAGATCTTGTCGAAACTCTCCGTGGACTGCTGCAGCAACGGGGACGAGACCTCGATGCCCGCGTTGTTGACGACGATGTCCAGTCCGCCCAGAATCTCGACCGCGCCGGCGACGGCTCGCTGTACCTGGCTCTCGTCGGAGACATCGCAGTTGGCGGTGCCCTCGGCACCGATTTCCTGGGCCGTCGTCGCTGCGACACCTTCGTCGATGTCACTGACCACGACGCGCGCGCCCCGCTCGATGAACATCCGGGAGATGGCCTTTCCGATTCCGGCACCGGACCCGGTGACGAAGACTCGTTTGCCCTCGAACTCGCTCATACTGTGCTTCCCTTCGCTGGTGACGGTGCAGACATCGTGCTTCGTACTTCGGTCTTGAGGATCTTTCCCACCTTCGAGCGGGGCAGATCGCTCCATATCTGAATCTCTTTGGGAGCCTTGACACTCCCGATCCGTGCCTTGACGTGTGCGATCAGATCCTCGGGGGACGCGTCGCGACCGGGGCGCAGAAGCACTGCAGCCGTGACTCGTTCACCCCACTTGTCGTCGGGAAGGCCGACGACTGCGCATTCCTTCACCGAGGAATGCGACAGCAGGGCCTGTTCCACCTCAGCCGAGTACACGTTGAATCCTCCGGTGATGATCATGTCCTTGGCACGATCGACGACGTAGAGGTAGCCGGCTCGATCGAGGTACCCGATGTCTCCGGTGTGGTGCCAGCGATGAGCGCCGACTTCGGCTGTGGCATAGGGATTCTGGTGATAGCCCTGCATCACGAGAGGTCCTCGGACCACGATCTCGCCGCGATCCCCTCGATCGAGCAGGCCGCCGTCCTCGTTCATGATCGCCACCGTCGTCAGCGGCGTCGGCTTGCCCGCCGAGGTCAACCGTTCGACCGCGATGGAACCGTCACTCCGGAAGTGATCGGCCGGTGCGAGCGTCGCGATCATGTTCGGTGCCTCGGTCTGCCCGAAGAGCTGCCCCAGCACCGGCCCGATTCGGGTCAGTGCCTCCTCCAACCGGGTTGGCGACATCGGCGCAGCCCCGTACCAGAGGCATCGGAGCGACGACAGATCCCGCGTACCGAGGTCGGGATGGTCGAGCACCCCGTAGATGACCGTCGGCGGCAAGAATGCGTGCGTGATCCGGTGCTGCTCGATGAGTGAGAGAAACTCTCCGATGTCCGGAGCCGGCATCACCACCACGTGGCCACCCAGGCTCAGGATGGGGAATGTCAGTACCCCCGCCGAATGGGTCAACGGTGCCAGTGCGAGGTATCGGGGCCGGTCCCCGAACGGATAGCTCATCAGTGCCGTAGCCGTCGACGTCATCATGTTCTCTTCGGTGAGTCTGACGCCCTTCGGTTTTCCCGTCGTTCCGCCGGTTCCGGCGATCATGGCGAGCCCGTCGGCCGGTCGCCTGTCGACGACCGAGTCCGAGCGGTGTTCGACGAGCCATCGGTCGTACGACAGTGCTCCCGGCACGTCGCCGTCCAGGCAGACGAGCCACTCCAGTTGCGGCAGGTGGTCTTTGATGCGGCCGACCAGATCCGCGAATGCTTTCTGGAAGAACAGGAATCGGCACCCGAACAGATCGAACAGTTGACGATTCTCGTCGGCCTCGTTTCGCGGGTTGATCGGACACCACACTGCGCCTGCGCGGGAGATCGCAAAAACGCAGGTCAGGGCGAGAGGGTCATTGCCGGAGAGCACCGCAATACGATCCCCGGTCTCGATACCGTTGTGTTGCAACGCTCCGGCGATGGACACCGTGTCGTCGTACACCTCGCCGTAGCTCTTCGTGGTGTCACCCATCGTCAGGCAGGGGGCGTCTCGGCCCAGGGACATGCCCTTGTCGAGGTAGTCGGATAGCCGCATCGGCCGGGTCCTCAGCTGTGTGCTGTGACGACGGGGTCGAGCACCAGACCGAAGGCGCGGAGCACGCCGAGCAGTTCGCGGTGTCCGAATGCCTGGCAGCTCGAGGCGAATCCGACCTTCTTGGGCGGCCCCTGCAATGCGTGTGCTGCCGCGAATGCGTTGAGCAGAGCGGTCTGCTTGTAGTTGCAGTTGCCGTGAATCACCGTGTGCACGCGGCCGAGTGGGCCCGATGCGTAGACCGAGTCGAGGGAGGTGTTGATACGGGGATTCTCCCGCGGCGGTGTCTCACTGCGCACCGACGCCGACACCGTATCGATGATGTCGTACTTCTCGGCGTCGGTCTTGCCTTCCATCTGCGCCATTGCGCCGGCGATGATCTGAGGCACGGCGAGCATAAGCGGCTTGTTCATCACCCCGCCGTAGGCGCGTGCGTTCGCGACTCGGGGATCGTTCTTGAACCACACCGGATGCGACGTACCGCCCCACGGCAGCGCCAAGCCCAGATCGTGCTGGCCCGGCACGACCACCTGGAACACCCCGTCGTCGGGCCATTCCACGTACTCGTTCTGTTCGAGGTAGTACGCCTTGGAGAAGGCGGCATTGGTGAGGATGGTGTTGGTCGACGCGACCGTCGGATGTCCCTTCCAGAAGACCTCGATGTCGAGGGTGTCGAGACCCGGGGTCTCGAGGCAGATGTTGGCTGCGATCTCGCCGATGCTGTACATCTGCGCCAAACCCGGTGTCAGAACGATGTTTCGGGCGGCGAATTCTGCGCCGTACTTCTTCTCGGCATCGATGATCCAGTCCTGCTCACCGGTGGTGTCGGTGTAATGCGCACCGATCTCGATGCATGCCTGTGCCACCTCGTGTCCGAACCGCGAGAACGGACCGACCGTGTTGAGCACGATCTCGGCTCCTCGAAACGCTCCTGCCAGTGCGGAAGCCGTGTGCTCGACCTCCACAACGTCGTACTCGACCGTCTCGACGCCGGGGACGGCGTCGACGATGCCCTTGACTCGACTTTCGTCGCGGCCGGCGGCCAGGAAGGGAATGTTGTACTCGCGCAGGTATTCGCAGATCAGTCGCCCGGTGTATCCCGATGCCCCGTAGACGACGACGCGCTTGTCGGTTGGCATGAAGAGTCCTCTCGTGATCGGCCGTCGTCGGACGGGCCGAGGTTGGTCGAGCCGTGAAGCACCGGAGGCAGGTGTGCATCCACCCCTCTGACGTGTGCTGCGGATCACACTAAGTTAGAATTTGTACACACGTCAAGGTTTTTCTTGACGACTGCCCAGAATCCGGTTTTCGACGGCTCGGGCATACACTGATCAGCGAAACGCCGCGCGGAAAGGACACCGAACATGACCCAGACGGTCGATCCGCGCGCGCGCATCGAGGAACGCGCCCGCAACAAGTTCGAGTCCAAGCGAACCGAGCTGGCCGAGGCGACGCTCCACACGCTGGCCGAGCTGGGGTACGCCCGCACCTCGTTGCGGGAGATCGCGCAGAACTCCGAGTACTCGCACGGCGTTCTGCACTACTACTTCACCGACAAGCTCGACCTCATCACCCACGCAGTTCGCCAGTACGAGGCCATCTGCGTCACCCGGTACGACGAGGTGGTGGCCAACGCCGTCGACGCCCCCGGCCTGTACGCGGACTTCGAGACGAAGTACTTCGCCACCCTGGTGGCGGACGCCGGAATTCATCGACTCTGGTACGACCTCCGCAACCAAGCCCTGTTCGACGGTTCCTTTCGAGGCGACGTCCTGGACATCGAGGAACGTCGCGAAGACATGATCTGGCGCGTGGTGACGAAGTACTGCGAACTACGCGGCTCCGAATCCGCCCTCGACCGCCCCTCCGCCTACATCCTGCTCGACGGGATCTTCCAACGCGCCTTGCTGCACCATCTGGCGGGCAACACATCCGAAGTCGACGCAGCCCGAGCGCAATTGACGGCCGCGTTCGCGTTGTTGGACCATCCCAACGTCACGACTTCTTGACCTTCTCCAACGGGTAACCGCCGACCACCACGACGACGAAGACGTAAGCAGCCAGACCGGCCAGCTCCCAAGTCGTTCTTTCACGGTGAAAGTCGGAGCCGATCCATACGATTGGCACCACAGCCATCACGGAACTGACCGTGCACCAGATTCCGACCGATCGATTGGCTCGTGCACGCAGTCGGGGTGACGATTTCACCGCGTCCGACACTCGTGCACCGTAGTAGTCGGGATTCGTTGCCCTGCCGCGGAATCCGACGGATGCCGCGTACGCGAACACGACGAACCACAGCATGAGCATCAGTATCAGCACGGTGTTCATGGGTTATGTTGCGGACGCTCGACGTCGACTCTTCAGTGCGCGATGGTTACGAATCGTGTTGGAGCAAGCCCACGCCGCAATGAGCGGCACCAGGAATCCGGCTGATCCGGTAGCGGTCACGAACACCAGAACAACGACGGCGTAGGCAATGAGTGTCACCACCACCGCGTCGACTTTCCGCCCGATCGACGACCCCGGTGTGACGACGATTCCTGGGAACCTCGGAGAGTCGGCCAGTGCGCGAACTGCCGCAATACACGCGGCGAGACCGCCCACAATCATGAACGAGAACAGCAACACTTCACCGAAGCCCGTGTCGGCCCAATCTATTCGTGGGTCGAAGATCCCGTGGATCAGCGATGAGAGGGTCGGCACCGACGCGAAGTACCCCAGATACAGCAGCACAATGGGTCCCGCGAGCCCTGCTACTGCTCCCCGATCGGCCATACCGAACGGTATCAAATTGGGGCGACGTCAGCGGGAAGTTATGTCTTTCGTTTCGATCACCGTCGCGAACTCGCCATGCAGGTTGGTGGCCGTGATGGCAGACAGTGTTGCGGCAGGTACGACTGTCCCGTCGGGCGCGACGCGATCGAAGGTATGCGTCGCGTCTATGACGAAGTAGGTGTCGTAGCCGAGATTCCCGGCCATCCTCGCGGTGGTCTCGCAACAGTGATTGGTGGTGATTCCGCAGATGACCACCTGGTCGATGTCCTCGCCGCGTAGCCAGGCGTCCAGATCGGGAGTTCCGTAGAAGCTCGAATTGACGCGTTTGCGAACGAGCAGATCCGGAGTCCCGTCGAGCATGTCCTTGAAGCGATGCCCGTCCTGCGTCGGCGACAACGGCGACTGTGGATTGTCGGAATCGTGCTGAACGAATACCATCGGCCAAGCCTTGGACCGCCAGAACTGGACGAGCTCAGCAATATTGGCCTCGCACGACGGGTTGTCCCGCGGACCCCAGAATTCCGAATCGTCGAAACCGGCCTGCACATCGACGACGATCAGTGCAGGTCGGCTGAGGGACATCGATAGAGCCGTCATTCTGACCAGACTAGTCGCGAACACAGGCGCAAACCATCATGCCGGGTGGCCCCTTACCCACCCTCGCTTCCGTTCGATCAGCACACGGTAGTGCAAGGTATGCTGTGCACCGTTCTGCGTGAATTGTACTGAGCTGCACTGTGACCGAGTGAATGCCCGGAACGCTGCTCACCACGCAGGAGAAGGGCCGGAAGACCGCCGACCCGCGGTACGTGCTCGCCTCGACCGAAAACTACCTACTACCCGGCATGTGGCACGCTATTCGACTAGGTCGAACTCCCAATTGACGCGTTGGATCTCCAAATCCACCAACCGAATCTGCTTGGCAACATCATCTGCGGCAGAACGTAATTCGGCAACCGGAAGAGCTGCGACGTAGACCAATTCCGACCTCAGTTGACGTGGGCCGTATCTGTGCTCCTGGTTGCGTCCCGATGCTGCGTCCGAGGCCGCAGAGATCGCCTTGTGTCGCATACGCAGCACGTCGCGGGACGCGAGCGCATCGGTGATGGTTCCATCCCGCACCGCGGCAGCACTGTTGGTTCGGTTGATCCTACGGATGAGAACTTCGAGACGATCGAGCGCAGAATTATACTCGGACAACAAGATCCCTGCATCCTCAGCCGGTGATTCACCGTCTTGGTGGCGAGCGTTCGCCAGAATCCGAACCTTCAGATGTTCGGTGCGCTTGATCAGTTCCCCTCGTTCAGCGAGGGCCTCGGCAAGCTTCATGATCTGCACCTCTGTGTAGTGGAACCGGAGGTGGGATAGCTACGGGCGCTCATGCGCCTTTCGACGTGTCGAATGTGTTCATGACTCAAGAAGTACCACAGTTCTGTGGCCGGCGATAGGCCTGCTTTCAAGATCCGGTTGGGAAATCAGAACGCCCCGGGTGGATGCTCGTCGAGCACCCACCCGGGGTTTCAGTCGAATTATCGCGTCGCGAGTTCGTAGATTAGTAGTCCGGAGAGCGAGAGGATGGAGAGGAAGCCGAGACCTCCAATGATGTTCTTCCACCAGGTGTTGCGGAGTTCGCCCATCAGTTCTCGGTTGTTGCTCATGACGTAGAGCAGGAAGCCGAGGAACGGCGCGATCAGCACGGTCAACGCTTGCGCGAAGATTATGAGCTGCACAGGCGATTTGGTGAAGATCAGCGTGATGGCCAGTCCCCAGGCAAGGATGGCCGCGCTGGTGCGTTTGGCGGTCATTGTGCTGGGTGACGGGCCCTTGCCGAGTGCGTCCGAGAGCATCGTGCCGCCGGCGGTTGCGTTGGCGACCATGGCCGAGAAGGCAGCACCGGACAGGCCGAGGGCAAAAATGGTCGATCCGACGGGTCCGGCGATGGGCTCGAAAATCTTGGCGAGGCCGACGAGTGTCTGCGCTTCTGCATTCTGTCGACCGAGCACGGCCGCGGCGACGATGATTACCAGAGACGTCATGATTCCGGGAGCGATGATGCCGGGGATGGTGTCTGCGATGGTCGTCTGCTTGTACTGCGCGCGGGTGCGGCCGCGTTCGTGGGTGCCGTACGAGGTGAAGAAGGCGGCGTTGAGCGAGAAGTTGGTGCCCACCAAGGCCACGACGAGGAGCGCTCCTCCCGGGGGGATGCTGGGGACGACACCGCTGACCGCTTCGTACCAATCGGGCTTGGAGATGACGGCACTGATGATGAACGTGGCACCGAGGAGTCCGACGATGACCAACAGGACGCGCTCGACGGTGCGATAGACGTTGCGGAACAACAGGATCAGGCCGACGAATGCGGTACACACTGCCGACCAGATCAGCGGTGATCCGCCGAACACCATCGAAAGACCGAGGCCGGAGCCGACGGCGTTACCCACCGAGAAGCACAGCGTGATGATGAAGACGCCGAATCCCGCAGCGACGCCGACCTTCTGGCCGAGGACGTCTTTGACGGAGCTGATCATCGATTTCGGGGTGCGAATGCCGAGCCGGACACTCATGTCCGCGTACACCAGCATGAACACCGTCGAGAGCACGATGACCCAGATCAGGCTGTAGCTGTACTTGCTGCCGGCTTCGACGGCGCTGGCGAGGTTGCCGGGGCCGAATTGCCATGCACCGGCGATGAATGCGGGGCCGGCCATCGCGATGGTGCTCAGGAAGGCTTTCCATTTGCCGGAGCGGGGTGCGGGAGTTTGCGAAGTTCGCACGGCTGCGGACGGTACCACCGGTGTTGCGTGGTGCTGACTCATTGCGAGCCCTTTCTCGAAGCACTTTTCGAGCCGGCGACGTGGCGCACGTCTGCTGTCGGCCTGATGTGGCAAGGGGCGAATACGTGGGGTGGATCTGATGCAGAGCTCGGCAGTCCAACCGAACGGACTCGACCCGGTCCGCGTGTGCGGTGATGCATGCCGAAAGAAGTGGTGCTCGGTGCCCTTCCGGGCCGTAGCGGCTACTACGGAAGGGCACCGAGGGTAGGGAGTGACCGTCGACCGGGTCAGACCAGCGCAGGTACTACCGAGCCGAGGTTCGCGGAATCGAGTGCCGCTGCGATCTCCTCGTGGGCACCCGCAGCGAGCGGAAGCAATGGTGAACGCACGGTGGCGTGTTCGAGAATGCCGCGGTGCACGAGGCCTTCCTTGAGGGCGACGGTGCCTTCCATGTGGGATCCGCGGTGGTAGACGTTCGCGGTGACGGGCAGCAGACGGTCGTGAATGGCGCGCGCGGCCGGGTAGTCCTTGGCCTTGCCTGCCGCGATGAGCTCGACGAGCGGCTCGGGTGCGAGGCCGCCGTACCCCACCAGCAGGCCGTCGACGTCGAACATGGTGTGCAGCAGGTACTCGTCGTGGCAGCTGAGGATCTGCAGTTCGGGGTTCTCCTTGCGCAGCACCGGAATCTCGCGATCCCAACGACGCATGTTCCGGACACCGTTCTTGGTGGCGAAAACGCCCTCCTGAGCGGCAATTTCGAGCTGGGTGTCGAGGTTGTACGTCGCCTTGGTGACGTCGGGGTACTGGAACAGGATGAGCGGCAGGCCCGAGCCTTCGTACAGTGCCTTGTACCGGTCCTGCGGCGCACCGTCCTGGTATCCGAATCGCAGCCATCCGTGCGAGGGGTAGACCAGGCCGGCGGATGCGCCGGCGTCGACTGCACGCTTGGCTTCTTCGACGGATACCGCAGTGCCCTCACCGGTGATGCCGGCGACGATCGGGAGCTTGCCGTCCACCGAATCGCGGAACGCACCGATGACCTTGGCCTGCTCGGCCTGCGTGAGGAACGTGCCCTCGCCTGCATGGCCGAGGACGACCAGGCTCTTGACCCCGTCGACACTGCCGAGCCACGACCCGAGTCGCTGTATCGCGTCGTAGTCGACCTCGCCGTCGCGGGTGAAGGGCGTGATCGGTGCCGGGCTGAGTCCGCGGAGATCGAGTGAATTCATGGTGACGTCCTTTTCGAGAGGCGGTTGGGAACGTTGTCGGGAACGTTTGCACGACGCTAAACCCGCGACCCCAAATGTGTCAACCATCACTTCGTTGACCGAGAGGTGACAGGGCTCGCACCCGGCACCGACCCCTCATGCAACACTTCATGCAAACGTTCCTGGGACGTTTGCATGTGCGATCAGCTGGGGATCGGTAAGTTCGGTCCTGTCGTGCGATCGGGCCGATCGATCAAGGAGGTGTGGATGCGTCCCACTCGAACCGGGCTCTCGGCGGAACGAACGGACGTCGTCACGCTCCGCGACGTCGCCAAGGCGGCGGGCGTCAGTGTGTCGACGGTCAGCCGCGTGCTCGACGACCGCGTCGCCCCCTCCCGTACCGCGACAGCCGTCCGGGTGCGAGAGATCGCCGAGCAGCTGGGCTATCGGCGCAACACGTTCGCGTCCAACCTCAGGCGCGGTGCAACGGCGACCATCGGAGTGTTGGTTCCCCGCCTGTCCGACACCGTCATGGCCCTGATGTTCGAGGCGATCGATCGGGCCGCGGGCAAAGACGGCTATCACGCCATCGTCGCGACCAGTGGCGACGACCCCACCGACGAGTGGAACGCCGCGCAGTCCCTGCTCGAACGCAATGTGGACGGCGTCGTTCTCGCCACCAGCCGAACCGACGATCCTCTCCCCAGCCACCTGCGCGACAACGGCATTCCGCACGTTCTCGTCCTACGAACCGACGGCAAGAGTCCGTCGTCCATCGGCGACGACGAGACAGGCGGGTACCTGGCAGTTCGACACCTCATCGATCTGGGCCACACCGACATCGCGGTTCTGACCGGCCCGCTGTTCACCTCCAGCGCCGTCGGACGGCTCGCGGGTGCCCGACGTGCTCTCGACGAGGCCGGCGTGTCACCGAGGTCGGAGTGGACGGTGGAAACCGGTTACGGAATCGAAGCGGGCGCGCGCGCAGGACACGAATTGTTCGACGCCACAGAACGTCCCACCGCGGTGTTCGCGGCCAACGACAATCTGGCCCTCGGTGTGTTGTCCGCAGCTCACCGCCACAATCTGGCCGTCGGCGTGGACCTGTCACTCGTCGGATACAACGACATTCCCCTCGCCCAATTGCTGCCGGTGCCGTTGACGTCGGTGCGTACCGCGTTCGATCAGATCGCCGGCACCGCGATGGATCTGCTGATCAACGGAACCGACGACTCGGCGGCCGTACACAAAGCGCTCCCCACCCTGATACCCAGGCAATCGTCGAGCCGAGCAATCCGCTGACAAAACGTACCGGTCTGTCCGTGTCGAGTTCCTTGTATCAGGTACAACGATCTATCGTGTAGGCCATGACGACGTCCAGTTTTCGTCCGCTCTACGCGCGGTCAGACTCGGACGTGCGCGCAGAGAACGCCCAGGAGACGGCCATCCGGGAGACGCAGCCGGAAGTGCACGCGACGGGCGCTGGCCGGCTCGGTTGGCGCTGGTTCCTCGCGTCGGCCATCGCCGCGTGCGTCGCGGTCGTGGCGCACGCCTACTTCTTGGGATGGACGACCCCCTTCGGTCTGTTCGGCAACGGAATCGACACCATCGTCTATCGACACGGTGCGTACGTCGTTCAGCATGGCGAACCGCTGTACGAGTTCGCATTGTTCGACATCGGCCTACCGTTCACCTACCCGCCCTTCGCAGCGTTGGCCTTCGCCCCGCTCGCCCTCCTCTCGGTCACGAGCGCTGTGACGGTGGTCCAGGCGATCAATCTGTTGCTGATCTACGTGGCCGTGGTCGCGAGCTGGCGCGCGCTCGGATATCGCAGCGCAACAATGTATCTCGTCAGTGTCGGATTGGCAGTGGCGCTCACTTGGCTCGAGCCCGTCCGCATGACCATCTGGCTCGGCCAGATCAATGTGCTCTTGCTGGTTCTCGTTCTGCTCGATCTCACCCGCGGCGAGGGCAGTCGACTCCGCGGTGTGGGGGTCGGCATCGCTGCAGGACTGAAACTGACGCCCGCATTCTTCGTGCTTCATCTTCTCGCACAGAGACAGTGGCGAGCAGCCGTCACGGCGATCGCCGCGTTCACGGTGACTGTTCTTGCCGGGCTGATCGTCATTCCTGCGGATTCGTGGAGATTCTGGACGTCGACGATGATCGACTCGGAACGAATCGGCGCACTCGCCTCACCCGCCAACCAGTCGATCCATGGCGCGTTGGCTCGACTGTGGCCGGGCAATACACCTCCATTTGCCGTGTGGCTGGTGCTCGCCATCGTTGTCGCCGCCCTGGCGCTGTGGGTGGCGGCACGCGCACAGGCAGCCGGAAAGACGTTGCTGGCCCTGACGATATGTGGAATGGCGACTCCGATGGTCTCGCCTTTCGCGTGGGGTCATCACTGGGTGTGGTGCATTCCGCTGACCGTCCTCGCTCTCGACTACGCCAACCGACACCGAACCTGGTGGAGTTGGCTGGCCCCGATCGCCGTGACCACGCCGATGATTGCCTGGTACTTCACCGACTACCGCGGCATCAAGGCCATCGGTATCTTCATGTTCGAGGGCTCCCCCGCCTTCGAATTCGCCGTCCAATTCACCTATCCCGCGGTGTTTCTGACGACCCTTGTCGTTGTTCTCGTCGGCTCGAGGATCAGGCCCACTGCGGGCCGTGACGATGCTCGCCAATAGGCGCACACGCGTCCGCCCGATGTTGCTGCGTCCATGACCGATTCGTGGAAACTCCTCTGCGCGTCGGCAATTCTTGTTCTCCTCACGGCCTCGTGCGCCAGCGAGATCGGCAAGCCCAGGTCCATGGACAGCGATGAGGTGACGCACAATCTGCAACGCATAGCGTTCACCGTTCCGGATGGCTTCGAGTTCGCGCAGGGTGCGACACATTCGGAGTTCTCGGGTCGGCCCGCCTGGTCGGCTCGATTCGATGCACCGGACGAACTCGGTGACGGACTCACGCTATCGGCGGCCAACCCGTCCTATCCTCCGCTTCAGCCTTTCGCGTGCCAGACGGTGCCCCCGGGAAGCTGGGCGGGGGTGAACTTCACGTGTGAGCCGGAGATGCTGACCACCTTTGTTGGGCCGAAGAGCACGCCAGATCCGGTGACCGTCCTGCTCACCGGGGATGGGCAGCGATCATCTCTGTACATCTACTGCCCAGGACATTGACGCGACATCCGACCGCGTCCGAGCCCCACCCAGATTTCCAAACCGACTCGTCTGTCGAAATCGCGAGGACAGCGCTACGATCTTCGATACAACGGACCGAGCGGTCTTGGACATGGAGGGACACAATGCCGTATTTCGGTTTGCTGGTCATGCTGCTGTGGGTGTTCTGTCTGATCGACGCGATCACCGCAGACGAGGGTGGCATCCGCTATCTGCCCAAGATCGTCTGGATTCTGCTCATCGTTTTCCTCCCGTTCGCTGGGTCGTTGGCCTGGCTCGTTGCGGGCCGACCCGTCGGTGCCGGGATCTGGGGAGGTGCCGGCGGGTCCGGTTACGGTCGCGCGAGCAACTCCGCGTACCCCGAGTACGAGACGCGGCCGGGCCGTCAGGCCGCCCAGAATCCGGATGCGGACGCCGAGTTCCTCCGGCAATGCCGCGAACGCGCCGAGGAACAGCGGCGCATCGAACGCGAGCGTCGTAAGCGCGATCTCGGGTTCTGAAGACGCTGCTACTCGACGGGATCGTGGGAATGCGTAGTCGATCAGCGCTGTATCGCAGGCGAGTCGATAACTCCCCATCTCGACGGTGGCAGCACGATGAATCTGGCCTTGCCTATCACGTTCTCGATGGGGACCGTTCCGCCCAGTTCGTCACGGGAGTGTGCCCTCGAATCTGCTGAGCCGCTTCGATTGTCGCCCATCATCCACAGATTGCCGGACGGTACGGTCACCGGCCCGAAACAGCGACCGGACTGCGGAACTGTTGCGCAGGTGAGTGTGTCCGCGTCGTAGGGGAAGTCGAACGCGATGTAGGGCTCGTCGAGCGGCTGCCCGTCGACCTCGACTCTTCCTTGCACATCGCAACACTGGACGGTTTGCCCGCCTGTTGCGATCACCCGTTTCACGAGGTCGTTCTCGTCGGGCGCGACGAGTCCGGCCCACGATCCCGCGTCCTGCAACGCCTTCACTCCTGCGTTGCTCGATCGGCTCGACGTGTATCCCCTGTTCCACGACTCCGTCGGAGCCTTGAACACCACCACATCACCCGGCTGCGGATCTCCGAATCGAAACGTCATCTTGTCCACCACGATTCGATCGCCGGTACAACCGGGACAGCCGTGCAGCGTGGGTTCCATGGACTGCGACGGGATGAGATAGACACGGCCGACAAAAGTTTGCAGCAGCACACTCAGTAACAATGCGACCACGACCAGAACCGTCAACTCTCGTAACCAGGACGGCACCCGACGACGGGTCGCATCGGAATTCGCAGCGGCAGTCATACCAGCAGCCTAGGGCCACAAGTTTGCGTATCGTACTGAGCATGTTGTTTCTCGGCCTCCTGATCGCCGCCATCAGCGCGGCCATGATGACTGTCGCGACGCTGCAGCTGTCACAGGTGAACGAGGGCCACTATCTGCCGATGACCATCGGCAAATTCGCAGTTCGTTCACCGTGGAAAGTGACGGCCTCCGACTGGGTGCGCAGGCCATCGCGGCCGTGGGTGCATGGATAGTGGCTGTAGCAATCCACAACCTGACGACTGCTCCTGCTGCCCTCGTGCTTCCAGCGGCGGCCCTGACCCTGCCGATCGCCATACCGGTACTGGTGATCACTGCCCAACACAACCGGCGCCTGACGACGTCGGGTATCTGAACCCGATTCACCTACCCACCATGCTGTTTCGGTTCATACTGGGCCGGTGAAACTTGTTGGAGTGAGCGCGGTCGCTGTGGTGTTGCTCGCCTGCGCCTGCTCCCCCGCCGAGGTGGACGAGCCGGAGTCGCCGGTCGCATTGATCAGCCCGACGCAATTCGCCTCTCCGCCACCGCCCATCACCGACGATGTGCCGACCGCAGCCCAGTTGACGGCTCTGTTCGCAGCGAGCGTGGACTACTCGATTCGCGAAGAAGATCGAGCTCGATTGTTCGACGGGCCGGCCGAGAACAACGTGCGGCTCGCACGTGCCTGGGGCGCTCAGCCGGATCCGCAACACATCGAGTTCACAACCGTCGCCGCGACCGGTCCCGATTCGGTGGAGGCCATGGGTGTCGGAACTTTCCGAAGCATGGACAGTTATCCCGTCGGACCGATGTCATTCGTGCGATACGACAATCAGTGGAGAGTTCCGCGTGATATCGCCTGCCTCTTGGTGGGCGCGTTCGACGGCCCTGACGCCTGTCGGTGAGCGTGTCCTCGGCGCGTTCACCGGTTCGGACTGAACCGCTCCAGCCGGAGTCAGTTGACCTCGGGCGCAAGGAAGTACGCGAACACGTAACTGATTGCAGTCAACGCAATTGTCACCATCAGCTGTATCGGCGGCTCCGCGCTGTCCGAAGCGACCATCCCCGAGGCAGCGCTGGCCCATGCCGTGAGCCCGGCAACGAACAGTGTCACCACTGCCGCAGTGCACAGGGCAAATCTGTGTCGCCATTGTGTGCGACCGCTCGGTGGCCACGGCACTGCAGTCTTCAGTGCGTACTTGCCGCCGACCACCGCCGCGAATCCCACCAGCAGTCCAACGATTGCGCCGAGTACGGCAGGGAGAGTCAGATCCAACCACTTGCCATCGATGACCGGTGCGATGAGTGGAGTGCCGCAGACGTGACTGCCCCACTACCCGCAGCCACGCACAGCTCTCTGCCGACCCAGTCCATGGGACTCACCCAAACACATGGCCTCACCACCCTCGAATCGGGTGCAGCTGACCGCTGAGCGCGGCTATCTGCACCCGATTCAGGTGGATTGGGAGGCAACGGGTGCCCACGCCGAACTGCTCCGGCCGAGTCACGAAACGGGACTGAACCCCGCCGCAAACGCGCGCGCTTTTGTCGAATGGCCCTCTCTGGCGGTCGAAATTGGCGACGAATCCGCGCGCACCTGACGAATGCGCTCGCGTTTGCGCCGCCACGCCGACCCGACGCCGACCCCCGAGCATCGATCTAAGACCGCATCCGTCCGTCTATGCGGCGGATAGCCTTCCATCCCGCAGGAGTAGCGACGGTGCAGATGATCGCGCCGAACATGATTCCCTGACTCAGGGCCGACCAGTGGCCGGGGCTGTCTCCGAACACCGGCCACTTGTAGATGATCGCGAGTACAGCGAGGAAGACAACAGCGCGCATAACTCGAACCCTACCTAAACCAACTCTCCGGTATCCTGGCTGAACGGGACAAATCAGACCCATACGAGGAGCCTGAGATGCAGAAGCCATTTCGCGAGTGGGTCATGACCGGCGCGTTGAGCAAGAAGTGCGGCGCAACTCGCGCCGACTACATCAACGCCCTGGCTCTCGTCCCGGCCGTAGCAATCGGATTCTTGCTGCTCCACTTGTCAGTCAACTCAGGATCCACCGCCCTCGATATTGCAGCAGGATGTCTCGGCGGCACCGTTACCGGCTTTCTGTATCTCTATCTCGCGTATCGGGTCGATTCACGCAAGAAGCAAGACCCTGCTCCCACACCGATACTGGGGGCACGTCCGACACGGCTGTGAGGCACCACCCTCGTAGCCGACTCCCACGCCGACCGGAGTACCTCGAGGCCTCCCGCAAGAGTGGCGTCTACATCGTTCTGGCGGAGGTCCATGTTCTTGCGTACCTTCGCAAACGCGCGCGCGTTTGCCGAACGCTCGCATAATTGCCACACCGTTCCGGGCATTTCTGACAAGTGCGCGCGCGTTTGCGAACTATCCGGACCCGCACCTCGCCGCTCACCCCCCTACCGGCGGATCAATGCGACTTTGTTGCACTCCAAGCGACTGCAAGCCACATTGATCCGCAATGGGGAACCGCACGAGGGGTCAGCCGAACGTCGGGGAGCCGCGCGAGGGGTCAGCGTCGTTTCGACGAGTACATGCGTTCGTCCGCGATGTGCAGTAACTTCTCCGGGCTGACGGGCTTGTCCCAGCTCCATCCGACGCTGACCGATGCGGGTACCGGAACACCGTCGATGAGGTACGGGCCGGCCAGTAGCAACCGCACTCGTGCGGCGAGGCGTTCGACTCCGTCGGCCGATCGGGAGCTACGCAGCAGGGCCACGAATTCGTCGCCTCCGGTGCGGCAGGCGATGTCTCCGGCGCGGAGGTCGGCGCGGATGCGGGCTCCGATGGCGGCGAGCAGTCGGTCGCCTACTGCGTGGCCGTATCGATCGTTGACGGATTTGAAGGAGTCGACGTCGACGAACAGGATTCCGACCGGGGTTTCGTCGGCGGCTTCCTTGAGGGCCTGAAGTTCTGCCATCAACCGTCGGCGATTGGCCAGGCCGGTCAGGTCGTCGATCAACAGTTGGCGCTCGAGTGCCGCCTCGGCTTCCTTCCGAGCGGTGATGTCCTGGATCTGAGCGATGATGATGTCGTCCCCGTCGTTGTCTCGTACCACGGTGGCGTTCCGCTGGACCCAGATCGTGGCTCCGTCCTTGCGGATGTACCGCTTTTCCGATGCCACGCTGGCGAGGGTCCCGTCGGCTAATCCGGCGAGGTGTTCGTCTGCCATCGCGATGTCGTCGGGATGTGTCAGGTCTCGAAAGGTCTTCTGCAGCAGTTCTTCCGAGGTGTACCCGAGGAGATCGCACAGTGCTTTGTTCACTTGCAGCCAGCGGCCGTCGATCGTCAGTAGCGCTTTACCGATGGGCGCGTACTCCATGGCGATCTGGAAGAGGCGGACGGCGCGGTCGCGTTCGCGTTCTGCCTCGGCACGGGCGCTGACGTCGACGACCATTGCCGTGAATCCGACGACGCCGCCGTCGACGATATCGGGGACGTAGGTGGCCTGGGTGACGCGTACGACACCGTTGACGTCGATGAGTGTGCGGTCGAACTGTTGCTGCTCGCCGGCGAGCGCTCCCGAGATGTAGGGCTTGTTCAGTTCGTACAGTCCCTCACCGAGGAGCTCGCTGATGTGCATACCGACCAGGCGCGCCGGCTCGATGCCGAAGTAGTCGGCATAGACCTTGTTGGCGAAGACGTTGCGCTCCGAGCTGTCCCAGTAGCCGATCATCGACGGCAGCTGGTCGATGGCGCGTGCCAGTTGCCCCACTGGATACGTGCGCTGATCGGCCATTGACCACCCCTGGATATTCGTTGAGCCGACAACCGACAACGCTACAGAAAATAGCCCCTTCGTGGGGCGTTCGTCGGTGCATCTTCAATAAAACATATGAGTGCGCAAGTGCGCACGCATATGTACAGTGAACGCATGCTTCGGCACAATCACACTTTCCGACGCCTGTTCACCGCACAGGTGGTCGCACTCGTGGGCACCGGGTTGTTGACGGTGGCGCTCGGGCTCCTGGCCTACGACATCGCCGGCAGCGCCGCCGGAGCCGTCCTCGGCACCGCATTGGCGATCAAGATGATCTCGTATGTGGTTGTTGCGCCGGCTGTTTCGTCACTGACCGACACAGTGCCGCGCAAGCTCGTCCTCGTCGCCGCGGACCTCGTCCGAGCGCTCACCGCGCTGGCGCTCCCCTTCGTCGATCAGGTGTGGCAGGTCTACGTCCTGATATTCGTGCTGCAGGCGGCGTCGGCCACCTTCACACCCACCTTTCAGGCCGTGATCCCGTCCGTCGTGCCGGACGCACAGCAGTACACCCGCGCGCTCACGCTCTCCCGCCTGGCCTACGACCTCGAGTCCCTGGTGAGCCCGCTGATCGCCGCCGCACTGCTGACGGTCGTCACCTTCCACACCCTGTTCGTCGGGACGGCGGTGGGGTTCGTCGCCTCCGCAGCGATGGTGGTCGGCACAGCCCTTCCGAGATACGTTGCACCACAACACAAGAAACCACTCGACGGCATAGCGACGTTCGTCCGGCAGCGGGAACTCCAGGGTCTGCTGGCACTGAACATCGTGGTCGCCGCAGCCACGGCACTCGTACTCGTCAATACCGTTGTCTACGTTCGTGATCTGTTCGGCGGTTCGAGCACCCAATTGGCCGTCGCCCTCGGCTGTTTCGGTGCGGGGTCGATGGCGGCGGCGCTGCTCGTTCCGAGAGCCCTCGAGCGGATCTCCGACCATCGCCTCATGCTCGCCGGTGCCGCCGTCGCTGTCGTCGGCACCGCAGCCGCAGCACTCGTCGCCACCCTCGGCCGCGGGCCGACCGCGTGGACCGCTCTCGCGATCACGTGGTCGATCCTGGGTATCGGCACCTCGCTGATCAACACGCCGTCGGCGAGGATCTTGCGCCGCGAGTCGGACGAACACAGCCGAACCTCCATCTTCGCCGCTCAGTTCTCCCTGTCCCATGCGGCGTTTCTGCTCACGTATCCGTTGGCCGGTTGGGTCGGGGCGCAATTAGGACTGCTCGCCGCGGCGACGGTGCTCACGGCCTTGGCTACACTTGCGGCACTGTCCGCAGCACGCCTGTGGAGTCGCTCCCGAATCCCGGTCGCCGCCTCCGCATGAGGAGACGCCGTCCACAAAGGAGACACCTCGATGCCACCGAAGAAGGAACAGCGCATCAGTCTCCATCACGAGGCACAACCCGACTCCGCGCGACTGGCGACGGCAACCGACACGTTCCGGATGCTGTCCGATCCCACTCGGCTGCACATACTCTGGCTACTCGATCGCGGCCCCGCCGACGTCAGCGAGCTCACCGCGGCCACCGGCACATCCCGCACTGCCGTCAGCCAACATCTGGCCAAGCTCCGGTTCACCGGTCTGGTCGAGACACGCCGCGACGGGCGCAACGTCATCTACAACCTCGCCGACGGGCACCTCGCACGACTCGTGCGTGAGGGCCTCAATTTTGCCGACCACAAGGTCACCGGTGAACCCCCGCACGAGTGACCTCCGAACCCCAACGCGCCCACAGGCGCCCGTCGAACATGAGACCATGCAGCATGAGTGACGGTGGCGCACGACCGAAGGCCGATGGCCGCAAGCGGCGGTGGGAACAGCACAACACCGATCGTCGACGCCACATCATCGAGGCCGCGATGACGGTACTGGCCCGTGACATCGCTCCCGGGGAGCGGCTGACCACTGCACAGATCTCGGCCGAGGCGGGCGTTCATCGCACCGGCCTCTACCGCTATTTCAACGATCGCACCGATCTCGACACCGCGATTCAGCGTGCCATCTGCAAGCAGTTGAGCGCTGCGCTGGTCGCCTCGTTCGCGTTGACCGGCACTCCACGCGATGTGGTGCATCGGGTGGTGAGTACGTACGTCCGCTGGGTCGCCGAGCATCCCGCGTGGACGCGGTTCGTGGAGCAGGACGTCAGTGCCGAGTCGCCCAGTCCGCTCGAGGAGACCAATGCCCTGCTCGCCGAGCAGCTGGAGGTCAGCGTCGCGGCGTTCCTCGCGTTGGTGAATGCGGATCTGTCACCGGAGGATTGGTCGCTGGTGCGGCCGTGGGTCGCGGGCCTGGTCTCCGGATGCATGGGCGCGGTGCGCAGCTGGAGCGCGCAAACCGAATCACGCACCGGCCTGGATCATTTCGCGACGTTCCTGGCCGACACCATCTGGCTGCAGGTCAAAGGACTTGGGGCATCCCGCGGAATCGCGATACCCCAAGTCCCTCTCGAATCTGTCACCGGCCCCCAGACAGCTCAGCCGAACGAGGGCTCACTGCGGTAGCGCGACGGTCGTCCGTCGATACCGAGGGCGCGCCACACGCGCTTCGAGACGCGGTTCATCAGTCCCAGTTCACCGGCGAGCATGCGGACGTCACCGAAGGTGTCGCGCAATGCCTTTCGTGACGATTCGCTGTTCCACCACACGGCATCCACTACCTCGTCGGGGATGTCGAGTTCGCGTCGCATCTGCTTGCTCGGCTTCATGATGACGTCGCACAGCAGCCGCATGATGACGGGCGTCAGGATCGAGATCGACGCCTTCTCGAAGGGACCGAGACGAGGTGCCTTGTAACGCAGGTACTGATGCGCGAAGCCGATGTGGCGCGCTTCCTCGGCGATGTGGATCTGCATGACGCGCTGGACCAACGGGTGGCCGACAGCGCCTCCACGCAGAACGCCCTTCTGCATGTGGTCGATCGGCTCTTCGCCCGCGAGGACGCCGACGAAGAATCCGAACGGTGCCGAGCGGCTGGCGAACACCGTGAGCATCGGCACGATCTTGCGGAACCATCCGGGCCCACCCGGCACGTCGATGCCGATGCGATTCACCAGCTCCTGGAACATCTGGGTGTGGTGGCACTCTTCGGTGGCCTCGTGCGTCGAGTACCGGAATTCCGGCGAGTCGTTGGGTAGCGTCAGGGCGTACTGCATGAGGCCGCTGATGAGGATCTGCTCGAACTGCAGGCCCACCTTGACCATGCTGGCCTGGCGATACATGCCGATGTGGATCTGCCGATCCAGGGGAAGCGACTTGTACCAATCGGTGTGACCGAGAGGATCTTCGTCCGGGAGTACCCACCGGGGATCGTTGGGAACGATCGCGTATTCGGGCTCGTCCCAGGGAATGTCGAGGAAAGCGTCGAAGTGCTGATGCACCGATGCCGTCGACAAGGAGTGCAAGGTGTCTCGGTAGTGCGTTCGTGCGTCGTCGACTGCAGTCATGGTGGTCCTTCCGCCTGCGTCCCGAACAATCTTTACGCTACAGAGCGTCACATATAAATCCCGTTAGTGCAACGGACCGTCGCAGATACTTACCGAAATGTTGCCGAAGACGACGAGAGCCGGCCGACGTGTCGTCGACCGGCTCTCGCCACGAACCCTTACCTCACCAGTGCGGCAGCACCATCAACAGGAAGCCGAGACCGATGAGAACGCCGACCGCTCCGGTGCCGATGGCGAGCGCGGTATCGCTGCGTTCGGCGCGCGGCCCGGAGAGATCCGGGCTTCGATCCGCCCACAGCGCGGACACGATGGCGATCAGGCCGGCTGCGATGCCGAGGCCGGCGGCCCAGAACGACACGATCGACAGAGCGCCGAACATCACGGCAATCTCGGTCACCTGCGTTCGAGTCCGAATATGTCGATTCCACCACCGTGGCGGCACGTCATCCATGTCGTGAGCGTCGAAATCGGGGGATGTCACTGTCACTGTTCTCTCCTTCCTCAGGCTCGCTGAGCTGGGGTTTGGTGCACGAAAGCATGCCTCTCCATTTTGGCACCCGACGCCCTAGAGTGCTAATCCCAAATTAGTTGCATACGCGCTATAACGGCGTAGGCTCACAACGAACACTACGAGGAGGATCCATGCACATCGATCTCGACGGACGTACCGCCCTGGTGTCCGGCTCCACGCAGGGAATCGGGCTGGCGATCGCTACGTCGCTTGCACAGTCGGGTGCCCGCGTGGTGATCAACGGGCGCTCGCAGGCCACCGTGGACAAAGCCGAGCAGCAGATACTCGACACCGTTCCGGGCGCGCGCGTCATCGGCGTCGCCGCCGACCTCGCCACCGTCGAGGGCGTCGAGCAACTCACCGCGCGCGTCCCCGCGGTCGACATCCTCGTCAACAACCTCGGCATCTTCGGATCCAAGCCCGCCCTCGAGATCGACGACGACGAATGGCGTCGCTATTTCGAGGTCAACGTGCTCTCGGCCGTCCGCCTGATCCGCACCTACCTGCCCGGGATGATGGAATTCGGATGGGGCCGAGTGCAGAACATCTGCAGCGACTCCGCCGTGGTCATTCCCGAGGAGATGATCCACTACGGCATGACCAAGACCGCGTTGCTGGCCGTGAGTCGCGGATTCGCCAAAGCTGCCGCCGGGACCGGAGTTACGGTCAATTCCGTCATCGTCGGCCCCACCCATACCGGCGGGGTGGAGGATTTCGTGGCCGAGCTCGTCGGCGACGACCTCCCGTGGGACGAGGCTCAGGCGACCTTCATGAAGAACCATCGCCCGAACTCGTTGATAGGCAGACTGATCGAGCCCGAGGAAGTCGGCAACATGATCGTCTACTTGAGCTCGGATCAGGCGTCGGCCACCACCGGTGGCGCTCTGCGGGTCGACGGCGGTTACGTCGATTCCATCCTGCCCTGATCGAGCACTGTCAGCGGCTGCGGCGCAGCATCTTTCGGCGGTACATGTCGGCGTCGGCAACCTGGGTCAGCGCCTCGAGTACGTCGGGTCCGGGGGAACCGATGGCGATGCCGTACGTGACCGAGACGACATGCCCGTCGACGAGTTCCTGCGCGAGAGTGTCGATCTGCGCCGTGTCGAGTCCGGCGACGAGGACGATGAACTCGTCGCCGCCGAGCCGGGCGATCACACTTCCGGCCGGTACTTTCTCGGTCAGTGTGTCGGCGAGTCCGATGAGAATGCGGTCGCCCGCAGCGTGGCCATCCCTGTCGTTGACCGCTTTGAAGTGGTCGACATCGAACACGATCGCGGCGATGTTCTCCGATCGACGAGCCGCTCGGGCAGCAAGATTCGTCGCCGCGTCGACGGCACCGGCGCGGTTGAACACCCCGGTGAGCGGGTCACGGAGCGCGCCGGCGATCAGGGCGGCGCCGAGAGCGCCGAACACCTCGGCGGCAGCGAGAATGCACACGACGTAGAGAGCGCCCCACAGCATCGGTGCCGGTGCGGGCGCGAGCAGCAGCGCCGTGGCCGACAGCAGAGCCAGCGCCACGCACAGGACCCGTGCCACGACGACGGGATACGTCGCGCGCAGGTAGAGCGCCAGAAACATAGCGGGAATCAACGCCCACACCTGGGCAGCGAGATTCTCATGGGTCAGCATCGTCAGCGCTGGAGCCAATGCCGCACAGGCAATGGCGATCCCCTGCCGCACCGGGCCGGGTCGACGAGACAGGATCGAAACGGATCCCACCGCAGCGACCACTGCGGCCCACATCTCACCCACAGCCCCGGCACCGTTCGTGTCGGCCCAGGACGCGATGAACGCGGCCGAATAGAGCACCAGCTGTACAGCGAGAAGGGACGACAGAACGCGGCGACGCGAGTCGATCACCACCGACCCCGCGTTCACCGACTGCCTGTTTCGACCCGGGGACACAGCTCATCATCGCCGCCTACCCGCTGGCGTTACCGGACTGCCCCGTACTTTTCCTGCACCAGCAACACGATCAGCCGAAAAAGCGGGCACGCTGTGGCGGCATTCACCGCCGCCGATGAGCTCGTCCGTTGCGAAAATCATCGCAGGCAACGGAACGGCGGGGTCGTGGTCGAGACAGGTGCCGTGCGCCCTGGCAGGGTATTGGCCATGCCCTCGTTCCCGCACGTTCCGCATCCGAGTTCGGTGCACGGTACGGCGGGTCTACGGACGCGGCTGTTGATGTACTTTCTGCTGGCCACAACCGGTCTCTATGCAGTTGGGGTGATCTTGACGTTGCTGCCTCACGGCGACCGGGTGACGTCCGATGTCACCGGTGGTGTCGTGGCTGTCGGTCTGGGAGCGGCCGGCGTGGTGATGCTGTGGGTTCGACCCGGTACCGCGGTGGCGCTTCGGCTTGCCCTGGCCGCGGCGATGGTGGCGACACCCGCGGTGATGGCGTTCCATCGGCTCGCGGCGGCGCAGAGCCAGTGTCTGATCGCGGCGATGTTTCTGGCGATGTACATCCGTGCGTTCCATCGGGACGGACCCGGCAGAGTGCTGGTCGGCGTGCTCGTGGTGAGTGTGCTGTCTGCGGTGTGGGTTTCTCCTGCTCCGATGTATCCGATTTCGTACCTGATCTTCGGCGTCGCGGTGATTGCCGCAGGCGAGGCGTTCGGTGTGGTGACCAAGGCTCTCATCGTGGCGTCGTGCACCGATCCTCTGACCGGAGTGTTCAACCGGGCGGGATGGGAGATGGCCGCGGCGGAGGTGGCAGGCAACAGGACTGCGGAGCTCCCGGTCGCGGTGGTGATCGTCGACGTGGACAATTTCAAGGCCGTCAACGATTCGGGCGGACATCGTGCGGGTGACGAACTGCTGATCGATCTGGCGCAGTCCTGGACCCGCGCAGCTCCCTCCGACGCCGTCATCGCACGTCTGGGCGGTGACGAGTTCGCGGCGCTCCTGACAGGGCACAGCCGTGACGTGGTCGACGAGTTCGCCCGGATCACCGCCGAGTCGTTGCCCTACGCCAGCGTCGGAACAGCTCAGTCCACGGATCCGCAGGAGTCTGTCTCGGACATCCTCGCCCGCGCCGACGAAGATCTGTACGGCGTCAAACATGTTCGCCGAGAACGCCCTTGAGGAGTCGGTGTCATGGGGGAATCCCCACGCCGCCACACCAAATCCCTACCCGCATCGCTGCCGCGTCAGTTCCCGGCTACCTCGGTAGCCCGAGCCAGTCCGTCGACGAGGGTCGGCAGGAAGTACGGAATCGACAGTGCCGTCGGGCCTACTGCGGCCCCGGCTTCCTGGCCCACGAATCCTGCCACTGCTCCCCCGGCGACGGCCGGGATCTGCCGCGTCACCGGTGAACCCGTGAATTCGGCCAGTGCAGCGTCGGTGTCGACCTGAGTGAACACCACGTCGGCGTCGATTTTCGAGATGTTCTCCGCTGAGACGGTGGTCGAGAACGTCGAGTCGCCGCTCGCCAGGGCCGTCACCGACGGGTCCGAGGTGAAGCCCAGATTCTCGAGCAGCTCCACTCGCGGGTCGGACGGCAGCAGCAGGTAGTAGACATCTGCAGCCTCGGACACGTAAGCGATTGTGCGACCCTCGAACTCGGGGTGTTCCGAACCTGCGTCGGTGACCTGCTTGTCCAGATCGGCCACCAGGTCACGAGCCCGATCCGGCACGCCCAGCACGTCGCCCGTGGTGGTGATGACGTCGCGCCACGGCGTCGACCACAGCTCTTCCGGCGGTGCGATGACGGGAATTCCGGCATCGGTCACCGCGTCGTACTCGGCCTGGGTCAGACCCGAATGCGGGGCGAGCAGAACGTCGGGGTCGGCGGCGAGCACCTTCTCGACCGTCAATGCGTTGGTCACGTTGTCCAGCAACGTCGGAGCGGGGCCACCGCTGGCGTCGATGGCGTCGGAGATCCACGGATAGATCAGGTCGTCGCCGCCGCCGTATTCGGCCGACGGCATGGCCACCGGCACCACACCCAGTGCGAGCACGGCGTCGGTGGTGCCGAAGCCCCACGTGGCAATCCGCTCGGGCACGGCGTCGAGTGTGGTCTCGCCGTACATGTGCTGCACGGTCAACGGAAACGAGTCGGTGGACGACGCGGCGGGGGCGGAAGCGTCGTCGGCATCGGACGAGCTGCAGCTCACCAAAGCGAGCGAGGTGAGCACCGCGGCAGCGATGCTGGTCAGTACACGATGAGTCATGAAAAGTCCTGTATGTCGGGGTAGTGACTAGAGGTTAGCCTTAGCTTGCTTTAACCGCGAATCGGGCTCCCAGGAACCTCCCAGCCGGAGCCCAGGGTTCTCCCCGGATCTCCGCAGAGTATTGGCACTACCGAAACATCCAGTGCCACATCGAAGGAGACACAACGCGATGCCTCGCATTCCCGAACCCACGAACACCCCCGACGGACCCGCGTACGAAGGTCGACTGCTCGACCGTCCCGACGAGGAGGTGGTCGATCAGGGTGCCGCGTTCGACATCACCACCCTGTTGACCCGTCGCCGCGTTCTGAGCATCGTCGGAGCCGGTGCCGGAGCACTCGCCCTCGCGGCGTGCTCGAGCACGTCGAACGCCGGAAGTACCACCACCACAGCTGCATCGACGACGGCGACCACCGCCTCGGCCGCGAGCGAGATTCCACAGGAGACCAACGGCCCGTATCCCGCCGACGGCACCAACGGCGTCAACGTTCTCGAAGAATCGGGAATCGTTCGCCGCGACGTGACGTCGAGCCTCGACGGCGGCACCACGGTCAGCGGCGTGCCACTGTCGTTCACGTTCACCCTCACCGACATGGCGAACGACAACCGCCCCTTCGAGGGGGCAGCGGTGTACCTGTGGCAGTGCGACGCGAACGGCAAGTACTCGATGTACTCCGAGGGTGCCGAGGACGAGACGTACCTGCGCGGTGTGCAGACGGCCGATGCGAGCGGGAGTGCCACCTTCGACACCATCGTGCCCGGCTGCTACTCCGGCCGCTGGACGCACATGCACTTCGAGGTCTACCCCGACGCAGCGTCGGCAACCAACGCCGAGAACGCAATTGCCACCTCGCAGGTCGCCTTTCCACAGGAGATCCTGAACGACATCTACCAGCTCGACACCTATCCGGGCTCCTCGACCAACCTGGCCCAGCTCGGCAGTCTCGACAACGACAACGTATTCGGTGACGGCTACGACCTGGAGATGGGCACCTTCACCGGCGACCCCACGAGCGGTTACGTCGGCTCGCTGGCAGTCGCGATCGACACCACCACCGAACCCACCATGAGCGCAGCGCCTTCCGGCGGCGGCGCGGGCGGCGGGGGCGGACAACCGCCGATGGGCGGCACACCCCCGGCCGGCGGACCTGCCGGAACCGCTCCCACCAACTGACCCTCCCCGACACTACCCACCGAAGGAAACATCATGTTGCACAACCTCACTGGATGGCACGCCCTCGTCGTTCTCGCCATCGTTCTGCTCGTGTTCGGTTCGACCAAACTCCCCTCGCTCGCCAAGGGTGTCGGTCAGTCGATGCGCATCCTCAAAGACGAAGTGCGTGAGGACAAAGCGAAGACATCGGCGACGCCCGACGACGTCTCGGTCCCGGTTCCGTACCGACACGCCTCATGACCGCAGCCACCGCCGTGCGGGGTGCGATGCCCCTCGCCGGGCACATGCGCGAGGCACGTCGCCGTGCGATCCGTGCGGCGGTGTCGCTGCTCGTCGGCGTCGTGATCGGCTTCGCGACCTCCGATCGGATTCTCGATGTCCTCCGCGGCCCCGTCGAGGAACTGGCGCTGTCCCGCCAGGCCAGCCTCAACTTCGAGACCGTCACGGGCGCTTTCGACCTCCAGCTGCGGATCGCACTGTTCACCGGCGTCATCGTGTCGAGTCCGGTGTGGTTGCGGGAGATCTTCGCGTATCTCACTCCAGGATTGACCCGTCGCGAGAAGAAGTACGTTCTCGGCTTCTCTGCGGCCGCCACCCCACTGTTCGTCGCCGGCTGCGCGTTCGGGTTCACCATCTTCCCTCGTATGGTGAGCGTGCTCGCGGGCTTCTCCTCCGACGAGGACAGCACCATCCTCAACGCGTCGTACTACGTGGATTTCGTCATGAAGATCGTGCTGGCAACCGGTATCGCCTTCGTCCTGCCGGCAGTGTTGGTGATGCTGAACTGCCTCGGCATCGTCTCCGCGCACAGGCTGCGCCGCAGTTGGCGTGTCAGCGTGGTGGCGATCGCTCTGTTCAGCGCGCTGGTCACCCCCGCGGCGGACGTGCTGTCCATGTTCCTCGTCGCGCTGCCGATGGTCACTCTGTTCGGCGCGGCTCTCGCGATCACCGAGATACACGACAGACGATTGTCCAGACGAGCTACTGCACAGGAGAATTCATCATGTTCGGCCTGACATTCGAGAAGTTGTTCCTCGTCGCGATCATTGCGGGGTTCGTCCTCGGCCCGCAACGACTGCCCGGCTATGCCCACCGACTCGGACGGGCGGTGCGCACGCTGCGCCACTTCGTCGACAGCACCCGCAGCACAGCGGAGGCCGAGATGGGCGTTCCGCTGCGCCGCAGCGAGTGGGAGTCGTTGGACCTCAGGCAGTACGACCCACGCCGCATCGTCGCCGACGCACTGCGAGAGAACGTCGCTCTGCGAGAGAACGATACGGGGACACCGGCCGATCCAGATCTGGTCGCAGAGGCCGCCCGAGTGCGGCCCGGTCAGAAGTATCTGATCACCGGACCGTCCTCGCATCCGCGTCGCGTGCTCATCGAGTCACTGCCCGAGAACGATCCACGCCGGCTCGCTGCCGAGGCATCGACGCGCGAAAGTGCGGGCTGAGGCGGTAAATTGTCGGCTCAGCAGCTAGGACTCCAGGAGAGTGAACGCCGATGTCCGATCACCGTGCACACGAGTTCGAGATCCCCACGATCGACATCGGCCCCTTCGCCTCGGGCAGTACGGCCGATGCGGTAGCCCGAGGTCGTGTGGTGGCCGAGATCGACGATGCCTGCACCCGTTCCGGTTTCATGCAGATCATCGGGCACGGCATCGGAGACGATGTACTCGACGGTCTGGCGCGGTCCATCGACTCGTTCTTCGCTTTGCCGCTTGCGACCAAGAACGAGTACCGGATACCCGACGCGAATCGTGGATACAGCCCGCCCAAGAGCGAATCATTGAGCCTCAGTGTGGGAGTCGAGTCGGCGTCGCGGATGAACGACTTCTTCGAGGCGTTCAACGTCGGGGTCGAAGCGCGATCCTTCGACTCCCTCGATCTGGACGAGTCGGATTACGGGGTCAACGTGTGGCCCGACGAGCTGCCGGGTTTCCGCCGCGACGTCGACACGTATTTCGCCGAGGCGTCTCGGGTCGCCCGCACTCTCACCGGAATTTTCGCTGCGGCACTCGAACTCCCGGCCGACTTCTTCGACAACCTCACCGACCACTCGATCGACGTGCTGCGGATGAACAACTACGCCCTGCCCGAGGGCATGGTCACCCTCGACGGTGACCTCACCGGGATGGGCGAGCATACCGATTTCGGGATCGTGACGGTGTTGTGGGCCGACCAGGTGGCCGGTCTTCAGGTGCTGGGTACAGACCGCGTGTGGCACGACGTCGCTCCTCGCGACGGCGCTCTGTTGGTGAACCTGGGAGATCTCACTGCGCGATTGACCAACGACCGGTGGCTGTCCACTCTGCATCGCGTCAAGCCACCCGTCGTCGACGGCACCATCGTGCGTCGGCGGTCGGCAGCGTTCTTCCACGACGGCAATGTCGACGCGGTGATCTCCACCTTGCCGTCGCACCTGGACGCGGATTCCGGCCTGGCCTACGAGCCGGTGTCGGTACGCGATCACATCGCCGCCAAGCTCGCCGGATCGCGGCAGGGCAAGGCGAATGTCGGCGCGGTCCGCGAGGCTGCACGCGTACGCGCGGCGGAAGGCCGATGACAGACGGACGCGTCGGTCAGTCTTCCGACCTTTTGAGCACGGCGATGCACGTCAGAAAGACGATCTTGATATCGAGCCGGAGGGACCAGTTCTCGATGTAGTAGTTGTCCCATTCCGCACGATCCGCGATGGGAGTCTGACCGCGTAATCCGTTCACCTGAGCCCATCCGGTGAGTCCTGCTTTGACGCGATGCCGCTCGCCGTAGCGTCTGATCTGCGCTGCAAACAGATCGACGTACTCCGGCCGCTCGGGACGGGGGCCGACCAGGCTCATGTCGCCGCGCAGCACGTTGATGAGCTGCGGCAGCTCGTCGAGCGAGGTCTGCCGCATGATCTTGCCGATCCGGGTGCGTCGATCCACGCCTTCCACACCGCCGGGTGCCGCTCCCTCGGTCCGGACGAAGTCTGCATCGGAGTCACGTGGTGGCCGCATGGATCGGAACTTCAAGCAGTCGAACGGAACTCCGTCTCGGCCGATTCGTTCTTGCGCGAAAAAGATGGGCCCGGGGGAACTCGCCCGTACCAGCACGGTGAGCACGAGGAACACCGGCGACAGCAGCAGCAGAGCCAGTCCCGCAGTGACGCGGTCCAGCGCGCCCTTGAGGACGAACTGCCACCCCCTCGGGTCGACGTGCCGCAACACCATCAGGGGCAGCCCGCCCAGATGCTCTATGCGCGCGTGCATTCCGACGGTGTCGAACATGCGGGGTACGAGCCAGACGCGGGCACCGGCATGCTGTGCCGCACGGATCGCGTCGACTATTTGTTCGTGCGGAGCCGACGCGAACGCGATCACCACCTCTTCCACCCGATGCGCTCGGAGTATTCGAGTCAGGTCGGTGAGCGGTCCCAGATACGAAAGCCCCTGTTGCACAGAGGGGTCGACGTCGGGCGAGGAGTCGACTGTCCCGACGAGATCCATCCCATATTCGGAGGACTGCTTCATTCTGCGCGCCAGTTGCTCTGTGACGGGACCACTACCGACGATGACAGTCGGTGCACTCGCATGGTGCTTCGCGCGAAGCCAGCGCTGCCCCCACGCCCGTGCCAGGCACGCGATCGCGAGCGCAACAGCTGCGCACAGCCACACACGGACCATGACCGCACCTGGGCGATAGGGAGTCTCGATGGCCAGAATCAGGGCGAGCGTGATCAGGGTCGCGAAAGCGACGGCGGATTGCACCGGGCCGATTTCATCGATGAAGTTTCGTCGAAGCCCACGTCGGTAGAGCTTTCTCGACGCGAGCAGCACCAAGACCGTGGGCACGAACAACCATGGGTACCACCCCAATGCAGAGACGCTACCGGAGCGCCACTGGACGCCTTCGGCTACGCCGATGGCGGCGGCGAGCGCGTCGAAAAGAACGGTGAGGATCGTACGAACAGAGTTGCTCCGTATTCGATCCGATACGTTCCTCCCGAAGCGGGCTTTCACTGACTGCGGTGTCGATATCGTCATCGTCGATCCGCGCGAGTTCGACTCGATATCCGGTCCTTCCACGTTTCATGTCCTCAGAGCGGTGACGCCGTTCGGCAGTTGACATTTCGTACAGCGAAGACATATCACCCTTCACCTTCATCCGGCGTGCAACGCAAGCATTGTCACTGTCGAAACAGGGCTGCTGTCAACGAATTCGCTGTTGAATGAGCCAGGCGATGTCTTCGAGGGTTTTGACATGGCCCGACGTCCATTTACGTGGGCGGTAGTCCCACACATCCAGCATTCCGACGGTGAAACCCGCGTCGGACTTGATCGGCGCTGCCATATAGGCGATCAGATCCGCAGTTGCGTGATCCCTCAAAATCGCGTGCTCTCGAATGTCCTGTGCCACCAGCGTTTCGCCGGTTTCCACCACGACACGGCACGCCGACCGTTCCACCGCTACGGTCTGTGGCTGCGCTGCCGTTCCCGATGTTCCGACGCTGGCTTTGATGAATTGCGTGTGATCGTCGACGAACGAGATCGAAGCACCCTGTGCTCCCATGGCTCGCAATGTCATCCGGGCCAGTTTGTCGAACTGCTCGTCACGAGAACTGCCGATCATGCCGGTAGCTCGTACGGCGGCGAGACGGTCGACGTCGCCGATCTGCAGGTACGTCTGCGGAAGCGACGTCGAATCAGGGTCGGACAACTCGATGTTCTCGTACTCGAAGCTGCGGGCGTCCGCGAGCACGGCGGCCACTTCCGGTGAGGACTCTCGTTCGAGTTCGGTGACGAGGCGAGTGATGATTGCCCGACGTGCGTAGGTGTTGAGGGACTCGCCGGCCTTGTCGGCATGGTGCGTCAACAGCCTGTTGATTCGATCTCCGAATCCGGTTTTTCCCAAGTCCACCTATCGGACGGTAGTTCACTACGCGCTGTTGCGCGCAGCGATCGGCCGGCCACCCCGGCTCACACTGGACGGAAGCCGGCTCCCGGCTCTCCCGATTGATTCAGCAGCCGAACGGATTCCGCTGCCGACGCGTAAGCGGTGGGACTGAGCAGCGGCACCCCGGAGGCGTGGCTCGTGATGCCGACGAGGGTGGTGCCGACGACCAGAGGTCCACCGGAGTCGGACCAGACAGTGAGCGCGTCGGACATCAGGTCGCTGCCGCACGCGTCGACGATGCTTCCGCAGGTCACTCCGCTGCCGAGCCCGGTCTTGCAGACGGGCTGCCCCACCGATGCGGTACCGATGTCGGTGACGGTGATTCCGCCGAGGCTGTTGACGGGTGCGACTCTGGTGGAGTCGAGAACGATGACGCCGTAATCCGGCCCCCAATGTCCGACGGCGGTAGTGCCGACCGGGGCTGCGGGCGATCCGACGAGCGTGACGGGTAGGCCCGGGCGAAGGATGCAGTGGCCTGCGGTGAGTGCGACGAGCCGGCCCGTGCCGTCGTAGCCGACGGCGGCGATGGAACAGACGGTCAGGTCGTCGAGGCCACCGGTGGTGACGAAACCACTGCCGGGTCCGACAACCGGAAGAGGCGCTGCAGCTGCGGCTCCGGGGGCCATCGCGCTGATCGCCAGCACCGCGGCAGCGAACAGTGCACTGACACAACCGAGTCGAGCCTTCTTCATGTGGGACATCCTTGTCGACGAACGTTCATGCGGGGCCTACATGCGCGAATCGATTCTGGCACAGCCACGTCGTTGTCGTTCGGCGTGAACTGGCTGCCCTAGCGCAACCGAGCGAGAGTGTTGAACAATTCAGCGGTGAGGACGGTGCCGCTGTTGGTGCTCCCGCCGTCGGTGTGGATTGCGACCGCAGTGTCGTCGCCATCGGTGGTCACGGCTGCTCCACTCTGCCCACCGAACGTATCGGTCGCGTAGGACAGCGTGCGGTCGGTTTCAGCGCTGATGGTGTCGACGGCCTGCCACAGCGTTCCTGCTGCTTTGTCGCCGGGATATCCGATGACTCGTGCCTGGTGCCCAACCAGGTCGAGGTTGTCGACCGATTCGATTCCGTACCAACCGACATCGTCGCCGACGGGAGCATCGAGTTGGATCAGGCCCCAGTCCCGTCCCGGCGAACCGTACTGAGCGTCGAACCACACCGCCGTCGCCCGGAATGTGCCGTAGGGGTCGTTGCCGACGCCGTTGCGCGCCGGCGCGAATTCGAGGTCGACCGTTGGTGCCGTGCCGTCGGTAAGGCAGTGCCCTGCGGTCACCACAGCAGTCGGCGAGATCAACCAGCCAGTGCAGGTAGCGGTCCTCGTTCGGGAACTGTCGAACACCGTGATCTGACCGGAGCGGCGGTAGGGGTTCGATTGCGTGTTGTAGACCTGAGTCCGATCGTCCGATCCGATGACCGAACGCGGACTCAGCAGAACCGACCCGTTCGACGACGCGGTAGCCGAGTAACCGACGTCCTCGGTCAGACCGACACTCGGCAGCGGGTTGTTCACGTCCGGCTTTCCATCGACGACGCGATAACCGACCGGATCTATCGACAAACCGGTGGTGGGCGCGGCAGAGGCCGATCCGCCGAGGCCGGCCAGCGCCGGGATCGACAGTGCCAGCGTTGCGGTAGCCATCACCAAGTATGGCAGTCGAATGGGGTGCATCATGTCTCCTCGTACAGGAACGGGAAAGCCCTTCGGCACCGTGCTGCACCGAAGGGCTTTCCGGAGTTCGATCGAGTCACCTCAGCGCGACATCACTGGCGAACCGTTCGACTCTTAACCAGCACCGCAACTCCCAATCCGACGAGAATCAGAACGATCGGTGCAGCTATCGCCAAGTTGGAATCGAGGGCGATGAACAGTAGAAGTAGCGCCAGCGCCGCGAGAAAGTACACAGCGGCGAAACGTGGGGCCCACAGAACGGTACGCACGATATTCCTCCTACGTCAGAAGCACGAAGCGGCGGCACCGGTGGCCGCGCCGGAGAGGCCACCGATGATGCCACCGGCAGCAGTACCCAGTCCAGGCAAAGCGGAGCCGACTCCCGCTCCCGCGAGTCCACCACCGCCGGCGCCACCTGCGGTGCCCAGCGCGCACTGCCAGAAGCCTTCTTGGGTCTCGGTCCCGGGAGCCGGTTCGGAAGACGACTTTGCGGGGTCGACCACCTGGATGTGCAACCCGTCCGCACCCTGCACGTACCGAAGTTCGACGGGTGCACCGGTCTTGTCGCTTGCCGACGTCGGCAGGGCCTCGGACGTGTTGCCGTCGGTGAGGGATGCCCCCGTAGCGGTTACCGCGACGGATACTCCTTCGCTGGGACGGAGCACGAACTCTGCCTCCGAAACCTGGGTCAACGTTCCGGCGCTCTGGTCGGCCGGAGCGGTGATCGTCGGGGTTGCGTTGGAGATTTCCTGGGCCTGCGCAATTCCGGAAGACAGCGCGAGGGCCACGAATCCCGTTGCAGCAATGGCAGTCGAGCGGCGAATGATCGTGCGAGACATCGTTGTGCCTTTCTACGAAGTACGTACAGGTCGGTAGTGCAGCGGTCCCGGCGATTTCTTGTCGATCGGGTGCACCCTTGAATCATGAGGCAAAGTAACGACTGTCCGCTACAGTTGTCACGTAGACGGGACCACCATTGACAGGGGGTGAGGAATTTGGTAGCCGAACTGCCGCCCGCAGGGGACAGGCGGGGCAAGTCGACCCGCCCTTCACCGGCATGGCCGCACAACGCTGTACTCCAGCGTCCTCGGTCCTTGGAATCGATCTCCGGCCGGACGTCTCTGACGATGGCCGATGTCGTCCTCTTGTCCGGCATTTCGACGAGCACCGTCTCACGGTTGTGGTCCGATCACTTTTGGCTCGACAAGATCGGCGGCTCGACACTGCAGAGCTTGGTCGCGGTCATTCCCGACCTCGCCGGATATGTCGCACGGCGCAGTCGCACGCGCGTACTCGAAGGGGCACTGCGACAGTGCAGCGAAGCAGGCTTGGAAATATCGAAACCTGCGCTCGGCTGTATTGTGCGACAACCGAACTCAGGCATCCACCTCGCCACGGTGCTGAACGCGGCGGCCGGCGTGATGCGTCAGGACCAGCGATCCGCGCACGCGTGGCTGACGCGCTCGTGGGGAGCCGCTCCCGACCTCGCACTCGATGCACTGTTCACTGTCGGACCGGACGGCCTGCTGATCAACCAAGACCAGTTCCTTTCTCAGGCAACGCGGATGGTGGAGACCACAACCAGCACTTCCGACAGTTCCCTCTACAGCACAGTCGGTTCAGGGATGTTGGTGCACAAACTCACGAAGATCGATCGGACCTCGATGGTCACGCCCGTCGACGCGCCACAGCGACGGTCTGCCTTCCTGTACCGAAGCTCAGTCATCGGTGCCATTTTCGCCAGTGGCGATGTAGACGTCTCCAGACGTTACGCGGCTCGCGTAAAGGGAAGCCCCTTGTTGCAGCGCAACGAATTATGGTCCATCGCCTCGTACAGTTCGGACCTCGCCCAGTCGGCGGACTTCTCGATTCCGTCGACGACAACGCTCAGCGACACCGTGTCGATCATCCTGCACGACCTCGAGAACATGAACGAGGCATACGTGCATTACCTGGTGACGTCAGCAATCCCAGCGGTCCTGGCTCACGGCAATGGATTCGGGGCCGCGAAGCCGCGGTTGACCCAGACGTTGAAGCGACGATTGGACGACGGTATCGAAGATCGTGGGGTTCGGGCCGCGTGCGTGGCACTGATCGCCGCGATGTCGTGAACACATGACACAGGGAGACGAGATGCTGGGTGACTTGGAAGTATCGCGCGGGTACCAGCAGAATGCGGAGTACTGGGAGCGCATCGTTCGGCAGCGACTCGACAAATTTCAGACAGAGGTCACCGACGTCGCCCTGTTGAATCTGATCGGTGACTGCAGTGGCGCGAATGTGCTCGATGCAGGCTGTGGCGAAGGTTATTTCACTCGTGAAATGATCGCACGCGGTGCGGCGCACGTTCACGGAGTGGATACCTGCGCAGAGTTGATCACCGCGGCCCGCGAGCACCCCGACGGTGGAAGCCCCCGCTCCGAATATCATCACGCCGATGTGGCCGACCTACCTCTGAATGACGCGAGTGTCGATGTCGTAGTGGCGAATCGTCTCCCCCACGGCATAGCCGACCCGGCACAACGATTCGATGAATTCCGCCGGGTGCTCCGGCCCTCCGGGCGGTTGTTGGTGCTGTCCATGCATCCCTGCTTCTACGCCGCCCGCGGCGAACGGGACGGGGTCGGCTTTGGGTCCACGATCGATGACTACTTCGGCGTCAGAACAGTCCAACAGCGATTCGACGTCGCGGGTCTGACTTCACCCGTCGAGTCGTTTCAGCAGTTCTATTCGTTGGAGCAGCACATCGGCATGATCACGGCCGCAGGGTTCGCGATCACGGCTCTGCTGGAGCCTCGACCGTCCGCCGAACAGAGACGGTCCGACGAATTCTGGGAGAAAAATTTCACCCGCCCGCTGTTCATGTTGCTCGAATGCACCCTAGTGACAGCCAACTAGCTCGCTCGCCCCCGAGGCATGTTTCCTGGGCAGATCTCACACCCATCCAGCCGACGCCCCGCTACGAATGTCGGCCATGTGGTGGGTACTCGGCATCGTCGCCGTGTGGCTGGTGATCGGTGCTGTTGTCGCCGTGTGGCTCGGCCGTGGCATTCGCCGAGCCGACATCGAGGAGTCCGCAACGGAGTCTCCGCGCAGAACCATCGACGAACCACCACCGGAGAAGGACGCCGCGTAATCGAGCGGTGTCACGGTGCGGGTGCGTCTACGGCCTCGAGCGTGAACTGCACAGTAATCCATTGCGCGCCGCAATCGAAGGGCCGGCACTTCAGTACCGGCCCTTCGACGCTCGCCTACCGTCTAGATGGAAGCTGACGCCACAGGCACGTCAGTTCCCACTACTACCCGTGCCGAACGGCAGAAGACTCCCGAAGCCGCCGGATGGACCCGCACTGCTGCCTGTTCCACCTGAACCCGTAGTCGGTGCAGTTCCGTCCTCCGGCCCGAATGAGTACACGGGCGAGTTAGTCGTATCCGTCGAATCGACGACCGTGACCGGTACCTCGACCGAACGCCCGCCCGGCTGCCTGACGATCAGGTGATGATCACCATTCGGAGCGTCCATTGGGACATTCACGGAAACCACGGCATTTCCGTTGTCGTCTGTGGTGAAGTTGCCGATCACCGTCGGCTCCGACGCGAAGAGCGCAAGGCTAGGTTGCTTTGCCAACCAACCACCGATCGAGAACAGAATTTGCTGTCCCCGTTGCACCAGCGTGGGCTCACGCACGACCGCAGGCAACGCATACCCTGTGTCCTTCATGACTCGGAACGCAGCACACTGGAACACAACGACGTCTTTTTCGCCATTCACCGGGCAAGATGCTTTTGTAGTAGGCAACCCGTATGAACCGTGGATCTGCTTGCCGAACACCACGTCTACAGGTGGATTGCAGACTATGTCGCCGGTTAGACAGAAAGAGCTGACCACATTCGGATGCGTCGACAGATACGCGGTGATATCGGCGTCACCATTGGTCACCCCACCTGCTACCACGCCCAGGTAATTAAAGGCCGTGCCTTCGTGCCGCTCACCCCCGCGTTTCGGTTGCGCATTCGGGTCACCTAGATAGAGTACGGATTTGACCGACTTTGCGTCTTCGGAAGTGCCGTTGTCCACCAAGTATCGGTTGATGACGTTCGCACCCTGTGAGTACCCCGCCAGCACAACTCGCGTCTCACCTTTGCACTTGGCGGAAAGCGCCTTCATGATTCTGGTCAGGTTGTCCGCACCGATTTGCACCGAATCGCGGTAATCCCCAAAAATGTAGTCGGCACTCGCGGTGACCTCGATGGCCGGATAAGCCACCGACATGACGTTGAAGTCATAGTCGACCGACGGCTGCCGCTGCAGGAAGTTGAAGACCTCGCGCAGGGGCCCGCCCATCCCCAGATTTACGGTCCCCTCTTTGTTGAACGGCTTGTTCGCGGCCGCAGAAGCCTTGTAGTAAGCGAGGTCGGGGGATTGGGGTTGCTCACTCGAACCTCTGACCCCGATGAAAGTAGGTGCCGTGCAGACAATATCGGGCCGAATATCTCCCCCTCCACTGGTGATGGCAGTAGAGATTGCCGAACTCAGCTCGGTCGTGTTGGTGGCGGTGAAGTACTGGCCGCCAGTCGCAGCCGCGATGCAGCTGAGTTCGCTCTCGGCCGCGTCCGGTGCATTGAAGCCGACAGCGTGCACGCGGAAGTCGATACCGTACTGGGTTTTTAGTTGCGCAGCAACGACGCATGGGTCGCCACAGGAACTCTGACCGTCGCTGATCAGGATGATGGTTCGGTCACCAATCGCAGGGAGATCACCGGCCGCGGCCCGCAACGCATCCGGAGTGGGTGTACCGCCGTTCGCGCTCAACTGATCAGCAGCCGAATCGAGTTCGTCTTTGTTATCTGTACCTATCGGAACTAGCAGACTGCCACCTTCTCCACATCCTCCTGCGAAGGACCGAAGACCTGCAGCTTGCCCCGGGGCCAGGGCATCGATTCCTGCATGAAGCGCTTCCTTGGCTTGAGCGAGTGGGGTTCCGCTCATCGAACCCGAGGTGTCGACGACGAACAGCACGGTCGATTTCGTATCGTCGGCGTGAGCAACCGGGACGGACAATCCGATCACCATCAATACCGCGACGAGCGTCCCGGATACCCCCCGGCCAATCTCTCGGAAATGAGTGCGAGATGTGCGGTGTCGTGTTCTCCACCGTGGTGCAAGTGACACTGAAGTCCCCTCTGACTGCCTCGTCGATCATCAACACGGGGGCAGGAGGCACCCGACTCCATGGATATAACAACGTCAGAGCCGCATTGTCTGTCCTGCAAACGGACTAACCGACATCCCTGTCGCAGTGGGTGCCCGTCGACTCGACACGGTGAGACTCCATGACCCAGCCACCAACTGCCCTCAGCTCACGACTAGCGGTACGAGTAAGCAGAAGCCGACGCCCGAGACAAACTCATTTATGAGCGCAGTCGCTGCGCAGGCGCGTCCCCGGCTTCGAGGGTGAACTGCACAACGTTGATGCGTGAGTTCTTGAATCGCTCCGACGACCCGGTGAGGTACTGCACGTATTTGTCGTAGGTCGCTTCCGACGACAGTGCGATGGCCTCGTCCTTGGACGCGATCAACTTCTCGGCCCACGTGTCGAGTGTCCGTGCATAGTGCGGTCCCAGTGCATGCTCGCGGAGCAACTCGAATCCCGCCTCGGCCGCTTTCGCCTTCACCACCTTGACCAACGTCAACTGGCCACCGGGGAAGATGTCGCGCAGGATGAAGCGGGAGAAGTGTGCATCCTCGCGCGTGAGTCCACCCCCGGAAGCCGGGTCGGGCGGGGTAATGACGATAGTGTGCAACAGCATTCGCCCACCCGGCTGCAACACCGAACGGCACTTCGCGAAGAACGCCGAATAACGCTGACGTCGGAAGTGCTCGAACGCACCGATGGACACGATCCGGTCGACGGGCTCGTCGAATTCTTCCCACCCCTGCAGCCGGATGTCGACGTTGCGTTCGGTCGGGAGGTCGGCGACGAGCGCGCGGCCACGGTCGTACTGGTTTCGGCTCAACGTCAGACCGATGACGTTGACGTCGTACTTCTCCACCGCCCGTTTGACGAGAGCACCCCAGCCGCAACCGATATCGAGCAGTGTCATGCCTGGCTTCAGATCGAGCTTGCCCAGGGCCAGGTCGATCTTGGCCGTCTGCGCTTCCTCCAGCGTCATGTCGTCGCGCTCGAAGTAGGCGCAGCTGTACGTCATGCTCGGATCGAGGAACAGCGCGAAGAAATCGTCCGACAGGTCGTAATGCGCTCGCACATCATCGACGAACGGCTCCAGTTGTTGGTTCATCACGCCACACCCTTCCCCACAGCATCGGTGCCGATCACTCGGCCTAGTGCACGGGCACCCTGCTCGCCCAGCATGTCTTCGTGTTCCACGTCCACCTCTGTCACCGAGATCCGACCGTCGACCAGAGCCGTCCAGTGCTTCGCGCCGTCCGAGCCACGGGCAGCGAAGTAGTGGACATCGCCCGCGTACACCGCCGGCCGGTACGACGCGACCCAGCTGGCAGCGGAGACGACCGGTCTATACATGGCACGTAAATCGTCCTCGGTGAGGAATGTCAGTTCGGTTCGCGTACTCCGCAATTCGGCAACGATGTCCTCGAAGGACGCCGCCTCGACCCCGAGCTGACGAGCCAGATCGTCGACGCCGAATTCCTCGGCGTCGTCGGGTGCTGCGAGCTGCGCATCGACGAGGGCCAACAGCGCGACGTCCTCGCCTTCCGACTGCAACTGCACGGCCACCGCGTGGGCGATCACACCTCCGAGCGACCACCCCAGCAGGTGGTAAGGCCCGTGCGGCTGCACATCTCGAATCATCCGCACGTATACGAAAGCGAACTCCTCGATCGACGACGGCGCAGCGTCACGGTTCGAGATACCCGGATCCTGCAGCCCGTACACCGGGCGGTCCGTCTCCCCCAGCAACGACAGGTAGCTCCACGCGATTCCGATGGCCGGGTGCACGCAGAACAGGGGTGCGCCCACGCCGTCGGTCCGCAGCGGCAGCAGCACATCGAACGCGCCACTCGATTCGGCATCACCGTCGTCCATGTCGAGGCGCGCGGCCAATGCCGTGATCGTCGGGTGCTCGAGCAATGCACTGATCGGGATTCGACGGCTCAGTTTGTCACCGAGGGCGTCCATCACTTGCACCGCCGAGAGGGAATGCCCACCGAGGTCGAAGAAATTGTCGTCGATACCGATGTCATCGCCAGCGATGTGCAGCACGTCGGAGAACACGGTGTGTACGAGTACTTCGGTGGACGAGACCGGCGCGCGCCGTTCGGTCGACATCACTGCCGGCTCGGGCAGCCTGTTCGTATCGACTTTGCCCGACAACGTCATCGGCAGTGCATCCACGGCGGTCACGGTGCTGGGCACCATGTACGCGGGCACTGTTCTCGCCAGGAAGTCGCGAGTCTCTCGCGGTTCGACCGCACCCACCACGTAAGCATCCAACGAGTTCGCATGCCCGATCACGCTGGCTTGACGCACAGTCGGGTGACGCAGCAATGCCGCCTCGACCTCGGCGAGTTCGACGCGATGGCCGCGGATCTTCACCTGTGAATCGACTCGGCCCAGGTATTCGAGTTCGCGTCCGGTCTCGCGCGCCACCCACCGCACCAGATCGCCGGTGCGATAGAGCCTGCCGTCACCGAACGGATTGGCGACGAAGCTGCTCGACGTCAACGCAGCGTCGCCCACGTACCCGTCGGCCAGACCGGCCCCGCCCAGGTACAGCTCCCCGACGACGTCGGTACCCACCGGTCGCAGACGGCCGTCGAGAACCACCGTGTCGAATCCGAGGGTCGGTTCGCCGATGGTCACCGCGGCCGCTGCCCAGTCCCGCTGATGCGTGGTGCAGGTGCTCATGACGGTCCCCTCGGTGGGCCCGTACGCGTTGAACACCGAACGATCCTGCGACCACCGCTGCAGCAGTGCAGAATTGGCGGCCTCGCCGGCCATGACGACCACACGAAGAGAAGGCAGAGCCGCAGAGTCGGTCACCTGCAGCACGGTCGGCGTGAGGCAAGCATGGGTCACCTGGTACCGGTCGATGAGCGCTTCGAGCTCACGCCCTCCATGCACCTCGGGCGGCACGATCACCACGCTCGCTCCGGCACCGACGGCCATCAGCGTCTCGAAGATCGACGCATCGAAACTTGGTGACGCGAACTGCAGCACGCGTGATGTCGGCTCGACGTCGAACAGGTCTCGTTGGCTCTGCACGAGATTCGCGATACCGCGGTGCGTCACCCGCACACCCTTCGGTACCCCAGTGGATCCCGAGGTGTAGACGACGTACGCCGTGCTGTCGACGGGTGCTTCGCGTACCTCGAACAGGTCGAGCTCGTCACCATCAGCCGTCAGCCAGTCGTTGCCGGCCGAGTGGAAGCCCACGGACGCGATTCCCGCGACGGGGGCCGCGCGGTCGAGAACCTCCCGCACTCGCGCGGCGGGTTGAGACGGGTCGATCGGCAGGAAGCCGGCACCGGTCTTGGCCACGGCCCAGATCGCGGTGAGGTACTCGACAGACCGTGGCAGGGCGATAGCCACCAGCGACCCCGGCTCGACTCCGGCCCGGACGAGCTTGTCGGCCAATGCATTCGATTGCCTGCCCAGCTCGTGGTAGGTCACCGATCGTGCGTCGCCGATCACCGCGATGTTGTCGGGCCAGCTACTCGCTGCCCGCGCGAACACCTCGGCCAGTGTGGACTGATCGGCCGTGCCGTCTCGGCGGGACACGACCGCCGACCCACCCTGACCGAATTCTGCGCTGCCGAGCCGAAGGTCCGGTGCCGCGGCGACCGTGTTCAACACCGTGGTCAGACGTTCTGCCAGTCCGGTGACGACCGCCTGAGAGAACCGGTCGGCGGAGTACGCCAGAGCGCCCAGCAGCCCGGCATCGGATTCTTCGACGACGAACTCCAGATCGAATTGCGTCGCCGTGATATCCACCCGACGCGGAACCACGGCACTCTGGCCCAATTCGATTGTGGGCGTGCTGACGTCGCCGAAGGCCAGGAGCACCTGGAACAGTGGGTGCGTATCGACGGCGCGGGTGGGTTGCACCGCGTCCACCACCCACTCGAACGGGACGTCCGAGTTCGCGAAGGCGTCGAGGTCGCGGTTGCGCACGTCGGTGACGAAGTCCTCGAACGTCGTCGCCGGATCGACATCGGTCCGCAGGACGACGGTGCCGACGAACATGCCGACGAGGTGGTCGAGCGCCGGATCTGCTCGGCCCGATACGGGGGTTCCGATGGCGATGTCCCGCGTGCCGCTGGCCTCGGCGAGTACGGCCGCCAGCGCCGCGTGAACGACGACGAAGACCGTCGCGCCCAGGCGATGTGCGAGCGACCGCAGACTCGCGAGAGTGTCTGCGTCGACGGCGAACTGGACTCCCGACGCCTCTTGCTCGGCGTCAGGAGTGCCGGTGGGCAGGTCGAGGAATTCCGGTAGGCCGGCCAGGGTGCGACGCCAGAAGTCGAGTTGGTCGGAGGCCACCGCGTCCAGGACGTCGCGTTGCCATACGCGGTAGTCCGGATAGTCGACGGCGAGTGGAGTGAACTGGGGTGTAGCTCCGGCCGTACGAGCCAGCAGAGCCGTCTCGATGTCGCGGCTCAGTGGACGTAGCGACAGGCCGTCGACCGCGATGTGGTGGGCGACGACGGTCAGAACGCGCTCACCGCGACGTTCCGCGAGCATCAGTCGCAGCGGTGCCTCGACGGTCAGGTCGAAGCCCTGCTGTGCCACCCCGCCGATGCCCGCATGGGCGTCGTCCAGTGTCGAGAGCACGATCTGCGGATCGAGGACGACGGTCACAGGCCCATCGCCCGTCGACGGGTATACCGTGCGGAGCGGCGTATGCCGTTCCAGCACATCGGCAATCGCCGCGCGCAGTACCTCGAGGTCGAGGCCTTCCGGGAGCGTCACCTCGAAGGCGATGTTGTATGCCGCCGATGTCGGGTCGTATCGATTCTGCAGCCAAATGCGTCGCTCGGCCGGCGCGAGGCCGGAGTATGAGCGCGCATCGGCGCGGTGGACCAGCGCAGGGAGCGCGGTGTAGTTGTCGGACAGCAACTCGATCGCCGACGCGAGCTGCGCCGCGGTGGGGGCCTCGAACACCGTCCGCACCGGAACCCGAACGCCGAGAACCGCACTGATACGCGTGGCGACGCGGGTGGCCGCGAGGGAATCGCCCCCGAGGACGAAGAAATTGCTGTCGACGGCCGGCACGTCGACCCCCAACGTGTCGGCGAAGATTCCGAGAATGACGTCCTGCGTCAACGTGCGTCCGGCCCCCGACTCGGAGTCCGACGACACCGCCGGAAGCAACGCCACCTTGTCCACTTTTCCGTTGCCGGTCAACGGAATACGATCGATCGACGAGATGACGGCCGGCTGCATCGCCAACGGCAGCCGGTCCAAGAGCCACTGAGCCGCGTCGAACTCGCCGGTTCCCACCACCCAGGCGTGAATTCTGTTGTCGACCAGCAGTGCTGTAGCGGCAGTGACGTCGGGATGCGCCGTCAGCGCGCTCTCGATGTCGCCCAGTTCGATGCGCACACCGTTGATCTGCACCTGGTCGTCGCGCCGGCCGCGGTAGTCGAGCGATCCCGACAGTTCACGTCGGACGAGATCACCGGTCCGGTACATCCGGGTGCCGCCGTCCGTTGCGACGAAGCGCGCGGCAGTCGACGCCGGATCGGCTCGGTAGCCGCGGGCCACGCCGGACCCCGCGAGATACAGCTCTCCGACGCCCCCGAGTGGCACCGGCTGCAGCCGGTCGTCGAGCACGAAGGCTCCGACATGGTCCAACGCGCGGCCGATCGTGACGGGCTCTCCGGCGCGCAGTGATTCGGCCAGCGTGGCCACCACCGTGGCTTCGCTGGGTCCGTAGGCGTTGAGCATCGAGCGCCCGGCCGACCACGCGTCGACGACCCCGGCACCCAGCACATCTCCGCCGACGGCGACGGTCTCGATGCCGTCCACCGGCGGTACCGTCGCGAGCACCGCGGGTGTGGACAGGTAGTGGGTCACTCGCTGCTCGCCGAGGAAGGCGGCCATCTCCTCACCGCCGAGGAGGCCATGTGGCGCGATCACCATGGTCGCTCCGGCCCCGAATGCGAGCACGAGCTCGAGCACCGCGGCATCGAAGTTCACCGAGTATCCGTGCAGCACTCGCGACGTCGCCGTCACGCCGTACCGCGGATCGACCTGCTGCGCCAGTGAATACACACCCTGATGCGTCACGACGACCGGCTTGGGCGTGCCGGTGGAACCCGACGTGTGGATCACGTAGGCGGGGTGCGCCGGGTCGAGCGTCGCCAGTCGGTCGTCGTCGGTCAGTGGTGCGTCGCTGAACGTCTGTGCGCGGGCCTCCTCGACCCACCGCACTCCCGGTTCCGTTCCGCCGAAGCCGATCTCGATGGGCCCCAGCATCTGCTCCCGACGGGCCGCCGGGTAGCGGGGATCCACCGGCACGAATGCTCCGCCGGCCTTCACCACGGACCAAAGCGCGACGATGTAATCCGCCGAACGCCCGAGGGACAACGCGACGAGGGTTTCCGGTCCGACGCCGTGGGAGATCAACAGCCGTGCAATCCGGTTGGATCGGCGATCGAGTTCGGAGTACGTCACCGATTCCAGACCGTCGATCGCCATCGATTCTGCTGTGCCACCGACCAATACCTCTAGGAGCGTGCCGCCTTCGGATTCGGCCGGCAGTGTCGGCGTAGCAGAGAGAGCAAGGTTGCCGACGATGAAATCGGAGTCCGACACCGCCGCATTCAGGAGTGCCGTCACCGCGGACGCGAACTGTTCGACGGTGGCCCTCTGATACAGGTCCAGCGCATATTCGATCTGCCCCACGAGACCTGCCGACTCGGCATGTCCGGCAGACGATTCCTCCAGCACGAGATTGAGGTCGAACTCGGAGGTGCGAGTGGGTATCTCCAACACCGAGAACGGGAGATCCTCGACCGATCGGTGCGGTGCGTTGTCGAATGCCAGCATCACCTGGAACAGCGGGTGCCGGTCCAGAGATCGGTCGGTAGTCACGGCGTCGACGATGCGCTCGAACGGCACGTCCGAGTGAGAGAAGGCGTCGAGGTCAGCGGAACGGACGGCACCCAGCAGGTCGGCGAAACTACCGGCCGGGTCCACTGTGACTGCGAGAGGGAGTGTTCCGACGAACATTCCGACCATCTCGTCGAGGGCTTCGTGGCCTCGCCCGGCCGTCGGCGATCCGACCACCACGCGGTTCGATGTGCCGAATCGACTCAGGGCCGCAGCCAGGGCGGCGTGGACCACCATGAACGTGGTGGCATTGTTCGACCGCGCCAGCTCACGGATGCCCGCATGCAGGTCCGGCCCGATCTCGAACGGAACCGCATCGGTGGTCATCGATTGCACCGCAGGCCGGGGGAAGTCGGACGGCATCTCCGCCAACGCGGTGTCGCGCTCCCCCAGCACCGACGTCCAGAACGAGAGTTGTTCGTCCGCAACCGCATCCACCGTCGCGCGGTTCCACACCGAGTACTGGCCGTACTGCGCGCGTAGGCGCGGCCACGTCGGTGCATGACCGGCCGTGCGTGATGCGTGGGCGAACGCGAAGTCGCGCACGAGTGGGTCGAGGGACCATCCGTCCATCGAGATGTGGTGCACCACCACGGCGACCACCGTGTCGCCGGACTCCTCCACGCTCAGCAACGCTGCCCGGATGGGGACGTCGGCCGCGACGTCGAACCCCTGCCCGGCAATTGCCGTGACGGCGTCGTCGAGGTAATGCTCGGGCACAGTGCGCGCCGGTACGTCGACCAGGACGGTGTCGGTGGGCCGCACCACCTGCCGCGGACCGTCGCCGTCGTCCGGGTAGTAGGTGCGCAGCGCTTCGTGTCGTTCGGCGACGTCGCGCAGTGCCGTCAGAACCAGTGACGCATCGCTACCCGCTGCGACCCGGATGGCGATGGGCATGTTGTAGGCGGGCGATGTGGGGTCGAACTGATTGAGGAACCACAGGCGCTGCTGCGCGTACGACAGCGGGACATGTTCCGGCAGAACGGTATCGAGTAGGTCGAGCGAGACCTCATGCTCGGCGGACGCGTCGATGGCGGCCGCGACGGCTCGGACGGTGGGGTCGGCGAACAATGCGGTGAGCGAGACTCCCGAGCCGAGGCGAGCGAGAACTCGGGTGGCGCTCAGCGAATCACCGCCGAGCTCGAAGAAGGAGTGCTCGCGTCCCACCTCCTCGACGCCGAGGACATCGGCGAACGCTGCGGCGACAGCGCGTTCGGTCTCGGTCTGCGGCGGCACGTACTCGGTGTCCGTCGGCTCGGTGGGGGCCGGTAGTGCCCGGCGGTCGACCTTGCCGCCTGCCGTCATCGGCAGTGCATCCAGAACGACGATGTGGCGGGGAACCATCCACGCCGGCAGCCGGTTCCGCAGGTGACCGTCGAGCCCGTCGGAGGCACCGGTGACGTACAGGGCCAGTCGGTCGTCGCGAACGACGGCCACGGCCGCGGTCACTCCAGCGAATGAGGTTGCTGCGGCTTCGATCTCACCGAGTTCGAGCCGACGCCCGTGCAGTTGTATTTGCTGGTCGGAACGGCCCAGGTATTCGAGCGAGGACCCGTCGAACGCCCACCGGACGATGTCACCCGTCCGGTACAGCCGCGCTCCGGCCACGCCCGGGTCTGCAACGAACCGCGTCGCCGTCGAACCAGGTTGGCCGTCGTATCCCCGGGCGAGTCCGTCGCCGCCGAGATACAGCTCGCCGACGCCGCCATGGGGTGTGGGCCGCAGGTGCGAATCCAGTACCAGCGCACGAATACCCGGCAGTGGCGCACCGATCGTGACGCGCTCACCCACGACCATCGGGGCAGACAGCGTCGCCAATACCGTTGTCTCGGTGGGGCCGTAGGCGTCGAGCATCGTTCGTTCAGCAGTGGCGAACCGGTCGCGCAATGTGGGTGGGCATTCTTCGCCGCCGACGTCGAAGACTTCGATGGAGTGCAGATCTTCCGGGTCGAGTGTCGCCAGCACCGTCGGTGAGGTGATCAGGTGGGTGATCTTCTCGCTGGCCAAGAACGCGGCGAGGGCAAGCCCGGCGTAGACGTCGGGCGGGGCGATCACCAGGGTGGCACCCGCCGCGAAGGCAGCGAGAATTTCCTGGATGGAGGCGTCGAACACCGGCGAGGCCAGGTGCAGCACTCGTGAGTCGGCGGTGACGGCATACCGATCGACAACGTTGTCGGCCAATTGCGCCAGCCCACGATGAGTGACGCTGACGGCCTTGGGTTTTCCGGTCGAGCCCGAGGTGTGGATGACGTAGGCCTCGTTGTCGACGTGCAGCGCCGGCGGCGCGAGGTCACGCTCGTTCGCGTCGAGCAGATCCTCGATGTCGAACCATTCGATGGTGCTCGGAAGTTGTTCCAGCACATCCTTGGTGGTGATACCGAATTCGATGTCTGCGCCGGCCAGGACCGTGGCCAGCCGCTCGGTGGGCTCGGTGGGGTCGATCGGAACGAACGAGGCCCCGGCCGTGGAGATCGACCACGAGGCGAGCAGAGATTCGTAGGAACGTTCCATCGCCACAGCGACGCGCTTCTCAATGCCCGCACCGAGCGAGACCAGTTGGGCAGCAATGTGTTCTGCCACCCTGGTGAAGTCCTCACTGGACTGATCGACACCCGCGGCACGCACCACCGCACCGCGTCGCAGCAGCGACGACAGCGCTGCCGGCGTCACTGTGCCCGCTGGACGTGCAGTCAGCAACGCTGATTCGGCCGCGGCGTCGAGCACATCGAGTTCCGATACCGCAAGGCCCTCAGGGGCATTGACCACCGCACGCAGCAGAGCCAGGAACCGAAGGTGATGGGCTGCGAGCTCATCGGTGGAGTAGAGGGCCGGATTGCCGAGGAAGTCGACGCGGGTGCTCGTGCCTGCGACTCCGGGGTAGACGTTGACCATCATGTCGTCGATGGGGCCGCTGGAGAGCACGCGGTATTCGCCGATGACATCGCCGAGCCGAATTGTGCTGTTGTACATCATGATGTTGACCGTGGGGCCGAACACTCCGCGTCCCGCGGCGGCGCTGCCGGTGCCGTCGCCGGTCTCGCGCTGCATGTCCTCGACGCGGAATCGCTGGTGGCGCAGCGCGCCGGTGAGTTCCACCTGAATGCGTCGCAGGAGTTCTTCGACCGTCACGCCCTGTTCGACGCCGATGCGCAGGGGCACGACGTTGGACATCATCCCGGAGGATTCACGGAGTTTGGTGGTGGCTCGGCCCGATACCGGCAGGCTGAGCATCACGTCGTCGGTGTCGGTCATGCGCGCGAGGTACAGCGCGAACGTGGCGAGTACGACGGGAACGTCGGAGCTGTTGTACCGATGTGCCACGGCTGCCACGGCTTCGGTGAGGTCTGCGTCCAGGACGGCACCCACACTCACCGTCACGCCGCTCGGTGTCGCGCGCGTGTACGTGTTGCCGGCCAGTCGGGGTGCGTCGAGGTGACCGTCGAGTCGGCCGAGCCAGTACTGGCGGTCGGTGTCGTAGCGAGAGGAGTTGGGGTACGCGGCCTCGTAGTCGTAGATCTCACGGACGCCGATGGCGCGCGTCTTGGGTATCTCGGTGCCCTCGGTCAACGCGGTGTACACCGCGGCGGTGCGTTCCTGGACGGAGATCGCGCCGAGCCCGTCCATGACGATGTGGTGGGCGCGGCTGTACCAGTAGTAGTGCGCCTCACCCACCTGAATGATCTCGGAGGCGATCAACTGGTCGCGAACCAGATCGACGGGGCGACGGTACTGCTCGTCCATGTAGCGCTGAGCATCCTCGACGGGATTCCCGCGGTCTCGGAAATCGCGATAGATCATTGCGTACGGAACCCGGAGGTCTCGCCACTGGTACGGATGACCGTCGTGCAGCCCGATTCGGACTGCCGGGGATTCGAGTTGCCTGCACGCGATGTCCGTGGCTCGGATCAGTACGGCCGGATCGATATCGCCGCGAATTTCGACGTATTGGGCGATGGTGAACGGTACTTCCGGTGCCAGCTGCTGGGCGAGATAGATATTCATCTGCGCAGCGGACAAAGGGAAGCGGCCATCCTCGAACAGCTCACCGACCTCTGGCGACACTCGATGACCTCCTCAACGCATATGCTTCGACGGCGTGAATTTTCGGCTGACGTGCCGCCCAGCAACGTCCATCTACATCGCCCGTGACAAACCTAGTCGACCCATTGTGAATGCTCTACCCGGATCGAACGACAGGTACGCCGGAACCGCCGCTCCCCTTTAGGCTATGCACTCGACCGACTTCCTATGACCGAGAGGCCACCGACAATGGCGACCAGTTCCACCGATATTCGTGGTTCTCGATCCGGCAAGAAGCGGCCGATTCTCCTCACGGTGGGGGTGCTGCTCGTCGTCCTCGTCGCATTTCTGGTGTGGCTGGGCTACGAGGCCTACACCGCGCAGTCCAGCCTGAACGCGACGCGCGACTCCGCCACGCAGGCGAAAGATGCTCTGCTCGACGGTGATGCGGCCGGTGCCGAGGCCGCGGCCGCTCGGGCCTCGGAATCGGCGGACGACGCGGTGTCGGCAACGACGTCCATCCCGTTTTCGATAGCGAAAGCCGTTCCTTACCTTGGTAGTCCGCTGAAATCGGTAGCTCAGATCACCGATGTGGTGCACGGCTTGGCCGTGGACGTCCTCACTCCCGCATCGTCGGTGGGCGAAAGCCTGAATCCGAGCAGCCTCGTCGAAGGCGGCGGCAAGGTCGATACCGCCGCTCTCCGGGACGCACAACCCGTGCTGGAGCAGACCGCCGCCGCAGCCGAGGAATTGAGCCTCCAAGCCCAGCAGGTGGACGAGCCCGCATTCCTCGGCGTCGTCAGCGATGCACGTACGTCGTTGATCGATCAAACACACGACCTCGCAGGCCTACTCACCAACACGCGCATCGCCAGTCAGCTGTTGCCGTCCATGCTCGGCGACAACGGCCCGCGCAGTTATTTTCTCGCGTTCCAGACCAACGCGGAAGCCCGCGGTACCGGCGGCCTGCTCGGTGGCTACGGCATCATTCGCGCCGAGAACGGCACCGCCCGTGTCGACACTCTCGGTGCCAACAACGAACTCGAATTCGCGAAGCAGCCCATCGACCTGGGGCCGGAGTACAACGCGCTGTGGGCTCCACGGAATACGACGATCGACTTCCGAAACTCGAATGCGAGCCCGCACTTTCCGTATGCCGGCCAGATCTGGTCGTCGATGTGGACCGAGCAGACCGGTGAGGTGCTCAACGGTGCCATCGCCACCGATCCGATTGCGTTGAGCTACATCCTCGGTGCCACCGGCCCGGTCACACTGGCCGACGGAGAGCAGATCACCGCAGACAACGTCGTCGAAATCACCCTCAGCACAGCCTATTCGAGGTTCGGCGACGACCAGCTGGCACGCAAGGCGTACCTGCAGCAGATCGCGTCTGCGGTGGTGCAGAAGATGACGACGGGCGCTGCCCCCACCAGATCTTTGCTCGACGCGGTGGGCCGCGCCGGCAGTGAAGGGCGCATTTCGGTGTGGAGCGCAGATCCGACCGAGGAGGCAATTCTGGCCGGAACCAAGGTGGGTCACGTGTTGCCGGACAGCCCGGCTCCCTACGCCAATGTGGTGGTCAACAATGCCGGTGGCAACAAGCTCGATTACTACCTGGCGCGCGATATCAAATATTCGGCCGAATCCTGCACCGCCGGGACGCGTAAGTCGACGGTGACGGCAACGCTGACCAACAACGTCGATCCGGACGGCCTGACGTCGTACGTGGCGAGCACATTTCAGCCCAACGTCCCCTACGGCACCAACGAGTCGATCGTTTACCTGTACGGCACTCAGGGCGCGAAAATCACGTCCATGAAGGTGAACGGCGTTTCCGGATTCTCCATCCAGGCCGGCACCGAATTGGGTCGCCCCGTGCAGGCCGCGTATCTGACGATCCCGCCGGGAAAGTCACAGACGGTCGCCTGGGAGCTCGAGGAGCCCTCGGCTCCGGGTGAGGCGACGGTGCCAGTGCAGCCTCTGGTCGATCAACCGACGGTCAGCATCGACGTTCCGCAGTGCTGATTGCCCGGTGATGATGTCCTGAAGTTGAAAGCATGACCACAGCCCCGCGCGTCTTCGTCACAGTAGACGCGACGGAGCTGCGGTTGTTCTTCGACTGCCTTACAGTTCGGTCCGTGTTCGGAAAACGACGTAGGGACCGAGTCAGGCCACCAGAAGATGCGCATCCATTGGTTTGGATCGCGTTAATAGTTTTGACGCTTGCACTGATCGTGCTTTTCGTGGTCGCGGAATTCGAGGGTCGCGTCTAGCCTTCAACAATCGACAAATGGCCCCGCCACTGTGAATGTGGCGGGGCATTGTCGGTTGCGGCCGTGATAAATCACTACGCGAACTGCCTACGTTTCGGTGGAACCGGCTATTTACGGAAACGGGGGTTGTCGGTGCCGTTCGTCGACGGGTCGGTGTGCACCTCGGGACGGCGTGCCCGTGCGTACGGAGCCGCGCTGGCGGCCGTGCGTGCGGTCTCGGTAGGTGCAGAAGGCACCGACTGCGCCGATCCGGTGTGCGTCGACGCGGGCTGCGGCGGAGTCGTTGCAGCGGCCGGCGTCGGATGCTGGACCGGGCCATGGGGTGCCGGAGCGGGAACCGGCGGCACAACCTGACGGGGCAGGTTGGTATCGGCCGTGTAGTTGTACGAGTAGCTGTACATGTCCCCCTTCTTCGACGGGGTCAACGCCAGCACCACACCGAGAACATGTGCACCGATGGTCTCGAGGTTACTGATGGCTCGCGCCAGTTCGTTGGACTTCGTATGTCCGTAACGCGTGACGAGCAGGGCACCGTCAGCATGGGTGGTGAGGACGGCCGAGTCGGTCACGGGGAGCAGCGGCGCACCGTCGACGATCACGTAGTCGAACCTCGAACGCAGTTCGACCAACAGCGCGCGCGAGGCCTCCGAACCCAATAGCTCGGACGGATTGGGCGGGATGGGACCAGACGCCATGGCCTGAAGGCCCTCGTACTTGGTTGGCTGCAGCACCTCCTCGACCGTTGCTTGGCCCGCGAGAACGGTACTCAGTCCGACCGAGCCGATGAGGCCCATGTATTTCGAGACCCGCGGACGACGCAGATCGCCCTCCACGAGAGCCACGTGGTGGCCTGCTTCGGCAAGGGCCACAGCCAGATTCACTGCGGTGGTCGTCTTACCTTCACTGGGAATAGCACTGGTGACGACGATGACCCGTGGCGGATGGTCGACTTCGAGGAACTGCAGGTTGGTGCGCAGCTCGCGGAACGCCTCGGCACTAGCCGACTGAGTGAGGTCTTGGAAGTCGACAGCCGGATGTGCCTTCCGTTCTTTGTCGAAGGGAATCGTACCGACAAGTGCCTTGCCGGAGATTGACTCGATCTCACGACGATTCTTGATCGTGTTGTCTAAGCGGTCTCGTAAAACCGCCAGCGCGATACCGAGCAGCAGACCCACCGCAGCACCGAGGGCGAGGTTGCGCTTTGTTTTGGGACTCACAGGGGCCGCGGATGCGTCGGCTTGCTGGAAGATCTTGACGCCAGCAGACGGCGTTCCGCCGTCCTCGGGGGTCTCGAGCTCGCGCACCTGGTTGGTCAGCTCTGTCGCCATGGCATTGGCAATGTCCCGGGCTGTCGCGGGCGACGGATCGGTGACGGTGATGTCGAACAGAACGGTATCGGGAGTCGACGACGCCTTCACCTTCGCGGCCAACTGCGACGGCGTCAGACCGAGCGGGAGTACATCCAGTACACGAGCGGCCAGCGCCTCACTACTGACCAGCTCCGAATAGGAGGCCACCCGTTGCTGAGAGAACAGGTTGCCCTGGTAGGTCTCGCTGACTGATGTTCCACCAGAGGTAGAGACGAACATCCTGGCGCTCGACTCGTACAGCGGCGTTGTCAACAGGGACGCGCCCAGCGCACCAAGGATCGCTACGACCACGGTTACGGCGATGATGATCCATCTCGCCTTCAGGATTTTCAGATAATCCTGTATCTCCATGCTTCGAGCTCCTCGTCCGTTCGTACAACCCCGCAACGGGCTACTGTGTGGCTCAATCGTTACATAAGTATTCGATCGCCGTGCACCGGATCAGTATCGCCCCTGGAGCCAGTCACTCATTCGTTTGATTCACGAGACCTACTCGGCGAATTCCCTGTTGTGACGTGTCACGACAATCCGTGTCCCCAATTTCGATTTCAAAATTCACGAACGGGCCAGGAGTGCCGGTAGCGTTCGACCAGCTAGAGCAGGAACCATAAAGAGCTTCGCTGACCCGGCCCAAGTCAGGGTGATTCTCGACACTGGAGTCCTCGCGACCTCTCGTTCGAGCTGCGAGGCAGCCCGGACCTGGCGAGCCGCACCTTACTGCTCCCTGAAGCCTCTGGATCTGCCATCGCCGCGGCGGCCGCCTCCGCAACCGCCAGAGCGATGACGCCAGGCCCCGTAGACCACGCGCTACTGCGCGAACAGCTAGGGCGGACGTCCTTCACCTTCGAGGAACCCCGGCACGCTGGAACAAACCGCGGGTCCCTCGAAAGAACCGCAATGAAACTTCCGGGCTCGCAAAACTGCCCACTAGACAGAATTGATTCTGTTAAGAGTACCTTTAAAAACCGACACCGAGTTCACGAAATCGGTTTGTGCACGCAATGTTTCGTTTTCACAGGTTGTACGGACAAAAGCGTTGCTGCGTGTATAACATCGCTTTCAAATTGCTATGTCGAATGTCAGCGATTCGACGAGCGCACTGGTATGTCGACGCTCAGTGGGAGCACCATGACTCGTACGGTCGCCATCATCGGCACACGGGGATACCCGAGTTTTTACGGCGGTTTCGAGACTTTGGTCCGACATCTGGCCCCCTACCTGGCCGATCACGGCTGGAACGTGGTTGTGTACGGCCGTGAAAAGGCGTTGAGCACCAACCCGATCGACATGGATTCTCGTGTGCGTTCCGTGGTGACCCCTGGCATCGACAGCAAGTCGGCCAGCACCATCACGTACGGGGCCACGTCGTCGATCCATGCGGTGGCGACGAAACCCGATGCGGCACTGGTAATGAACGTGGCAAACGGCTTCTGGTTGCCGTTGCTTCGGCTTCGCAAAATCCCCACGTTGGTCAATGTCGACGGAATCGAGTGGGAACGGGAGAAGTGGGGACGCATAGCCAAGGCGATCTTCGCCATCGGCGGCCGTGCGACAGCGCGGTACGCGACCACTCTCATCTACGACTCCCGGGCGCTGGGTGTTCGATGGGAGGAACTCTCCGGCCGGGTTGGTGTATTCATTCCGTACGGCGGCGATCCTCGAACCGGAGACGATCCGCCCGACGGTCTCGCGCGCCGGAAGTACATTCTGATGGTGGCTCGCTTTGTTCCCGAGAACACCATCGGACCGTTCTTGGACGCGATCGAAACACTCTGCGAGCGTTGGCAAGTGGTGATCGTCGGTTCGTCAGGGTACGGCGGTGCCCTGGAGGAGCGGGTGGCCGACATAGCCGCCCGAGAGACCAACGTGCGGTGGTACGGGCACCTCAGTGACGACGACATGCTGTTCTCATTATGGGAGAACGCCGGTGCGTACTTCCACGGGCACAGCGTGGGAGGAACGAACCCTGCGTTGGTTCAAGCCATGGCCTGCGGTGCGCCGGTGGTCGCACGCGACACCGTCTACAACCGTGAGGTTCTCGGCGACGGAGCGGTGTTCGTCGACCCGGATCCGCGGTGCATCAGCGCCGGACTCGAAACCGTGCTGGACGACAGCGAACTACAACAGGAGTTGAGCACAGAATCGATCCGCCGTGCTCACGACCACTACACCTGGGAACGAGTCTGTGCCGATTACGATCGAGCGCTGCGCGACCACCTGTCGTCGGCGGACGCCGTCAGTGCCCGGAACACCGCGTTGGAGTGACGAGTGAAATCTCCGGCTGCGCCATGTAATTCGGCCGATCGATGCAACAGAGACTGCAACAGGAAGACGACGGCCCGGAACCGTAGACCACATCCCACCACGAGCGCCCACACGATTCGCTGCAGGCGCGACTCGGCAAGGTCTGCGCGGTAGAACTCGTAAAGATTGAGCACCCAGGCGGAGTTGGTGCCTGCCTCCGGCGCACCGTTGCTGCTGCCCACCAGATGTTGCGCATGTGCGAGCGGCTGGATCAACACCACGCCCCCTGCGCGGCCTACGCGCCAGCAGAATTCGATGTCCTCGGCGTACATGAACCACCGCTCGGTCAATCCGCCTACTCGCCACCACGTTTCGGAATCGACCATCAGGCAGGCACCGGTCACCCAGTCGGTGGAGACCACGACCTCCCCGACGTCCGAGGGCAGCAAATAGTGCCCCTGCAACCGCGTCCGGCCCCGCGAGAGCCGGGAGATCCCGAAATAGTGACTGGCCATCGCCCAGATCGTGGGCATTCGGCCGGCTGCCATCACGCGCACGCCGCCGGTATGGATGACGGGCGCGACGATCCCGCCGTGGGTCGACGGCACCGTCCTGGCCAGAACCACTACGTCCTCGACGGCGATGACGGCATCGGGATTGAGCAGCATGATGTTCAGGCCGGTGGCTGCTTCCGCAGCTCTGTTGACACCCTTGGCGAATCCGAGGTTGCGCTCGCCCGCGATCACGCGCACGGCGGGCCAATTCCGCTCGATCAGCGGCACCGTCTCATCCGTCGAGGCGTTGTCGTACACGATGATTTCCATCTCGCCGTCCCGTCCGTGCCCCGCTTCGAGCGCGTCGAGGCATGCGGAGATTACGTGCGCACTGTTGTAGGTGACGATCAGAACCGAGACCTCGGGTCGAGTCATGTGGCGGTGTGTTCGCGGGCCTTGATCAACCGGGCCGGCACGCCTCCCACGATTGTGTAGGGCGCAACGTCTTTGGTGACCACCGAACCGGAGCCGACGATAGCGCCTTCACCGATAGTGACCCCGCGGGTGATCACGCAGCCCGCCCCGATCCACGTGTCCGCTCCGATGACCGTCGGGCTCCGGAGGTAACCCTGCCTGTTCATGGGCACCGACATGTCGGCGAAACCGTGATCCTCACTGAAAATCGACACATGGGGCCCGATCATGGCGTTGTCCCCGATGGTGATCCCGCCCTGACCCCAGATCACGTTGTACATCCCCACCGCGACCCCCTCGCCGATCACGACGCCGACACCGGGTTCCGAGATAACACCCGATCCGTTGATCGACGACCCACGACCCACAGTGGTCCTGTCGCCGAACGTGATTCCATGTGCCGAGTGCGCGTCGATGGCCACGCCGTCGCCGAATACCACGGCGGTGCCCACGCGCAGTTTGGCTGCGTTGCGCACCTTCACGCCGCGGCCCCGAAAGTGCAGTGCCGGTCCCCTCAAATAGGGCAGACCCAGCAGTTGCCCCCGTAGCGCCTGACCGACTCGATCGACCACGAAGGTCAACAAGGCCGTAGAAGGAATGTCGTCGGGCATTCGCCTCCGACGCAGCTTCCAGTAGATGGTGTCGATCAACGCGTGCAGCATCTTGCACTCCTTAGAACGCAATTCGGTGCGCTCACGGTAACCGTCCACGCCAGGATCGGCACCCTGTTCGTACGCTATGAGCTTGGCGAACCATTCTGTCGCACAACATGAACCAGATATGCATCATCAGACGACGGTAAGAAACAACCAACATGAAGGTTAGCGGGCCATTCGCTGGACCACCCTGAAGGCATACTGCCTTCTAACCGCCGTTCGGATCGTTGACGGTTTCCGTGTTCGCTTACCAAAGCTCCGAATCCGGCTAGTATTCGCTTCACCGACCGGGGTTTTCCGGAAGTCACGCACATGCCTCGAGGACTGCAGATGTCACTGCACGAAAGGAAAGCCGGCCGACCTCCGGCGGTTTCGACGCCACCCAGTATTCCCGGCAAGTCCAACGACTTCGGATTCCTGCTCGACATTCAGGGTTTGCGGATGATCGCTGTGACGTTCGCGATTTTGCATCACGTCGTTCGTTGGCCCGAAGGCGGATACGTCGGCGTGGACATGTTCTTCGTCATTTCCGGGTTCCTCATCACGAGCCTGCTACTGCGAGAGGGAATGCGTTACGGCCGGGTGTCCATAGCGAACTTCTATCGCAGACGTGCCCGCCGGATCCTGCCCCTTGCACTACTGGTCCTGGGCGCAACTCTGACCGCGTCGTACGTACTGGTTGTCACCAGCAGGTTCGAGGCGATCGTGGTCGATACGTGGTGGTCGGCTGCGTTCATGATGAATTGGCATTTGATCTCGGTCGAGACGGACTACTTTCAGACGGCGTTGCCGCACTCTCCGTTGCAGCACTACTGGTCTCTCGCCGTCGAGGAACAGTTCTACGTGGTGTGGCCTCTACTCATGGTCGGCCTGCTCTTCATCGCTACGAGATGGCGAAAGAACCTGCCGCTGCGGCCGTTCGTCGGCGGATTCGCTGTGGTCGCGATTGCGGTGTCGTTCCTCTGGGCCATGGACGAGAGCGTCGCCAGCCCCACCGCGGCCTACTTCTCCACCTTCAGCCGGGTGTGGCAACTGGCAGCCGGGGCATTGCTGGCATCCATTGCGCCGATCTTCCACCGGATGCCCGTGTGGCTCCGGTCCGCCATGGCGGTCACCGGCCTAGTCGGAATCTTCTATTCCGAGTTCACCTTCGAGGTCACGTACACCATCCCTGCGCCCTACGGCGTCGTCCCCGTCGTGGCCACGTGTCTGGTAATCGCAGCGGGTATCGGATCCACCGGCCTGGCCGTGACGAAACCGCTTCGGCTAAAACCCGTGGTGTACATCGGTGCCATCTCGTACTCGTTGTATCTGTGGCACTGGCCCCTCGTCGTGCTTCTCCTCACCGTCATGAATGTGGGCATCACGTACTACGTCACCGTCATCGTGTGCACCGTTCTGCTATCCGTGGCGTCCTACCACCTGGTGGAGAAAGCCGTCCTCGACTCGGACTTCCTGGCTCCCCGATCGAGACGCCCCGGGCACCGCTCCGTTGCGAGCGACAGTCACGACGGTCAACGCGTGTTCGTAGCCGCGCTGGGGGCAGTCATGGTCTTTCTCCTGGTCGCCCTGTTCAATCAGCCGTCCGTCGTGCTACCCGCGAGCGGGCCCGCCCCGGTTCTCGCCGCAGCATACGTCGAAGAGGACCGCGACCCGCTCGAGGCCGCCATCGTGGAGTCGCTCGATGCCACGTCCTTTCCGGTCACAACTCCCCCGCTCGACGACGTCGAGAGCGGTAAACCGGTCGAGATGAGCCCGGAGGCCGGGTGCTTGGATCCCCCGGAACTGAGCCTCGATGTGTGCAATTACGGACCTCCCGACGCGCCTCGTTCTGCGATCGTCGTTGGCGACTCCTTCTCGGCTTCCTGGCTGCCCGCCATCGTCGGAGCGTTGGTTCCCAACGGCTTTCGGGTGCACGGCATGGGACTCAACAACTGCCCGTTCGTCGCCTCCGATGTGACCATCGGCGTGGACGAGCAATCCACCGACCGATGCAACTCCAGCCGCGACGAGATGGTCGATCAGATCAACACCGCCCGGCCCAGCATGGTGGTGATGGTGGATATGGAATACGGAATCCAGGCCATGGTGGAGAACAAGGGCTCGGCGCAGGCGTGGACAGCCGCGCGCACCGCGATCATCGAGCGGATCGCGCCCAGCGATGCCGCCGTCGTGATCCTCACCCCGAACCCACTCGGCAAGGCCGCCACGGAATGCGCGGGCAGGCTGGCCGTTCCATCCAATTGCGTCAGCACCATTTCCGAGAACTGGCTGACCAAACGCAGCGCCGACAAGGCAGCCGCACAACAAACGGGAGCCACGTTGATCGACACTCGTTCCTGGTTCTGCTATCGCAACACGTGCCCATTGGTCGTATCCGGCATAGTAATCAGCTGGGATACCGGTCACATCACCCGACAATACGGCGAATACCTGATTCCCAGAATGCAAGAAGCGTTGCTACCGACCTGAATTGTCCCGCCACGAATATCGTTCTTGCACCCGACGAGTCACGTAATGCGTTGCTATGGTTTGCCAATGACGACGGAAGTCACCGATATCGACTCGGTCAGAGGTCTTTATCTGAACACGGTCAAACGCGCTTTGACGGGCGCTCTGGCGGAAGACAACGATTCGGTGCTGGGCGGCGTTCGGTGGCAGGGAAATCCATCGCTACCCAAACGATTGGCGAGCTCCTTCGCCCATGCGGCCGGCCGATTCGGTGTCGAGATTGCGATCAAGAAACCGTACGACGAGCGCGAGCGAGAATCCGGCCTCGACTGGCCGTCCCGGGCAGAGTCCATGATCGGTCTGCGCCGGATGACCAACATCGAGGAGTGCGTCGCAACGATCGTCTCGGACGGGGTCCCCGGTGATCTGATCGAGACCGGCGTATGGCGCGGCGGCGCATCGATTTTCATGAAGGCGAACTTGGTCGCCTGGGGTGACCGGAGTCGGACCGTATGGGTTGCGGATTCGTTCGAGGGACTCCCGCCCCCGGACGCCACCCGGTATCCCGCCGACGCGGGCGATCGCAACCATCAACTCGGCGGCCTCGCGGTGGGCCCCCGCACAGTGCAGCACAACTTCGAGCGATACGGCCTTCTGGACGAGCGAGTGCAATTTCTCGTGGGGTGGTTCAAGGACACGCTTCCGACCGCACCGATCGATGCGCTGGCGCTGATGCGACTCGACGGCGACATGTACGAGTCGACGATTCAAGCTCTGGAGTCGTTGTACCCCAAGCTCTCACCGGGCGGGTTCTGCATCGTGGACGACTATGGAAGTCATTCCTCTCAGGCCGGACAAGCTGTCCGGGACTACCGCCGGACTCACTCGATTCAGGACGAGATCATCGACATCGACGGTTCCGGCGCATTCTGGCGACGCACCGTTCCCTGATCGCTCTGCACACAACACCGAAGTTCGAGGGTCTGCAGTTCGAGGGAGAGATGCGAATGACAGTTCGCCGGTACGCTGCGGCGCTGCGCGCGCGGTGGCTCGTCATCGTTGCCACGACCATCGTCGGCACCCTGATCGCTGTCGTGTTCTCGCTCGTGTCCACACCGATGTATCAATCGACCACGCAATTCTTCGTCACGACGACGGCGGTGTCACCCAGCGACGTTTACCAGAACAACTTGGCATCTCAGCAGCGAGTCGTCTCCTACACCGAGTTGCTCACCGGCCGGGAGTTGGCTCGTCGTGTCGTCGACCAGCTCGGGCTGCCCATGAGCCCGGACGAACTGACCGACCGCATCACCGCCACCGCAAAGCCCAACTCGGTTCTGCTCGACGCGTCCGTGGTCGATTCGTCTCCAGCTCAGGCCCGCGACATCGCCAACGCCATCGGCGAGCTGTTTCCCACCCTGGTGGGCGAACTGGAGAAGCCTGTCGACGGGGGCACGGCCAGCGCTGCGGTGACCGTGGCCGAGACCGCGGAGGCATCGACCACACCGGTCTCGCCCAAAAAGGTCCGCAACGTTGCCCTCGGATTCGTCCTCGGACTTCTGGTCGGCATCGCGGGCGCACTGGTTCGCGACAGGATGGACAACACCGTCAAGGAACCCGACGAACTCCAGGCGCTGACCGACAGCGTGCTCATCGGGTCAATCCCGTTGGACAAGAAGATCCGTGACACCCCTCCCATCGACTTCGGTTCGTCCACCGCGCCCATCGCCGAGGCGTTCCGTCAACTGCGGATGAACCTCAAATTCCTTTCGGTCGACAATCCGCCCCGCATACTGCTGGTCACCAGTTGCATTGCGGGCGAGGGTAAATCGACCACTGCCGTCAACCTTGCCCTCTCGCTCGCGGAATCCGGTAACCGGGTCGTCCTTGTCGATGCCGACCTGCGACGGCCACACATTGCTGACTACCTCGGCATTGTCGGCTCGGTAGGTGTCAGTTCCGTGCTCGCACACGACGCCGGTCTCGACGAGGTGGTGCAGACAACCGGCCACACCGATCTGTGGGCACTGGGTTCGGGCCCGGCCCCGCCCAATCCGAGCGAATTGCTGGGAAGCTCGACCGCCCAATCACTTCTGCGCGATCTGGGGCGGGCCTTCGACTACGTGGTGGTGGATTCGCCTCCCCTGTTGCCGGTCACCGACGCCGCCACTCTCGCCACGCAATGCGACGGCACCATCCTGGTCACGCGGTACGGAGACACCCGCCGCGAGGAGTTGACCCGTGCTGCGGCCAACCTCGAGAACGTGGGTGCCTCGTTGCTCGGTGTGGTCATGTCGATGGTCCCGGCAACGGGACGTGGGCGAGATCAGTACGGCTACGACTTCGAGCCCGGTCGAGTGCCGACACCGCCGACGCAATCGGCACCCGTGCGCACCAACCGGCACTGACTCGATGTTCCTCACCGGGCGAGTAGGCCGCAAAGCAGGCCCATCTTCTGCAGAATTGACAGGACTCGTCTGCGCTGCCTCCGTCGTCGTATACCTGGCGCTGGCCGTTCCCACGATCGCCTCGATCACGCTGGCTGCGGCGATTGCTGCTGTCCTCGCTGTCGGATCCTTGAGAAGCATGGAATGGGCATGGTGCGTCTTCTTCTTCGCGTTGTGCTCCAACGGTGTTCAGGTGACGGTCGCAGGGCTGAGCATTCGTCCCGAGTACTTCGCAACACCGTTGTTCCTGCTCGCCCTGCACGCCCATGTACGGCGGAACCCGTCCGCGAGCGTCGGCAACTCACTCGGTCCGAGTCTCGTCCTCGGCGGGGTCGGGCTCATCGCAGTCGGACTCGCGTCTAGCATGGTCTTCGCTCTCGACCCCGGAGCGAGCCTGCGCATGGCCATCCAGCTGCTCGTCGCGCTCGTCGCGGTGGTTCCACTGGTCACGTCGGCTCTCGACCTGAGGTTCTTGGTCCGTTCCGGCACAACCATTCTCGGGTTCATCTGCGTCGTGAGCATCGCTGCCTTCGTACTCGATCCAAGTACCCGCATCGACGGCCTGGCCTTCGAGTACAACATCATGGGCTGCTTGTGCTTCGGATGGCTGGGCATCGTCTACTACTTCGCCGGTACACCGGCCGTGACGAAAAGCATTCTGGTGATGACTATTCCGATCACCATCGCACTGATACTGACGTCCACCAGATCGGCCTGGATTGCCCTTGCGCTCCTCGCCGTCTGCGTCTTGTTCCGTTGCGTCAAGCGTTATCCCACAGCCGTAGTCTCGGCGGTGGCCGCGTTCACCCTCGTCGCCTTCTACCTGCAGGACGTGTATTACCGCGTGGGTGACGAGGACACGTTTCTGTGGCGCGTGGTCCACGTGATCGACACACAGAGCGGGACCGGTGCCTACCGCGTCCAACTGTGGAACAACGCGATCGATCAAATTGCCGCACGCGGCTGGGGCGCGTCGTCGTTCGGAACCGGACTGAACACGTTCTCGCAGTTCAACCCCGTCGACCCGACCAATACCGGCCCCGCTTATCTCAGCTCGATGTGGCTGTCACTTCTGTACGACGTGGGCTTCGTGGGCTCGGCCTTCTTCGCCGTCTTCGCCGTCTCACTGTTCCTGGCCGCCCGAGACAAAGCGCACGCCCTTCCCCTGTTTCTGGGATTGGCGATCTGCACATCCGTGACCAGCGTGATTTGGTTTGCATTCCCCTGGGTCTTCCTCGCACTGACGGCGACCACACCGATTCGGAACGCAGAGACGCATGCCCGGACGCCGGCGTCCCACGGATCGCCGCGACGGCGCAGACGGCACCGCCTCGCGGGGACGCGATGACCTTCACGGCGTCCGATGGTCGACCGCGTGCAATCGTGTTGTCCTCGTTCACGGTTCACCCGGACATGCCCAGCGAACCGGGGATCGGCTGGCAGTTCTTGATCGCCACCCTCGAGCACGCTCGAACCGTTGATGCAACGGTGGTTCTGGTGACGATGCGCCGTTCTGCCCAAGCCTGCGCCGGGCGGGTTCCGGCCGAGCTCGAGCAGCACCTCGAGATCGTCACCGTCGAGATTCCGCTGGCACCGCCGTTCTTTCGATGGCACTATCCTCGGTTCACCCGGCTCGAGCACGAACTATGGGTTCGACTGGCTGTCAGACACATTCGCGAGATCGAGCGGAGACACTCGGTGGTCTACGCGCATCACGTGACGTTCGCATCGGAGATTCTCTCGACACCGATCACCAGAATGTCACCGAACACCTACAAGGTCTGGGGGCCGGTCGGGGCGGGCGGCGTCGCCGCGGTATTCGCCATTTCGCCCACCTCGCCCGCATCACGTCGACAGAGGATTCTGCAGACGGTTCGGGACCGTGTGGCATCGATTCCGGCGACGCGCATCGCGCGGCAATGCGATCTGGTACTCGCGCAGAACGGAGCGATGGAAGCGACTGTGGGACACATTGATACCCAGTTCCGGCGGTTTCCCAATGTCGTCGTTGATCTTCCCACCGCACGGCCCTCTCGGGCCGACCACGACGGAATCGAGATCCTCGTGGTCGGGCACCTCATCACGCGCAAGCGGCAAGAACTGGCGATCGAGGCGTTGGCGTCGACCATGCTGCAGAACGCCCACCTGCACATCGTGGGCTTCGACAGTACGAGCCACGGCGCGTACCTGCGCAGAAGGGCACAGATTCTGGGCGTGCACGATCGAGTGACCTTCCACGGATCCCTTGACCGCGCAGCGGTATTGGACATGATGGTCCAATCGGATGTGTTGATGCATCCCTCAGGTCGGGAAGGTGCAAGCGGCGTCGTGGGCGAGGCGGCCTCGTGCGGACTACCGGTAGTGTGCTTCGAGCGAACCGGTGCCAGCTCGGTGCTCGAGGATTCGGGAACGTCCGGGGTCGTGCTCGCTGCCGACCCGACGACCACCCGGGACATGTTGGCGGCGGCCATCGTCCGGGCATCCACCATGCCGCGCATCAGCACGACGCAGTGGGCCAAGCAGCGGTTCGTCGACCTCGCCGCGCAGCTCTACGCCGAGGGGCTGGCATTCAGCACAGTGATGTCCGGCCGGGTAGGTCGGCCACGATGACCGGGAGCCCCTCGGTGGAGAACTCGGCCGTCACCCGAGCCAGCATACTGGTCCGCACTCTCGATCAAGGTTTGTGGTCACTCGGCTTCTTCGTCTTCAACGTCACGGCCGGTGTGTCGTTGACTGTCGGCGAATTCGCTTCGCTGTCGGTCGGTGCCGCACTGGGTTTCATCGCCGTCGGGACCTCACGAGCGTGGGGGATCTACGCCCCCATCGTCGACGCAGCACGAATAGGTATCAGCCCCGAGGATTCCATCGACCGGTGGTCGAGTTGGCGCGGAACCCTTTTCTTCGCGACTGTGGTCGGTGTTGCTTCGTTCGCGTGGACAAGCCACGGCGGCGATTGGGGCTATGCCGCCGCGGTGGGAGCTCTGGCAGCGACGATGGTGATCTCCGATCTCCCGCGTCAGGTGCTCATCATCCGTGGCAGCTACTCGCATGCGGCACTGTTGGCGGGGCTCTACGCCGTCGGCGCACTCCTCGCTGCGGGAACGATCGCGCTCGGTGTCGACAACAGTGCGCTGCTGCCGATCTGGTTCTGTACGTTGCTGATCGTGCTCGCGGCCGGGCTCGTCTTCTGCGGCACAGCCACATCCACCAGTAAGTCCGATTCGCACTTCGCCATCGCGTGGCGGATCACCGCAGAGGCCGTCTACCTGGGATTCGGAAGCCAGATCGCCACACTGCTGCTGTATCTGATTCAGGACGACACTGCCACTGCCGGGATCCGGTTCGCCTATTCACTGGTGTTCGCGCCGGCGTTCGTGATCATCCAGAGCATCCAGCCGTTGATCTTCAAACAGTTCGCCACACTCAGCGCGCAGGGAACCCGTGCAGTACTCGCGGTCTCGGTGCGCTGGAACATCGCGGTGGCCCTCGGCCTCGGCGCGTGTGGGGTGGTGGGTTACACGGCGCTTTCGACGCTGTTCTCCGACATCGGTCCCGCCGCTGCGCTGCCGTACGTGGTTCCGGTGGGAATGGCGATCCTGTCTGCGCAGACCTTCGAGGTGGCACTGATGGCCACCCGATTCTTCGTCGGCCCTGTGTTCACACATCGAGCCCGACTGGCCTCGGTGCTCGTCGACGTAGGTAGCCAAACGACCGGCGTATTCGTCGGCGGTGCAGCAGGTTTGGTGTGGACGTTGATAGTCCTGAGCGGACTACGCATCGCGGTGGCGGTGGCGGTGCTCGTCGTACTGCCCCGACGCGACAGAACGGAGACGACATGAGGGTCCTGTTCGATGGGTATTACTGGTTCGACGGTCCCCCCGCCGGCATCGTCATCACACACGAGAAGATCGCGGCGTGGCGACGCGAGTTTCCGGGCGACGTACTGACCGTGGCGCTGCGGCGCAGTCCCACAGCGGCGGAGGCGGCAGACTTGGAACGGCAAGGGGTGCGATGGGTCCGCACATACCTGCCTACGCAGCCACTGAAGAACATGGTGGAGCTGTCGCTTCGGGTACGCCTCGGCCCGTACGACATGGCGTGGGGATCCAATTATTCTCCACTGCTGGGTAAATCGGCCGTCTTCGTACACGATGCGCTGTTCCAATCCAACCCGGAGTGGTTCACTCGCATCGAGCGCATTTACCTGTCGCCGATCATGATTGCCGCCCGTTTCGCGACCGTGCTGTTCGTCAGTAGCAACAACGAGGCTGCCCGCATCGTTCAGCACAACCCTCGCCTGACGCCTACCGCAGTTACCGGCTTCGGCATCTCTCGTGCTTTGCTCGACGCCCATCCGCAACCACCTCCCGCACTCGACCTCCGCCCCGGCTCCTTCATGTTGTCCGTCGGTCGGTTGAATACCCGGAAGAATCTGGCAACAACACTTTCCGCAGCCGTGCGTTCGGGAGCGATCTCACCCAACCGCCCGTTCGTGGTCGTGGGTCCGGCCAACGGAAAGGCCGACCAGCTCGAGCAGGAGGTACTCGCTGCGATCGACGACGGCTCCATTCGTTACACCGGTTTCGTCGAGACCGAGCAGCTGGCGTGGCTGTATCGCAATACCGCACTGTTCGTATACCTCTCACTGAACGAGGGCTACGGTCTGCCTCCACTCGAGGCGCTACGCCTCGGGGCACCGGTGTTGGTGAGCGACCGCCCCATCTTTCGAGAATTGCTCGGTGAGTCGGTGCGGTATTGCGATCCCACCGACACGGAATCGGTAGCGCAGGCCATGGCAGTGAGCCTGTCCAGCGGTCCGCGCCCGCTGCCGTCCGGTTTCGAGTTTCCGTCGTGGGAGCACATGGTCCACACGATGCGGGTCGCGATGACCCATCCGAAAGGCGTGTCCCGACGGCGGTCGATCTCGTGACGCGGTGGCAAGCGGGGGCATCATGACGGCGCGCAGGACAGTGCTCATCTCGATCGCTGTCTCGGTGTTGGTCGTGGCGTTCAGCGGAATCGTTGGATGGCAGATCGGGTCGCGGTCCGAGGCTCCCCAGGCCGCAAAAACCCCACCCGTGTCCATTCCGGATTCCGTACCCGTGGTCGCATTCCTGGGTGACTCCTACAGCAAGGGCATCGGTGCGTCCTCGAATGGACGGCGCTGGACGACGCTCGTGTCGGCGGCGATGGGGTGGTCGGAGCTCAACCTCGCTGAGGGCGGCTCCGGATACACCACGAGCTATCTCGGGCAGAAGACCGACTACGGAATCAAACTGGATGTACTTGCCGCGGCCCAGCCGGACGTCGTCGTCGTGTCCGGTGGCCGCAACGATTACGAGGCCGGCACCGCGAGCGTCACCGGTGCCGTTGCATCATCGCTGTTCGCGGCCATCAAGGCTGCGGCACCGAACACGGAACTTATAGTCACCAGCCCGATCTGGGATTCGACCGAACCTCCGGCGGACTTCCCGACCCTGATCGACGGGGTGAAGGCCGCAACAACAAGCGCAGAGGGCAGATATCTCGATATCGGTGAGCCGCTGGCCGATCATCCCGACATGATCGACCCCGACGGCCTACATCCGAACAACGAGGGTCACCAAATAATCGCCAGCGCGGTCGTCAGTGCATTGGTGTGAGACTTGCCCGAATCAGTTGTTCGGGTTGGACCCACGACATGCGATATCTGGAACCACCATCGACTCGATGGCCATTCGTCAGTCCAACCATGGCGTGCCTGCTGGTAACAACGGCTCCTGTCAGAGCCAGTAACTCCCACAACGCAATCAGTTCGATGTTCGCGATGTGCCAAGATTTCAGATGTGCCAAGATTCCAGCTGCTCGAACGGCCGCGGGCACCCAGGGCGGAACCACGGCAAGAAGAGGCGCAATCCAACGTCCTTGACCTGCAGTTCACTCTCTGCGAGAACGACTTTCAGATCACAGACTTTGCAATCATTTTTTCCGCGGCTGAGGTGTGTGCAGCTGCGCGAGTCGATCCCACTCCCGGGTGTGTGTCCCCGGCAAGCGGGGCCATCTCATTATCAAGGCTCCCTGTCCACGAGCTGGGCGGGTAGTGCCATGGAGAAGGTGGCTGGACGAAGCCACAACCCTGCCGAGGACGTCGTGCGCAAACTGCGCCGTGATGACGAGCGCACTAACCGCTAGCTGACAGGACGGGGCGCTGACGGGCTGGATGCGGTTGGAGGAGTGGGCACCGAGCACCACTGATCGGGCCGTTCGCGATCAGGGAGACTGGCCAGTCCGAGTGTGCGAAGGCTGTCTTCGATTTTCCCGGACAGGTAGACCATTCCTTGATCGGTGGGGTGGAAGCGATCTGTACCGATGAGTGCTCGGTCGGGCCCCGAAAACCATCCCTCGGCAATGGGGTCGACGAACAGGCCGCCATGCTTGACAGTTGCCACCTTGATTCCATCGGCCATAGTGCGGGCCTTGGACATCGAGGAATCGCTGACGACGACCGGGCCGATGACCACCACGGGCACGTCAGGATTTTGTGACCGCAGGTATCCGAGATCTCTGTCCGCAGCAATACCTGCGGCCTGTGCGTCGGACTTCAGGTCGTTGAGTCCGTTGAAAAAGATTATGACGTCGGGTTTGCGGCCAAGCGCCCAGTCGATCCGCTCGCCGAATGTTGCTCGCCCGAGTGTCCATCCGCTGCCTCCGATCGGGTACCCACACTGTTCGTATCCCAGGCTCTCAGCCATCAGGGGCAGCCAGTTCGATCGGCCTCGGCCGCCCATGTCCGACCCGCCGGTGTAACTGTCACCGACAACGGCGACTAGTGGGCGAGCCATATGCTCGGCTGGTTCAGTGTCTATCGCATACGCCGGAAGCTCCTGGGCGGGCGGGGTCCGGCCTTCACGATGTATTGCATACGCACTAATTGCTGCCGTTACAGCAACCAGCGCGACCAGTACGAGGATCTGGTGCGTCCTGGATATTTTCTTCGGCAGGCCCATTCAGAGCATCATGCCGTACCAGATGGTGCGATGTGTCGTTGGTCCGTTGACTTGCCACTCCGCGGTCTATGTCAGACGGACGAAGTGAAATTCAACGTGCTGTTCAAGTCGGAGGTGATCGATGTTGCCGTCGCCTCGGATGATCGTCGACCATTAAGACGTCCGTCGTATGCAGTGATCATCGAACTACACGGGACACCGCAGGACCGTGTCGCATAGCGGGACTTTCCCGCTTGGGTCGGATCTAGCCACACCGAGGGCGTAGGCCTCTCTGGTAGATCACGATCACGAGCGCGGTCAGGTTGCCCGTCCTTCGAAGGTGCAGGTGTAAGGTCGCCAGGGACCGCGCAGGGCTTCGCGCGCAAACTCAAGCAAGATCACTTAGCATGCAAAGGTTAGCGCTGTGCGCGCTGGTCATTCTCGACGACGACGTCACCTACGACGGGCCGGACAACGCAGGGCCATCACGGAGATCTGTGTCGCAACGGAGTTTTACCTCCTATGCTGACCGGTTCGCTGCCACCGATGAGCGAACCGATCCGACCTACGTATGCATCCCCTACATCAATCTCCCGAAAACATCGACGGGCTCGCTGATGTCGTTTCATTACTGTTGTCGTTGGATTGCTGTTGGCGATCGGTGGCGTTTCCGAACGCCGCGACGCAGGTGATACCTGCCACTACGACCACCGCGCGAAACTTAGTCGGGAAAAGCGGCCGGCCGAAACCTCTGACGGTTGAGGTGAATCTGACCAAGTTCTAACGATTCTCTGCAATCGCGGGCTTTCGAAGCCGTCCCTACACGGTTTCGGCCCAAAAACAAGGGTCTACGACCGAGACGAACGCCTTCACTCCACTCTCAGGATTGGCAGACGCCAGTCAAAACCGAAATCGAGCGCTGAGTCCGAAGCTCCTTCGCACGCTAAGCAAGACGACTACTTCTGCCTTTACATTCAGGCCACTCGATGTCAGAAGGCCATGACCAAGCGTAAGACGGCTGAGCAGTTTAGAATCAGAAGGTGAACGAATACAAACTGCGCATACGCTTGGTGTCGCTGAACTACACCCCAGAGCAAACAGGCATAGGCCCATATGTGGCCGACCTGGCTTCGGGGCTCGTCGATCGTGGCCACTGCGTGGAAGTCGTTACAGGCTACCCACACTATCCATCGTGGACTGTCGATCCAAAATTCACAGGGTTCCGTTCTTCGTCCACCCTCCACGGCGTGAAGATACGTCGCGTCAGGCAGTACACACCTAAATCGCCGAGTTACATCCGTAGAGTCGTTATGGAAACCAGCTTTGGCATACAAGCTGTATTCCGATCGTCTGACCGGTGCGATGTAATTCTGTGCACATCGCCAGCCCTGTTCGCAACCGCTGTTGTCATCTTAACTGCGAAGTTAAGCAAGAATCGCCCACGACTAGGTGTATGGGTCCAAGATATATATAGCAGCGGTCTAGCAGAGACTTCTCAGACATCAAAAAGGCTATCCAGTCTGGTCGAAAAACTCGAGGGTTTAACTTTCCGCAGCGCAGACGGCGTAGTGGTCATACACGAACGATTTCGTGAAATCTTGAATAAGCGCCTCAACATACCAAACCAGAACATAACAACAATTAGAAATTGGACACACATCAAGCCGCAGAAAACGAAATCACGTGAAGACACAAGAATGTCGTTGGGGTGGGGACTCAATGAACACGTCGTACTACATGCAGGCAACATGGGTGTAAAACAGGGTTTGGAAAATGTCGTCGAGGCCGCGAGGATGGCCGAGGACCAGGCGCTCAATATTCGGTTTGTCTTACTGGGCGACGGTAATCAGCGTGAAAAACTCGAGAATATTGGTCGCCATATAAAGAAATTGCAGTTTATACGACCACTAGACGACGTCCAATTTCAGTCCGCACTCAACGCTGCTGATATCCTGCTCGTCAATGAATCGATCGGAGTAGTCGAGATGGCAGTGCCAAGCAAGTTGACTACATATTTCTCGATCGCAAAGCCCATTCTGGCCGCAACAGACCAGCGCAGCGCTACGGCCAGTGAAATCAGCCAGTCAGGTGCAGGACTGCGAGTGGACCCCGGTAATCCAGCAGACCTCATCTCAGGGGTCACGCAAATTATGAACGAAAACGATACTGTGAAAAGTTACGGAAAAAATGGAATGAAATATCTCCATTCAAAACTCGACCGATCGCATGCCATAGATCAATTTGAGTCATGGGCGCTAAATATAGGCAAGCAAAACAAAACCAAAAAGGGCAACAGATGACGACAAGCGGTCTTAATAGCGGACAAACTCTGAGAAGTCTAGCAGGATTCACCGGCGCAGGGTACGACAAAGGTCGCCGAGTGCATACGCAGATCATGTGGATGATCCTCAGCAGCACGGTATTCACACGATGGTGGCTACCAAATCGCGCCAGGATAGCTATCCTGCGCCTCATGGGCGCTCAGATTGGGTCAAACGTCCTCATTCGCCAGAACGTCAAGATCCATTGGCCCTGGAAGTTGCAGATCGGCGACAACTCATGGATTGGCGATGGAGCATGGCTTCTGAATCTTGAAAAGATAACCATCGGCCACGATGTATGCATATCGCAGCAGGTGCTCCTCTGCACAGGAAGCCACGATAGAAAGTCACCCACATTTGAGTTCGACAACGGCCCAATTGTAATTTGCGATGGTGTCTGGGTTGCTACGAGAGCGACAATTCTACGTGGAGTAACCCTTCAACAGGGATGTACAGTCGCCGCCGGAACTGTGGTAACCAAAGATGTTCAAGCATGGACAATCGCAACTACTGCGCGCAATCGCGATCTGTAATCAGACCGGAACACCTTACTGCATAAAAAAGCGGATGGTCTGATCACGCATCATGCATCTACCTTCTTGGTGCATAAGAACAAAACTAATCCCAATACAACCAGCCGTGCCATCGCCTGTAGAAGCGACCCACGCAAAATCAGCACTTCATATACAGCCAACGGCGGCAAACAAAATCCAAATCCACTCATTAGCCGAGTGGTTGATGAATCAAATTTAATCAACGATCTTGCGTACAGCCTCCGTAAAAGATATCCGGCAACGACGAATAGACCGACTACGCCCAGTAGTCCAAATGCTAAGTAGGCCTCGCCCCAAAGTGGCGCCGATAGATTCTCGTTCGGATACCGAATATATTGAGCCAGTACCGACCCCGTATCGATTGGCTTGCCTGGCCAGATAGATCGAGGCACAGCAAAAAACAACGCGCCCAAAATATTAAGTCCGAACATATAGCCGTTATCGTTAACGTATGAAACACCATTGGCAATTTGCGCCATGGAGTCGTAGTCGGTCTTATTTAGAATTAGATCGACGATCGTCCTGTTGTCCATTTGTTGACCTGCAACGCGATATGCATCCAGATACGGAAAGAGCACTATGCTCCCGCCCACAAAGCTCAAAATTACAACCCTCACGCCTGTAACTGAATTGCACCAAGGAACAAGAAACAACAAACTGAGAACTACAACCAAGAACCAGAACCGCGACGAGGAAATCGGATTGTTAAGCAGAACATTTGAGCCAACAGTCAATAGCATCAAAATCGTCCAATTGATCGATCGCAAAGAGATCTTTCGTGCGACCACCAAAGCGACCAATGCGTAGAGAGAAACAAAGGGAAGAACCGACGCGACGCTAGTTACAACTGCACCAGACGACTTCGACGCATCCGAATAAAATCCACTATTGACGAGAACTTCCATCCTGGCCTGTCGACTCGTAAACAGTGCGGAAAATCCACCCAACAGGGTCACAAAAACTGGAGTCAGTGCAAGGTTCGTAATACACAAAGCCGCAACCCTTGCCGGACTTACTGACCGAAAAACCCTGATACTGCCAGAAATATTTGTGCCTCTATTTTTATAAAGCGACCAGCCAAAATCATACGCCGCAAGACCGAGAAGGACGATAAGCGATGCAGTTTTTGAATTATCGTAATCCACAAGCATCTTTAGAGGATTACGTCCTACTATCAGGTGCAGTAGCGGGGCAATTCCAAGCCAGGTGTACGCGTATCCAAAGAGAATAATGGAGAACCAATTAGGTCGAGCAAGTTGACACAGCTGCGAGAGCCTGAATGCAGCGTATACCACTACCAGGTACTGCATTGCGACAGCAAACGGCTCCGGAGCGTAACGACTTTCGACAATCCAGAGGAATATCGATGGCAGAGCGACAGCGAGGGATATGAACACAATTCCTGCGAAGTCTCCCCAAGGACGATCGGTCTGGACTAGCCGACCCTGGTCGTAACCACGTGTCGCCACCCTTATCCACCCGTGGAGGTGACGCTCGACTGGTGCTGAAACTGCCTCTGTAAGCCCTCTCTTAGGCTCACGTCAGCTCTCCAACCGAGATCCTCGGCCGCACTGCTACTATCTCCACCAGTTCTCCGCACGTCGCCTGCCTGTTCAGGAACTCGTATCACCTTGAGCGGTTCGGCCACCATTTCTGACAGTAACCCCAGAACCTCGTTAACCGAGGCGTTGGATCCACCCGACAGATTATAGATCCCGCCAGGTTTAGCCTTCTTGGCCGCTAAGCGATTTGCGTTGACGATATCTTCGATAAACGTGAAATCACGAATTTGATTGCCGTCGCCATATACTGTTATTTCACGATTCGAAAGGGCCGCATCAATGAACCGATTGAAGGCCATGTCGGGTCTTTGCCTCGGCCCATACACAGTGAAGTAGCGCAGCGAAACCCCATCAAGACCGAAATTCTCACTGTACAGACTTACGAGATGCTCTGCCGATAGCTTGGTGACGCCGTATGGAGAAAACGGTTGAGGAATGGACCTCTCTGAGCACGGCCATGTTTCGGCGTTGCCATAGATGCTTGAACTTGAAGCGTAGACAAATTTCGTAGCCGGCTTGTTCTCGATTGCCTCGAGGATACGTTGCGTAACAACGATATTCTGCTTTACGTAATCGTCAAAGCCAGACTTCCACGACCCGCGCACCCCCGGTTGTCCGGCTTGATGGAAGATCGTGTCACTACTGTTAAGTGCATCTCTAACATTAGTCGACAAGTCCGCAAGATCTTCCGCAAAGAACTTAAATGATTTATAGTCCAGCAGACGCTCTAGATTTCTTTTCTTCAAATCCGGCGAGTAGTAGTCAGTTAGCGCATCGACGCCAATGACCTCGCCTCCGTCTTTTAGAATCGACTCTGCGAGCGACGATCCGATAAAGCCGGCAACACCAGTCACAAGAGACGGGCTCATTTGACGCTCCTATCATAAGTAGTGATCAGTTTACTCGCGACGCCACTCATCGTGAACAGTTCGGATGCCAGCAGTTGACCCCTTCTGGCCATTTCAATCCGCATGTAAGGGTCGTCGTGTAAAGAACACAACCCACCGGCCAATGATTCTGCTCCAGGTTCCACTACCCACCCTGCTTCCGCCTCTTTAAGATATGGAGCTAAACCGCAACTGCTGGTGATCAAGGTTGGAACCCCGCTTGCCAAACTCTCGAGAACTATGTTCGGGAATGGCTCCTCGACGGATGGAAGAGCCATCACATCGTAAGATGTGAGTGTTCTTCTCACCGCAGAATATTCGAGCGCACCCATGTATCTAACGGAGTCTTCGATTTTCAGCGCCCGTATTTGCTTAATAACATCTCCCAGAGACCCTTCGTCAGGACCGTATATATCGAGGGTTACGTTATGGCCTTTACTTCGCACGGCGGCAACGGCATTGACCAGGTCAACCACTCTCTTACGAGGGTGAACCCTCGATATAAAGACTACTCTGAGTGACTGGTTATCAACCGCGTGCTTCGGAATGGACGCGCCAATATCGTCGACGCCGTTTACCAGGTGCACTGTATTTATCGGGACGTGTACAGCCTCCAGGTCTCGCTGCTCGTATGAAGTAAGGTACATTACTGCTTTCGCGCCCGACAGCGCAGGTCTGGTTAGCAGTGCATCGTAAATTTTATAAAATACGCCGCGCCTCGGTGCCAGCATACCGTGGGTTTGCAAGACATAGGGCTTGCGCGTTAGTCGCAATACGATCATCGCCACCAGGATCCACAGGTCTCGACCGGCGTGCGCATGCACGATGTCATATCGGCTGCGGTTCGCCACCAGCCATCGAATGGCGCTAGGGCTAACAGCAGTCGCGAAGCGGTGCCCGGGCAACCGCCGGAATTTGAACAGTGCTGCGGGCACGTCCATCACCGTCTCTGGTTTGCTCTCCAAGCCCCGCCACAATGCAAGGATCTCGCTTTGGTGACCCATATTCTGCAACGCCAGTGATTGTCGAACTGTTCCACGCACCGGCCCGCCGAAGGCTGCGTCGTCACTAACGAGGGGCACTATGTGTAGAATTCTCATTTTGTTTTCTCCAATAGAACGTTCGGTTCGTCACGGGCATAGGCGCGACTTCTTTGGTGCCATAGCATGCTTACTCCTAGTATCACGCCCGAAACCGTTAGTTCAACTGCCATACCAACTGCCGGTCCCAACCCATATACGGCTGCAGCCACAAGCGCTGCCATTCCAGCCAGGCCGGCTGAGTAGACAGTCTTGCTCCGTGAAAGTATGTGGGCGAGCGCAGCCTGGATCGAAACCAGAACACCAAGCGGAAACAGCGCGATTGCCGTTGTTACATTGAAAGGTGCGCTGCGATCAAAGTCGGGAACATTTATTGCGAACGCGACAGAAGCAAAGACCACAATCGAGGCGGCAACTGCATGTACATGTTTCGGCCTGAGACCAACTACAAGTTCCTCCCGCCGGCTAAACAGTTCATTGATAATCAGAAAACCTGTCAGTGCCTGCACTGTAGCGTAGGCAATAAATGTGTAATGCCACGCCTGGAAGGATTCAATTGGCGCCATCGACCGAGCAACATTTATGTCGTTCCGATAGACCAGGGCTGCGACGGCACCCATCACTGCTGCAAGTTGCGATTTTCCGCTGCAGGTTGTCACCGACCTCAAACTGAGAAGCGTGACAATCCAAGCAAGAGTGGTGCCATAAATTACCCAGTTAGCGTTAAGAGCAGCGAAAACAAGGACCGTGACAACCCAAAATACGTTTCTCTGTAGGATATAGCCCTGATACTTAACGGGTGACCCATCTTGAAGAATCCTGGACGCGTGTTGCCCGCTCTTCAACCCGACTAGTAGTCCTGAAATTCCAAGCAGGATGGACGAGGCACCAGCAATACCGCTGATAGGGCCGCTATCGGAAAGCAACACCGCTGCCGACATCAGCGCAAACAGAACGACGAGCAGTACCCATTTCCGTAGCTTTAGGCTTCCCATTGTTTGAACAGCTGCGGCCTGGCCAGCCTGAACGCTTGCTAGACTCACGGCCAATCCTAGTATCTGCTCCGCGCTGGAACCTATAACAGCCGGCAGGGCAAGCAATGAGATCGCACAGAGCATGTTTCCAGCTGCGAGCAAGACCGCTTGCAATCGTTCTGAACGAATAATGTTGCTAAGCATCTGGCTCCCTGACGGATGTGCCCTTGGGCAAGGCTCCTGGATGCACAACAGAATTTGCTCGTATCTGGGTTCCGATTGCAACTTTTACGCGACCCACGACTACTGCACCGGGAAATACGGTGGCTCCGCGTTCAAGGGTTGGGTAGTAGTGATCCGAATCTCGTCCGAGTGTAACGTTCTGGTATAACGTCACCTCAGGACCCAGCCTTACCCCGCTCCCAACTACGATACCAAGGGGGTGCGGAAGGTATAAGGGAAATCCTACTACTGCTCCCGAAGAGACCTCTGATGAGGCTAAAATCAGAAGGAGGTGCTGCCAAATCAGATGCCGCCAGCCGGTACTGTCTGCGGACTTCCGAAACATCCATGCCGCTCTCAGAGAGGGCGAGAATAACCATCGCAGGAACCACAGTGGCCCGAGCTTCCGCTCACTTTGAGTGAGAAGATAACTGGTGTCACTCCGCGCTTGGTCAATGAATTTCACAACTACCCTTTTTCTCTACTTACATTTGGGTTGGCCAGTTCGGGAAAGATGATCGACTGCATATATCGCCGAAAGATACCGGCACTCCACATTTCGCTAGATCCTACAATCCCCCTCGGGGCTAGGCTCGCAGTTTGCCGGCGTGGTTGCGGTACCACCGAACGGTCGATTCTATTCCTTCCTGAAGACCGATTTGAGGCTTCCACCCGGCCTTTCGAAGCTTGTTCACGTCCAGAAGCTTCTGCGGCGTCCCGTCGGGCTTGGTGGTGTCCCACTCGGTCCTACCCTCGAATCCAACTGCTGAGGCCACCATCTCGGCGATCTCTTGGATCGTCGAGTCCACGCCGGTACCGACGTTCACCTGATCTGGTCCGTCATAGTTCTCAAGCAGGTGAATGCACGCGGCAGCCATGTCATCGACATGCAAGAACTCGCGTCGCGGAGAACCACTACCCCAGTTGGTCACCTTGTCGACACCATCGCGGCGAGCCTCGTCGTAACGACGAATGAGCGCGGGCAGGACGTGCGAGCCCTTAGGAGAGAAGTTGTCACCCGGGCCATACAGATTGGTCGGCATGGCCGAGATCCACGGCAAGCCGTACTGCTTACGTACTGACTGGATCTGCAGGATGCCAGCGATCTTCGCGATGGCATATGCGTCGTTGGTCGGCTCGAGATGCCCTGTAAGGAGGTACTCCTCCTTGATCGGCTGCGGAGCCATCTTCGGATAGATGCACGACGAGCCGAGGAACAGCACCCGCTGCACGTTCTGCGCCAATGCTGCGTCCAGCACGTTCACCTGGATCCGCAGGTTGTCCGAGAGGAAATCGACCGGGTACGTGCTGTTGGCCAAGATGCCGCCTACCTTGGCGGCCGCCAGCACCACCGTTGCCGGCTTGGTTTCCTCGAAGAACGCGAAGACCGCGTCACGGTTCTTGAGATCCAGCTGCTTCGACGATCGTCCGATCAGGTTCGTAAAGCCGCGGCCCTCAAGCTGCCGCCAGATCGCCGAGCCTACGAGCCCGCGATGACCGGCAACGTAGAACGGCGCATCACGATCGAGCGGGCCAGGTGTGTAGTCGGATGCACTCGATACATCCGACCCAGCGGCGCTCATGCCCAATCCGGCAGTGCGGGGCGGTCGATCCACGGGCGACCCTCATGCTCTAGAGCTGCGATATCGGCATCGACCATGATCTTTGCGAGCTCCGGTGTGTGGACGGTTGCCTTCCAACCGAGCTTTGCTTCGGCCTTGCTGGCGTCACCGATGAGAGCGTCCACCTCGGTGGGACGCAGATAGCGCTCGTCGAATTTGACGTGTTTCTCCCAGTCCAAGCCTGCTCGTTCAAAGGCTACGACGAGGAAATCTTTCACCGAGAAGTTGCCGCCGGTGGCGAGAACGAAGTCGTCCGGTTCATCGACCTGCAGCATCCGCCACATTCCCTCGACGTACTCCGGCGCGTAACCCCAGTCGCGGATAGCGTCCAGGTTGCCCATGTACACGTTCTCTTCGATGCCGGCCTTGATGCGGGCGACTGCACGGGTGATCTTTCGGGTAACGAAAGTTTCGCCACGACGGGGAGATTCGTGGTTGAAGAGAATACCGTTGACTGCGAAGATCCCGTACGCCTCGCGGTAGTTCTTGGTAACCCAGTAGGCGTAGACCTTGGCTGCGCCGTACGGCGAGCGAGGGTAGAACGGAGTGTCCTCATTCTGGGGAGGCGGGGTTGCACCGAACATTTCGGAGCTCGACGCCTGATAGAAACGGCATTGCAGACCAGCAAGGCGGACGGCCTCGAGCAGTCGGATCGATCCGACGCCGGTGGTGTTGCCGGTGTGCTCGGGCTCATCGAAGCTCACGCGGACGTGTGACTGCGCACCGAGGTTGTAGACCTCGTCCGGTTGGATTTCGGTAAGCAAGGTGACGAGGCGGGCACCGTCACTGAGGTCGCCGTAGTGCAGGAACAGCTTTGCGTCCTTCTCGTGGGGATCCTGATACAGGTGATCGATACGCGAGGTGTTGAAGGTCGATGACCTACGAATCAGGCCATGAACCTCGTACCCCTTGCTGAGCAACAGTTCGGCGAGGTATGACCCATCCTGGCCGGTTATCCCTGTAATTAGCGCGCGCTTCATTAGTTCATTCCCCTCGAGCCCTGCATTCGGTCCAGTTGCATTGCGCCGTAGTACTAGTAAGCCCCATCGCTACCAGCCACGGCCTTCATAGTTTTGGCAATAATCAGTAGGTCGCCCACCATCGACCAATTTTCAACGTACGAAAGATCAAGGCGCACAGTTTCTTCCCACGACAAGTCTGACCTTCCGCTGACCTGCCACAGACCAGTAACCCCCGGCTTGACCAGCAGCCGCCGACGAACTTCACCGTTGTAGGTCTCGACCTCACGGCGTAGCGGAGGCCTCGGTCCCACGACACTCATCTCACGCTTGAGAACGTTGATGAACTGCGGGAGCTCATCGAGACTGAAGCGACGCAGGATCTTGCCGACAGGTGTTACCCGCGGATCGTCACGCATCTTGAACAACACCCCGCCCGCACCCTCGTTGCGGTCGAGGAGGTGTGCAACCTGCTGATCCGCATCGACGGTCATGCTGCGGAATTTGATCATCGAGAACGGTTTCCCGTCGATACCCATCCGCTCCGACTTGTAAAAGACCGGTCCGCGACTGGTCGCTTTCACTGCGATCGCCACCGCAAGCAGTACCGGCGAGATCATCAAGAGAACAAGCGCCGCGAACGTCAGATCGAACGCAGTCTTGCTGAATCGCGTTGCGCCGTTGTACTGGGGCTTCTCGACGTGAATCAGCGGGAATCCTGCAACAGGCCGCATCACCAAACGAGGGCCGGCAACGTCGACGACGCCGGGCGCGACCACGAGGTCGACGTCTTTCTTCTCCAGGTCCCAGATCATCTTGCGAATGCCCTTGTGGCCGAGGTGTTCGGTGGCCGTCACCGCTACCGTGTCGGCACCACACTCGTCGATCGCCGCGAGGACGTCTCTCTCACTCCCGAGTACCGGGATTTGGGTTCCTTCCACGTCAACGGTCCCGTCACTCGGCACCTCGTAGCCGGGCATGCACATTCCCACCACCGCGTAGCCAGCGGACGGCGAGCGTTCGAACGACTCTGCCATCGAGACCGCAGCTGCGCGGCTTCCGACGATCAGAACCGATGTCTTGTATTTGTCCTGGCTACGTAGTCGAGTGACTGCCTGGCGCCACAGCCATCGACTGACGAGCAAAGCCATCAACCCGACAGGGAAGGCGATGGCGAGATAGAGGCGCGCAAAGTCGATACGGAACAACAGCGAAAAGATAGCAATGACACCGAAAAGCCGGAAGGTGGCCGACACGATGCGGCGGTACTCCTCAGCGCCGTTGCCGATGACTCGCGTCGACCGGGTGCGGAAGATTGCAAGAAACGCGATCCACAAGCCGGCAAGTGCGACTGATACGCCGGTGTAGATCGCGGCGTTTGTGAAGCCCGACATCTCGACGTCACCGAATCGTACGAATTGGGCGAGGCCAACAGATAAGACCACTGCCAGGACGTCGGTCACCCGAAGGCGGGCGATGTACTGGCGTTCCCACACATGCCGCGACGTGAGCTTGCGAGTCGTCAACTCCCCGGACCGCGAGGATCCCCAGAGTGAGCGTGGTGCAGCCCCGACAGATGCCACCTGCTCCCCTCCTTCCGCGCTTCTGCGACCACCTCCGGTGGCCGCTGGTCTGACATGCGAACCAATCCAGAATGCGACTGGTATCGAATTGGAATAGTCCCACGCTGCTATGAGAAGCACCACGCGAGCGGCGCAGATCACAGATAAATAACAGCGTCCGTTCGGTTTACCACACATGCGCTGACTAGGCGAAACGGGTGACTGGGACTTCCAAGGTGTAACCGCCGCGAGGTCCAAAAACGTTACACACGAGCACGATCAACGCATTTTGGTGATCACTCACAGTGTTCAGCGCTGTTTATCGGGTGATTTACCCGTCGATCGCGGCGTCTACCGCTTTCAACCAAACATCAGCACATGTCGACGAGCGTAAAGCAAGACGTTTGCATTTTAAGGCAGTGTGCGTTAATGCGAATTACAGATATCAGCAAGCACAACGGGCCGACAATTCATTCCATCGAATGAATTGCGCGATCGATGTGCCTGGTCGCGCTCAGGGTCGACCCAGGCCTCGATAGTTCCACCCTGCCGCCCGCCACTGCTCCGGGTCCAGGCAGTTACGGCCATCGATCAGCTTCTTGCTGCGCACCACGCCGTCCAGGTCGCTGGGAACGAGAGCCTTGAACTCTTTCCACTCCGTCAGCACCAGCACCACGTCTGCTCCCTCGCAGGCTTCGAGAGCGGTGTTGTTGTAGGTCAGCGTGGGGAACAGCGCCTTGGAGTTCTCCATGGCCTTCGGGTCGTACACGTTGACCGTTGCACCCTGCAGCTGGATCTGACCGGCCACGTTCAGGGCCGGTGAATCACGAACGTCGTCGGAGTCGGGCTTGAAGGCCGCGCCCAGCACGGCCACCCGCGCCCCGAGTAGCGAGCCGCACGCCTCCCGCGCCAACTCGACCATGCGGGTGCGTCGCCGCATGTTGATGTTGTCGACCTCGCGGAGGAACGTCAGCGCTTGATCGGCACCGAGCTCGCCGGCCCTGGCCATGAACGCGCGGATGTCCTTGGGCAGGCACCCACCGCCGAAACCGATGCCGGCGTTGAGGAACTTGCGCCCGATGCGCTCGTCGTGGCCGATCGCGTCGGCGAGGACGGTGACGTCGGCCCCGGCCGCCTCGCATACCTCTGCGATGGCGTTGATGAACGAAATCTTGGTGGCCAGGAACGCATTGGCCGAGGCTTTGACCAGCTCGGCCGTGGCCAAGTCGGTCACCAGGAACGGAATCTGCTCGTCGAGCAGCTGGGCGTAGACCTCGCGGGCCAGTTCCTCCGCACGACCCGGCCGATCTCGATCGACACCCAGCACGAGACGATCCGGGTGCAGCGTGTCTTTGACGGCGTAGCCCTCGCGAAGGAACTCGGGGTTCCACGCGACCTCGACGCCGTCACCAGCCGGGGCAAGTTCGCGGGCCATGCGGCCGAGCCGCTCGGCGGTACCGACGGGAACTGTGGACTTACCGAAGATCACGGCCGGCTTGGTGAGCAACGGCGCGAGCGTCTCGATGACCGAGTCGACGAACTTCATGTCGGCTGCGAACTCCCCCTTCTTCTGGGGAGTGCCGACACCGAGAAAGTGAACCTCCGCGAAGTCCGCGGCTTCCTGGTACGACGCGGTGAAGCGCAAGCGACCGGCCGCGATGTTGCGCTGCAACACCTCTTCGAGACCAGGCTCCCAGAACGGAACCTCTCCGGCCTCGAGCTTCGCGAGCTTGGCCGGGTCCACGTCGACGCCCAGTACCTCGTGGCCGAGTTCGGCCATACAGGCGGCGTGCGTGGCACCGAGGTAGCCGGTACCAAAGACTGTGATTCGCATTCTGCTCGTTCCCCGTCGATGTGCTGCTGAGCGATGTGTTCGGTCGAGACACGGTCCCGAGAATCGTGGGCGCACCGATCAGGTCACGCCTACACCTGCGAATAGTAAACACACATGACCGCCCGCCGATACCCGAGGGACAGCCCTCACCTCACGGTGAACAGTTGGTGTATCGGCCCGAAATTCTTACCGTCGAACGGGAAACTGCGGGTTCTCCGGCTCCTCGACGGCCTCGGCGCAGCGGTGGATGAAATCGCTGAGCTCGGCGCGAACCTCCGGGTCCAGTAGATCCAACGGAGACTCGGTGCCGTGATATTCGGCGAACGCCGCGGTGTAGGCATCGACACTGTCCGAGATGACTGCGTGCAATGACGTCGACCTGTTCAGATGAACCCGCGCTATTCGGTCGATGCGATCGGCCAGAAAATCGTGAAATGAATTCTGCGCCATGGCTGCATCACGTCCGTTCTCCGAAACAGTGGTCATTGCCGAATGATACGAACAAAACCGACCCACTGCAGGGTGAATACTGCCGGGGCGGTCAGTACGCCCCTTCGCTGCCCAGCACCGCCACGGCCGTCTTTGCGATGATGAGCAAATCGCCTGTCATGGACCAATTCTCGACGTACGAGAGGTCCAGACGCACGCTCTCTTCCCACGAGAGATCCGATCGGCCGCTCACCTGCCACAGTCCTGTGATGCCCGGCTTGACCAGCAACCGTCGCCGTACTTCGCCGTCGTACGTTTCGACCTCGCTGCGCAACGGTGGCCGCGGACCCACCACACTCATCTCGCGTCTGAGAACGTTGACGAACTGCGGGAGCTCGTCGAGGCTGAACTTGCGCATCACCTTGCCCACGCGAGTGACGCGGGGGTCGTCGCGCATCTTGAACAGCACCCCGCCCGCGCCCTCGTTGAGGGCAGCGAGTTCCTGCACCCTTTGGTCTGCGTCCTGGACCATGCTGCGGAACTTGATCATCTGGAACGGCCTGCCGTCCATGCCCATTCGCTCGGACTTGTAGAAGATCGAGCCCTTGCTGGTGAACTTGATGATCACGGCGAGCGTGATCAGGATCGGCGAGATGAGCAGCAGGACCGAGGTGGCGAACAGGAAGTCGAACGCCGTCTTGCTGAACCGCTTGGCTCCGTTGTACTGCGGCTTCTCGACGTGGATCAGCGGGAAATTCGCCACCGGACGCATCACCAGACGGGGGCCGGCCACATCGACCACACCGGGCGAGACGACGAGGTCCACCTTCTTTTTCTCGAGGTCCCACACCATCTTTCGCAGCCCGTGATGGCCGATGTGCTCGGTGGCCGTCACGGCCACGGTGTCTGCTCCGGAAACCTCGATGGCCTCGACCACGCTGTGCTCGTCGCCCAGTACCGGGATCTCGACACCGTCGATGGTGAACGAGGTGTCGTTGCCGGGTTCGAAGTTGGGTAAGCAGATGCCCACCACGCTGTAGCCGGACTCGGGTGAACGCTCGAACGACTGCGCCATGGACAGCGCAGAACTGCGACTACCCACGATGAGCACCGACGTCTGATAGCCGCCATGAGCACGCCTGCGCGACACCACCTTCCGCCACGCCCACCGACTCAGCAGCAATCCGATCAATCCGACGGGGAACGCGATGGCGAGATAGAGGCGTGCGATGTCGAAGCGGAACAACAGGGACAGGATCGCGACAGTGCCGAACAGTCGGAACGCGGCCGAGACGATACGACGGTATTCCTCGGAACCGTTGCCGATCACTCGCGGCGAGCGAGTACGAAAGATGGCGAGAAACGCGAGCCACAGAATTGCCAGCGCACCCGAGACACCGATGTAGCCGGCGATCGACCACGGGTCACGAAAGTCGATCTCACCGAACCGAATGATCTGTGCGACCGTCACGGCACCGAGCACAACCAGTGTGTCGGTGACCCGAAGGCCCTCGGTGTACTGCGTTTCCCACTCGCGACGCGACGTCACCTTGCGCAGCCGTCTGGCATCACGGCGCGACACGACGGAATTCTGCATTCCCAGATCGCTGATCGACACGTTTCTTCCCCTTGGTACTTCTGCGTTGTCGAACCCCTGCGTGATCGACACTGCACCGTGCCACCCCGTTGTGAAGCCTATCGTCGGATACTTACTGTGTCACTTGGTAACAACCATGTTGGTCCTGTGTGTTGATCGAACGGAATCCGCAGGTCGTTACATGTTTCCCTCGCATTAAGTGCGCGCGTCCACGGCATTGCGCACGCCGCCCGATGTGGTGTGAGAGCCCGCCCCTCGGACCATTAGTGCTGGCGTTCGTTGCCGGTGTCAAGCCGTGTCGGTCGAACGGCGGACGTTCGATCGCATGCTCGCAAAGGCGTCCCACATCCGCCGGCCTAACTCCCGCTGACCGTCCGCGTTGTAGTGAATTTTCTCGGTCTCGCTGTTGTAGAGACTCCTCGGCCCGGGGACGTAGGCCACCGAGGCCCGACGCCGCGGGGTATCGGCGTGCACCGCGTCGATCACGGGGTAGTTCGCGTGCCCGCTCTCTATCTCCTCGGGCACCATCTGACCCAGGACGAACGGCACCTCCCCGAAGTGCGCCCGTACCGTGTCGATCAGCAGATCGAGCTTCTCCGCATACGCCGGCCCCGTCAGCAGCGGCACGTCGCTCTCACCCTGATGCCACAGCACCGCGGCCAGCTCGTTGCCGGGCGCAATATTCAGACCCGAGCGAATGCGCGTCATCGCATTGTGGAACAGATTGTTCCGGGCTCCGGTGTCCGAGGGATCCCACGAGATACCGTGAATGCGAGCGAACCCGGAATCACCACGCGCGTACGGCACCAACAACACCGGCCTGCCGGTTGCATCGGCGAGATGTCCTGCGAAGGTTGGCCCGAATCCGACTGCTTTGGAGGGCACTTCGTGGAACAGCGGGTTACTTCCCGCGACAACGGTGTTCTTCGACCTACCCGAGGCCGCCCACTGATGCACCCGCGGATGCGGAGCGTCGAGCCCGTCGCGATCCAGCCCCACCCCAGCCCCGTGGGCATTGGACTGCCCCAGTACCGCGACCACCACGTACGGCTCGTCGAACACCTCCACCGGGATACCGCGACCGAGACGTCTCTTGACGACATCCTTCGCGCGAACCACCACGTCCTGTCGTAACCCCATGAGTCCCCCTCACCCGCAATCGTTGTGTGCCGGCGTTCCGGCGAATCGATCCGCAAGCCACTGAGTGACGGCGTCGCCGTTCACATCTGCATGTCCCCGCCCCGCCTGCCGGTCGATGGTGATCACGTCCCCCAGCGCACAGGCTCGCGCCAGTGCGTCGTCCGTCCATGCCGCATCGATGTAGGTGTCGGAATCTCCGTAGGCCACCAACATCGGTGCCGACGCCGGCCCCTGGGGCACAGCCATCGACGCCAGCTCGTCCCGCAGCGTGGCGGCGGCCGCCGGAGACGTCGGCGCAAAGTCGTTGTTGCTCAGTTGTTTCACTGCATCGTCTCGGGCACCGGCCCGGTCCGGCGTGCATCCCGAGAGCGCGGTCCAGTCCTGAGCCGCAGTGCCGCTGCGATAGTCGTCGAGATTCACGCGCGGGTCACGTCGAGCCCACGATTCGAGAACCCACTGCAGCAACGGCCCCTGGTCCGTCGTCAACGTACCCGCGGCGGCTTTGTCCACCAGACCCACCATGTTCGCTGCCGGGGCCAGAGCCGCAGCCCCCACCAGGTCCAGTTCGGGCGCATACGTCGCGGCGAGTTCGTTCGCCGCCCATGCTGCGCCGCCGCCCTGCGATCCACCGAATGCGGCCCATCGCGTTCCGACGCTCGGGAACACAGTGCGCAGGGCACGCACCGCGTCGATGACGTCGTATCCGGCGGTGATGTTGTCCAGGTACGCATGATGTCCGGCGTGGCCCAGTCCCTCGTAGTCGGTGATAGCCACTGCGAATCCTGCTGCGGTGAAACCCTGTACGAGGGCCGAGGCACCGAGCAGAGAGCCCGACCTCGACGGAGCGCACTCCTGCTCGATGCCCGTCGTGCCGTGGGCGTAGGAGATCGTCGGCCACCCGCCGTCGGGGGCATCGCCGTCGGGGGTGAAGACCGTGCCCGATACTTCCCGCTCCCCTGCATCGGTCTGCGACGACCGGTACACCACGCGTGCTGCGTGTACACCCGAAAGGCGCACCTGCACCGGCAGATTGGGCATGGTCTCGGCACTGACGACGGAGCCGCTACCCGTACCGGGATCGGCGATCACCAGCGGTTCCGGGTCCGATCCCCGTACTGCAGCGGCCACTGCTCCCTGGACCTGAGCGCCGATCGGCACCGCGGCGGCGCATCCGCCGAGCAGCGGCAGCACCAGCAGCGCTGCTACCGCGCGACGTGGGATGCGCATGGATCTACTTGCTGGCCTTGAATCTACGTGCATACGTCAACGCCGGCTTCTCGATGAACCGGTACGTCAACGAACCGAACGCGATGCTCACTACGGCTATGACGAGGAAGTTCCAGGCCATGCCCGGCACGCTGTCGCCGGCCAACCACCCGAAGCGCCCGATCATGATCAGCACCGGGAAGTGCCACAGGTACACGCTCAGCGAGATCATGCCGACATAGCTCAGCGGTGCCCAGTCCGCCCGCTCGGCCAGTGCGGACTTCTCCCCACGCGCGAGCGGCACGATGATGAACAGGATGAGGAGCGCGGACCCGAAGGCGACGGTGGAACTCTGCCAGCGTGAGTTGTCGTCGATCAGCTTCAACGAGATCACCGCCGTCGGGATCATCGCAATACCGGTCCACCACCGCATTCTGGTGGCGAGCGCGCCCTTCAGCATGCCGTTGTCGATCGCGACGAAGACGACGGCCGCGAGCATTCCGTACGTGAAGTTGTCTGCCAGCGACCAGAAGCTCCGGCTCAGTACCGCAATCTCGTTGGGGCCCCAGTCGAGAAGCTTCGGATCGGTGATGCCCGACGGCCCGACGCGTGAGGCGGTGTAGAGCTTGCCGGTGATGCCGACGACGAACATCACCACCACCGGAATCATCGCGAGTATCGGTGCCGGTATCGACGTGCGCTTGCGGAGGAAGAATGCGATACCGGTCAGCAGCGGCAGTGCGATGTAGAACGCGAACTCGAGCGACAGTGACCACGACGGATTGATGCCGGTCTGCAGCATGCTCGGAATGTACGAGTGCACCAACGTCAGGTTGGCCAACAGCGTCAGCGGATCGGTGAGCACACCCAGGCCGTTGTCGGTGAAATGACGCTCGGCCACGGCCGCGTTCTCCACGAACACCGCCCGCATCACGAAGTTCGCGAACAGGAAGATGAACAGATATGCCGGAAACACACGGAGCAGGCGGTGCAGCGCGTAGCTGACGTTGTTCGGCATCGGCTTGTTGTCGAACAACTTTCGCACCATCGGCAGGAAGATCAGGAAACCCGACAGGGCGAAGAAGAAGATGAGCCCCTGCCCCAACAGCCCGAGCTTGTACGTCAGCACGGTCTGCGGCGAGTAATGGCCGCCGACGTGCACGGCGAGCACGCACAGGCACGCGAAACCGCGAGGTCCGTCGAGACCGAGAATGCGTGCCGGACGCTTCGGCGCATCGACCTGTGGGGTGGCCGGCGTTGTCGCTACTGGATCGACGGCTGCGGCTGCGGTGCTGTCTGGCGTGGCGGTCATGGGTACCTACTTCGAGGTCACGGTGCCGGAGGTGAAGCCGGGCAGAAGTTGACGGCCGGAGTACCGGCGAACCGGTCGTTCAGCCATCCGAACGCAGCAGCACCGTCGATGTCTGCGTGACCGGAATTGGGTTGTAGTACAGATTGAATGGTGTCGCCGCTGCCACACCCGGCCGCAATGGCGGCATCGGTCCACGGCTGCGAGATCAACGTGTCCTGGCCACCGTAGATCACCAGCATCGGAGCGGCAGCAGGAGACTTCGGCAGGCTCATCGCACGGAGGTAGCCCTCGAGCACCGCGGTGGCTTCCGGAGATGCCGGGCGCAGATCGTCGTCGTCGATCTGCGCGGCGAGCGAGGTCCGATCTGCAGCGAGCGCTCCGCCGCACGCGGAGAACTCCTCCCACTTCTCGGCGACGATGCCCCTGCGGTAGTCGTCCAGATCGAGCTCCGGATAGGACTTCGACAGGCCCACCAACACCCACTGCAGCAGGGGCTTCTGGTCTGCAGTGAGTGTGCCGTTCGCTGCAGCCGACGCCAGCCCGGTGATGTCTGCTGCCGGTACCAGGCTGACCGAGCCGACCATGTCCAGGCCGGCTCCGTAGGTGGTCGCGAGTTCGTTTGCCGCCCAGGCTGCTTGGCCACCCTGCGATCCGCCGAACGACGCCCACCGCGTCGAGGTGTTCGGTACCAGCTTGCGAGCGGCACGTACCGAGTCGATCAGGTTGTTTCCGACGGTCCGTGCGTCCAGGTAAGGATGGTACGAACCGTCCAGACCGAGACCCTGATAGTCCGATACCGCCACCACGTGTCCGGAACGCACGAGCGCGGCGACGATCTGGGAACTCCCGAGCAGTTCAGGATCCGTCGACGGGCCGCAATCGGGCAACACGCCCGTGGTGCCGTGACCGTAGGCGATGATCGGCCAACCACCCTCGGGTGCAGTGCCTTCCGGGGCGAAGATGGTGCCCGATACCCGCTGCGTCGAACCGTCGACGCCCGAGGTGGACTCGTAGACCACCCGCGCGGCGACGGAGGAGATACCGCTCAACCGTCGGTCGATGGTGAGCAGCTCCTCCGCGCTGTCGAGAGATCCTGGGCCGTCGTCGCTGAAATCGGCCGTCAGGGACGCACCGAATGCCGCCGATTCCGGGTCTACCGCGGGTGCGTCCGACGAGCAGCCCGACGCCGCCAGCATCAGTGCCAGCGCACCCGCCCCGGTAGCTCTGCGCAACAGCGGTATTCGATCCTTCGTCACAGTCTCTCCCCCATGCTCTGCTTCACGATGTCCTCCACCTGATCGCGGTGGACAATCGAATCCCCTGTGATGCCCCGCGCCAGCACGAGCACGCCGGACACCATGATCCCCGCGACGGCCCCCAGCATCACGTTGTTGCCCACGATCGGGGACGACGCCGAGCTCGGTGTGGTGGCCGCGTCGACCAAAGTCACCGCCGACACCGGCCCGTTGTTCCCCAGATCGATCTCCCCGACGAGCTTGATGAGCTGCACTGCAACCGAATTGGCAACGTCACGCGCACGCTCTGCATCGGCGTTCACCACCGAGATGTCGATGAGCGCCGAACCGGGACTCGGCACCACGGTGATGTCGTTCTTCAGGTCCGCCGGTTCCACCGGTAAGCCCTGCGAGGCGATGACCCGGCGCAACACCTGCTCACCGGTGGCCAGCTGCACATACGATTCCACCCGAACCAACGAACTTCGGTTGCCGTCGAGCGAGTTCTTCGGTGACACCGGGCCCGGCGCAGTGACGAACACGCGCGAGGTGGCGGTGTACGACGGCTCCACCAGATACGTCAAAAGCCACGCGGCACCGGCCGACAACACGGCGGCCGCGAGGATCAGTGCCCAGCCGGACAACAGCATTCGGCCGTAGTCCTTGAGTCTCGGCACGCCGGCAGGAGCGATCATCGATTCAACTCGCACGTATCGACGGGTCGCTGTCCAGCGAACATGCTCTTGACCCACGGCAGCGACCTACTGCTGTCCAGATCACCATGGCCCTCGCCCTGATGCAGCTCGTACTCGACGACGTCGCCCGACGCGCACGCTCGCTGCAGCGCCTTCTCCGTCCACGGCTGAAGAATCAGATCGTCCTCACTGCCGTACATGACCAACAGCGGCGTGCGCGAACCCCGCTGCGGCAGTGCCATATCCGAGAGGTATCCGCGCAGACGATCGGTCGCCTCGACGCTCACCGGCTTCAGATCCGCAGCCTGCACCCGCGTCTGCAAGTCGGGAACGTCCAACGACCCGGGCGGGACGCACTCCATCAGGTCGTCCCATCGCTCCCGGGCGAAGCCGGATCGATAGTCGTCCAGGTTCATCTCGGGATGCGAGATCGCCAACGAATGCAGGGCGTACATCAGCAGTGGGTACTGAGCCCGGGTGAGGGTTTCGTTTGCGGCGGCGTCGGCCAGGCCCGTCATGTCCGAGACCGGCACCATCGCCGCGGTGCCGACCAGCTCGAGCCCGCCGCCGTACTCGGCATTGCGATCACTCGCCGCCCATGCGGCCATCCCGCCGAGCGAGACGCCGTACGCCGACCACCGTGAACTCAGCGTGGGCAGGAAGTTCCTGGCGGCCCGCACCGCGTCGATCATGTTGTAGCCGAACGTCTTCGCGTCCAGGTAGGGGTGGTACGAGCCCTCGAGCCCCAGACCCTGATAGTCGCTCATCGTCACGGCGAAGCCGTTGAGGACGAGGGCGGCCACGATGGGTGCGTTGCCGAGCAGGTTCGCATACAGGGAAGGGCCGCACGCGCTGAGCACTCCCGTGGTGCCGTGCCCGAACGACACCACCGGCCACCCGCCCTCGGGAGAAGTGCCGGCCGGAACGACGACGGTCCCCGAGACCTCCGTCGGCAGGCCGGTGACGCCCGACGTCGACCGATAGACCACCCGGGTTGCCGTCGCACCCAGTTCGCTGATGTCGACGGCGATGTCCCGAATCGACTCGGCCGAGATCAACGACCCTGGCTCCGTACCACCGAAATTCGACGGTGGCGGTGATTCCGAAGCCCGCGCCTGCGCGGTGACGGGAGCCGTGGGGGCATCGGGAGGGAGCACCACCGACGGCTGCTGGGAGCAGGAGATCGATACTGCCGCGGCGGTCAGGACGACACCGACCCGCACCGCGAACCTCGGTGACATCGAGCTAGCCTCTGCTCGCCGACGGGCTCGCAGAATCGCTCGTTGCCGCGGCATGCCGACGTGCGGTGGAGTAGGGCTTCGCGGATGACGCTGCAGTCGAACTACTGTCGTCGGTGGCCGCGGGGGGTGCGGTCTTCGACGACCGTCGCGTCGAGGGCTCGAACGTGGTCACCACACCCAGCACGGTGCCGCCGACGCCGTCGAGCACCTTGATTGCACGTCGGAGCTTGTCTCGGGTGGTGCGGCCCGTCCGCGCCAGAACTAGTGCGCCGTCGGCCAATGCGGTGAGAATCGCGCCGTCGGTGGCGTCGAGCAGGGGTGGGGTGTCGACAATGACGTAGCGGTAGTCGCCGCGCAACGACTCCAGCAGCAGCTGCGCTCGATCCGATCCGAGGAGTTCGCTGGGGTTCGGCGGCACCGGGCCCGTCGGCAATACCGACACGCCACCGAACGCGCTGGGAACGATGGCGTCCTCCACGTGGTGCTCGCCGGAGAGCACTGTCGACAGGCCCCTGTCCTGGTTCAGACCCAACCGGGAGCCCAGGGCAGCGTCGCGCAGATCGCCACCGACGAGCAACACGGTGTGTCCCGCCTCGGCGAGAATCGCCGAGAGATCGATGGCCGTACTGGTGCGGCCCTCCCCGGAGGAGGCACTGGTGACGGCGATGACCCGGGGCGGGGACCCACCGCCCAGGAATCGAATGTTGGTGCGCAGAGCGCGAAGCGGCTCCCCCAGCTCGGTCATCGAGGCCACTGCAGAACCGGGTCGCGTCGTGTCGACCGGAAGTCCGCCCAGCACGGCCTTGCCCGAGATCTCCTCTGCCCGAGTCCGATCGCGAATCGAGCGATCGAGCAGCCCGCGCAGCAGCGCGAGCGCCACCCCGAGGACGAACCCGATGGCACCGCCGAGTCCGAGTGCGGTGGGTAGCCCCATGCCGATGGGCGTGGACGGCACGTCGCCCTGGTCGACGATGGTCGCGCCGGCCGCGGCGCTGCCCCCTCGTTGCGACGTTTCGAGTTCTTGAATCACCTGGGTGAGCTGCCCGGCGACTGCGTTGGTCAACACCTGGGTGACCGCGGGGTCGGGGTCGGTGGCGCACAGATCGAGCAGCACGGTCTTCTCGATGGGTGTTGCGGTGACGCGCGAGCGGAGGTCGTCGGCGGACATCTGCAACTGCAATTGATCCACCGCTCGCTGGGCAACCTGTGCGCTGGTGGCCAATCCGGCGTAGGACGTCACCCGTTCCTGCGAGAACAGGTTGTTCTGGTAGGCCTCACCGACCGAGCTGCCGCCTTCGGTGGTGACGAACAATCGGGCGCAAGCTTGATACTGCGGCGTCGTGAAGAGTGTGTAGGCCCATCCCGCGGCGATGCCGAGGACCGTCGCCAGTGCCACGATCCACCAACCCGCGCGAAGAATGCGGCCGTATTCTCGAATCTCCACGCGATCTCCCATCGAAAACCTTCGGTAGTGGCAAAGAATAAAGCGCAGCGAAGGATTCGGCACGGCGTACGTGTTGCGAGCGAATGAAACCGTGACAACATCAGAGCCCATGAGCATCACGCCACGACTTCACGCGGCAGCCATCGTGGCCGTTCCCGTGATCGTCACTGCCGCCATGATCGTGGGCGGAACCGCGGCCACCGTGGGTGTGTTCGCCCTCGTCGTACTGGCCGTCGGCGTGTACATAGGCCTACGTCATCCGCTGTATTTGTCTCGTGCGCTTGCCTTCTCGCTCGGGGCCCTGCCGTTCGGCTACGTGCCCGGCGTTCACGTACCGTTGGTGTTCGCGTTGGGTATCGCCGTCGTTCTCGCGACAGTGATTCACCGCACAGCGGTGAGCCGCATCACATGGCCCGAAATACCGATGATCGCGCTGATAATTCTCTCGGCCTTGTCGTTGTTCGCGACGAGTGGTGCGCTGGTCGATTACGTCGAATTCGGCCAATGGCTCGTCTCGACCCTCGTCGTGATCTGCCTCTTGCGCTTGCCGCGTGAGGAATTGGCGCTGTTCGGCAGAATTTACGTCTACGCGGCCTCGGCCGCTGCCGCATTCGCTCTGATCGTCTTCGTCGCCGATCCCGCCGGAAAACTCATTCGCTATCTGTCGATATTCGGCTACGGAGTCGAGGAGGAAAGCACTCGGTTCGTCTACAGCAGCTCGGGTGCCGCCACCGTTCGCCTGGCCGGGACGTACATCGACCCCAACGCAGCCGGCATCGGTTTCGTGCTCGCGTTGATGCTGTGCATCCTGCTCCTGCGGGGACAGCTGCGGACTGTGCTTGCGGCACTGCTGTTTCTGTCGATCGTGCTGACGCTCTCGAGGGCCGCACTGTTCTCGGTGGTGTTCGGGGTGGTGCTGATGCTGCTGTTCCAGCAGCTGCGCACCCGTGAGCGGCTGGCCATCGTCGGAGCCTTCGCCGCGGCCTTCGTCGGGGCTCTCGCGGTTCCCAGTGTGCGGAGCCGCGTCTTCTCCTCGTTCGGCAACGAAGACGCCGGATCGAGCGCACGCGGTGACGCGTTGGTCGAGTTCCCCGGGCACATGCAGGGTCACTGGATGTTCGGACTCGGCTGGGGCCGTGCAGAATTCAAAGACCCCACGGTCGCTTTCGAGGTGAACTACGTCGCCAACACCCCGCTGCTGACCATCTACCGCGGCGGCCTCGTAGCCGGAATTGCCTTCGTCGCCATCCTCGTCGTCATCGCGATCGCGGGCTACCGGTTACTGCGCTCACGGCGCTGGGAAGACGGGTTCTACGGCGGCGGAATGATCGGCTTCGCGGTCGTCGCGTTGCAGCTCGACTTCCCCGTCGTCACCATCCCGGCCACCACGATGGCGTTTTCCGTGATGTACGCGTTCCTCGTCTACGCATGGGAAAAGTCGTCGGAAACCAAGGACGACGCCGAAGCCGACCCGCAGCTGAATTCGAAAAGCTTGGTTTCACGGCACGACACTCGACCAGCGGTTTCATAAGAATTCCGGATCTCGTTTCGATTTGCACGAAAGCGTGTTTGTAGTGCAATGATTCAGCACACCGGCCCGTCGAATTGTTGGTACGGACCCCTGGTGGAAAGAATTCGAGATGGTTCATATTCGTGGCCGCATTCGCACAGCGATCACGGCAGCAGCCGTTCTGATCGTCGCTGCCGGCCTCGCGTCCGGAACGACCTCAGTACTGACGCCACCGGACCACCTCGTCGGCGGCCAATCGCGCGCGGAGGCTGCCCCGAATCCGCCCGGCGTCGGCATCTCCGACGGCGGCGGACTGCTGTGGGCCACGGACGCAGAACTCGACACCACCGTGCAATTCGTCACCGCCGCAGGCATCAAATCGATGCGCGTGGCCATCCCGTGGTCGACCGTCGAATACACCAAGAATCAGCTCGACTGGACAGCTGTGGATCGCGTCGTGAACAAGCTGCGCGCTGCCAACATCTCGATGCTGGGCATCATCGCCTACACCCCGCCGTGGGCGACCTCCCCGGTGAACCAGACCATCAGCACCCGTCCCGCGTCACCGGCCGCCTTCGGCGATTTCGCCGGTAAAGCCGCTGCTCGATACAAGGGCAAGGTGGCCGACTACGAGATCTGGAACGAACCCAACGGCTCGATGTTCTACGCACCGCAGCCCGACGCCGCCGGCTACACCGCGCTGCTGAAAGCGGCGTATCCCAAGATCAAAGCGGCAGACTCCGCAGCCACCGTCGTCGGCGGCGTGCTCGGTGCCACCGAGGACGGCTACGGCAACGTCAACCCCGTCACGTTCACCAACCAGATGTATTCCGCCGGTGCCGCAGGCTCGTTCGACGCCCTCTCCTACCACCCGTATCAATATTCGTTGAAGTTCTCCGAGGGCCCGTACGTCGACCACGCCCCGGCCCGCCAGGTGCTCGACATGCGCGCGGCCATGGTCGCCAACGGCGACGGCAACAAGAAGATCTGGGCCACCGAATACGGGGTGCCCACCTCGGTGGCGACCGAGGACCAACAGAACGCGATGATCACGGACTTCGTCACCAAATGGCGGGAGCTGCCCTATGCCGGGCCGATCTTCCTGTACCAGCTGCGCGACAAGCAGACCGGCAGCAACGACCCGGAGATGACCTTCGGCCTGCTGCACACCGACTGGTCAGCCAAGCCCGCACTGTGGGGGCTGATGAACCTGCTGCAGAACAACATTCCCCGTACAGCCGAATACACCCGCTTCGCGGCCGCGCCGAACAACTCCGGTGCCGTACTCGGCCCGGTGTTCCCCGTCCGCGACACCTGGGCGCAGTACCGCCAGGACGCGGTGCTGTACGAGCGACCCAACGGATTCGTCGCCGTACCGCGCGCTGTCGCAGAAGCGGTGCGCCCGACCGGGTTCCTGCCCACCACTCCGTTCAACGGCACGTACCAGGACTTCGACAGCCCCTACGGCCTGCGGGTGTTCTCCACCGCCGTCGGCGGTACCCACAACATCGGCGGCGGCATCTTCGCGGCCTGGGACCCCACGCTGGGCCCGGCCACGAGCGACGAGATTCCGCAGTACGGCGGAGGAGTGCGGGTCACGTTCCAGTACGGAGCCATCACATGGACACCATGGGTCGGCACCACCGTCACTCGGTGAATTTTTCGCCCGTTCGATCAACAATTCATCTATCCAATGAATGGTGAAATACGTTCTCACCGATCATTTCTCGACGCCTCTATTGCGTCCGCGTTAACTCTGGGCGAAGGTGCGGTTTCCGCTACGCCGCCGAGTTATTTTGCGTTGTGAACCACCTCACTTAACGCTTTCTATTTGTCCGTAAACCGGATATTCATAGACAACGAACGAATGACCCTTCGTGGCAGGATCGTGTCCATTCGTTCGCAGTCTCGTCGGGGGACACTCTGAATTCGACGCCCACCGTGCATCGGCGCACGACGGGTGTCCATTCGGCGTCTGACGCGCCCTAGCTCCATTCGAGATCGGTTTGCAACGATGGGTTTGTAGATGAAGACCAATAATGCTGATTCGCAACCTTTTCGGCCACGTGAACACGCGGACTCGGCATGACCGACACCGATGGCGTCCGTGTCGCGATCGCGCACGATTACCTGACACAACGCGGCGGGGCGGAAAAGGTCGTTCTGGCCATGGCTCGTGCGTTTCCCGAGGCCCCCATCTACACAACGTTGTTCGAGCCGACGACCACCTTCCCGGAGTTCTCCGGGCTGGACGTTCGGCCCTCGACGTTGAACCGGGTCGGGTTTCTCCGCAAGAACCACCGCGCTGCGCTTCCCCTGCTCCCCTTCGCGTCGAGCTCCATCGAGATCGACGCCGACGTGGTGCTCACCAGCACCAGCGGCTGGGCGCACGGATTCCACACCTCCGGCCGCAAGTTGATCTACTGCTACTCCCCCGCGCGGTGGCTCTACGAGTCCGAGATGTATCTGGGCGAATCCCGTAGCCCGACGAAACGTGTTGCGCTCAAGACTCTCTCGTGGCCGCTGCGCAGATGGGACCGCAAGGCCGCGTTCACGGCCGACCGCTATCTCGCGATCTCCACCGTGGTGCAGCAGCGAATCGCCGATGCCTACGGCATCACGTCCACCGTGGTGCCCGCCCCGTTCACCGTCGAGACAGCACCTGCAGAGCCCATACCCGACGCCGCCGCCTGGCTCGACGGTTCCAGCTACTACCTGTGCATCTCGCGCCTGCTGCCGTACAAGAACGTCGACAAAGTGATGGCCGCGTTCGACGGCACCGACCGCAGACTGATCGTCGTCGGCCGCGGCCCCGAGGCGGACAGACTGCGAAAACTCAAGTCCGACAACGTCCTCATGCTCAGCGATCTGACGTCCGGTCAGATGACGTGGCTCTACCAGGGCTGTAACGGATTGATCGCCGCCAGCTATGAAGATTACGGACTGACCCCCATCGAAGCGGGTTACCACGGCAAGCCCAGTGCAGTGCTGCGCTGGGGCGGCTTTCTCGACACCGTCGAAGAAGGCGTGTCCGGTGTGTACTTCGATGAGCCGCAGCCCGATTCGATCCGACGGGCCGTCACCGAACTCGAAGCGACCACCTGGGAGCCGTCGAAAATCAAGGAACACGTCGAACAGTTCGGCGAGGACACCTTCGCTGCCGAACTGAACGCTGCAGTAACCGAGCTCCACACGGGAACCATCGAGAGGGCAGCGTCGTGACCAAGCGCGCATTGATCACCGGAATCACTGGACAAGACGGCCTCTACCTTGCCGAGCTGCTACTGAGCAAGGGCTACAAAGTGTTCGGTCTGCTACGCGGACAGAACAATCCGAAAGCAACGATGCTCGAGCAGGTGCTGCCGCAGGTCGAGATCCTGCACGGCGACCTGCTCGATCTCTCGGCGCTGATGCGGGCCTTCGCCGTGGCCGACCCCGACGAGGTCTACAACCTGGGAGCGGTGTCGTTCGTGGCGTACTCCTGGGAGAACGCCCGTCTGACCACCGATGTCACCGGCGGCGGAGTGCTCAACATGCTCGAGTCGACGCGGCTGTACGAGCAGGTCGCCGGCAAGCAGGTGCGGTTCTACCAGGCGTCGAGCAGTGAAATGTTCGGCAAGGTGCAGCAGGTACCGCAGCGCGAGGAGACGTTGCTGTGGCCGCGCTCTCCGTACGGCGTCGCCAAGGTCTACGGCCACTACATGACCATCAACTACCGCGAGTCCTACGGCATGCACGCCAGCTCGGGCATCCTGTTCAATCACGAATCACCCCGCCGTGGGCCGGAATTCGTCACCCGCAAGATCTCGCAGGCCGTCGCCCGCATCGCCCTGGGGTTGCAGAGCGAGATCTCACTGGGCAACCTCGACGCCAAGCGCGACTGGGGCTTCGCCGGCGATTACGTCGAAGCCATGTATCTGATGCTGCAGCAGGACGAGGCCGACGACTACGTCATCTCCACCGGCGAGACCCACTCGATTCGGGAACTGCTCGATCACGCCTTCGCCGCCGTGGGCATCGTCGACTGGGAGCCCTACGTCAAGATCGACCCGCGCTACTTCCGGCCGGCCGAGGTCGACCTATTGGTCGGCGACTCCGCCAAGGCGCACGCGGTACTGGGCTGGAAGCCGAAAGTTGCCTTCCCCGAACTGGTTGCGATGATGGTGCAGAACGACCTCGCCGAGCAATCGCCCGACACGGCTGCAATCGCGTGAAACCCGGGCAGTGCCCCACCGCACTGATCACCGGGGTGGGCGGCCAGGACGGCAGCTACCTGTCGGAGTTGCTCCTCGAACGCGGGTGGTCGGTACACGGCGTCGCCAAGCCCGGCGCGACACCCGACACGGTCGGTGCAGGCGTGACGCGACACGACGTCGAACTGAGCGATCACGGGGTCACCCGCGCACTGATCCGCGACGTCGCACCCGACTACGTCTTCCACCTCGCGGGCATCTCGTCGGTGTGGCGATCCTGGAACGACCCGGTGCTCACCACCCGAGTCAACGGAGTCTCCGCGGCCGCCCTGCTGGATGCGTGCTTCACCCAGCAGGAGGCGTCGGGCAGACGCGTGGTGATGATCAACGCCTCCAGCGCCGAGATCCTCGCCGGATCAGGCGTCAGCCTGCAGAACGAGTCCACGCGGGTGGCACCGACGTCACCGTACGGTGCGTCGAAAGCGCTGAGCCACAACATGGTCGAGGTGTATCGCTCGCGGGGACTGGAGGCGACGAACGCCATTCTGTTCAATCACGAATCACCCCGTCGACCCGACAGTTTCGTGACCCGCAAGATCACCAAGGCCGCCGCGTCCATCGCCCGCGGCAGTCTCGACTTTCTCGAGCTCGGCAATCTCACCTCGGTCCGCGACTGGGGTTGGGCACCGGACTACGTGGACGCGATGGCGGCGATGGCCGAGTACGGCAAGGGCGACGACTTCGTCGTGGCGACAGGCCGGGCGCACAGCGTCGCCGACTTCGTGGCCGCGGCCTTCGCGGCCGTGAACATCGACAACTGGCGCGACTACGTCCGGAGCGATTCCGAGATGCTCAGACCCGCCGATTCGGCCAGGATGGTGGGCGACGCCACCAAGGCCCGAACTCTGCTGGGCTGGGCACCGACCAAGGACTTCGACCAAATAGTCCGTGCGATGGTCGAATTCGACATGACCGAGGAGATGGCAGCATGACAGCGGTGGAACGTCCGACGGACACCGAGCCCGAGATCTTCGAGGTGTCGAACTACAAGATGCAGGACATCACGTTCAAGCGGAAGCTACGCAATCGCGTCGGCACCCTCGGCTTCAACATGATCGTCACCTACATTCCGTCGCACTGGATTCGACAGAACTTCCTGCGCGCGTTCGGTGCGACCATCGGCAAGGACGTGTCGATCTTCCGCGGTACCACCATCCTCGATCCCGAGGGCCTCACCATCGGCGACGCCTGCTCCATCGGATTTCGGTGCATGCTCGACGCCCGAGGCGGCATCACGATCGGCAGCAACGTCGTCATCGCCAGTGACACGCACATCATCGGCGGTTACCACGACCACAACTCCCCGGAGTTCACCCCGATCCTCGAACCGTGCGTCATCGGCGACTACGTGTGGATCGCCAGTCGCAGCACACTGCTGAGCGGAGTCACGCTGGGTCGCGGTGCCGTCGTCGGCGGCTGCTCGATGGTCCGCGGCGACGTCGGCGAACTCGAAGTCGTCGCCGGCGTGCCGGCCAAGGTGCGGGCCATGCGAGACCCGAAGGCCCTCGCGTACCGCCCGAAGTATCGGCCCCTGTTCTACTGATGATCCTGCGCGACTGCCGACTCGTCTACATCGCTCCCCGCTCCGGGGTCGGCGGTGTGGGCGACTATGCCGACGACTTCGCCGCGGCCGTACGACCGCACTTCGGCGAAGTGGTCGAGTACCGCCACGACGGACCGGGATCGCACTCGGTGCGCGATATTCTGGGGCACCGCAGAGCAATTCGAGAGCTCGTCGACGCCGACCCCGAGCGGACGATCGTGCACTGCGAGTTCAGCGGCGGCTCGGTGATGCCGTTCTGGGCCACGGCACGGCTCACGGGAAATCCCATGGTAACGGCCACCGTGCACGATCCGCCCGGCATCGTCTGGTGGCCTGCCCGCACCAAGTTCCTGGCGAGCAAGAAGGTGCTCAACCACGGCCTGCACTATCCACTCCGGAAGGCGTGGCGTCGCCTCGAACGCAGCGTGGTGGGCAGCCGAACCCTGTTCGCACTCACCCGCTCCGGGGCCGATTCGCTCGAGCGCGCCTACCCGGACGTCACGGCCGAGGCCGTCATGCATTTCGTCCCCGAACGCCCCGACCTGACTCCCGCCGAGGATCGACCGTTGGCCGTCGGGCTGTTCGGGTTCGTCTACCGGGGTAAGGGATTCGATCAGCTGCAACAGCTTCGGGATCGCCTGCCGAAGGAGATCGTCATCCGCATCGCCGGTCGTGGGACCGAACTACTCGACCCGGTCGACGGGGTCGAGATCCTCGGCGAGGTGAACGGACCGGACGAGGATGCGTTCTTCGGCTCCATCCGTGCCCTGGTGGTCCCCTACGGCAAGCGGTCCGTCTACGGCGATGCCTTCCCCGCGTCGGGATCGGTGAGCCGCGCCGTGGCCTACGGAACTCCGGTGGTGTGTCTCGAAGAAGGCGCACTGTCCGAAACCGACGGTGGCGCATTGGTTGTGGCCGGTGGAACCGACGAGATCGCCGACGCCACCGCCCGCCTCGTCACCGACCGCGAGGCCCTGACCCGGCTGCGCCGCGAAGTGGAGACCCTACGGAGCGCCAATGCTCCTCACCTGGTGGCCGAGAACTTCGTAGCGGTGTGGTCGAAGTGAACGGCAATCTGCTCAAGGCCGGAGTCGCGGCGCTGTGGACGTACGGGGGCCGCGGCATCGGTCTGCTGTGGACCATCGCACTGATCGCCAAGCTTGGCATCTCCGATTACGGCCAGTACGCGATGGCGTTCGCGCTCGCCGCGATACTCGCAGCGCCGCTGGATCATCCGTTCACCGTGCGGTCCATACGCGTCGCAGAGCGAGAGTTTCTGGGCGAGCGCACCACTCGCGTTCTCACCGGTACCGCTCTGATCGTGGCCGGGTTGTGCCTGATTCCGGTGAGCTACATCGCCTGGTTCGCGCTCGTCATCGGCGGCGGCGAACTGGTCTTCAACGCCTACAAGAGCCAAGCCCTACGCGACGGCCGCCCCGATCTCACCCAGCGCATGGACACCACGCGTCAGGCCACGTCCATCGCGCTCGCCACGGCATACCTGTTCGTGATCCCCGAGCCGACATTGGTCGTGGCCAGTCTCCTGTACGCGGCACCGTATTTCGTCATCGCCGTACTCTCCGCACTGCGGTCCCGTGGGGCGGCACCGCGGCTGCCCGGCTCGTGGCGCGAGATGTCGATGTTGTTCTCGGAGAACCTCGCCAATGCCGTCTACATCCAGGGTGACGTGTTACTGCTCGGCTTCCTCACCGACTCCACCGTCGCGGGTTACTACTCCGTCGCCTCGGTGACGGCCTGGGCAGTGGCGTTCGTCGGTCAGGCCTTCGGCCACACCTTCCACGAGAAGCTGCGTGCAGCAGACGGATCGGTCACTGCCGGTCCGGCGTTGAAGCACACGACGATGCTCGGCTGCGCCGCGGGATCGCTGCTGCTGGCGGCGGGCACCGTACTGCTCTTCACCCCGGCCTCCCCTCAGGTGGCAGGTGCACTGATGGTCATGTCGTTGTTCGTCGTGATGCGCGTGCTCAACCACGTCTTCACCACCGTGCTCTACCTCCAGCATCGAGACCGCACCCGAGTGTTGGCTGCCGCGACATTGGCACCGCTGAAGATGCTGCTCGTGGTGTGTCTGTTCCCCCTCGGTGCCATCGGTGCGGCCATCGCGTCGGTGATCACCGACGCCGTTCTGCTCGTCTGGTTCATGCGCGCCCTGTATCTCGATCCGGTGAAAGAAGAGGTGCGGCAATGAGACGCGCAACATTCTTGCTGTCCAAGGACCCCGTTACGGAGCACGGCGGCGACATCGCACTGTCGCGGTTGATGATGCAACTCGCGCGGGAGGCGTTCGAGGTTCGCTCGATCTGCCTGTCGAAGGAAACCGATGTCGTCGCCGACGTGGTCCGCGTACCCAAGCCGAAGGTCGACGCCCGGTTGCTGCTGAAGTCCCTGCGGCCGACCCGATCGGTTGTCCACGGACGCTACGACATCGACGCCCTCCGCGACGCCATCGACGCTTCCGAGTCGGATGTGTATGTGGCCGAACACAGTTACATGGCCGAGTCGTTTCTGCGGTCGGCCAAGTTCGGATCACCGTTCGCGATCAACACCGTCAACACCGAATCCCAGGTGTGGAAGGTGACCCGCGGGTCGATCGGCCGAGTCGAGGCACCCCGCATCCTGCGTGACGAGATTCGCGTCGCCCGTGCCGCGGATGCCGTCGGAACCTACGATGCCGACGAAGCACAGATGTACCGTGACCACGGGGTACGGGATGCTCGGTGGATCGATCTCACCCTCGAACCCGCGCCGCAGCTCGACTTGTCCGAGACCGCGAAACGTCTGGTGTTCATGGGGACTCGTGACTGGCCACCGAACCAGGAGGCCTTCAAGATCGCGCTCGACTACTGGCCGGCGATCTCCGCAGGCATCGAGGGTGCCGAACTGTGCATCATCGGTGCGAAGGCCCCGGGTGCCAAGGATCCTGTCTACCCGGCGGGTGTGCGAGACCTCGGCTTCGTCGACGACCTGCAGGAATTCCTCGGCACGTGCCGTGCTCTGATCGCGCCGGTCGCCACCGGCGGCGGGGTTCGCGTCAAGATTCTCGACGCGGCGAGCAAGGGCCTGCCCGTCGTCGGTACGTCGGCGGCCGTCGGGTCGCTCGATTCCATCTTCGAGCTCCCCACGTTCGACGACACAGAGCAGTTCATCGCCGAGTGTCGCCACTACTTGCTCGACCGCACCGCTGCGGTCAAGGCGGGCGAACGCATCTACGAACTCAATACCGCCCGCTGGCACGACCGCGTCCCCCATACGACAGTCGAAGCCCTGATCAGCGCGCCGCTGACAACGACCAGAGGATGACCGCATGACTTTTCGCTCCCGCGTGCTGACCGTTGCCGCGGCCGCTGTTGTCGCCGTCGGGCTCTCGGCTCCCGCCGCCCATGCCGGCCCGCCTGCGGGTCTCGGGTTCACCAGCGGTGCAGCCTTTCTCGGCCTCGACGACGCCACGTTGAACAACGAGTTCGGTGCCGGCCGTGAGATAGGTGCCTCGTGGGTACGAGTGGTCGTCAACTGGGCGGCAATCGAAGCCGCACCGGGTGTGTTCGATTGGGGCAACACCGATCGCGTGATCAATGCTGCAACAGCGCTGGGCTATTCGGTACTCGCAGTCCTCGGCGGTACGCCCGGATGGGCTCAGGGCGGCGTCGCGTCACCGCTGCCCGGTGCAGTTCCCCTCGACCCCAACGCCTTCGGTGCGTTCGCCGGGGCCGCAGCCGCCCATCTGGGCAATCGCGTCGACAGCTACGAGGTGTGGAACGAGCCGAACATTCCGACGTTCTTCGCACCCGTCGATGCCGCTCGCTACACCGGCCTGCTGCGTGCTGCCTACCCTGCAATTCACAACGCCGACTCCGACGCGACGGTGCTCAGCGCCGGGCTTGCCACCACCATGGACTTCGGGTCGTGGACCGTCGCCCCAGTGACGTTCCTGCGGCAGATGTACGCCGCCGGGGCAGCCGGATTCATGGATGCTGTTGCGCTGCATCCCTACACGTTCCCCTTCACCGTCGAGAACGACCCCAACGGTCAATGGGCGCAGGTGGATCAGGCCTACGCCACCATGGCCACCAACGGTGACGGGGGCAAGAAGATCTGGATCACCGAGCTGGGCGCACCCACCGGCAACGGCCCCATGGCCGTGTCCGAGGACGCGCAAGCAGCCATTATCGGATCGAGCCTGAACAAGGCGTCGACCCTGCCCTACATCGGACCGGTCTTCGTCCACTCGCTGCGTGACTCCGGAACCGACCCCGCCGACTCCGAACAGAACTTCGGACTACTGCGGGCAGACTTCACCCACAAGCCGGCATTCGACGTGGTGCGGGGGCCGTAGCACTGCAACTCGCGCTCCACTCTGGGCCCTATGTCGCGGAATCCCGGCTGCAGAACCGTCGAGTGGAGCGTTCTGTGCGACGACCCTTTCTGCATGCGTCGCGTCGGATCATCCCTACTTCGTGAATTGCTCGATCGGCCGGCGAGATCGGTGCAGCGGGTGTCGCACTCGAGCTTCGACGGCGGCGCCGCGATCTGACCGCGCCCGCATCATGCCGAGCAACACGAGCGCTGCGGCTACCGCGGCGATGGCGAACCCCGCTACGGTGACTCCGGTTTGGAACGAGGCCGCTTCGTCGGCACTCCACGTTGTGGACGAGATATTGCCCGTGAAGAGCGCCGCAAGGATGGTGCCGGTGACAGCGATCCCGATGCCGGTGGCGACCTGGCTCGACGTATCGACCATGGCGGCACCGATTGTCGTGCGATTCTCCGGAAGGCCGGTCATGACATTGGTACCTGCGACGACACCCACGATGCGCATCCCGACGGCGACGAGAACGAGGGCGAGCGCGATCCAGATATAGCCGAAACGGCTACCCCCGGCGAAGACGGCGAGGCCCAGAACGACCGCCGCCGCGCTGATCCAGGCTGCGTGGTTCATCCCCACCCTGCGCAGGAATGGTGCGACGAGTCGGCCGCTGAAGAGCAACACGATGACCTGAGGGAGCATCCCTATCGATGCGAGAGCCGGCGACCAGCCCCATGCGAACTGCAACTGAAGGGTGACCATGTAGCCGAGGCCTGCGATTGCCAGACCGGAAGCGGCTTTGTAAGCGAGGCCGCTGGACACGAGTGGGAGGGCCACGAGTTCGAGGTCCAGGAGCGGGAACGTAGCGGTGCGTGCGCGGACGACGAAGAGGACTGCCGCTGCCACGGCACCGGCAGTTGACGCCCATGGCATCCACGAACCTGCGCTCTGTTCGACGAGCAGGGTCGGCGCTACGAGCACCAGGACGATGGTGGCCGTGCCGAGGAGTGCCCCCACAACGTCGAGAGGGTCGCGGTGCAACTCCTCGGGGAGGTCTTCGGCTACGCCCATGCGGATTCCGATGAATGCAAGGATCGCGATGGGTACGTTCATCAAGAGTAAAACCTGCCAGGGTGCGAAGGCCAGAACGAATCCGCCGACGGTCGGCCCGACCGCCAGTCCCACCAGGCCGACCGTCGAGATGAGGGTGAGCGCCCTCACGCGTAGCGGCTCCTCATCGAAGAGTCGGAAAGCCAGCGCCATGGAACCGGGGGTGGTCATCGCCGCAGCGACACCCATGACGGCACGGACTGCGACGAGTTGCTCGGGTGTTGTGACGAGGACGATGGCAGCGCTGGCGACGGCCAGCAGCGTCAGTCCGAGCAGCATCACACGGCGTCGGCCGAATTGGTCTGCGATGGCGCTGAACAGCAGCATCAGTCCGCCGAATACGACCGCGTAGGCACCGGTGACCCACTGGAGCGCGGTGGTCGACGCGTCGAGTTCACGCCCGATGGCGGGAAGAGCAACGTTGAGGATGGAGTTGTCGAGCATCTCGAACAGGAACACAGCCGAAAGGCCGGCTAGAGCTACCGCCGCGGCTTTCAAGGTGTGCGGACGGTGCCGCGGCGAGGGGACGTGCGCCTCGTCAGTATTGTTTGTAGCTCGCTCTTTTTTCGGGCTCATGGCACCTCTCCGGTCAAGGGAGAAGTGGCGGCTCGATAGAGCGGCGTGCGAACGCGGCTGACAGCCAGCGCTTTTACTTCCGGTGCAGTCAAATTAGCAGGCGATCGGGTCAGCAGCAACCGAACATGCCATCTTCACGGACCGCTCGCCTCGGCTCGGCTGACCACGGACTTACCGCCCGCGTTCGCCTTCGATTGCCGAACCTTCAGCTTGGACTTCGATGCCCGCGTCACCCAACAGCGCTGCCGGGACCGGGAACTACCGGTGAACCCGCGGTGAAATCGGATAACAGCCTTACCCTTCGGCTCGAATTCACGGTCGACTCAGTCACTTCAGCCGCAGCAGTCCAGCGGAGGTTGCATCGAATCCGCATGCCACAGAGTAGAATTCGACTAGATGTTCCTCGTAATCGACGTGCAGCCACTCGATATCGGTTGTACGCAGATCGGAAACGACATGAGAGACGAGCCTGGTGCCGATCGCCTGGTGTCGCCATTCCGTAGCAACTGCTGTGTCGAGCAGGAACGCGTGCTTGCCACCGTCCCATGCTGCGTTCACGAATCCGCACAGCACACTGCCATGGAAGGCACCGACCCACGACTTGCTGTGTCTGTGCAACCGAGATCCCCACGGCACCAACTCGTAGTTCCCCCCGAACGCATCGTGATGGAGCTGCGAAAGCTGGACATCATCGACGTCGAAGCGGACTCGGAAATCGATAGCCATGCCGAACAGCATAGAAATGTTGACGATAGCCCGCATTCGGTCATGGAACAACGTTCCAGTTGTGACAGGATTTGCGCATGCCCGAGAAGAAACCGACACCCACGCGACGGTCCGATGCCCTGTCCAAAGGACGCATCGTGCAGGCAGCGATCGAGATGCTCGACGAGGGTGGAACCGACGCTTTGACGTTTCGCACTCTCGCCGCACACCTGTCCACAGGTGCCGGGGCGCTCTATCACCACGTCGGCAACAGGGAAGATCTGCTCACGGCAGCGGCCAAAGCCGTCATGGCGTCGGTCTTGGAATCCTCGCCCGAAAACGAGCCGACAGAGCAGGGCGTTCGCGGCGTGATGATGAGGGTGTTCGACATGATCACCACGCGATCATGGGTGGCGACGCAACTTGCCGGTGCGCCGTGGCAGCCGGCTGTCATGCATCTGTTCGACCGCATCGGAACCGAACTGGACGTACGCGGAGTTCCGGAGAATGCGCAGTTCGACGCCGCGTCCGTGCTCATGTACCACGCCCTCGGGGCTGCGAGTCAGCGCGATGCCGGAAGGCAACTGGCCGCCACGGTGACGGACCGCGCGACATTTCTCGACTCCACACGCTCGGCGGTGACGGATACCGGCGACTATCCGTTCCTGACCCGAATCGCGTCTCAATTCGCCGAACATGACGACAGAGAACAGTTTCAGGCCGGTGTCGACATCATCCTGGCCGGCATCGACCGAACTAGCGCAAGACGATGAAGACAGCGCACAGGAGAAATACTCCGGCGGTGGTTCGGTCCACTATGCGTTGACCGCCGCGGTCGAAGAAGCGCCGAAGGCGCAATCCAGCGAGACCGTAGAGCCCGATGATCACCGCCATGACCGTGGTGAGGGTGAGTCCGAGCAACAGATAGTCGTCGAGGTGCACTTGTGTGAGGTCGATGACGCTGGGAAGTAGCGCAACGTAGAAGCCGATGGCCACGGGATTGGACATGGTGAGCACTATTCCGAGGCCGACACTGTGAGCTCGGCGGGGCGTGTCGAGTGTGGGCACTGATAGCGCCGGCGCTCCGGCTGTCCTCCACTTCTTCGCGGCGAGGTAACAGAGATACCCAGCGCCGGCCCAGGTGAGGACGCGAAGGATCGGCTCGTAGGCCGCCGTCGCCGCGGCGAGTCCTGCCATGGCCATGCCGAGGAGAGTCAACTTTCCGACGACGATGCCGGCCGCCAGTCCAGGAACGCCCCGGAACCCGGAGTCGAGGGATCGAGCCATCACCGCAACAACTTCGGGGCCGGGGGTGGCAGCCGATGCCGCGAACACTCCGGCGAACAGCGCGAGATCGGCGATGCCGATCACTGCCCGCCGCCGTCGACAGTGCGCGATGCGATCCGCGTCGGTGCCGTCTGCCGGGGGTGTTGATCGAGCCAGTCGAGGACGGTCTGCGCGTGGCGGTCCGGTGGGAACACAGGGTAGAACACGTGCTCGATGCTTCCCCCGGTGATGACGAGAGCAAGTCGTCGGTAGACCGTGAGATCGTCTGCGCTGAACGTCGGTAGTCCGATCACGTCGTGCAGAATCAGTTCGCTGTCGGTGAGCAGCGGATAGGGAAGTCGCAGTGCCCCAACCAGTTCCGATTGATATTCGACGGGTTGACTCGACAGTCCATAGACCGCGCTGATCCCGGCCTGCACCAGCTCTGCATAGTGATTACGCATGTCGCAGTTGTGCGGGCTGCATCCGCGGGCACCGGGGATGGCGTCCCAACCGTCGGGCATGTCGTGCCCTGGTGCACCGGTCATCGGAAATACATAGACCAGGACACGGCCCGTTCCGAGAGCGGCGAGGTCGACGTGACCACCGTCGGTGGACGGCAACCGGGTCGTCGGCATTGCCACCCCGCGCAGATGATCGGTCGCTCCGTCGTCGTGTGGAACGTCGAGGTCGGCCGGCAGCGGGACGAGATTGGGATTGTGCGCATCGGCGGTGGCCCACTCGTCGGCCATCCGTGCGCTTGCCTCGGCGAGGTTGGCGACCAGCGCGACGCGTTGGCGATCGAGGTCGTCGATGGCCTGTTCGACCCGCTGGATCGCCCGGCGATACCCCGACAGCGAGGCGGGGCAGGTGTCCGCGTGCAGACTTCCGGCGTTCAGGCAGTCGACGAACGGGTGCATGTCCGCGAGCGGAATTCCGAGTGCATTCAGCCGGTGGATCTGCGCGACGACTCGAATCTGGTGGCGGTCGTACATGCGGTAGCCGTTGGTTGCCCGTTCGGGGACAACGAGATTCAGTGCCTCGTAGCCACGCAACGCCTTCGACGAGGCACCGGTCTCGCGGGTCACATCTCCAACACTCAGCAGGTCGTCCATCTCCGTACCGTAAACCCGGCCCCCAGGGGACAGGTCAAACGCGAAAGGCGACCGAGGGCGTCCGCCTACTTGACAGCATTGGAACAGTGTTCCATTCTTACTTGGAACAACGTTCCAACAATGAGCGGAGACATTCATGAAGACATCCATCTCGATCATCGGTGCAGGACTCGGCGGCCTGGTGCTGGCACGAGTACTGCACGTGCACGGAATCGCCGCCACGGTGTACGAGGCCGACGCCACGCCTGACGTGCGCACCCAAGGCGGGCAGCTCGACATCCACGAGGACGACGGACAGGTCGCCCTCGCCGCGGCCGGGCTGACGGAACAGTTCCGCGCCATCATTCACGAGGGAGGCGAAGCGACTCGCGTCTTGCGTCCGAACGGTGAGGCTCTGCTCGACGAAGCCGACGACGGCACCGGAGGTCGACCGGAGGTACTGCGCGGCGACCTGCGACGCATTCTGCTCGACTCACTGCCGGCCGACACCGTTCAGTGGGGGCACAAGCACACCTCCGTCCGCCCACTGGGCAACGGGCAACACGCACTCGAGTTCGCGAACGGCGTCACTACAGTCAGCAATCTGCTCGTCGGCGCCGACGGCGCGTGGTCACGAGTCCGCTCTCTGCTCTCGGCTGCCCAACCCACCTACGTGGGCACCGTCTTCGTCGAGACCTACCTCCACGATGTCGACGTACGTCACCCCGCGACGGCCCGCGCAGTCGGCGGTGGCGCGATGTTCGCCCTCACCCCGGGCAAGGGGATCTCCGTACATCGCGAGGCAGGCGACATCCTGCACACGTACGTTCAGCTCACCCGTAGCTCCGACTGGATCGACGCGATCGACTTCACCGACACCGACTCCGCCAAAGCCGCGATCGCAGCCGAATTCGACGGTTGGGCACCGGAATTGACAGCGCTGATCACCGACGGCGAGACCGCGCTGGTTCCCCGCAAGATCTTCACGCTCCCCAACGACCACCGCTGGGACGCCACGCCGGGAGTAACCCTCGTGGGCGATGCCGCACACCTGATGCCTCCCTCCGGAGACGGCGCCAATCTGGCGATGTTCGACGGTGCCGAACTCGCTCTCGCCATTGTCGATCACCGCGACAACATCGATGCAGCCGTGTCCGTCTACGAGAAGGCCATGTTCACCCGCAGTGAAGCGGTGGCCATCCAGTCACACGAAACGCTCGACCTCTGTCTCGGGGAACGCTCCCCGTTCGGAATGATCGACCTGATCACCGGCGTCATCCCTGTGAGCTCGGGTGATCGTCTCTCGCAGTAGAAGATTCACTGCCCGACGCCGTATCGAGCGTGAGGGCTGCAAGCAGCCGCAAGCCGTCCTCGCTGGCACTGCCCGCCGCGGCACTCAGGACGATCATCTCCATGCCCGGCTCACCCGGCAGAGCGAAGTTCTCCTGATGAAGCTCCAACAAACCCACCAGCGGGTGACGGTAGGCCTTGCGCCCGTGCGTTCGAGCGCACACATCAGCGCGTGCCCACAGTCGACGGAATCGGTCACTCCTCATGGACAATTCACCGATCAGTGACGCCAACTGCGCGTCGTCCGGGTACTGCCCCGCAGCAAGCCGAAGGTGTCCGACGACATCCATGGTGCAGGTGTTCCAGTCGTCGTACAGCCCCCGCTCGGTTTCCTCGAGAAAGATGTGCCGCGCAGTGTTCAACCCCGGGATGGGTTGGCCGTACAGCACACGCGCAAGTCGGTTGCCCGCAAGCACATTCATGCGGTGATCCATGATGAACGCAGGCGCTCCCTCGACCAGATCGAGGACGCGCAGAAGTTCGGGGCGCACGCGCCCCTTTGGGGTATTCGCAGGTCGACGACGCCGACGGGCAAGCCGATCCAGGTGCGCCCGTTCGGTGTCGTCCAGAGCGAACACCCGTGCCAAGGCATCGAGAATCTGGTCGGATGGCTGTGTGGCGCGGCCCTGTTCGAGACGAACGTAGTAATCAATGCTGACGCCCGACAGGTGAGCGACCTCCTCGCGCCGCAGCCCGTCGACGCGGCGATATCGGTCGACGGGAATTCCGACGGAGGCCGGATCGACCCGGGCCCGCCGAATCCTCAAGAAGTTCGCCAAATCGTCCACACCTGAAGTATCCCTCGGATTCGTCGATCGAGAGTGGTACCGCCGATACCAGGAACACCGACCACAGGACATCGCGCCCCTGAACGAGACGGACAGAACGAGACAGGGTGAAGGCGTCACTCGAACACAACTCGACAACAGGGAGCACCCGTGAAGACGCTCATCGTCTACGCCCACCCAGAACCGCTGTCGCTCAACCACTCTCTCAAAGATGTTGCCGTCACCACATTGGAAGCCGCAGGCCACGAAGTGCAGGTGACCGATCTGTACGGATCGAAGTGGAAAGCTGCACTCGACGCGTCGGACTACGGACCTGCCGCGTCCTCGCCACTGCGGGTGGCTGCCGATTCCGGACGGGCCTTCGACTCCGGCACTCTCACGTCCGACGTCCGCACCGAGCAGGAAAAGCTGTTGTGGGCCGACACCATCATCTTCCAATTCCCCCTGTGGTGGTACTCGATGCCCGCAATCCTGAAGGGATGGGTGGACCGAGTGTTCACCTACCACTTCGCTTATGGCGTCGGCGAACACAGCGACACCAAGTACGGTGAGCGCTTCGGCGAAGGAACCCTCGCCGGCAAAAGAGCACTGCTGTCGGTCACCGTGGGCGGCCCGGAAGCCCACTACTCCGATCGGGGCATCAACGGCCCCATCGACGACCTGTTGTTCCCCATCCACCACGGTATCCTCTACTACCCGGGGATCGACGTGCTGCCTCCGTTCGTCGTCCACGGATCCGATCGATTGACGGCCGAGGAGTACGCGGTTGCAGCGAAGAACTGGGAACGGCGACTACTCGAACTCGAGACAACCGAACCAATAGCGTTCAGGAAACAGAACTTCGGCGACTACGAGATGCCGTCCCTTCGTCTCAAAGAGGGCCTCGAAGAACCCGGGCAGTCGAGTTTCGCCTTGCACGTGCGATCGTGATCATTTGTCGCCGAGCGCATTTCTGCGTTGCCGATGGTTGGCCACGTTGATCCGGTTACCGCACAGGTCGGGCATGCAATAGCGGCGTCGACCACCGCGACTGACGTCGACGAACACGCCGTTGCATGTCGGTGACGCGCACGCACGGAATCGCTCGAACCCGAGAATTCGCAGAGCACTCAGCAGGGCGTAGCCCGTGAACACGGTCAACTCCTCCGCCAGTGTGCCGACGCTCCCGGTCGTCGCTTTCCATCGCCACACGGTGCCGTCCAGCTCGACGAGTTCGACGTGATGCCGAACCGTCGACAGTAGCTCGTGCGTGAGGTCGACCAACTCCCCCGGCGACGACGCGTCGACGATCGGTCGCAAGCGCTCACGTAGCGCCCGGACCTGTTCCAGATCGCGTTCGTCGAGCGCTTCTGTTCGTACGTCGCTGTCGGCGAGGAACGCCTGTAGTGCCTGCGGGTCGCGCAGCTGGTCACCGGCGACCACCCACACCGCCGGAGAGGTGTTCACCAGTTCCGTCGCGAACGCGGCACCGTGGGTGTAATCGTCCAAAAGGGCTTGCACCGCTTACCTCCTGTCGCTACCGTAACCGAATAAAGCCACATTACTCCCTTACGGACGGATCTCGGTATGACGACGCGACAGCACTGCAGCTCCACCGCCGACGGCTATGCGCATCCCCTGACCGATCATCTTGCCGATGCACGCGATCACCTACGCCGGGCCGCGGCGTCCGCATCCCGAGCGCCTCTGGCTGGTGCCGACTTGTATTGGGCCTTAGGGATACTCGCCCAATGCACGTCGGCCGCCAACGACGTCATCCAAAGGATCGGGGTCGAAGCAGGCCAGCAGCTGCCCGACGGTTCGAATGCGAACGAGTCCGATCCGACCACGACGGCTCGCGATATCGCACTGGTCTCCGCGGTCTTATCCCTCGCCACCGCATCGGCCCGTTGCGGACCGGTGACAGCCGCGGTTACGGATGCGCAGATCGCCGTCACCGACCTGGTCGCCACGCCGACAGTCGGCAGTCGTCACGCCTGACGAAGGACGTCGCGTGTGAGCTCGAGCTGGCCGAGGTGCTGGGATAGCTCGCGCACCAGATGCGCCAACACCTATTCCGGGGTGGCGGTTGCGAGCTCCGGGCGTGTGGAACCCATGACGGTCCGATCACGAATCCCCTCGCGCAATGCCATATCCACCCACTCGGGCAGACGCGTACGAACGTCGTCGACCCGTCTGATCAGGTCATCGACCCGGCCGGTGGCAGTGAACTCCGTGGCGCGGTCCCGCGGAAGTTTCAGGCCGGCGATCACCGAGCCTCCCCAGTGCTCGATCACGGCGACACAGTGGAAGACGATTGCGTACGGACTGTTGGCGCCCGGCAGATCCGGTGTGGTGTTGGCCAGCTCGTCACCCAGGCCCCTGAGGATTTCCGTCATCGACGACAGACTCTCGCCGGTGATCACGAGAGTGGCGTCGGCTACGCGTCTTTCGGTGTCGTCCTGCATCACCGGACCGTACACCTGACCCTCTCCCCTACCCAGTGTCGATGGCGTCTCGATAGCTCGTTTGCCACCCTCTCGCCTCGAATAGGAGAGAGGATGGTGCCATCGCCGGATTCCGAAACCAGTGGAGGTTGTCATGGCAAGGCTTGTTCAACGGTTTGCAGTGTGCGGTGCGGTAATGGTCGGTGCGGCGTTCGCGTCGGCTGCAGTGGCGTCCGCGGAGGTGACGATCCCGTTCCAGTTCAACCCAGCCCCCTACGGAAACCCCAGGGGCAGTGTCGATTCACCCCCGAGCAATTGCGCCGTGGTGGTCGGCGAGCAACCCGGGATCGCCAAGGTCACCGACATCCCGAACGCGAACACCGGGTGCTACCTCATTTCCGACGTGCGCTGGGTGAACCTGACTACCGGGGCCAGTGGCAACGCCCGATTGTCCGACGCCCTCTTCGGATCCCCGCACGAGGCAATTGTGTACAGCGGGCCAGGGCAAGTGGTACTCGTCGGACTACCGACTTCCGCGACCACCGTGCCGGGGTTCGCGACGTTCTACGTTCCGTAGCCATTCGAGAAGGTATCGACCGCAGAACGTAGGACAGCACAATCAGGCGTGGGTGGTTTAGATTAGGGCATCCAAACTACGCTCGAAGGAGACTCGATGAATCCCGTGGTGAATCGGCGGACTGCGTTGTCGATGACGTTCGTGTCGGTCGCCGGACTCGTTGTTGCCGGCTGCGCCAACGGCTCGGCGCAACGTTCGGATGGTTCGAGTTCGACGGCGAACGTCGAGAGCGGTGCGTTCCCCGTGACGATCGAGCACAAGCTCGGCTCCACGACTATCGACTCCGCTCCCACCCGTATCGCCGCGGTGGGCATCGGCGACTCCGACGTGCTGCTCTCGTTGGGTTTGACGCCCGTGCTGGTGCCGGTGTGGAAGGGCTCGACCGACGACGGCATCGGCATCTGGGCCGAACCGACAGTCAAGGGAGACGAACCGGTCGCGCTGGCGAATGCGACGACCGAGTTCGATGTGGAGACGATCGCCGCTGCTGCCCCTGATCTGATCATCGCCGTCAACAACGCCATCGACGAGGACGTCTACGCGCAGCTCAGTGCGATCGCGCCGACGGTGCTGCACGCTGCCGACCAGACCGACTGGGTGCTGCCGTGGCAGGAGGTGACCACCAGAATCGGACGGTCGGTGGGCTTGCCGAGTGCCGCTCAGGCCGAGGTCGACCGCGTCGAAGCCCTTGTGGCGCAGGCTCGAACCGACAATCCGCAGTTCGTCGGCAAGACGGCTGCATTGGTCATCAGGTGGAGTGACGGCAAGCTACGGGCGTTCAGTCCCGACTCGGCGCGGGCCCAGCTGTTGACCGCACTCGGCTTCGAGGCACCCGCCGCATTGGCGTCCCAATTCGAAGGCAAGCTGAACACCGAACTGTCGGCCGAAAGCTACAGCTTGCTCGACTGCGACTACCTCTTCTTCGACAATTATGAACTCCACCGCGAGTCCATGGAATCGCAGGAGACATTCACCAATCTGGGCGTCGTGCGCAACGGTGGATTGATCGCGCTGGATCCGATTGTTTCCGATGCAGTGTCGATGCCGAATCCGTTGACCATCCCGTTCGTGCTGTCTGCGTTCATCGACGACATCAAGGCTGTCGACGCGGCCAGATAGCGTCGGACATCGACGACCACACACCGAGCACGAAGGCAGGCGCGGCGATGCAGCCGGCGACCACCAACCATGGGGTCGCCGCTGCAACGCTGCCGTCGTCGAGGCGATCGTAGAGATACCCGACGCCGATTGTGCCGATCAGCGACAGACATCCACCGATGGTGTTGAGCAGTCCGAAATGTGCTCCCAGATAACGTTCTCCGGCAATTCGAGCGAGCGTGTCTCGCATCGAGGGCACCATCAACATCTGCCCCAGGTGCAGTAGCGCGATCCACGCTGCAATCTGCACGTACGGCCACACCGAGTCGGTGATGGTGCCTGGTCCTACCGCCGGAATGACGAACGACGCCGCCATGACGGCCAAGCCGATGGTTGTTGCGGCCCGCGATCCCATCCGTGCCGCAACCGCCACCATCGGCCGCTGACCGACGATCACCAGTACCGCTGCCCCCACGTAGAACCAGCCGAGCAGATCCTGAGAGCCGATGCTCAGCGAAAGTTGCTCGGGCAGCATCAGATACAGCTGAGCGAGCGCGACGAACTGTGCGCTGCACAGCGTGGCCAGGACGACATAGCGTCGATTGCCCAACACCACACGCCAGACCCGGGTGATGGAAGTACCGACGACACTGCCCGTTTCGATTGTCTTGGGGAACAGAAAGTAGAACCCGAACCACATGCCGGCGAACAAGATTGCGGCCACGGCGGCGGACGCCGAGAACGGGAACACCAGGAGCACCGCCCCCAACGCGGGCCCGAGCACGGTGCCGAGCCGACTGCTCATCTGCTCATAACCGAACAGTTCGGTGCGCTTGATAACGCCCGAGTCTTCGAGCTGTCGACCGATATCGGCGTTGGCCGATTCCACCGCGGGCGCGAACAATGCTGCGGCGAAACCGATCAGCAGAATCCCGACGATCACAGCGGGGAGGCTGCTCGCAAGCGCCAGCACAACGAACCCGACGATGCGTATTGCTATGCCCCACAGAATGACCGGTCGACGACCGAAGCGATCGGCGATGCTGCCGCCGAGAAAGAACATGCCCTGCTGACTGAACGTGCGCAGACCCAATACGAGCCCGACGATCCAACTTGCGAATCCGAGTTCTTCGGACAGATGCACCGCCAGAAACGGAACCACCAGATAGAAGCCGACATTGAACAGCACCATCGACGCCAACACGAGCTTGACCACCGACGGAAGGTCTCGTAGTCGACCTCGCGCCGACGCACCACCGACTCCAGGGTTGATCGTCACGAGCGTCGACACTACTGGCGCGACGGTCGGTGCGGTCCCCTCAGCCTGGCAGACTTCCTTCATCGGGATGAGCCATCCAATTGGAAGCTGCGATAGGTTTGAGCGGCTGCAACATCACGGCTGAAGTAGATCGTTCGTGGTACCACATACCGATTGAGTCCCCGCACAGTAGATTCGGACGTTGTGAACACGGCGAACATTCATGTCCCCGATGGTTGGTACTCGCTGGTGTCGACCGGACACCACGTGCATGCGGTTCCCGACCCAGAGTCGGTCGTTGCGGCGTCTGAAATCGGTGTAAATGTCTGTGCTGCGCGTCCAGGCCAAGTCGCAGTGACCATCGACCTTGCGTATCGGCCGCCGACCGATCATGTTCCGCGGGGGTGGACCCTCGCAGCGTCCGGGACCTTCATCGCCGCGACACTGTTGCGTATCGAGACCCCCGACGGCGTTGTTCACGATGAGTTCGGGGGCCTTGCGCAGATCATCCTTCCCTCCGAGATCACGTATCGAATGTTTCGACGGTTTCGGGACGACACCGGCCTGGAGCAGCATCTCTTCGAGCTCACGCCGGCGATGATGCTCGATCCGCAGGGCCGACCCGCGCGCATCGACGTACCCGAGCACGGTGAGCTGAACCCCGACGACAACACGGGATGGCAAGTCGCATGCCCGACGTCGACACCGGGTTCCTCTGTTCTGGACAGCGGGCGGGAGGCCAATCGGGCCGAAGCGTTACGTGCCTTGGTCGACGCCGGTCTGAGCTTGACGCAACGCGAAACACCCGACGCCGGGCCACTGTCGCCGATCTTCGTGTGCTTGGGTGCGGAGTTCGCCTGGGTCAAGGGTTTCGGCGATCCAGCGTTGTCGAAGTCGGACCTCGCGCAGGTCGTTCTCGACGGCGTCGAGGGCGAGCGGCACCAGGCACTCGAGCGTGTGGCTGATGCTGCTACCCGTGCATCACGACCTCCCGTCCGGTATGCGACAGAACCATCGAGCGTCATGCGGCACTGGAATCGGATTGCCGCCTGGTTCGAAACGAATGTGCCGAACTACGTCATCACTGGTGCCGACGAAACTCGTATCGCCGATGCCCAGAGGCGAACCGGAGTGAAGTGGCCGAGCGAGCTCGTCGAACTCTTCCGCTGCGTCGACGGTCTCCCACGTGAGCCATGGATGGCATTGTTCCCCGGATACGAGTTGTTCGGTCTCGACGCGATGCTCGACGAACGTGACATGATGACCGACATCTGGCAGACCGGCGACGCGGAGAACGATCCCGACCGGGTGATCGCCAACACCGCGGGCGAAGCCGCGTGGACCTTCGTCGACGAGTTCATCCCGATCGCGGGAATGGACGGCTACTTTCTGTTCGTAGATGCCCGACCAGGTGAGTTGAACGGCTGCGTGACCGTCTTCGACAAAGTGAACGCGGATGATGCTGGGCCGCGATGGTTTTCCATCAGCGCGCTACTCGATGATCTTGCGACCAGTCTGGAGTCAGGGAGGCCATTCGACGGAGGGTGGCGTCCCTCGATTGTCGACGGCCGTCTGCAGTGGGACATCGAGGTCGAGCGGTAGAAGACCAGCCGATGGCGCATTCGATGCAGCAGGCAATGCCGCAACACCTACTTGGGAATCATCCCGACGTGCGGTGAGAGTTCTCCGAAAACTGGCTCCAGCCGACCGAAACGAACGCTGGATCCGTCATGCGGTCGACCATGCGGTGCAAGCAGATCCACGACGTTGATGGCGCGATTGCGCTCAAGTGATCACGTGCTCTCTGCGAGGTCTCCCATTCGTGTGATGCCGCCGTTCCTGTCACGCCACACAGCTACTTCGTCGACGAGCTGAGGGCTCATGAACCCGCCGGCATCACCCCACGGCCACGCTGTGTGGGCCTCGGCTACTGCGTTCTGGACAAGATCCGCCATCGACCACAACGCAGCATCTTCATCGGCATCGACATACGCGCCAGTGCCGTTGCCGTTCAAGCCGTTAGCTCGCCGGCCGGCGATGGTTACCGCGCTCGCAAGCCACACCGCGCCACCGTCGGGGTCGTACTCTGCTACCCAACCAATGTGTTCGATGTCGCCACCGTACTGACGCACATGCAGGTCATGGCTGAGTCGGTGGATAGCACGCAACCACGGGTCAGGCAGGTCAGCATGCGTTATCTCGACTCCACTCGATGGCGTCCATGTCCCGGTCAACACTTGCTCTCGGTTCGGGAAGAAGGGGTTCACCACGTGAGTATCCCAGCTGCACATGGGCGGCCGGGTGTCAGATGCGAACCGCTACTCCCTGTTAGGGTTTGGCGGCATGAGGTGGTCGATCATCCCGGTTGCTGCAGTGTTCGTGGCAACCGCATGCGGCACACCGGCCGTGGCCCCACCCACTACCGCGTCGCCGACGCCCGAGCGCTACTTCACCACCGCTCCTGTCAACGCTCCCGTCGACGACACCGCTGTATGCGTGGACTCCGACCAGCCGAACATCACCGAGGATGACTACGTCACGTACTGGCAGACGGTGTTCGACGACCAGCGTGCCGCCTACCCGGATCAATCGTTCCCATCACCCGCACAACTCGCCGAGGACAAGCGCACGGAGTGGCGATTAGGACCGAACGACGAAGTTCCGATCGGCGCAGACGCAGCCTTCTCACGTGCAGTGTGCGGCCTTCCCATCAATGACGGGTCGCTGCACTCGGGAGTCGAGTTCCGCGCCCTCCGAGGCCAGGTTGCACAGTACGGACGAGCAACGTGCAACTCGATCGCCGGTTCCGGAGTTCCCCAGATGTGGGAGCAACTGCATCCGAGCGATCGGGCGGCACCGTCGATTCCAAGCGATCAGGTCGCTCAATACGATCTTCTCGTCTACTCGGCACTTGCATACGTATGTCCGCAACTGGCCGACTATCAGGGCCTGCCCGTCATGAAGGACTGTGCCGACTTGACTCCCGACCGGTCGGCAGATCCCGAAGCGCGGGTTTTCTGTCGCGGTGAACGCTGAGCTCGGGATGTCGTCGTCTGGCACGCACTCCGTCATGATGTACCGGTGCCATCTATCGATCCGTTCCATGCCCTCGTTCTGATGAACGCTGTGTTCGCCTCAGCAGCATGGTGTCTGGCCAGGCCGTCGTGGCCCGCGGCGATATCGCTGAGTGTCGTCTCGGTGCTGTGGCTGTTCTTCAACGCCCCCATCGAAGGCAGAACGTTGTACGTGGTCGACGCAGAGAGAGGTCTCACCGAGTCCGACTTCCTCACACTCGCCGGGTTGGTGTTGGCAGCGGTGACGATTGTCAGGGTCCGGCGCAGGCGGCCCGATCACGCACCGAACAGCAGGAACAGTCCACCGAATGTGTAGAGCACCATCACGACCATCATGGCGAGTTGACCGGTAGCCGCGTGTTCTTTCGGCAGAGTTCGCAGGGACGCGTCATGGGCGAGGGTGATACCCACCAGGTGCCCCACCACGACCGCCAGGACGGCGATGCCGGCGACGACCGACGGGTGGTTGGACAGGACGTAGGAGACCGATGCATCCCGCAGCCCCAGTACATTCGCGCCGTTGCCGAGTGGATCAGACAGCGAAATGATTGTCTGCTGGCCCTTTTCGACGAAGTACGTGAGGTAGTGAGCCGTCTTGTAGCCCACCACGATCGGGATCAGGGAATGGGCGAGCAGGCCGGGTAGCGCGGAGCGACGACTACGCGACACTCCCCCGGTGGCACGGGCCGCACTCCAGAACGCCGCGCCGACAACGCAGATAATGGCAATCAACCCGAGTGTTCTGGTCGGCACCGATCCGAGAGCGGATTCGTCGACCAGCGAACGCCATGCCGGTATCTGCCCGATGCTGTCGAAGGCGGTGGACCCGAGCAGAACGGCGAGCACGGCCACCGTGCCCCGCTGCACCGGCAGGCTCACCGCACCGTCGAGCGGAGACCGCAGCGCCAGCACGCCGGACGCGGTATCTCGGGTGAGTGGAGACAACCGAGATACCGTGTCGCTGTACACCTCGAAAGGGTCTGCACGAGAGAACCATTCGTCGCCGAAGATCGCCGCACCGACTGCCATCACCACGACGTACACCGCGCACCACAGACGAACGGCCGAAACCGAGCCCGAGTCGGGTGAGGCCAGTTCGAGCCAGAGGAACGCGAAGAGACCGAAAACTGCTGGTACGCAACCCCATTCGCGTCGGTACGGGACGATTGCCGCCGACGTCGGACGACGCAACAGTCCGCACACGACCCGGTGTAGCGCCCGCATCGGAGACACGATTCGCCAGAACGGCCCCAACAACAGCGACGCCGGAACGATGCCCACCCACACCAGAACGTAGAAGGTGCCGAGCAACGCATTGCTGGAATCCTGTGGCCCCCACACCGATGCTGCGGCGACAGTACTTGCCAGCAACACCGACAAGGTCCCGACGAGACCCCGGACCACCGCCGAATCAGCCACCACCGTCGTCCGCGGCAACGCCACGACGACACGCGTGGGGTCGAGTCTGGGGCGACGCCACGCGAACAGCAGCAGCACGAACGACGCCGCCAGCGCCCACGCCCCTCCGATCAGTGCGTAGGTGACCGGGATCGGCAGATCGGTCGATCCGCCGAGGCCGTGGGCGAGAATCACGGACGAACGACGAGCGTGGCGACAGTGCGGTCGCTGTGGTGCAGTTCGATATCCACCTGTCCGGGTACGTCGACGGTGAACGTGAACAGCTGATCTTTGCCCGGCTCGATCTCGAAGGTGTGCTCGGGAACCGAATGCACGTGCAGCTCGTCGGTGATATCGCTTGTGATCGACATCGAAATCGTCTGCCCCACAGAGGCGTCGAGGCGTTGATTGGTCGGTTCGACCGTCCCGCCGTCGATCGACAGATTCATCCGCAGAATATCGAGCTGCGCGGATACCGACGCGGCGGAGTCGGTGCTGGGCACCGGTTCCGCTGTGGTGGGCGAGGTACCGCCGGACGACGATCCGCAGCCGGCCACCAGCGCCACCGTTGCACACCCGATGATCGCTGCCCGCACTGGCGACAGTCCCATGTCAGTGCTCTCCTTCTTGTTCGAGTTTCTCTGCGCGCTCGGCCCGGCGGTCCTTCCTGACGACGTACAGCACCGCGGCCACGATGATCAACGCAGGCGCGACCGCCGGAATGGCCAGCACCACAGAGTGATCGGCGAGATAGACGACGTCGGATGCTGCCGTCATACGGAGCTCGAATCCAGCGTCCTGCGTGACACCGATGCTCCCGGGGTCTCGGTACTGATGCGCACTGCGCCCCACGACAGAGCCCAGATCAATGCCAGAGTGCAGACGAGCACAACCAGTGATGCGGCACCGAACAGCCACGCCGGGTGATCGAAGCTCCGCTCACGCTGCAGCAGCGCGGTCTCGCTCTGCAGCTGCCGTGTGAACTGGGCGTCGGCCGAGACCTCGGATGCGCCGATGCCGGGATCGGCCGCCATGAAGATCGGCGTTCCGGTCAACGTTCGACCGTCCTGGATACGCAGGAACGTCTTCCACGTTCCGTGCGCCGGTACCGGACGGGTCGACTGATACATGCCGGGCCCGGTTCGTTCGAGACGATCGACGACCAGACCACGCAGGGTGTCACCGGCTCCCTGCCATGCCAGGATTGCCACCCATTCGGGGTCGTCGGACACCAGATCGGCTGGATCGAGACGGACCGTCGCCGTCACCATCCGGCCGCCGTCCTGCGGTGCGGCATCGGCGAGAGTGACCGTCGCCGTTGCGTTTTCCGGCACGTCGATCATCAAACCGTTGGCTGTTGCGCCGCCGAGTACGAGTACCAACGCGACGACGATCGTGCGCCGGACGGCAGGTGCCGGTAGCCCGTCACCGCTGAGCAGTTGCGCGAACAGTCCCGCCGTCAGCCCACACATGACGCCGACGGGTATTGCCATCGCAAGCGCCTCGACCCACATCGACGTCGGCCACGGGTAGACGAATACCGCGTCGATCCACAATGATTCGAGCCACAGGCCCACGGTTGCGGCAGCGAATCCTGCGAGCATTCCGAATCGAAGTCTGTGCACCACGAGCGGAGTGAGACCGACGAGTTCGACCACCACCGCGATCCCGAGGAACAGCGCGAAGACGTTGTGCGGTTCACCCAGAACTGGACCGACGACGAATGCCGTCAGCTCGCGAATGACCGCGGCGAATGCGACGACGAACAGAGTCGCGCCCCGTCCCACGACAAGTCGTGCGGCGACGAGTGCGAACGCGCCGGCACCGACGATGAGCATCGGTTGGAACACCAACCGGAACTGCTCGACTCCGAAGTCGAATTCGATCTGGAACACCGACAGGCCGATGAGGAGACCACCGAATGCGCTGGCTTTGAGAATCCAGGACAACACCGAGCGTCTGGGCCCCTGCGCAGTCTCGTCCACCTCGTCGGGGGACGTCTGCTGTGCTGCGGCGAGCGCCAGTCTGCCTTCGTGCTCGAGCAGCAGGACTCCGATGAGAGACAGTCCGGCACCGCCGATGAGCATCAGGTGAGTCGGCCCCCACAGCGTGACGTCCTGGCCGAAGATGCGGTGCCAGATGTCGTCCAACGGAAAACCGATGAGCGCATACAGACCACTGCCCGCGATCAGCAGACCTCCCGTGGGCGCGTACCAGGTGCGGGTGATCTTGACGGCCGCACGACCGGGCTTCTCGTCGAGCGGCAGGATGATCGCCAGCGCGCCCGCGATGAACAGGAAGAACAAGCCGACCAGGATGAAGTAGTGGGCCGGGTTGGCCAGTGGTCCCTCGTCGCGCCCTCGTCCGATGTGCAGGCTCACGTCCCAGATGAACCCGAAGAATGCCGTCAGGATCGTCGAGACGAACAGGACCAAAGGCAGCGCAGCCCAGCCGGGCAAGTTCAGTTTCCATCCCGCGTAGTCCGCCAGCCTCGCCAACCACGTGATGCGGCGAGTGCGGTGCATGAATGCCAGGTACAGCAGAAACAACGACACGACGGCCGCGGCTGCCGTCATACCGAAGACCTGGTCCAGCGCCGCGCCTCCGCTTTCCGACTGAGCAATGACGTTACTCGTCGTCACACTTACATTGACCATAGCGAGAGTATGGACCACAGGCCGCCGTTTCGGTGAAGTTCGGGACAATCGGTGGCTCGCTGCTCCTCGATCTAGTCCTACAGAGTGATGTGCGCCCGAGCTCTCGGTGATTGACTCTCGTGCGGAAAGGAGCCGTCCGATGAGTAAGTCCATCCCACGCGACCGCTGGTCGATCGTTCTGTTGGCATGTGCAGGGGCATTATTGGTAGCCGCGTTCGTTCTCGGACCGGCCGCTCTGCTGCGCGGAAGTTATCCCCAGTTCCAGGATCAGTCCGCCATGGGCGAGCTGCTCGGCCGTGGATTGGTCGAGTACTGGGGCAGCGGTGTTCGCACCTTTCCTCCCGGGTTGGCGGAGATGGTGGATTACTGGTTCGCGTGGCACGCCATCAAGATCGTCATCTCGGTGCTGTTGACCATCGTTCTGGGCCTGCTGTCAGCGACGCTGTGGGGGCGATCTCTGACTGCCGGCATGGGTTACGTGATCGCTGCGGGTACTTCGACCGTGCTGTCGCTGTTTTCGGTGTTCGTGGCCGTGATCAACATCCAGTCGACGGTAGCTCCCGTCGTCGCCCTGCTTCCGATGCTCTCCGACGACAACGCGGACGGGAAGACGGCGCAGTCACTGATCGAAAGCGGTGTGCGGAGCGGAGATACAAGGCCTCCTCTGCTCGAGCTGCTCACGCAGGTCGAGCATTACAACTGGGCGGTGATCGTCGCGACGGGTGTGGTGATCGCCGTTGTCGGTACCGGAACCGTGATCGCGTTCCGTCGGTACGCGGCGACGGACACGACAGACGCTGCTCACCGTCGAATGTTCGTCATCCTCGGGTCACTCGGCGCGCTGATGACGATCGGGATGGCGCTGCTGTTCATCGCGGCCGTCGTGGCCGTCGTCGATCCGGGAGAAGCGCTCCTGGGATCAGTCGGCTTGTGACTACTGCCGGCCGCGATCACGGGCACGCGCGCGGAATTGGCCGATCGCGAGGATGGTCAACGCGACCCCCAGCAGGGTGAGGGGGATTTGGGCGCGGGGCGCGTCGATATCGAGTACGAGGATCTGCCACACCACCCACCCGATGGTCACCAACCCCACGAACACGACACACGTCGGAGCGTCGTACGCATCGACGAGCACAGCAGCAACCGAGATCAACGATCCGAGTCCGAGAAAAATCAACACGAACAGCCCGGAGATGCGGTAGTCCCAGGTATGCCACGCAGGGAGCATGTCGACATCCAAGCCCAGTGACCGCCCGGTGGGGTCGGAGGTCAACGACATTCCATTGAACGTTCCGGCTGCACCCAACAGGATCAGCAGTGCCACCGTCGAGAGCTTGTTCACGGTGACGTCATCGTTCGTCGTCCTTCGGTCGCGGGAGCAGCGTCGACCCGAGTTGTGACGGGCCCGCACGCATGACCGTTGATTCTGCCAGAATCGGGCCGATCGGTCTTGTTCTTCAACTGCAGCCCACGGCTACCGGGTCCGTTGATCGACGCAATGCCGCTGTGCACGGTTATCGCTGCGTGATTGCCGCTGGGTTTGTATCGAAGTAAATTTGCGGGAACGGCCGAGCCCGCGCCGCGTTTGGCCGTGCGATCACCATCGGTGGCGTCGGTCTACGGAAGTGAGTGGTGCGTGATGACAACCGAATCGGTAGATCGAGGTAGCAGCAGCGAGCCCGCACACTTGCGCGACGCAGCGGCCGTCGCGTCCGAGGTCGCAGGCTACGCACACGCGCTGGAGAATTTGAGATCGAAGCTGATGGCCCGGATGGACCTGTCCGTGATCCTGCAGGCCATGTGCACCGAAGTGGTTCAGGCCCTGACCACGGCGGACCTCGCCGGAATCACACTGGTCGACGAGGACGGCGGCCATCCGGAGACAGTCGCGTCCACAGATCCCCGCGTCAACGACGTCGACGCCGATCAGTACCGCAGCAACGAAGGTCCGTGCCTGGAGTCGGCACGAACTCAGCAAATGGTCCGGCTGTTGGTCAGCGATGTCGAAGATCGCTGGCCGCGGTTTGCGAACAACGTGTCCGGTCTCGGCGTCGAGAGCTATCTGTCGGCCCCTCTGACGGTCGACGACCGCCACCTCGGGGCCCTGAACATCTACAGTTACGACCCGCACGGCTTCAGCGAAATAGACGAGGCCCTGGTAGGGCTGTTCGTCAGCTCGATCGAAACCGCCGTGACGATATCTCGACGAGCGCGACATGCAGAAGTGGAAGTCGACGGGCTCCTGACCGCGATGAAAACTCGCGCACAGATCGAACAGGCCAAAGGAATCATCATGGCCATGCGTGGTATCGACGCTGGACAAGCCTTCGCATTTCTGTCCGAACAATCCCAGAGCAGCAACATCAAAGTCGCCGACATCGCCGCCACATTGATCGCCTCGATCAGTACGGAAGATCCGTGACCCCATTCGATACCCCTCGACCGGCAGACTCACCACAACACTCACCGAGCACCTTCAGGAAGACATGACGACTCGATCCGCTGCGATTACGACGCTGGCTGCCGGACTGCTCGCTGCCACAAGCATTCTCACGCCCATCGCCGACGCGGCACCGGCAACGTCCATCGATGTGCTTCCGCGGCTGATCGACGGTGCCGCAGCGGGTTACGCACTGTCCTACGCAACCACCGACGAGCACGGGCGCGCCGCGATTGCCCGCGGACAGGTCTACCTCCCCTCCGGCACACCACCACCGGGAGGATGGCCGGTCGTGTCGTGGGCCAAAGGGACCGTCGGCGTGGGTGATTCATGCGCCATGAGCACAGCACTCGACGACGGGGCCGCCGAGGACCCCATGGCCGTCGCACTGTCCAAGCCCCTGCTCACCCAGCTGCTGCGAAGCGGCACAGCCGTTGTCTCGACGGACTACATCGGACTCGGAACCACCGACGCCCACCATTACCTGAACAGCATCTCGGAGGCGAACGCCGTCACCGACATCGTCAGCGCTGCCGCAGACGAACTTCCCGAGCTGTCGCGCACCTGGGTTGCCGCCGGACACTCTCAGGGCGGCGCAGCAGCACTCACCACCGGGGCTCGCGCCGATATCTACGGAGAACGGCCGGATTTTCGCGGGGTGATGTCGTTCGCACCGTCGTCGAACCTCGAAGCCGTCCTTCCGCTGCTCTCGCTCACCACTCCCCGGATCGCACCTCTCGACAACATCACGGCCACTCTGATCTACGTCCTGTACGGGCTCAGGGATTCTCGGCCGGATCTCGACGTGAACAGCTACCTCAGCGAACTGGGGAGCGACTACCTGGCGCACGCAGAAGACAATTGCATCAGCGACCTACGACAGAAAGTCGATGGTGTTGCACCACAACAACTCCTGGCTCGACCGCTGTCCAACCCCGCCATGACCTCGGCTATCCGCGACTACCTATCCGTGCCGACCACCGGTTACACACGGCCGGTGACCATCGAGCAGGGGCTTGCCGATACCGTCGTGCCGCCGGCTCTGACGACCGCCCTCGCTACGGAACTGGTGGCACAGGGCGTCCGCGACGTGACCTACCTGCCCGTGCCCGGTGCCACTCATTACGACGTCATCACCGCAACCGTCGACGACGCCCTACCTCGAATACTCGACATGCTGCACTGATCAGCCACCGACATGCGGCGGACGACGATCGCTGCCGAGCACGTCGTGTATTTCCCCGAGCAGTCGACGCAGCAACGATTCCAGCTGCTCCTTCTCCCGAGCAGCGAGGTTTTCGAGCAGCTCCGCCTCCCGTCCCAGCACCTCGTCCACAAGGCGTTCGACTGTGCGATGGCCGGATTCGGTCAGTTCGACGTCGACCTGCCGTGTTCCATCGGAACGGGGATGACGGACGACCAGACCCTGCTGCTCCGCACGATCGACGCGTTGAGTGATCGCCCCAGCCGTGACGAGCGCCGCGCCGGCGAGCTCCCTGGTGCTGAGACGGTACGGAGGCCCGGCTCGGCGAAGCGTCGACAACAGATCGAGGATGGCCGAGTCGGCTCCGGACTGCCTCAGCAGACGAGACCGATCGTCACCGAACAGCTTGGCTACGTGAGCAATTCGAGTCACGATGGCAATCGAGTCGACGGGCGTATCCGGGCGCTCTCTCGTCCACGCAAGGGCGATCGCGTCGATGGGATCATCCGGATCGAGATCGGTCACTGTTCGCTCCCCGCTGTCGTGTGATGTAGCTTCGTTTAGGTCTAAACGAAGTCTACAACGTCGAGGAGATCGAAGTGACACGAACAGTCGTGGTAACCGGAGGCGGCACCGGCATCGGACGCGCGATAGCAACCCGCTTCGCAGAAGACGGTGCGCGCGTGATCATTACAGGCCGACGGCTGACCGCTCTCGACCACGCCGCCCGAGACATTGCCGGGAGCGTCGAAGCGGCTCCCGTCGATGCAACGGACGCGGAGGCCGTGACGGCGTTCGCAGCAGAAGTCGGGCCGGTCGACGTACTGGTCAACAATGCCGGCGGCAACACCGATTTCGACCGCACAACGCCGAACGGCCTGAGCGACGTTGCCGATTCGTGGCGAGCGAACTTCGAGGCCAATGTGATCTCGGCTGTCCTGATGACCACCGGCCTGCTTCCGCGAATGAACGACGGCGGTGCCATTGTCACCATCGGTTCGATCGCCGCAGACAAAGGATCGGGCTCGTACGGTGCGGCCAAGGCCGCCATTGCGTCATGGAACATCGACCTTGCGCGCCAACTCGGCTCGCGATCCATCACCGCGAATGTTGTTGCGCCCGGCTACATTGCCGACACCGAATTCTTCCGCGACGTCCTGACCGACGACGCGAAGGACGGTATGGCCGCATCCGCCATGACCGGGCGCGCCGGAGCACCACGGGACATAGCCGAGATGGTGGAGTTCTTGGCCTCCGATCGCGCCCGTCAGATCACCGCCCAGACATTCGCCGTCAACGGCGGTGAGTGGCCATCCCGCTAGGTCGACGCGTTGGCCGCACGAAGGACCGCGTCGAGGGTGGCGGACAGAACGGAGCGATCGATCCCTGCCGCCCATCGAGACCCAGTGGCAGTGCGATATTCGAGCATCGACACCGCATCACTGTCGTTGCCGGCTCGCACACTCGTCTGCGTCAGCCCGAGGATGTCCAGGTGCCTGCCATGAGCAGACAACGCGTCGACGAGTGCCTCGACGGGTCCGACTCCCGTGTGTGAAGTCTCGAAGGACGTGCCGTCGATCTTCAATGTGATGCAGGTGTCGGCGGACCCGTCGTCGTCGTGAGAGTCGAAGCCGATCAGGGTCACGTCGGGTTCGTCGACACCGATGTACACCTCCCGGAAGACGTCCCAGAGTTGCTCGGCCGACAGTTCGGTACCGATCGAATCCGTGCGGGCCTGCACGTGCCGGGCGAGGTCGATCTGCAGGCGACGCGGAAGTTCGATGCCGTAGTTGGTTTCGAGGAGATACGCGATTCCTCCCTTGCCCGACTGCGAATTCACGCGAATGACCGCGTCGTACGAGCGACCGATGTCGTCGGGGTCGATCGGCAGGTACGGCACCCGCCATTCGATGTCCCGCTCGGAACGGCCTTCGCTCAGCGCCCGAGTGCGATGCTCGACGAAACCCTTCCTGATGGCGTCCTGGTGCGTACCGCTGAAGGCGGTGTGTACGAGGTCGCCGACATACGGATGCCGCGGGTGAATCTCGAGCTGGTTGCAGTATTCGACGGTGCGTCGAATCTGATCGATGTCGGAGAAGTCGATCATGGGATCGACACCCTGCGCGTGCAAATTCAATGCGAGAGTGGCGATGTCGACGTTTCCGGTGCGCTCGCCGTTGCCGAATACGCAGCCCTCCACCCGCTGCGCTCCGGCCAGGACGGCCAGCTCGGCGCAGGCAATGCCGGTCCCGCGGTCGTTGTGTGGATGCACCGACAGGATTACGCTGTCTCGTCGCGCAAGGTTGTCGTTCATGTACTCGATCTGGTCCGCATAGACATTCGGCGTCGCGACCTCCACTGTGGCAGGCAAATTCAGGATGACCGGCCGCTGCTGCGTCGCGTCCCACAGAGTCGTCACCGCATCGCAGACATCGAGGACGTAGTCGGGTTCGGTGAGATTGAAGACCTCGGGTGAGAACTCGAATCGCACGTTGGGCAGGTCGCCGGCAAGTTCGAGAACGTCGGCTGCGCCCGAAAGTATCAGTGAGCGAAGCTCGTTGGCCTCCCGGCCGAGCACGACCTCGCGCCACGTAGGAGCCGTGGCGGTGTACATGTGGATCACGACGTCGTTGGTGATTCCGCGGATCGACTCCACGGTTCGCTCGATCAGGTCGCGTCGGGCCGGGGTGAAGACGACCACGGTGACGTCGTCCGGTGCCAGATCGGTGTGTGCCAGCAGCCGCACGAAATCGAAATCGGTCTGCGATGCCGATGGATACCCGACTTCGATTTCCTTGTAGCCCATCGCAACCATCAACTCGAAGAACTGCTTCTTGCGGGCAGGATCCATCGGCTCCGGCAACGCTTGGTTGCCGTCGCGCAGATCGACCGGCACCCACAGCGGTGCCTCGGTCAACCGTCGCTCCGGCCAGCGACGCTTGGTCAGCAGAATGTCGACCTTGGCGTAGACGTCACGGTAACGATGCGACGGCATCTGGGAGTGCCGCTGCCGATTCCAGGTGGGCGCGCCGGCGGGAACGGGTCCGGCGGGAGTGGACAGAGTGGGGAAATCTGTGCGCATGCGAGCAATGTAGCATCACTCCTCAGACAAGCTGAGGAGTAGTCTTCGTTTGTGACCGCGATACGCCGAACGTCGTTGGCCGATCAGGCCGCCGCACTGCTGCATGCCAAAATTCAGTCCGGTGAGTGGCCGGTCGGCACCAAACTGCCAGGTGAAACGACCCTTGCCCCCATGTTCGACGTCGGGCGATCGACGATGCGCGAGGCCATCAGACAACTGGCGGGGCGCGGAATCCTCGTCACCCGGCAGGGATCAGGAGTCTTCGTCGAATCACTCGATGAGGCTCGGACGGACTGGGACCGAGTGTTGCAGCGGGTTCACATCACCGCTGTCCTCGAAGCCCGCCTCGCCATCGAAGGTGAGGCGGCTGCTCTCGCTGCGGCCCGACGCACCCCCAACGACCTCGACGTCATCCGTCGCTCACTCGAGCTACGCAACACCGCTCGCGCCGACGCGGTCGATCTGGTGGAGGCGGACATGGCTTTTCACCGCTCCATCGTGGTCGCGTCGCACAACGACATCCTGCTCGAACTCTTCGACTCCATGGCCCCACGGTTACGGACCGCGATGATCGACATGCTGAAGATCAAGGGCGCGTTCGGAGAGGACTCGGACCACGACACCCACGCCGACGTCGTCGAGGCAATCGCCGCACGCGAAGAGCACCGCGCTCACGCGCTCACCCGCACACATCTACTGGAGTTGTCGACGACCATCGCCCCTCCGACGTGAGCACCGGCCGGTCAAGGCTTGTCAGCTACTAACACCGTCCGAGTACAGAGTCCGGTGCAGCTGACCGCGCTCACCGCGGTCAGCTGCACCGGATTTTCACCGTTGCGTGGTTGTCCTCGTGGTGTCCGCCAGCGCGCCGACCCTGCTGTCGATCGGTGCCCTCATCGTCCTTGCCGTCGTGCTGCACAACTCGCTGGGCCTCGCGGTGGGCTACGGAATCGGTAGGGCATGCGGACTCGATGTCGCCAGCCGCCGTGCGATCAGCGTCGAAGTCGGTATGCAGAACTCCGGCTTGGCAGCGGCACTGGCCTCGGTCCACTTCTCACCCGCTGCAGCACTCCCCGCGGCGATCTTCTCGGTGTGGCACAACGTATCCGGATCGCTGCTGGCCAGCTACTGGTCCAGACGGTCGACGGGTGCCGATCACCGCCAGGACAGTACCGTCACACGGGACTGAGTCTTGGACGCAGCAAACAGAATTCGTTGCCTTCCGGATCCGCCAGCACGTGCCACGACTCCTGGCCGGTCTGGCCGATATCCACTCGTCGGGCACCGAGGGTGAGCAGTCGTTCGAGCTCGGCGTCCTGATCTCGATCGGTTGCATTGACGTCGATGTGCAGCCGAGGTTTCGCCGGCTCGGGATTCTCGCTAGGGACGAAGATGATGGTCGGCTGCGAGCCGCCGAAACCGTCGCGCGCACCGATCTCGACGGAACCGTCACCCTCCCTATCCAATACGACGAAGTCCAACACCTCACACCAGAACGATGCCAAGGCCTCGGGATCGCGACCTTCGAGTACCAATTCGCTGATTCGACATGCCATGGGCGGGAATTTACACCTGCCCCGGCGTCGGACATGCCGTGTTCACGGCCTTTTCGCGCGAGAAATGAATCCCCGTCGACCGAAGGCTCGCAGGCGGTCCTTCGCAGTACGCGAGCGCAGGGACGTGGTGGACGCACCCGCGTTGTCGCGCATACCCTGAATGACCTCTCGGGCCACGTCCGGACCATCGATTCGCGGAGTCCAGTCCAGGTCCCGTCGAGCGCGGTCGGTGTTCAACATCGGGGTGGCGAACGCGAGATCGACCCAACCGTGATGGACTGCGGACACGTGGGTCTCGAAGCCGAGGCGCGCAGCAGCAGACAACACCCGAGAGGGCACAGGCACGATGCGCGCACCGAACGCGTCGGCCACGTCGTGGGCTCGCACGGGCGTCGGGCCGCCGAGGTTGTAGGGCCCAGTTGCACGCCTATCCAGCACTCGCACAATGGCATCGGCGACATCGTCGCTGTGTGCGGCCGGAACGGCGAACGACCTGTCAATGGGCAGGATCGGCAGATGATCGACGATTGCCGACGGCACGAGATCGGGCAGGGCGTAACGCAACAGCGCACTCCCGAACTCGTACTGGCCGATCAGACCCGGCCTGATTCGAGCGACCGCGACGTCGGGATGTGCTGCCTCGAACTCGTCGAGCACATCCTCGGCGGCAGCCTTGTCCATGCTGTAGGTCGACGAGGACACCCCCGTTCTCGGCCACGACTCGTCGACTTTCTCGCCGTACGACCCTGGTGCGTACACCCCGCCGGAAGACATGTGCACCAGATGAGGAACTCCGGCGTCCGCACAGGCAGTTGCCACCGTGCGCACTGCGTCGACATTGACTGCCCGCAGATAATCGCGATCACGCATCGGCTGGAAGGCGATGGCCAGATGAACCACTGCGTCTGCGCCGCGGCACAACGCGCGTAGCTCGTACGGTGCGTGTTCGCCGGTGAGATCCAGCGGAACCCAGTCGACTTGCTCGGCAAAAGGATTGAGGCTCGGCGGACGCCGCGCTACGGCGACAATGGAGTTGCCCGGATGCTCGTCGGTGAGCCTTCGCAGCAGGGCGGTGCCGACATTGCCGGTCGCGCCGATCACTACAGTTCGCATCTCTACCTCCGAAAATCGACCACAGTCGAAGTGCCCCCTGCACATCGATCGAAACCACACTGGCTCAGGAGTTTGAGCCGCCATCCTCCCGGGCATCGAATCACCATGAGTGAAAACAACGAACCGACCCTCGACGACGTCATGATCCCCACCGAGGAAGCTCACCCCGACCACAAAGAGCACGCCAAGACGCCGAAGCATCTCGACGACAGCGACCTCGACGCGCGTACCGAGCACGAGCGCAACGAAGTGAACTGACGGCCGGATCGAACGACCGTCATGGCGGTCGCATTTCCCGGTTTCCACCGAAAAACCCCGGGTATGCGATCGCCATGGCCGATTCAGCAGCATCACCCGCACCCACCGAGGCAGATCCGGACGATCCGCGCAAAGCGGATTCACCCGCCGATCTGACCAAGCCGTCGTGGATCTATGTACTGAAGAAAACCGCCCGTGAGTTCTCCCGGGATCAGTGCACCGACCTTGCAGCCGCGTTGACCTACTACGCCGTGCTCTCGCTCTTCCCCGCCATCCTGGCCATCGTGTCGTTGCTGGGTGTGTTCGGCCAGGGACAGGCCACGGTCGACGGTGTGCTGCAGATCGTCGGCGATCTAGGCCCGCAATCCGCTGTCGACACGTTGCGTCCCACCATCGAACAGCTCGTCCAAGCGCCCACTGCCGGATTCGCGTTGATGATCGGTATCGCAGGCGCACTGTGGTCTGCGTCCGGCTACGTCGGCGCATTCGGCCGCGCGATGAACCGCATGTACGAGGTGGACGAGGGACGGCCCATCTGGAAGCTGCGCCCCGTGATGCTTCTGGTCACGCTCATCGCCTTGACCCTGATTGCGCTCGCCGCCGTCATGCTGGCCATCAGTGGCCCCGTGGCCAAAGCTGTGGGCGACGCCGTCGGACTGGGCGACACCGCACTGACGATCTGGAACATCGCACGGTGGCCGCTGGTTCTGATCGTGGTGGTACTCGCGGTCGCGATTCTGTACTACGCAACGCCGAATGTGCAGCAGCCCAAGTTCAAATGGATCAGTTCCGGTGCCGCGGTCGGCATCATCGTATGGATTCTCGCCACCGTCGCATTCGGTTTCTACGTCGCCAACTTCTCCAGCTACAACAAGACCTACGGCTCCCTTGCCGGAGCCATCGTGTTCCTGCTGTGGCTGTGGATCACCAACTTGGCCTTGCTGTTCGGTGCCGAACTGGACTCCGAACTCGAACGCGGCCGCCAACTCCAGGCCGGCATCGTCGCCGAAGAGCGTCTGCAACTGCCGCCCCGAGACACCCGGGTATCGGACAAGAACGACGAAAAGGATGCGCAGGCTGTCGAGGAGGGTCGCAAATTGCGGGAGGAACACAACCGGACTCCGTGAACATCCCGGACGCCACCGACCGATCGATGAAACAGATCCGCGGGGTGCGCGGATCCGGTGTGGCGGTTCGATTGACACAGAGAGGCAGGGCAACGTGGCCGAGGAAGAAAATACGGAAGAGTCCCGACGCGCCCACGCCCCGGACTCCGATAGCTTCGGCGCATCGATGTACGGACACCATCTGGAGGGGGTCGTACGAGTCAGCAAGCGGTGCGTGGCCGAGGCCGGCGTGGACGGAGCTGCTGTCGCCATCCTCACCGACGATGCCGATGCTCGGGATCTGCTGTACGCCACGAACTCCGAAGCAGCCCGCATCGACGAGCTCCAATTCACCACCGGCGAGGGCCCCTGCATCGATGCCTTCGTCACCGGGGAGCCGCAACTACACCCGGACATCGGTAATCGGCCCGATACCACGGGATGGCCGTCGTTCGCGTCGGAAGTTCTTCAGGAGCTCGACGTGCATGGGGTGTACGCGTTCCCATTGTTCAGTGGTGGTGCTCGACTCGGGGTCCTCGAGCTCTACACCCAAAAGTCGGGAACGATGACGACACAACAGATCGCCGCTGCCCAGGCCGCGGCGTCGCCCCTCGGTGACATCGTCGTCGGAGAAGTGGCAGCCCAGCCGAATTTTTTCGACGAGTCGACACTTCGACCACCCGAGGGTGCATTTCGCTTCGCTCGATCCGACATCAACATCGCAGTCGGTGTGTTGGCCGAACGTCTGCATGTGTCGCTCGACGAGGCAACCGCGCGGCTGCGTGCCCGTGCCTACGCCGATGCCCGCTCGATCTCCTCCCTCGCGTTCGACATCGTCCGCGGAGACGGCTTGTTCTACGACGACCCGGGGAGCGCGTGACATCGAAGCCCACCGTCCATCGACCACGAACGTCCGAGTTGACAGCTCCAACAACGAAAGAAGGCCGAACATGCCACCCATCCCTCGCCCGGATCAATCGTCGCCGGCACCCAACGGCCCGACCGGAGCTCGCGATACGAGAGCCCAGACCGGTGATTTCCTGACGACTGCGCAAGGCGTACGTCTCCCCGACACCGATCATTCGCTCAAGGCGGGCGATCGCGGCCCGACGTTGCTCGAGGACTTCCACCTCCGCGAGAAGATCACCCACTTCGATCACGAGCGAATTCCGGAGCGCGTCGTGCACGCACGCGGTGCCGCCGCACATGGAACGTTCGAGTCCTACGGGTCGGCGAAGACCGTGACCAAGGCAGGATTCCTCGCCCAGAAGGGCAAGCGGACACCGGTTTTCGTCCGCTTCTCGACCGTTCTCGGATCGCGTGGTTCCGCCGACACCGTCCGCGACACCCGCGGTTTCGCGGTCAAGTTCTACACCGACGAAGGAACCTTCGACCTGGTCGGAAACAACATGCCCGTCTTCTTCATCCAGGACGGCATCAAGTTCCCCGACATCATTCATGCCGGCAAACCGCAGCCCGATATCGAACTGCCGCAAGCTCAGTCGGCACACGACTCCTTCTGGGACTTCGTCTCGCTGCACACCGAGGCAACTCACCACGTCATGTGGAACATGAGCGATCGAGGTATCCCGCGCTCGTATCGCACGATGGAAGGCTTCGGCGTCCACACGTTCCGCCTCGTCGCCGAGAACGGCGAGACCAGGCTGGTCAAATTCCATTGGAAGCCACTCGCCGGAGTGCATTCGCTGGTATGGGAGGAAGCCCAGATCGCAGCGGGCGTCGATCCTGACTTCCATCGACGCGACATGTCCGACGGCATCAAGGCCGGTGCCCCACTGGAATACGAGTTCGGAATCCAGGTCATGCCCGACGATGGCACCGAGACCTACGAGGGCATCGATCTGCTCGATCCCACGAAAATCGTTCCTGAAGAACTGGTTCCGGTGCAACCCATCGGCAAGCTCACCCTCGACGCTAACCCCACGAACTACTTCGCCGAAACCGAGCAGGTCGCGTTCCACACGGGCCACCTGGTGCCGGGCATCGAAGTCACCAACGATCCACTGATGCAGGCGCGTCTGTTCTCCTACCTGGACACCCAGATCACGCGTCTCGGCGGCCCCAATTTCTCGCAACTGCCGATCAACCGGCCGCATGCACCTGTCAACGACATGCTGCGAGACGGCATGCACCAGACCGCCGTCCACACCGGCCTGGCCCCGTACCTCAGCAACTCCGTCGACGACGGAGAACCAGCGGTAGCAGGTGAGAAGGACCACGAATACGTGCAGACCGAACGCCTCATCGAAGGACGCGCAGTACGAGCGAACCCCGCATCCTTCGACGACCACTTCACCCAGCCCACCATGTTCTATCGCAGCCTCAGTGCCGTCGAGCAGGATCACCTCGTCGAGGCATTCACGTTCGAGTTGGGCAAAGTGTTCGAGCAATCGATCAAGGAACGCGAGCTCGAGGTTCTCTCGAATGTCGACGCCGATCTGTGCGAGCGCGTCGCCGCCGGCCTCGGCCTGCCTGCACCAGTCGGCACACCCGCTGAGGACGTGCTGCTCTCCCCCGCACTGTCTCAGATCGTCGAGGCTCCAGGACCGATTGCCGGACGCAAGATCGGCGTCATCGCCGACGCCGGATCGGACCTGTCCGGAATCGGCAAGCTACGGACGGCAGCCGCGCGCCGCGGTGCCACAGTGCACGTCATCGCTGCGGCCGGCGGCATCCTCGGTAAAGGCGTGCGCACTCAGGTGGTCGAGCGAACATTCCTCACAGTTCGTTCGATCGAGTTCGACGCTTTCGTCGTCGCGGGCGGAACAACACCGACGAACGACATCAAGCTGATCCTGCTGCTGCAGGAAGCATTCCGTCATTGCAAAGCGATGGGTGCCTGGGGCGACGGAGCGGCACTGCTCGAGCAGGCCGGAATCGGTGCCGACGACGCAGGCGTCGTCATCGGCGAGACAGCGGTGAAAGCGTTCAACGACGCGTTGCTCGCTGCGGTCGGATTGCACCGAGCCTGGGATCGTGCCCCCGCGGTGATGGCGTCGAACATCCCGCCTGCAGTCCCCGACAAGCCTGCTCGTAAGCGGGCAGCCAAGGCCAAGGCCAGGAAGTAGGGCTACCCCGACTGGGGCTCGGTCAGCATCGCTGCCATGTCGTCCAACTCGAAGTACTGGGCGATTGCGTGCGCCGATCGAGCCCCGGCTGCGGGGTCCGCGCCTGCCTTCAGCAACATCCTCACAATGGGCGTCGACCGACGAAACACCGCGGCCGCCAACGCTGTTTGACCGTTGTCGTTCACGCGATCCACCGCAGCCCCCAGCGTCAGAAGCATGCTCACCGCACCTGGTTGTACGTGATACGCCGCCAGAATCAACAGTGTGTCGCCCTTGTCGTTGGTCAGGTCGACGGACCCTCCGGCCTCGAAAAACGACTGCAACCACGAGGCATCACCGCTGCGCGCGCAGTCGAATGCATGCCGAAACACAGCCAGAACATCGTCGTCCAGAACATCGTCGTCGTCCACCAACACATGATTCCCCGAGCGACGAGATTCAACCGAGGCATCGTCCGATCCAAGTCGACGGTGAACGGCACGCATCGTGGTCACCGGTCCAAAGTGAAGTACATCAGCGTGATGCGTCGCCGCATGACAGTGAGGTACATCGCGGCAATGAACACCCCGGGCCCCATCGCAGCTGCTTCGCCGGTGATGAGCCGAACCGGCCGAGGGTTCGTACGCTGGTCGTAGTCCAGTGCTGCGTGGTGCCCGTCCTGGGCGGTCGTGATCGCGAAGTCACCGAATGTGCGGGGTCGTCGGCGACCGATCCACAGGTTGGTTCCAGTGTTGCCGTCGAATCTCTTGCCGCGCCATATCGGGCGCGCGAGCATCGCGACGATGGAGGTGATCGGAGTGCGCAGCATGCCCGGAAGTCGTTGCAGAGCAATCAAAGACACTATTCTTCCGGTGTAGTCGCCGGCAAGGACGACGGGTGACGGCGAGGCGTTCATCAGCGACGCCAGATCGGCGAAGCCGAGACCGTCACGAGATGTCGGTATCGGAGCAGTGGCGTCGACGAGGCTGTGCAAGCGAATTGTGTTGTCTTTCATCGGATTCTCCTGACAGGTGTTCTAGAGCCCAGAGGTTTCTGGGCATCGGTGGATCTGGTGGCTGATGCGTTCGGCCATTGCGGCGATGGTCATGGCGGGCGGAATGCCCGGCGCGGACGGCAGTATCGACCCGTCGGCGACGAAAAGTCCGGGATAGTTGTGAACCTGCCCGGAGGTGTCGACCACGCCGTTCGTCGGCGACTCGGCCATCGGTACTCCACCGAGTGGGTGGACCGAAGCCAGACGCGTGCTGCCGCGACCGAAAGGCGCATTGACGATCGTGCGTTTCGCCCGGTAGCCCGACGCGATCGCCGTGGCGTGCTCGGCGAGTCTCTCGAACAATTCGGAATCGTCGTCGCGGTTGGTGCCGAGGTGAAGATTGCGCCCGTCGTAGGTGGCCTCCGACGCGATACGGTCCGCGCCCATACCGATCAGCAGGGCAGTTCGTGGCAGCAATCTCGCCACCGCGGCGGACGGGGCCATGTGGTGCAGGCGAAGCCCCACCTCGGCAGTGAGGAAATCACGTCGGCCCTCCGCGGTCAGATACGCAGTGATCGGCGGTCCTGCAACGGAATCGACTCGCTGCGCGGTCCGATGAACCACGGTCACCATGTCCCCGTTGGGGGTGAAGCCACGTCCCAGGGCGGAGCTGACAAGGGGCAGCGTTCCGAGCCGGTCGCGAGCGTCGAACAGGAGCCGCATCGTTCCCAGCGTTCCCGCCGACAGGATCAATCGAGGTGCAGATTCGACATAGCTGCGACCGCGTTCGTGGTCTCGGTACCGCACCTGCCATCCGCCGTCGGGTGTCTGCGACATGGCGACGACCTCACTCATGGCCCGCAACTCGGCTCCGTGACGCAGCGCCATCGGCAGATAGGTCGTTCCCATCGTCGCCCTACTCGGTTTGCCATGGGGATGGCTCGTGAGAGCCAGATCGGGAAAATGCACCGGGCCCAGTCCCGCTGCGGTCACGGCGCGGTCGAATGCGCGCGCCTTCTGCGGAATCGGCGCAACCGGACGTGGGGCGAGCATTGTTCGGACCGCGTCGATATGTGGCCGCATCTCGGCTGCGTCGATGCAGTCGGGGAAAGCGTCGAGGTAGGCGTCCGGTGGTGGCACCTGCATGTCGGTGTAGACGAGAGATCCGCCGCCGACCCCGCTGGACACCACACAGGTCAACCGGTCGAACTGATGTAGCTCGTACAGTCCGTGACGGCGGACTCCGACAGACATACTGCGTGACCGAGTGGAATATCGGATCCCTCGCACCATATGCAATGGGCCCGTCCGACCCGATGCGGGAACCCGGTCGCCATCCCACCATGCCCCACGTTCGAGAATCAGAACCCGGTGGCCGCCTTCTGCCAGTCGTGCTGCAGTGACCGCACCGCCGAATCCAGACCCGACGACTATGGCGTCCCACGTGGGCTTCGTCATGAACCCACACGACCGTTCACGCTGCCCTGCGCGGTGAGAGCACGACCGTCGAATCGATCGAACTCGTGCCACACCTTCTTCGGGGACACCCGCCGTCGCAGTGCCAACGACAACGCCGAGACAACGGCCCCGACCAAGTAGGTTCCCCCGACAATCAGTTCGTCGACCACGCGACTTCCCGGTACCGAATGCCCGCGCATCCGGCGAATCAGCGCTTCTGCGGTATTGCCGGATACGTTCAGCAGCGTCATGACTCGAACGACGGTATCGAGGTCACGGATTCGCTGTGGGCTGTACCGGTTTTCCATCCGACGTTCGAGGGCCTCGTCAGCACGACCGAGACCGTTCGCCGCTCGGCTCTGCGCCCACACCACCGCGATCAAGACATCGTCGGTCGCGTCGGCCGGATCCAAGCCGACCAGCCGCGCCAATCCGTCGCGGTCCGCGCCGGAGGTGATCGCGGCATCGTCGTGCATGAAAGCGCAGAACTTGCAGTCGTTGACCATCGCAACGGCGAACATGACCTGCTCACGCAGCAGCGGGTTGACGCCAGTCGGTGTCCAGACGGTGACAAGGCTGCGTCCGCGCCTGAGAAGAGTGCCGACATCACGCGTCATGGCGGCCGCAGTGAACGTGCGTTTACGGAAAGGGGGCACTACGTCGGTGTGCCGACCGGGTTGAGCTGCCATGTTCGCCACTTCCTTCGATCGATGCGAAGCGCAATGTAATCATCGATAACATTTCGATCGGTGATCGCACAGTAGGCGCTGTCTGCCTAGACTGTCAACGGGGCACGGGAAGACAGGATCGGGAGGAGTGGTCACAGTGGGCGGAGCAGCTGCACCATCGCGTCGAGAAGCTCGACGTAAGGAGACCGTCGACGAGATCAAGACGCGGGCTCGTGCGCATCTGGCCGAACACGGGCCGGGCGGGTTGTCCTTGCGTGCTGTCGCACGGGAAATGGGAATGTCCTCGGCGGCGATCTACCGGTACTTCGACAACCAATCGGCCTTGATCGGAGCGCTCTGCATCGACGCATACACCGCGCTCGGCGACTCCATCGACGCTGCTCGAACCGACGCGGACCCACATGATCTGCAGGCCCAGTGGTGGGCCATGGGCCACGCAATCAGACAGTGGACGCTCGCCCACCCCCACGATTTCGCGCTGATCTTCGGAACCCCCATCGCCGGCTTTCACGCCGACGCCGCAGTGACCGGCCCGGCAGCAAGCCGCGCACTACTTTCACCGATGGTGGTCTATCTCGCTGCGGTCGAGAACGGATCGGCAGACCTGACTCGGTGCCAGATCCCCGAACTGCTCGAGCCCGGCGATCTCGGGACCTATTTGCTCGATCTGCAAGAGACTGCTCTCGCGAAAAGTATCGACCGCCAACACCTTCTGCGCATAGCGGCGGTAGGACTCAACGCCTGGGCGTCGATCTTGGGTTTTCTCGTCTCCGAACAGTTCGGCAATTTGCCACGCCTGGTCTCGAGTGTGGACGCGCTCTACGACTCACACCTTCGGACGGTGTTGTGCGGGATGGGGTTCACGGAGTCGGAACACCACGACTGATTCAGATCGGGAAACCACAAAAGGGGTGGCCCAGGTATCGAACCCGGGCCACCCCTGATTGCACAGCTCAGAGCAGGACGACTCCCGCGAACACGGCTGCACCGACGAGCACGGCCCCCGTGAACGCCTGAACGCGCCGGTCCACGACGCACATCAACGACAGGAAGCCGGGCATCGATCCGCCCCGACGGGTGTGCACGATTGCCAACGCGCTCGGCATGCAGCGGCCGAGCGAGACCGTGACGAACAGAGCCGCACCCAAAGCGGGCGAGCCCATCGCTGCCACACCAAGTGCCATCAGGTAGTACGCACTCGACCGGATGTAGATCAAGAAGCCCGGGCCGATGATGGCACCGAACAACAGCGACACCTTCCACGGTTCCATACTCCGCCGCAGATGACGCGGTAGCTGCTGCCTACGCATCGGAGTCGGCATCGAGATCAGGCCCAGCTCGTGCAATCCGTATGCGAAGGCGAGAACCGCCCACACTCCGAGTATCGCGGCGACCGGCACCGCACCCGTGACCAAGGCCCCGGCAGCACCGATCACGGCACCCGTCACCGAACCGGTGACGACAGAACCCATTGCATGCCAACCGAGTCGACGGACGGGCGTCGACGATCCCTTACGCCCCGGCTGCTTCGGCGCTACGACAACTCCAGCGACTGACATTCCGCACGTCGACCAGTTGGCTGCGAGCGCTGTGACAGCTCCCGCGGCAATTACGACACCGGTCAGCCCGGTCGCAGCAGTCGGTGTGAACGCGAGCGCTGCACCCGCGCCGATCGCAGCAGCGACCGAAATCAGAACGGTGCGTGTGCCGAGCCCCACCGAACTCTGCAGGGTCGGCCTGATCTGGGGCATATCCTGTTGCAGTGCAGTGTGATCGATGATCGTGGTCATGGATACCTCCTCGATTTCTGTGGTGGTGCACATCAGCCGACGTGAACCGTTCCGGACATGTACGGGTGAATCGAGCAGTGGTACTCCACGTCACCCGGCGTGTCGAACGTGAACCGAAACGTACTGTCTCCGTTGACACCACTGTCGAATACGCCCTCTGCGTGAACTTCGTGGAGGAGCCCGCCATCGTCGAACTGCCACTCGACGGTGCCCCCGACAGGGACGGTCACCTCCTGAGGATCGAAGCGGACGTTGCTGATGAGCACGGTGGCGTCGATCTCGGGTTCGGCCGAGCACCCGGCGGCGATCGTCAGTATCGAGACCGCCACCACCGTTCTCATTCCTCGACGACGACCGTGCCGAGCATCATCGGGTGCGGGGTGCAGTGATAGTCGAATGTGCCTGCCTCCTCGAAGGTGTAGGAGTAGCTACCTTCGGTCAGCAGCTCGCTCTTGAAGGTCTCGTCGGCCGTCTCGACCACATCGTGCGGCAGACCGTTGTCGTCGAAGATCCACTCGACGGTCTCGCCCTTCTTGATCGTCACCGACGCCGGGCTGTAGCTCATGTTCTCGACTCGGACCGTCGCCGCGGGGGCATCGCTTCCCGAGTCGCTACTGCACGCCGTCAGGCCCAGCAGCGCAACCAGCGCCGCGACCAGGACAAGTATCTTCTTCATGGATTACCTCTCATCTGATGTACATCAAGTTCGCCGTCATACCCGCCTCGAAGTGATAGGCATTGTGGCAGTGGAACATCCACTCGCCGGGATTGTCCGCATCGAAGTCGATCGCCAACGAGGTTCCGGGCAGGACGTTGACGGTGTCTCGGCGCAGCCCGCCGTAGTCCGGAACCGCGAACGTGTGTCCGTGCGTGTGCATCGGGTGCCACATGGTCGACGTGTTGTTCATGGTGATGCGAATTCGCTCGCCCTGCTTCATGACGAGCTTGCCCGCATCCGCCCCGGCCATCGCCCACACGTACCGATCACCGGCCTGCAGCAGATCCACCGAGAACTCGCGGTCGGGAGCTCTGTCGGCCAGCTTCGACTTCTCTGCCGGCCGGAGGTCACTCTCTAGAATCAGTTCGCGTCCCAGCTCCGGAATCGATGCTCCGACATCAGGATTCGCCAAGGGTGCGGCATCTGTGCTGCGCAATACCGTCGAGGCGTATCCCGGCCTGCCCTCCACTGCGGCCACCATCGGCCATGCTCCGGAAGCGACGGTCACCAGCACGTCGTATCGCTGTGCCATACCGATGAGAATCGCATCGGTCTCGACCGGCACCACGTCGAAGCCGTCGACGGCAACGATCGTCATGCGGTGTCCTGCGACCGCGAACCGATACGGAGTCTCTGCTCCCGCGTTGACGATTCGCAACCGTAGCCGAGAGCCGGTTGCGGCCTCGACGACGGTCGGATCGTTGGGAGGTCGCCCGTTGATCAGGTGCAGCGGATAGGCGATGTGTTGCGTCATGCCCCCGAGCACCTGCGACTCGCCGTGTCCCGACGAGGTCAACGACGTTGCAACCGTGGCTTCGTCTGCGCCGATCGGAGCCGGAGCCGCTCCCCCGCCGTGACCGGCGTGACCGCCGCCGTGCAGTTCCGGATTCAGCGCTGCCATGATCGCGTCGGGTGTGGTTCCCAGTCCGTCGACCCAATCATCCAGTACCAGAACGGCATCGGCGTCGGCACCGGAGTTGTCGTGGGGATCTTCGACGATCAGGGCCCCGAACAACCCCCGGTCGGCCTGAAGGCCCGAATGCGAGTGGTACCAATACGTCCCGGGATCGGGGGCGATGAACGAGTAGTCGAAGGTGCTGCCCGGAACTATCGCCTCCTGCGTCACGGGTGGCACGCCGTCCATGTCGTTGCGAATCCGGATGCCGTGCCAATGGATACTCGTGTCGCTCGACAGGGAATTGGTGACCGATGCGCGCATCGTGTCGCCGGCCGTGAGCCGTAGTTCCGGCGCTACCGCACCGCTTCCGTAGGTCCACGTGTTCACCAGACGCCCGCCCAGGTCCACCGCTGCCATGCCGGCCGCGAGGGCGTACGTCGCTGTCTTCCCGGAGGATGCGCGCGCCGCCTCGGCGGCAGCGACTTCTGGGTCGGTCGGCTTGATGTAGTTCAACTTGTCCGTGGATCCGGATGTCCCCTCGGAGGAGGCGCTGCAACCGGCGACACCGAGTGCACCGATTCCCGCCAGGCCGACGCCTGCTGTCGCGAGGGACAGGAAGCGGCGTCGGCCCAGCATCGTCCGGGTGTCCGATGAAGTCACTCGATTTCCTCGGGGGTGATCAGATTCGTGATCGGGTTGACTGCGCCGTCGATGTCGACGGAGCTGACCTGCTGCCCTGTTGCGGCATCGAATCCGACGAGCTTCTGGGGCGCGACCCCGTCGACCTCGGCACCGTCGCCCAGTACGTAGAACGTCTTGCCGTCCAGACTGAACGCCATAGAGGAGAAGCTCTCGATGCCGATGTCCGCCAACGTCAACGAGCGAACGGGGGCAAGATTCGCAGCGTCGGACAGTACTATCTTCGCCACCGAGCCGCCGCGCGCAGAGTCCGGATGGATGATGCTGTCGGTGTAGGTGATGGCCATGCGGGTCGCGTCGGCGTTGATGACGTTCTCCGAGAAGCGTCCGGACGGGTCGCCGGCGTTTCCGATCGGCTTCACTGCCTCGGTGGGAAGTCCGTTCGAGAAGTCGAAGACGAACACGTCGCCGTTCTCACTGACAAGCAGAGCCTTCTTCGCTTCCTCGGCGAACGTCGTCTTACGGGTACTGACGAAGTCGTCCGGGAGGACCTTCTCGCGGCCCACCTCGGTCGGGACGCCGTCGTCACCGATGTTGACGTGCAAGAGCTCTCGGGTGTCCTCGCACACGCTGTACAGATCATGGCCGACCATCCAGGTGAACGGCCCGCAGCCGATCATGCGGAGTGCGCCCGATTCCTTGCCGGCCCCCAGATCCACGACGCGAATTCCGTAGAGCCCGTCGTCCCAGCTGACAAAGTACTTGCCGTCGGAGGTGACGGCGTTCGATCCTTCCCGTGAGTGCACGCGTGCCACATCGGGGAGTTTCGCCTCCTTCGGTTCGAGCAGGTTTCCCGAATAGGTACTGACGGTGAAGTCCGCTGCCCCACGTGATCCACGGGGACGCCACACCTCGGCTGCGACAATGGCCGGGTCGCTGCTGGTCTCGCCGACGAACCCGTGCACCACCGGATCCCAGATTCCCGCACCGACGGTCACGCGCGTGGTGACCTTGCCGGTCGCTGGATCGAGTGCGTTGACGGTCATTTCGAGCTTGCCGAAACCGCCTTCGATGCCGAGGATCTGGTTTGCGCCGATCGGGGTGATCTCGCCGACGTGGAGCGGCTCGGGGATCTGGCCCGTGATCTCCTGATCCTCTTCACCGAGACCGATCCCCTCACCGGGCGCGGTGAATTCGACGGACGGGTAGGTGACCTCGGTCGACGAGGCCGAGTCCTCGGTGTCCTCGCTCGACGAACTGCACGACGTCATCGCCAGTAGGGCGGCCAACGGGGCGGCAGTGAGTACCGCGGTGCGGCGTAGACGTGTCACGAGCCGGCACCTACCTTCGGGCGAGCAGCGGGACGGGCCTGGCAATCCGCGCCGACGATCGGAGCCATGGTGCACGTGTAGGCCTGCGATTCGTCCGAGACGCACCAGATGATTTCTTGGTCGTAACTGCCGCTGACCGGGTTGTACATCGTTGCCTGCATGTCGGGTTCACCGCAGAATGCATTGGAACAGCTCGGCGCACCGCAGCAGTCGTAGTAGGCGATGAGGTAGGTCTTGCCGTCGGCAGGGTTGGTGCAGCAGCCGACCCAGAATTCGGCACCGGGCTTGGATCCTGGTGCACAGGTGGTCAATCCGCCGCCTTCGCATGCAGCACAGGACGTTCCGTCCATGCTGCACCAGCGCCAGTAGTCGCACTCTGCGGGGTTGCTGCCGTCGTACTCGGGAACCTGCGGCTCGGGTGTGGGAGCCGCAGGAGTCTCCTGCGCGTATGCCCGAGAGACCGGAAGCGCGCTGACGACGGCTACTCCCGAGGCACCGAGCGTCCATCTGCCGATCTTCGAGATCATGGATCGACGTGAAACACGTTCGGACAGTTTACGACCCGACCGGCTCGCGAAACTACCTCCGCGTCCTGCCATCCATTCGGCCTGCTCGGCCACGGTGTTCTCGTCGACCGGATACCGCTGCTCGCTACTACCCGAGTGCGGATCGTGGGGATGTTCGTGATTGTCCATGTGCTCTCCGATGTGTGAAGGGATCCGAGTGGGACTAGGCAGCGCCTGCGTGATTTCGGGCAGCCTGGGTGTGCAGGTGCTGCAGCGACGGCGTACCGGATTCGAGTGCGTTGAGCAGACTCTCGACCTGGGCCATGTGATTGCACAGACCCTTCGCCTTGATCTTGCCGTGTTCGTCGAGAATGACGCCGAACGGTGTGGTGCCGATCTGGTACGCGATTCCTACGTCTCGGCCGTCGACGTAGCTCAGCTCGGATCCCAGTCCGGCTCCGGCGAGGAACTCTGCGTGCTCGGCCGGGGTGCCGTCGGAGATCATGACGATGTCGAGGTCGGATTCACCCTTGGCCATCGACTTCATACCGGGCAGAAGCGATTTGCACGTCGAGCATCCGGGAGCGGTGAACAGCAACAGCTGCGGCCGCTCGCGATGGCCACCGACACTGACGGTTCGTCCGACGTGATCGGTCAGACCGTGGAAGCTCGGCCCAGCTTGCTCGATCTTCGGGCCGGTATCCATCATCCGCGCGCCGAGGGGCCCCAAACGCACTTGTACTCGGCCAATTTCGCGGGCCAGTCCGAGAATCATGAGCAGAAGCCCGGCAACGGCCACGGTGAGGACGAGAACCATGGTCACGAGAAATACAGTCATCGACGTGCCTTTCGGAATGAGTGAAATCAGTAGCGGCTGACGGACGAGATTGCGCGGAGCTCGATTGCGGCGTTGGTGAGGTAGTCGTCGATCGGTCGGCGGCCGAAGGACATGACCGAGCGCGCGTAGACCCCGACCCACACGAGTGCGACGACGAACAGGCCGACTCCCGTTCCGGTGAGGCGGTCGAACACGCCGATCTCAGGAGTCAGAGTCACGGCCGCCGCGAGGATCGCGAACGACGCTGCGCGGGCGGAGTGCCACCATCCGATGTGGGCGACCTCTTCGCCACCGGCCGAGAACGCGAAACATCCGCAATCGAGATCACGGCTTCCACGCAGCAGGTTGATCGTCAGTCCGGCGAAGAACACGACGAACATCGCCGACGCGACCGCGCCCGTCACCACCGGAGCGATGCCGAGAATCAGGCCGACCCCGAGCACGATCTCCAGCCAGGGAAGCACTCGACCCACAACCACGGCCAGCTGATCGGGCAGCAGGCGATACCCGCGCACTGCGCGGATCATCCGCTGGTTGTCCGTGACCTTCGGTATGCCAGCCACCAACAGAACTGCGCCGACAACGCACGATAGGGCTGCCCAGAGCATCGCCAACTCGTCACCTCGTTCGCATCACGCCGCCCGTCGCTCGGTCGGCTGTACGAATCATGCGAGGTGGATGCGACGCCGACGCTTCTCCCGAGTTACATGCGGAACGACGCCAAGTGGTGCGTCGAGTGGCCGATCGACGCAGGTCAGAGGGATCTGACGCGCCCGACTATGGCCTGTATCACTGCCCGTCCGACGTCCGGTTCGATTTTGGGTCGCCGATTCTCACTTGAAGTTCCAACCGTTGAAATCGTTGAAACACGGAAGAAATCACCGCGTCGTACCTTGTGCTTCTCGACCGGCTTCATTCCCACTCAGGACACCGCCCTCAGGACAACAATGAACACCAGTGCACTGCGTGCCGCCCTCGAACAGGCCGCTCTGACCGAGCGGCCCATCAATCCTGTGTACTCCCCGTTGAGCGCGCTCGGACGTAAGCAACTGACTCCGTTCGATTTGCTCGGTCAATCCATGTCGACCATGGCCCCCGCGACGTGCATGGTGTTCATCGCTCTGTGGATGTCGACGTTCGAGGTGGGCAGCGCCGGGCTCGTCGCCATCGTCGGTGCCACATTCGTCATGACCCTGGTCGCCTTCTGCATCCGGCAGTTCACCCTCCGACTCGCGGCATCGGGTTCGCTCTACAGCTTCGTCGCCCATGGCCTCGGAAAACGGGCCACCCTGACCGCCGCCGCGGTCTTGCTCGTCGGCTACGTGGGCGTGTCCATTTCGGTGCTGTCGAATGCAGGCGCGAACCTCGTCAAGGTGGCCGACGTATCGGGACTTCACCTCGGTGGTGGATCGGTGATGATAGCCAGTGCCGTTGTCGCTGTAGTCGTCGTGTCGATCGCGGTCAGAGGCGTGCGCTTCGCGAGCCGGACCATTCTCGTCATCGAGATCTGCACCCTCGTCCTCATCACCGCGCTGCTGATGCGCGCGCCGGTCGAGTTGGACATGACGAGCACCTCTACGGATGCACCGATCGGGTTCGTCCTCTTCCTTGCAATGCAGACCGTGCTCAGCCTGGCCGGATTCGAGAGTGCCGCGTTCTTCGGGCCGGAGGCCCGTACGCCCCTGCGCTCGGTAAGCCGAACGCTACTGGTGTCCCCGTTACTGGTCGGGGCGCTCTACGTGTTCGCCGGATGGGCCGGAATGACCGGGCACGCAGGCACACTCCTCAACGCGTACTTCGGCGGCGTCGATTCGGGGGCGAGCCTCCTTCTCGTGATGGCGGTGAACATTGGCGTGTGCTCATCCTGGATCGCCTCCACGCTCGGCTTCGCGCAGGCTGGTTCGCGATTGTTGTTCTCGATGAGCATCGAGAAGATCGTCCCGAGCTTTCTCGATCGCGTACATCCTCGCTTCCGGACCCCCTGGGCCGCAGTCACACTCTTCGTCGGTGTCTCGTTGTTCGGGTCGCTGTGGCACAACCCCGATCACGCACCGGACAACTACGACGTCGTGATCGAGATTGCGCTCGTTCTCGGTTACACGATGGTGTCGATTGCCGCATTGCGATTCCTCGGCCGAATATCCGAACACACCGTGTGGACTCGACTGTGCGGATTGTGCGCCGCTGCAGCCGGATCCGGACTGTTGATATTCGCTGTGGTCGACACAGCCAGATCCGGAGCCTGGGCGTACATCGCGTGGTTCGTGGCGCTCGGCGCGTCGGGCGCGATCTGGCATCTCTGCTTACGCAGATTCCGACCCGAAAGCATCGAGGCCATCGGAGTGTTCGACAGCGTCGAAACAGCCGATCTGTTACCGGGATCGGCCGAACTGGAGATGAGCGCAGCGGGCAAACCCGTACTGACTCCTCCTCGTCACGGGAGATAACCGTGGTGACCGAACGACACGATGCGCGCCGGGGTGGATCGGGAACAGGGTTCGGGGGACAACAGCCGAAAGCCGTGCAGAAGGCTCTCGCCATGCTGGAGGCGGTGGCGTACCTGGGTGCCGGTGCAACCGCGAAACAGATTGCGGCGCATACACATGTACCACCGGCCACCGCCTACCGCATGCTTAACTTCTTGGTGGCCGACGGCTTCCTGGTACGAGTGCCGGACCTTTCGGGCTTCGCGTTGGGGCGGCGTACATCCGAACTGGCCTATGCAGCAACGGGATCGGACCCGGTCCGGACTGTCGCAGACGTTCTCGGCGACATGCGCGATCAGACGCGGCACGGCCTCTACGTCGCCACGATACGAGGCGGCACAGTGCGCATGGTCGACGTGGACCCCGACCACGAGGTTGTCTCGGCACCGACGATCATGCGAAACCCGCATGCGCACGCCGTGGGAAAGCTCATGCTCGCGTTCACACCCCGGGCCGTCGACAACCTCGAGTTGCGGGCGGTCACCGCACACACCCTCGTCGACGAGCTTTCCCTGCACAGCGATCTTGCCCGCATCCTCGCCACCGGAGTTTCGTTCGAGAACGAGGAATCACGAATCGGCCGAGCCGCTCTGGCGGTACCGGTACGAACGCGCAATTCCGATGTTGTCGGCGCTCTGTGTCTGCAGGGAATCGCGGGCAGAGTCGATCCCGCCAACTCCGCCTTGCTCGAATTCCTCGTCCAGGGAGCCTCGGATTTGGAAGGACTCATCTGAGCCGAATCCGACACCGACGTGGGAGAATCGCTCGGTCCACCGCACACGATGCGAAGATTGATGCTTCCCGACGAAACGGACCCGATGACCACCCTCCATCACGCACCGCTCTCGCGCGTCGATCCGAGCACCTTGTACCGCATCATGGCGCTTCGGGTCGAGGTCTTCGTGCACGAACAGAAGATCGTCGACGAAGCCGAACTCGATGGCGCGGACCTACTTCCGACGACCGAACTGTTCTGGATCCAGGACGAAAACGGTGAGGTGTTGGCCACTCTCCGAGTGCTCGTCGACGACACGGTCCACATCGGCCGCGTCGCGACCGCAACTGCGGGCCGTGGCCGCGGATATGCCGGACAGCTCGTCGAGGCCGCGCTGAAGGCATACCCCGGGGTGGTCGAGATGTCCGCGCAAGCACACCTCGAAAAATGGTACGGGCGATTCGGATTCACTCGAGTGGGCGAGCAATACCTGGAAGCGGGAATCCCGCACGTGAAGATGTCCACCCATCCCAGCTGAGTCAGGCCCGTGTCGGTGCGTGTGCAACTTGTGCTCCACTCTGCGCCCCGAGTCGGAGAATCCTCGCGACCGAGGCGTCGAGTGGAGCGTCAATTGCTCAGGGTCGGCTCCGCGGATGCGAGGCTGCAACGATCGATCCCCCGAGCACGAGTGCATTGCCGAGCAGAATGCCCGTCACCCCGAACGGGCCGGCAAGCGCGCCGACCGTCAGTGGGATGAGGATCTGCGCAGATCTGTTGGCCGACATGCGCAATCCCAGCGCCTCCCCCTGCGTGGATTTCGGCACGATCGACACCACCCACGACATGGTCAGTGGCTGCGGAATACCCAACGCGATGCCGAGTGCAATCATGACTCCGATGGCTCCGACGGCCTGTACGAACGGCAGCACGGCGAGAGCGGTCGCGCCCGCCGCCAGCGAAACATTCAGCAGCACAGTGCGACCGAACTTCGCGTCGAGTCTGCCCAGCCCCACTCGGCTGACCACCGACACCCCGGCACGCAACGCCAGCAGCCACCCCACCGTCGTCACCGACACCCCACGCTCGACGGCCCACGCGGGCACGAAGGCATAGAGCAGATCGACCGTCACGAGCACCGCGCCGCTGACCGTCAACGATTGCCACATACCCGGCAGCTTCAGCAATTTCAGCCCCGACGCTTCCCCTTCGGCAGGCTTCTCGGCACGAATGTGGTTGCGGCCGAGCATCAAGAACAGTGCGGTGGGGAGCGCGACCGCGGTGAAGGCACCGGCAGTGAGGATGCCTGCCGTCGTGTTCGGGCTCTCGATGCTCGCGCCGCCGAATCTCGACGCGACGGCCGTCACGGCGAGCGGCCCCACCAACTGACCCATCGACGCGGCGGCAGTCAGTGCGCCGAAGGCACTTTCGTTCTTGCCGTCGACGTGGGCGTGTGCAACGAACGCCTGCTGCCCGATCATGATGAGCAGATTGCCCAGTCCGAACGCAGCCGTGCACACGAGCAACGCCCACATTTCCGAAAACGTGACGAGTACACCGGTTGCGATCGAGCACAACACGATTCCCGAAACGATCACCACCGGCCCGCCGAACCTGTCGGCGATGCGCCCGATCGGCAGGGCCGCCAATACTGCGGGCGCAGCGAAGAGTGCCGCAATCACCGCAAGCGTTCGAGTGTCGGCACCCTCGGCGATCGCCCGATAGCCGATCATCAACCGCACCCCGACCCACCCGGCCTGCGCAGTCGTCGCCTGAACGGTCAGAGCAATGGAGTCACGAGAAGGCATCAGCGCAAGGGAATTTCGTCGGTTCCTCCGACCAACCTCGACACGTCGTTGATGTCGTCGCGCACCGCCCCGTACCGATCGGGATCGAGGTGGAAGATGGCCAACTGCAGCGCGTACGCAATGGCAATGGGAATGATGAGGGTGTTGTATTCCGAATCGTCACCACGTTGGGCGACGAGCAGATGCGTCGGCGCGGGGCGAAAGTGATATCCCGGCGCGTCGCTGATCAGAATCGACGTGCCGCCGCGTCGTTCCGCTTCCCGGACCAGCGCAGGCAGCTGCGACGGTGCCTCGCGCAGTGCGAATGCGATAAGAACGGAGCCCTCGGTGAAGCTGACGAACCGCTCGGCGAGGTCCTTCCCTCCGAGCCCGAGCTCGACGACCACCAGGCCGAGTCTGCGGAGCCGTCGTGCCAGCATGTCCAACGCGGGCCGCTCGTCGGCCTTGGAAAACAGGTAGACCACCCGCGAACGGTGAATGGCTGTAGCCACCTCCACCAACTGCTCCTGTGGGATGAAACTCGACAATCGTTCGAGAGCACGCGCTTCGTCGCGAGCGAACACGGCAAGCTCGTGACCGGTGTCGCTCCTCATCAGTGCCGATGCCGCAACCGGTTCGAGGCTGTCGCGCTCCAGGTCGGCACGAAGGTCGGGGAAGCCGCTGTAACCGAGCTTCTGCGCAAGACGCACTACCGTCGACTCATGCGTCTGCGCACGGGCTGCGACCGGGGCCGCCCGCAGACTCGACGGTTCGGGCTCACCGAGAAGTACTGCGATGACACGTTTTTCGGATGCGCTGAGCGATTTCCCGCTGCTGGCAACCACTGTTCGGAAGCTCATACCCTCCACTTTCCACTGTGTCTGTTGACACACTCAACCACAATCCTGTAAACCTGTGCAAGATTGCAAGTGACGTGAAGCACAGCAATCCGGCCGACCCCTCCAGGCCACATCCGAACATATCGTCAGAAAGGCAGCCGGCCGTGAAGATACTGCTCGGCACACAACACACGATCGAATGGATCGTGCTCGGCGCGACGCTGGTCGTCGGCTTGGCGACGGTCACCATGGCAACCGGGTACGGCATCGCCGCCGAACCCGGCGTCGGGGCGGGCTTCCTGCCTTTGGTGGGCGGCCTCGGAATGATCCTCGGCGGCGCGATGTGGGCGATACAGCTCGTCCGAGCGCCGCGGGTGACGGCACCCGAACCGGAACTGGAGCTAGAACCCGCCACCTCTGCGGCCGTCGCGTTCCTCTCCAGCGACAACGAGGAGGACGCCGACGAGACCGAACTCCCCGACCGCGCAGGCTGGATCAGAATCGGAGTGGTCGTCGCCGCGATTGCCGGCGCGGCACTGGTCCTCCCCACCCTCGGCTACACGCTCTCGATGGCGCTGATGCTCGCCATCGTGTTGACGTTCGTCGGGAAGCGCACCCCAGTGGTTGCCATCGGCGTCGCAGTGGCCACCACACTCGCCACCCGACTGGTGTTCGACGTCTGGCTCGGCACCGCACTGCCGGCTTCCTCCATTCCGTTCCTCGCCGATTGGGGGTTGTGAGTCATGGGATTTCCCGATCTGATGGCAGGTTTCGTCAACGTCCTCACTCCGACGCATCTGCTCTTCGCACTCCTCGGCTGCGTACTGGGCATGCTCGTCGGCGTCCTCCCTGGGTTCGGCCCCGCCGCTGCGGTGTCGCTGCTGATCCCGATCACCTTCGGCCTCGACGCCACCACGGCGCTGATCATGCTCGCCGCCATCCTCTACGGCGCAGCATTCGGCGGCACTGTCACCGCGGTCCTACTGCGCATTCCCGGTGAGGCGTCGTCCATTGCAACGACACTCGACGGCTACGAGATGGCCAAGAGCGGACGCGGCGGTCCCGCCCTCGTCGTTGCCGCACTCGCGTCGTTCGTCGGCGGACTGGTCGGCGTCGTCGGATTCGTCGTCGTCGCCCCGTTCAGCCGATTCGCACTCGAATTCGGTGCTCCCGAACTGTTTCTCGTCGCACTACTCGGCATGGCCCTGATCACCAGCTTCTCGGGCAACAACCCCGCGAAAGCACTGATCAGCGTCGGGCTCGGCCTGGCCATCGCGTCGGTGGGTATCGACTCCGGCCAAGGCATCCAGCGATTCACGTTCGGCATGCCGGAACTGTTCGACGGCGTCGCACTCGTGGCCGTCGTGATGGGCTGCTTCGGCCTCACCGAAATCCTAATCCAAGCCCGCTCGGCAGGCGGTGCCGGCCGACGACCACTCGCCGTCGGTAAGCTGCTGCCCACCAAGACCGACATCACCAGGTCTGCAGGCCCCACGATGCGCGGCTCCGTTATCGGCTTCTTCATGGGCCTGCTCCCCGGATCTCCGGGTGCTGCAACCTCATTGGCGTCCTATGCGATGGAGAAGAAGCTCACCAAGCGTCCCGGGCAATTCGGTAAGGGTGCCGTCGAGGGTGTCGCCGGACCGGAATCGGCCAACAACGCACTCGCACTGTCGTCGATGATTCCACTGTTCACCCTCGGCATCCCCACCTCCGCGACCGTAGCCATCATGGCCAGCGCCTTCACCATCAACGGTCTGATCCCCGGCCCACTGTTGTTCCGCGACAACCCTGAAGTGGCCTGGACCATCATCGCCAGCTTCCTCGTCGGCAACATCATCCTGCTGATTCTCAACGTGCCACTGGTTCGCCTGTGGATTGCCGTACTGAAGATCCCGTTCCACTACCTGATGGCGATGATCCTGGCCTTCATGTTCCTGGGCGTCTACAGCATCAACGGCAGCGTCTTCGACATCTTCATCATGCTCGGCGCAGGCGTCATCGGATACCTGTTCCACCTCACCAAGATTCCACTGACTCCACTGGTGCTGGCCCTGATCCTCGGGCCTCTGCTCGAGGAGAACTTTCAGCGTTCACTCTCGCTGTCTCGCGGGGACTACGGCGTCTTCGTCGAAGGTCCCATCAACAAGGTTCTCCTGCTCGTCTTCATCGCAGCCGTTCTGTTCGGAATGCTGCGCCCCGTCCTCGCTCGCATCCTCTCCCGCCGCGCCACCCGAACCCAGCCCATCAAGGAGCCCGTCTCATGAGAACACTGCCCACCCTGGTCGCGGCCATCTCCGCTGCCGCCCTGATTGCCGGATGCGGCTCGAGCACAACCGATTCCGGAGCGCCGTTCCCACGGAACGGTGCCACCGTCGAATGGGTCGTCCCGTCCGCCGCAGGCGCAGGCAACGACATCCTGGCCCGAATCATGGCCCCCGCCATGGAGAACGAACTTGGCGTGCCGGTCAAGGTCGTCAACAAGGAGGGCGGCAGCCAGGTCGTCGGACTGAACTACCTGGCCAACGCCAAGCCGGACGGTGAGACCATCGGCTTCACCAACATCCCGTCGATCCTCGGGCGATACCTCGACCCGAGCAAGAAAGCCGGGTTCGATCGCGAAAGCTTCTCGCCCATCGGGTCGTTCGCATCGAACGACATCGTGATCGGGGTCAACAAGTCCAGCCCGTACAAAGACATTGCCGAGCTCTTCGACGCCGTGAAGGCCAACCCGGGGTCCATCACCGTGGGCACCGATTCCAGGGCCGGCGACGACCACGTCAACCTCCGCACCCTCGAAGACACCCTCGGCCTGGACTTCAACATCGTTCATTACAACAGCGGAGCCGACAAGATCTCGGCATTGGTCTCCGGCGAAACCGACTTCGCCCTCGGTGGAGTGTCCAGCTTCTACGGCCAGTTCGCCTCGGGTGAGGTGAACATCCTCTCGGTTCTCACCGAAGAGCAGAACAAGCTCATCCCCGAGGTACCGACGCTGGCAAGCGAGGGATACGACGCGCCGTTCATGACCAACAACTTCGCCATCAGTGCCCCCGCCGGCACCCCGGACGCGACGATGACCACGCTGCAGAACGCCCTTGAGACGGCACTGGCCGACCCGGCAGTCGCCGAGAAGCTGACCGGCGCTGCGACGCAGCCCGATTGGGTGTCCGGTGCCGACGTCGCGACCCTGTGGGAACAGCGCGAAACCGAGATCGAACCGATCATCGCCGAACTGCTCGCCGACCAGCAATAAGTCACCGAAAGGCATCGATCTCATGAGTACCGAAACCTATTCCGCCACTGCCGTATCCGACGATATGATCGAACGCTTCTCTCGAGTGCCCGCAGCCAACGTAGGCGATGCACAGGAGCGCTTCGGCATCATCGCCGGACTGCGGCCCATCTGGGCCGGAGCAGCAGTCACCGGCCGGGCGTACACCGTCTGGACCCGATCGGGCGACAACCTCTACATCCACAAGGCCCTCGACGACGCCCGCCCAGGCGACGTCATCGTGGTCAACGGCTCGGGTGACGACACACGCGCCCTCATCGGCGATCTCATCGGAATTCGCGCCAAATCGCTCGGCATCGCCGGCTTCGTCATCGACGGTGCCGTGCGCGATGCCGACGCCTTGGCCGAGTTGGGTCTGCCCGTATTCGCACGCGGTGTCACACCGGCGGGTCCCTACAAGAACGGGCCGGGCCGACTGAACGAGCCTGTTGCACTCGGAGGAGTCGTCGTCTCACCCGGTGACATCATCGTCGCCGATGCCGACGGAGTGGTCGTCGTCAAGAGTGCCGATGTGGACGACGTCATCGTCGCGGCCGAGGAAGTGGTGGCGCGCGAGGCCTCGAAGCGAGCGAGCTTCTCGTCGTAGATGCGCTAGTCGGGTCCTCCACGGTGCGAGCAATGTCTGCTCCACTCCTGAGCCCCGGTGGCGGGATTCCCGCAGCCGGGGCCCCGACTAAAGCAGACCTCCCGTCAGCGAAGCGAGATCATTTCTTCTTCGGGTCGTGGCCCCAGTTCATCAGCGAGTAGCGCCATTTGGTGTCGGTGATGTCCCCATCGGGCCGCTGCGCAAGGTGTCGTTTGCAGTAGCCGACGACCTTTCGCATGTGCTCGTAGTCGTCGTCGGACAGGTCCGCCTTCTTCGTCTTCAGGATTTCGACGATGCGGCGGCCGCTCTCGTGGCCCGTCGACTCGCCGCCCTCCTTCTTTTGACCGACGTCCTTCGAGTCGTCGGTGCCGAGAAACTCGTCGAGTTCCTTCGCCGTCATGTTGACGAGGTCATCGAACTCCGTCTTGATGTCACTGTCGTCATCGGCCATCAGTCCGTCTCCTTCGATTCACCCTCGGTGGTGGTGCCGCGTGTCTCCCGTTCGACCGCATCGGCCTTTCTGAACTTGTCTTGTTCCTGCCATACCCACAGTTGGGCGGTACTCAACCTGCTGGTCAGATCCGATCACAGCGCAGCAGGGCGGCCCACTCGGAAGCCCTGCAGCAGGTCTGCCCCGATCGACGCGGCCGCTTCGAGGTCGTCGTCGGTCTCGATGCCCTCGAACACGCACCTCGCCTCCGTTTTTCGCGCGAACTCGAGCACCAGTTCAGCCAAGGCAGACTTGACTCGATTGCCTTTCATGCCGTGAACGACGAACGCGTCGAGTTTGATGATCTGCGGCTCGAGCACGACGAGCTGCCGCATACCTGCGTATCCGGATCCCACATCGTCCACTGCGACAGCGACGCCGCCGCGTCGAAGTTCGGCCAACACTGCGATCACCGCATCCTCGTCGTCCTGGGCGGCATGTTCGGTGAGCTCGATTACCAGTGACCGTCGTCGGCCGAAGTCGAGCAGCACATCCACGAGGGCAGCATCGACCAGTAGCGTTGCAGCACTCAGGTTCACGGCAACGAAGCAACCATCCGGCAGACGCGCTGATTCTCCCAATGCCTTGACGGCCGCAGATCTGTCCAGAGCAGGACCGAGGCCGCACTGCGCTGCATCGGCGAACCACGCCTCGGTGTCACCGCCGCCCGCCGGGAAACGCGACAGGGCCTCGTATCCCTCGATCACCCCATCACGTGCACGGACGATCGGCTGAAAGACGATGTCCGGGCCACCGCCTGCAATCGCAGCCTCCACCCGACGCCGTGACCGCAACAGGGTCGAGCGTAGCGGTGTCGACGCTGCCCTAGTCGACGGCACGATTCCACACCCGCACCACCGGGTGAAGCTGAACCGGAGCTGCAACCGGGCGCATCGCGGCAACGACTGCATCAGGATCCCGATCGCCGAAGCTGCTGATCAGCACCCGAACTCGTCGTGTGTCGCGAGGCCAAAAGGCGCCGAAAGATTCGGCTATCGCGACATAGTCAGCGGCGCGTTGCTCGGCGCTCAGGCGTGCGGGACAGCGGTGGCGGAGTACGAATTCTCGCACCAGCCGCCAGCGCCTGCGGCCGCCGATCAGTCGATGGAGCATGGTGCCATGGGGACGTCGGCGAACCGATCCATCAGGAACGCTGCAGCGGCGCCGCCGTACCCGTCGATCAGCTGTGGCCCGAAGTGGTTGGGCAACACAGCACCCTGCAGGATCGGCGGCAACGGGTTGGTTCGGAACTCGACCGTGGCACCTCGCCCACACCAATCCTGAGCCAACTGCCGGGCCTGACCGTACGGCACGGTGTCGTCGTTGAGTCCGCTGGTGATCATCACCGGTGCGTTCGGAGTACTGCGACCGATCCGCTGAGCCTCGAGGATGCGACCCGCCTGCGGAATGGTGCCCAAGTTCTCGAGCATCGACTTGCCGTCCGCGGTCAACGATTCGGTTCGCAGGAACGGGTACTTCAGAATGGTGTCGCCGATGCACTGCGTCGACAGATCGTTCAGCACTGCCTTGCCGTGATCGGTGAGTCGCTCTTCGACGAGCGGCAGCAAGCTCGGATCCCGCTCTACGAACCCGTTGAGGGCATAGCCGATCACCCCTCCGATCAGCGTCCCGTCGACGGTCTTCAACACCTCGAGCAAGTCCGCTGTGGGAGCTCCGGCCCACGTACCCTTCACATTCAGACCTGGTGCGTACTCCGAGGCGAGTTCGGCCGCCGCGGCTGCCGCCCCACCGCCCTGGGAGTACCCCCAGATACCAACGGGTGCATCGGTATCACCGAGAAGCTCGTTCGCGGCACGAGCACCGTCGAGCACCGCATGAGCCTGCTCGACACGATTGACATAGGTGTGCACACCGGGCGTTCCCAACCCGATGTAGTCGGTCACGAACACGTTGGCACCCATCGATCCCCACAGAGTGGAAGACAACAACTCCTGATTGAACGAGATGGACAATGGTTGTGTCACAGCGTTGACAGTCGTCGGAAACGCACGAGAAGGAGCGCACTGATCGGCTTGACCCACCGTGCCGGGCGCGACGACGATGGTCGGCCGCGGGCCTGCACCACGCCAGGGCACCTCGGTCTCGATGAACGTGCCCGACACGCCCACCGGCGTATCGTCCTGCGTCCGTGACGTGTACAGCACCCGCTGCGCCTGAACGGGGTAGGCACCGTCCGCACCGGGCAGAGCCGCGAACAGTGACATCGGCTGCGTCCGCAACACGGCCCCCGGGTCGTCGACGACCTGAGCCGGAGGGACGTAGAATTCGTCGACGGGGTCGGCATTCGCTGCCGAGCCTCCAAGCACGGTCAGGGAAGACGCGAGCACGGCGGTGACTGCGACGCCGATCATGTTGCGGTACAGATGCATCGGTCTCTTTCTGGTGGGGGTCAGATAACGGTGCCGATGTCGTCGGCAACGATGTTGTCCAGCGCACGTTCGGCCAGTGCGGCGATGGTCATGGATGGGTTGCACGCTGCGGTGGTGCCGGGCATGAGTGCCCCGTCGAGGACATACAGTCCTCGCTGGCCGTGGACACGACCGTCAAGATCACATACTGCGCCCATGTTGGCCCCACCCAACGGATGCCAGGTGGACGGGAACAGTGCATTGGTATCGGTGAGAACACTGCCCGATCCGGCGATACGACGCACCGTCGGATCGATCGAACCGTCCTGAATCAGGCTGTCGCCGTTGGCCGGCCAATGTAGTCGCACCTGGTCCATGGAGGAGTCGTAGCCGAAATGGCCGCGGCCGCTGCTGACTCCGTACCCGACGAGCATCGTGCTGTGGGCATCGAACGACAACGGCGGTATCGAGGCCTGGATGACGGTGTGCGCAGTGTTCGGGTCGTCCCAGTTGAGGCTGCCGAACACCACCGGTCCGCCTTGGGGTGCACCGAATTGCTGCTCGATGCTCGACCACACGTAGATGCGATCGGCATTGGTGCCCCAGCCCTGCCCCAACTCGTTCGGGAGATCGGGAATGCCTCCGGTCGCTCCGGCGCGGACGAGCAGTTTGGTGGTGTTCAGACTTCCGGCTGCCATGATCAGCGTGCCGGCGGTGAGAACCTTGTTCTCCAGAACCGTTCCGTCGGAATCGATTCGATCGACATAGACCGTCCAACGGCCGTCGGCACGCCGCTCGACACTCGTGACATCGTGCTGCGTCGCGACCGTGGCCAGCCCCGTCGCCTCGGCGGCGGCGATGTAGGTGACGTCCACGGAGTGCTTGCCGCCGTTGTTGACTCCGAATGCACCGGACCCATCGGTGTACGACGGTGCCATCACCCCGCGCGTCTCGTCGAGGGCGAAGTTCCAGTCGATCGGCATCGGGATCTTGGACACCGGCAGACCCGCTCGACGAGCATTGGCCGCAAACACCCGTGCTGCTTGATAATTGGGCGTACCGATCAACTCGTCGGGGGCCTGCTGGAGCTGCAACATCCGTGCCACGCGTGGGTAGTGCACCCGATTCAGAGTCGGCCAATCCAGTCCGGCCGGAAAGTGTTCCTCGAACACCGGCTGCGATGGCTGCAGTGTCATTCCCTGGTAGATCAGGGATCCGCCTCCGACACCGGCCGCGCACAGCGCAGTCATGTTGTCTCCGGGCACCGCCTCGAGGAGGCCGACGTACGGATCGAAAGGAACTGGCCTTCCGAACAGGTTAGGACTCGAACCGTGCCACAACATCCGCTTGTCCGGTGACGTGGCATCGGGAAACGTGTCCGCATTCGGGCCTGTGTTCCAACGCCTTCCGCGCTCGAGCACCAGAACCGAAACCCCGGCTTCGGCCAGGCGCAATGCGGCGACGCCGCCGCCGAACCCCGATCCGATGATCACCACACGATGATCCTCGCGGGTCAGCGGGATCTGGACGCGTCGCCCGCCCGCTGCTCGCGCCACCCCCGCGCCCGACAGTGCGGCCAATCCAGCAACAGCAGTCGCGCCGAGAAACGACCGGCGATTCAAATTCGACACGTACCCCCCAATGGTGTGCAGCAGCGCGCACCGAGACCTGTGTCACGTGCACGTGCGAAGCAAAACTAGACAGATGCGGCTTATGGTGTCAAGTTTTTGGGGTCCTTTTAGAACAAGAGCGGAATCAGCCAGCGCCGCAGGTATGACCGCAAACCGTCGTCGTCGTGGATCTGCGCGTCGTCGAACAGGATGACGGACAGCGCCACTCGAACCAGCACTCGCTCGATACCTTCGAACCGAGTCGAATCGAATTGTGGGTTCCGTTCGATGTAGCCATCGAGGAATTGACGCGCCACTGGCTCGGCCCGATCCACGACGTCCGGATCGAACAACGGGTTGGCGTTGCCAGAACGTAGCAGCGAGTTGAGCACAGGCTCGCTGCGAACGAGGTTGCGTGCGGACACGATCATCTCGACGATGAACTCCGATGGCGTTTCGGCTCGATCGGCCTCCTCTCGGATGCCACCGATGATGCTGACGACAAGGCCGACCATGGCCTCGGAGATCATGTCCTCACGGGTGGTGAAAATCGAATACACCGTCTGACGCGTCACGCCCGCAGCCCGCGCAGCCGCGGCAATGGTGACATCCTCGAACCCACCCTGGACGATGAGCCCGAGGGTGGCGTCGAGAATCTTCTGCTTCGAGCGCATGGTCCGAGTATGACTGCATCGCCGGCTCGGCGAGTCATCCGATGAGAGGCCGCCGATTCTTCGTCAATTTTTCGAGCTCGGCCTGCATCGCCCCGTGCACCCGCCCCGCGAACTCCTCCGCCGACTCGTCGGCGTCGGGAAGCATGGGCGCGAGCACCGACGTCTCGAGTTTGGTGGGGAGCGGCAGGTACGGAAGAAGCCCGACCAGACCGAGATTGACGCCCCACGGAATGGACACCGACAACGGAAACGTTTTGAGCCGCAGTACCTTGTCCAACCTCAGCGCCTTCGCCAACCGCTTACCACTGCTGAGTACCAGCAGGGACTCCCCCGCTCCCGCTGTGACGACGGGGACGACCGGCACCCCCGCCTCGATTGCCAAACGGGCGAACCCGGTCCGACCCGAGAACATTATGTCGTTGCGATGCCGCCACGACTTCAAAGCATCGACGTCACCGCCCGGGAAGACCAGGACACTGCTGCCCTCCGCAAAAGCGTCCAGGGCCGTTTGTCGCCCGGCGGGCCTGGCACCGAACGGTTCGATCAGTTTCTCGGCATGCAGAGTCCACGCGATCTGGTGGGTCAGCGTGATCAACTCGCGGTCGATACCGAGCTCGTCGTATGCGGCCGCGAATGCGGACACATTGAGATCGATGACTCCGCCGAACCCGTGGTTGGCGACGAACAGCACGGGGGTATCCGGAACCGGTTGCGCTACGGTCACTTCCAATCGGTTGTAGAGGCGAACAGCACTGATGCTCGCCGCGCGAACGACTCGAGCGATGTTGTCCACCGCCGACTACCGGTCCAGTTGCAGGTCTGCCAGCGCGCCGGCGATCACGAAACCTCCGGCGATTGCACAGCCGGCCGTTCTCGTTCGTTGCGGCAGGTGAGCGGTGAGCGCGAACGCCGCGGTGTCCCAGACGTCGACGGCCACACCTGCTCGCAGCAGAGTGCGCACGGCCTTCGGCGCGTACCGAGTTGCCGCGTAGAGCCCGCCGCCGATGTATATTTCACGAATTCCGAAGGTGCGAGCCGCAGCTCGCGTCGTCGCCACCGCCGCGTCGGGCCCGGCGAGGAGTTCGTTGGCGCGAGTGGGCGCAACCATGTGGGCGATGCCGATCGCTGCCCGGGCGAGCCCGACCGCCTCGGGAAGACGACGAACCAGACCGGACGCAGAGCCGATAGCCATGAAATTCCTTACGTAGTGGGAACAACGGATTCGCGAGCAAGCCGTCGGAGCAGGCCGACAGCCTTCTTCATGCCGTAGGCAACGATGGTCGTGCGGCCGTCCTCGTGGTTCCACTGCAGCAGCGCCGATCCGTCGTCGACGGAACCCTCTAGCACGGTCGGATTACCCAGTAGCGGAAGAGGACCGACGACCTTGATGGACAGTCCCAGAATCTCGGTCCAGAAGTAGTTGTCGGTGGGCGCACACGTGGGTTCGAGGCCGAGTGCGGAGGCCGCTGCGACCTTGCCCTGCGCGACGGCATTGGACCAGAACGGGGCTCGACCGGAACCAGCACGTGAATACGCGACGTCGCCTGCGGCGAACACGTCGGGAACTGCTGTGGCGCAGCGCTCGTCGATGGCAACACCTCGATCGTCGGCAATTCCGGTGCCGTTCAACCACTCCGTCTCGGGCACATCACCGGCGCAGGTGACCACCACATTGGCGTCGAGGATGCGGCCCGCGAACTCGATCCCGGTAACGGGGTTGCCCGTCAACGTAACCGGGCTGTCCGCGCGGAGAAACTCGACCGACGCGGCCTCGGCACGCGCGGTAATCGCGTCGGACAGATAGGTACCCAGTAGCCGTGTCAACGGAGGGTCGACGTCCACGACGGTGACTGCGATTCCGCGAGAAACGCACGCACTGGCGACCTCCATGCCGAGGAATCCGGCACCGACGACGATCGCCGTCTGCGCCGCATCGAGTTTCGGGCGTAGTGCCCGAACATCGTCGAAGGTCCGCAGCACCGTCTCGCCCCTTTGCCCGGGAGCCGCAATGCGACGTGCAGCCGCTCCGGTGGCGACGATCAACCGATCGTACGGAACATCGGTACCGGCGGCGGTCGTGACTGTGTGGGCCTCGGGATTCACCGACACGGCCCGATCACCGATCGCCTCGATCCCGAGGTCCGACAGATCCCACGTTTCCGCCTCGGCTGCTTCGCCTTTGAGCACGTGCTTGGACAACGGCGGCCGCGCGTAGCAACCGTCGGCATCGGCCCCGATCATCGTCAGTGGACCTTCGAGTCCGCGGGCCCTCAGTTCGCGGACAGCGGTGCACGCGGCTATGGAGTCTCCGACGACGACGATCCTGCTCTCGAGAGAGCTCACACCTGTTCTCGCAGTGCCGCCACCGGACACACGCCGACCGCAGACCGGGCCGAGGCCGCGAGGTCGTCGGGAATGTCGTTGCCATCGAAGGCGTAGTGCAGTTCGCCCTCGTCATCGAGGCTGAACACCTTGGGTGCCTGTTCGGCACAGATGCCGTGGCCCTCGCAGCGATCCCAATCGACGTCGATCCTCATGGCTGTGTCCCTTCTGCTGCCACCAATTTCAGCGGCAACCGTTCGTATCGATGAATGACGTTGTTGACAGCTCGTACGGGTGTTCCTGCGGGAACAAACTTCTCGACCCGCTGCGCCAGCACCCGGAGCATGGTCTGGGCTTCCAGACGGGCAAGCCCCTGGCCGGCACACCCGTGCACTCCGGAGCCGAAGCCGAGTTGCCGCGCGGCGTCACGGGTGATGTCGAAGGCGTCGGGGTTGTCCCATTCACGCTCGTCGCGGTTCGCCGACGCGTAGACCACCAGTACGCGAGCACCTTTCGGGATTCGTGATCCGTCGATCTCGACGTCACGGATCGCTCGACGCGAGAACGCTCTGATCGGCGACTCGTATCGAACGACCTCGTTGATCGCATTGGGGATCAGGTCCGGGTCCTGTCTGATCGCCTGCCACTGCTCGGGGTGCCGCGCGAACAGGTCGAGGGCACCGGAAATCGCTCCGATGGTGGTATCGAGCGAGGGACCGAGGTAGTCGATCATCAACGCGGGACATGCCGACTTCTGAATCTTGTTGTCGTCGGCGGCCTTCAGAACGTCGTCGCCCATGCTTCCCGGAATCACCGATCGATCTCGCACCACGCGCCGCGAGAAGGCAAGCATCTCTGCGGCACCCTTGACGGCGGTGATCGAGTGTCGATTCACGGGGCCGAGGGAATCGAATGTCGCACCGGCCCAGCGGAGTAGATCCTCGCGGCCGTCCTCCGGCCACCCGACGAGATCGGGCACGATCGACATCGGCAGCGCTGTCGCGAGATCGTCCACGCCGTCGACGAATTGTTTCTTCAGTGCCGCGTCGACGATGCTCTCGGCCTTCTCCTGCACCGCCGCTTTCATCTTGCGGACGGCCTTCGGAGTGAGTCGATGCGCCAGCACCGATCGCTTGGTTGCATGCTCGTCGCCGTCACTGTTCAGTGTCGTTCCGCGGCCGAGCCGATTGGCGACGGAATTGAGTGCCACCCCGTCCCCCGAGATGAAGGTCTCGTCGTCGAGCAGCACCGCCTTGCAGTCCGCGTAGCGCGAGACGGCGAACACCTGCTGGCGCGGCAGCCACACCACCGGGCCGAGGGCGCGTAGCCGAACGTAGTGGGGGTACGGATCGAGAATCGCATCGGTGGAGTACAGATCGGTGCGGTACTGCGGGATCGTCGCGTTCGTCGTCATGAGGTCCTTCGGTGCCGCCGGAAGTCGATACCCCCGCCTTCGCAAGGTGTTGACGATATCGTCACTCACGGCACGGCCGTACGTCAAGGGTTTTTGACGAATTCGTCATCATTGATTCGCGATAGGCTGCATCGACACCGCAGAGCAGGAGCAGATCGTGACCGAAGGCAACCGCGTCGAGCGCCGCAAGGCACGCACCAGAGCCGCGCTGATCCAGGCCGCGCAAGGGTTACTCGCCAACGGGAACACCAACGCACCCGTGCTCGAAATAACGCAGGCCGCCGACGTCAGCAACGGATCGTTCTACAACTACTTCGAGAGCAAAGAAGAACTGTGGCAGGCCGCCATCGACGCCGCTCTCGAGTCCGTCGGCGACTACCTCGATTCGCTCACCGTCGGTTTCGAGGATCCGGTCGAGAAGTTCACCCAATCGTTCAGACTGTCCGGACGCCTGTTCCGCCTCGAACCGCAACTAAGCCGTGTCCTGCTCAACTCCGAGGCCGCCGCGTTCGCCGCGGCCGGTGGCCTGGCACCACGGTCGCGTCGCGATATCGAATCGGCCGCAGCGCAGGGGAGATTCGACGTCGACGACCCGGATCTCGCCCTCGCGATCGTCGCCGGTTCACTGCTTTCCATGGGCCGTCTGCTCCTCGCACAGCCCGACCGCGACGAAGCGGCGACGGTCGACGGCACCACCGAGCGAGTGCTCCGCGCACTCGGAATTTCGACCGACGAGGCACGCACACTGTGCAGCAGTCCACTACCGGCGTCCTACAGCGGCGACGTCCACGCGGCCGTCGTCCCCACTGCGTCGCACTGAGCCCCCCTGGGTTTGCCGTCAGCCCCTCTGATGTCGGGGTGGGCCGTGCACGGCTACCGGGGCCGGAACGGCCCGAGCTACCGGCTCGATCTTCCGACTCCCCCCGCCGGTGTCGATGTCGAGAAAATGCTGGAGTTCGTCGTAAATCGGAGTGTCCGTCATGGGCCTTGACCTTCTCGACCTTCGGAGATGCAGATCGTTCGGCTTCGCTGAACCATTGATGGTGCTCGGTGGACCGTGTGACCCCGACACTACGGCCCTTCGGCATCCTGCCATCGGCCGACGGAATCGACCATCCGAGCCGCCAACACGGCAACTCGCGTGTTCTCTCGCTGCGATTGCTGAACCAACGCGGCGAACGCGGCCCCAGGAGTCATAGATTGCGTTGCCATCAGGATGCCCTTGGCCTGCTCGATGGTGGCCCTGGTCGCCATCGCCGCACGAAGACCGACGACTTCCTGCTTCGCCTCAGCCGTGTGCCGGGAATTCCATACTGCCGCTTCGACCGACGTGACGAACATCTTCACCACCACTTCGTCGATATCGTTGAAGCCACCGGCATCGAAGCCGTAGATGTTGAGCGAGCCTGCATGCTCGGAATCGACTGCCAGCGGTGCCGACAGGTAACTCTGCACTCCGATGTCTGCTGCTGCGGCTGCGAATGCAGGCCAGCGAGTGGTGATCTCGTCGACTCGGACGCACACCAACCGATCGTGGCGCGCAGCTTCGAGACACGGCCCCTCGTCCGCTCGGTACTGATCGGCATCGATGTCCACCACACGAGCGTCCGAGAATGCAGCGGTGGCAGGATTCTCCGAATCATGATGCAGCAGGGTCACTCCCGCCATATCCGCCCCGGGAATTGCCACGACGGCCTGCTCGCACAGGCCCTGCAGCACAGTCTCGAATCGGCTGTGCTCGAGCAATATTCCGCGGAACACATCGAGCGCCTCGAAGGTGTCTTCCGCGAAATACGTCGTCGCACCCGGCACGTGTGATCGCCTCGGGAGTGCCGCCGCGATCTGCTCGTCGAACGCGGCTGCGGCCGCTCTCTCGGCAGCCGAATCGTCCGGCGTTTGCTCGGATGTCCGATCGGTCACGTGGTCCCGCCCCCATACGATGCGGCCATCACACCCTTCGCCGTGAACGAGCAACCTACGGCGTTGGCCCTCGCCGAATGTTACAACCGTACGCCCACTGTCAATCGGAACTGAATGATCCGGACACCGTATTGATCTATTGACTTTCGATAGATTCCTGTCGATACTCGCTAAATGCTGAGTGGATATCGAGTGGTAGTCCTGTTGCTTCGCCTGTTTCTCGCCGCGTTGTTCGCGGTGCTGGTGCTGATGCAAGTCATGTCGTTGCCCGGGCAGTTCGCCCACATCGCCCAGGAATCTCCCGAATCCGCGCACCTGCGATGGCCGCTGACCATCGTGTCGATCTTCTGGGTGCTGTGCATTCAGGTGGTCGTGATCGCGACATGGAAGCTAATGACGATGGTGAACCGCAACGCCATCTTCACCCGCGCTTCGTTGGTGTGGGTAGACACGATCACGTGGTCGATCGCCGCGGCCTGGGTGGTGCTGGTCGGCGTCTTTCTCTACGTCGGATTCGGAGCCGACGACCCGGGCCTGCCGCTACTGCTCTTCCTGCTCGTCGTCATCGTCGCCGTCGCCGCATTGTTGATGGTCGTCATGAGGACCCTGCTCAGTCAGGCCACGGAACTGCGCAGCGACATGGACGCGGTCATCTGATGGCCATCGTGGTGCGCATCGATGTTCAGTTGGCCAAGCAAAAGATGAGCGTCGGCGAGTTTGCCGAACGCGTGGGGCTGACGCCCGCCAACATCGCAGTCCTCAAGAACGGACGGGCCAAAGCCGTGCGCCTGAGCACCCTCGACGCCATGTGCCGGGTGCTGCACTGCCAACCCGGAGACCTCTTGGAATGGGTGGACGAATGAGCACCCGCGGCACTACTGACCGGTGACATCCAGAGCGGCACCGACGATCGAATCGGTGTCGATGTGATGATGCTTGTACACCTCGTCCAGCGAGCCCACCTGACCGAAGTTGCTGACGCCCAACGACGTCGACGCAACGCGGTTCACGTTCGCAAGGAACGCCAGCGTGTGCGGATGGCCGTCGAGGACGGTCACCATCGGTGTCGCCCGATCGGCCGGCAACAGCTGATCGAGAATCCACGACTCCGCGTTTCCGTGTCCCTGTCGAGCCTGGACGGCTCGATAGAGTTGACCCGGACTCGTGATGCACAGGACGTCCGCAAGAATGCCGATGCGCTCCAAACGTGCTGCGGCGTCGAGAGCTTCGGGCATGAGCGCACCCATCGCCGCGATCGTGACGGTGGCTCCGTCTCGTCGCACGAGCGGGTAGCCGCCGGCCACCACCTGTTTGCGCCTGCGTTCGCGGGCCGCCGGATCGCTGGGCACGTCGGCCAGCGTCTGATCGACCGGCCGGGTAGACAGGCGCAGGTACGCCGAGGTGCCGTCGGGACGACCCAACTTGGCGATGCTGGCGAGCAGCGTCCACTCCACGTCGATGGCGAACGCCGGCTCGTACGAGATGCACCCGGGCTGCTCCAGACCGATCGACGGAGTCTTGATCGACTGGTGCGCACCACCTTCCGCGGCCAACGTGACACCCGACGGTGTACCGACCAGAATCGACTGACCACCCGCGTAGATGCCGTACGACCACGGTTCGAGGGCGCGTTCGACGAACGGGTCGTACATCACCCCGATGGGGAACAACGGCTCTCCCCACCGACTCCACGTTGCACCCAGCTCGCCCATCAATCCGACCAGATTGGTCTCTGCGATACCGAGTTCCATGTGTTGACCGGTGGGACCCTCACGCCAGTGCATGATGGTTTCGGCATCGTCGCCGAACCAATCGTGCCGCTCCGACGACGACCAGACACCGACCTTGTTGACCCAACCGCCGAGATTGGTGGTCGAGCTGACATCGGGACTGACCGTGACCACGCGCCGCGCCGCATCCGGGGCCTCACGCGTCAGGTCGATCAGGGTGCGGCCGAGCGCGGCCTGCGTCGTGGCCGTGCCCTTGGGAGTACGGCCGATGTCGGTGGGAACTGCAGGCGGTGCCGAGACGGGCACCGGCTCGCGGCGCAGCCGTTCGGCGACATCGGCGCACAACTGCCCGGCAGCTGTGGCGTCGTCGAAGCGGCCCCATGGCGAACCGACGTCGGTGCCGAGAGTGTCTGCCAGAGCCGCATATTCGTCGACAGTCAGCAGAGACGAGTGGTTCTGCGGATGCCCCTGAGTGGGGAGGCCGAATCCTTTGACCGTGTAGGCGATGATCACCGTGGGCCGGGTGTCGTCGATCTGCGCGTAGGCCTCGCGCAGCGCGTCGAGATCATGGCCGCCGAGATTGCGAATCGACTCGGTGAGAATCAGATCGTCGAGGTCACCGATGAGCGCGGTGATCGCCGCGGCATCGGAACCGTTGCCGGGCAGTCGATCACGCAATTCGGACGCCGAGCACCGCAACAGCCGCTGATACTCGGGATTGGGCATGTCGAGGATGCGGCGCCGCAAGGCGTCGCCCCCGGTACGCGCGAACAGGTTCTCGAGCAGCCGACCGAACCGCACGGTGATGACCTGCCAGCCTGCCGCGTCGAACATCTTCTCGAGGCGACGCGCCGCGATGTTCGGCACCACTCGGTCGAGGGACTGCCGGTTGAGGTCGACGATCCAGACGATCTCGCCCAACTCACCGATGCCCGGATCGATGACGGCTTCCCACACGGCACCCTCGTCGAGCTCGGCGTCTCCGACGAGCGAATACTGCCGTCCGCGAAACCCACTCGGGGTGTCTGCGGAAAATGCGGAGTCGACGAAGCGGCGCGACATAGCGCCCCAAATAGGTGCCGTCGCACCGATACCCACCGATCCCGTCGAGTAGTCGACGGTATCGGGATCCTTGGCGCGCGACGGGTAGGACTGCAGACCACCGTACGAGCGCAGCGTCGTCAAATACTTCTCGTCCAGCTCACCGAGAAGGTAGTTGATGGCGTGCAGCACCGGCGACGCGTGCGGCTTGACCGACACTCGGTCGCCCGCTTCGAGCTGCTCGAACCACAGCGAGGTCATGATGGTGACCATCGACGCGCACGACGCCTGATGACCGCCCACTTTGAGACCCGTCGGATTGGGCCGGATTCGGTTGGCGTGGTGGATCATCGACGTCGACAACCACAGCACCCGCTCGGAAATGTCGTGCAGGGTTTCGCGCCCCCCGGTGACCGCGTCTCCGTCGGTCGAATTGCCGGTGGTCGAGCTGAGGCTGGTCATGGCGAGCACTCCTGAAATAGGCGACGAAAGATTGCATCGAGTGGAAGTGGCGGGACCGGATGGGTCCCGTCACTCCATGAGGCAAGCGTTCGGATTGCGAAGCGCCGAGTCAGTCGCGTCTGTGATGCAACCGGCGTCAGTCGACCAGAACCCGGCGGGCTGCGCAATAGTAGTCTTCGGTATTGAGCAATCTGCGCAATTTTCGGAATCGGCCTTTGCAGTTTCTGGTCGACCTGATCACCGCGGCCCGGCCCCTCGGCGAGTCGCGGAATCGATGACGGCCTCGAATGCGTCGACGATCAGCGCGACCGACTCGTCCAGATCGAGATCCGCCGTCTCGAAGAAGGCGTCGGCTGTTCGATCGAGAAAGCCGGTCCACCCCGAAATCGCGACAGCGACCAGTGGTGGCAACGGATCCGGGAGTTCGGCCAGGGCTGCGACCTGACGCTCGCCCTCGGCCCGAGCCTGCCAGAGGGCGCTCTCGACGCCTGCCTCGCCGAATTCCTCCTCGCGCACCACCCGCAGGTAGAGCGCGCGGTGATCCCGCAGAAACTCGATGTGCCGTCGGACGAATCCTTCCAGCCGAGCTCGGACGGTCCGCTCCTCGGACTGCGGCCCCTGCGCGTCGGACAATTTGCCCAGAACGTCGGCCAGTGCGGCCTGCACCAGGCCCTGCTTGTCGGTGAAGTAGTAAAAGAGCAACCCGTGCGCCACACCCGCTCTGCGCGAGATCGCCGCCGCGCTGATGTCTGCGCTGGCACCTTCGGAGATCATCTCGATCGCGGCGTCGATCAACGCCTGACGGCGATCGCGACGTGGGCGGGCGCGCCGCGACTGCTCTGCATCGTCGACGTCGTTCGAAGGCACCGTCCGAGACTAATGCAGATCGAGGCGGCTTTTGCGTCGGCCCCTTGCGTTATGTGCAGATCCTCTGCAATATATGCAACCGAGCCGGAGTTGCCGCGCTCACCATCGAGGAGGTGCGATGATCACAGTGACCAGTGCCGCAGGCGGGATCGGACGGTTGCTCGTCCGGCAGCTAACTGCGCAGAAGATGCCCGTCCGCGCTGTCGTGAAGAACGACAGCCAGGCTGCGACCACCCGTCGAGACGGGGCAACCGAGATCGTCGTGGGCGATCTGAGGTCGCCCGACACGCTCGACAGAGCCCTGGCCGGGGCCGACGCGCTCTATCACGCGGCTCCGACCCAGGTCATCGACGAAAGACCGATCATCGAGCACCTGATCGCGACGACGCCGGCAACTGGGTTGCAGCACATCGTGTTTCACTCCGTCATCCATCCAGACCTGCATCAGCTGACACACCATCACCAGAAGGACATCGCCGAGGGTCTGCTCCGCGACAGCGGAATCCCCACCACGGCGCTCAGGCCGTCGCACTACATGCAGAACTATCTGGAAGTGTGGGAGTTCCTGCAGGCAGGCGTCATGCCGTACCCGGTGTCGCCGGACAGCATCATGGGTGTCGTCGATCTCGCCGACGTCGCCGAGGCCGCGGCGAACGTACTGATCGACCCGTCGCCGCACACCGGCCGCACCTACGACCTGTCCGCGGTCGAACTCACCCGACACCAGATGGCCGAGATCTGGTCACGCGTGCTGGGGCATCCGGTGACCGCCATCCGAATCCCGCCCTCGTCGCTGACGAATACCCTCGATGTGGTGCCTGCACTTCCTGCCGTCATCGGTCACGCCGTGCGATCGACGAAGCTGCGTTCGCTCGGACATATCGTTCGCGGCGCGCAGGCCGCGTCGAATCCCCGCGATATGAAGAACTGGCCTGAAGATGCACGTCAGGCGTACCGCACGATGATGACCCACTACGACGGCCATGGCCTACCCGCAGGTGACCTGACGGTTCTTCCGACTCTGCTCGGACGCACACCCACCTCGTACGAACAGTTCGCCCGGCGCTCCGCCGCTGAACTCGGACGCACGGAACGATGAGCCGCAGGGCTTCTCGCTACAGTCCAGGCCGCACATTGGTCACCGGGGCGAGTTCCGGAATCGGCGCCGAATTCGCGCGAGTGCTGGCCGCCCGCGGCTCCGATCTGGTGCTCGTCGCCCGACGGGAAGATCGTCTGACAGCGCTGGCGGACGAGCTCGAATCGACCTACGGTGTGCGCTGCCGAACAGTGCCCTGGGACCTGTCGGAGGAGGCCAGTGGTCGGCGGCTCCGCGCCATCGTTCCCGAGCGCATCGACCTCATCGTCAACAACGCAGGATTTGCGGTCCAGGGACCCTTCGTCGACGGCGACGCCGACGACTTCGAGCGCCTCGTCGCCGTCGACATCCGGGCGGTCGTGGACATCTGCTCGGCCTTCCTCCCCGATATGGTGGCCCGCAGGTCAGGGACCATCGTCAACGTGGCCAGCACGACGGCATTTCAACCGGTTCCGACTCTTGCCGTGTATGCGGCCGCCAAAGCCTTCGTGCTGAGCTTCAGCCAGTCGCTGTGGTACGAAGCAGCGCAACACGGAGTCAGAGTGTTCGCACTCAACCCCGGACCCACCCACACCGAATTCTTCGACGTCATAGGCGATTCGGCCACAGCCACCGGTACCTACCAGACACCGGCCGACGTCGTCGCCACCGCCATGAAGGAACTCGACGCCAAACGGTCACGGCCACATGTTATTTCGGGTCGCCGCAATGCTCTGCAGGCGGCGATGGCGGGTATCGCCCCCGCACGAGTTCTACTCCCGGCCCTCGCACGAATGCTGCACTAGACTGTCACGATCATGGCCAGGGTCTCGAGATTCACACTCGCCGATCGCCGAGAGGCGGTGGCACGGGCATTCGGGGGTTCCGAAAGCCCGGCAGCCGTGGCCACGGACTTGGGCATCCACACCACCACGCTGTACCGCTGGGCCGGGTCGTCGGCCACGGACGAACCCGGGCCCGCACCGACGCGGCTCATCGAGGCGACCCAGGAGCTGCTTCGGCACGCCGACTATGCAGACATCACGATCGAAAGCGTCGCTGCCCGATGCGGTCTGGCCCCCAGAACTGCCTTCCACCACTTCCCCAACAAACGCCAACTCTTTCAGGCCGCCGTCGACGACGCCGCGACCGTTCTGGTCGAACGCATCCGTGAACGGTCTGCGGACGCCGGCTGGCCGAGCACCCCACTCGAGCAGCTGCAGACATTTCTGCGAATAGCTGCCGAGAGCATCTACGAGACCCCGCGCACGCACGTGCTGTTCCGTAATCTCGGAGTCCCGAAATCCGAAGGCACAGCCGAGCGTTGGCACGACAGCTTCGTCGATGCCATCACCGAACTACTCCGCGCCGCTGCCGAAACAGGGCAGATCGACAGTGCCACAGACCTCCCTGCCTCAGCCCGACTGCTCACCGGTGCCATGCGCGGCATCCACACAGCGGTGTTCGACGGTGCCGACGCCGACACGGCTCTGACCCTCGTCGGCCGCGTTCACCTTCTGATCCCGCCTGCGCAGCGCGACGCGACCGACTACGACGTCACTGTCGGCCCTGACGCAGCGCAGCGGTGACCGACGCGAACATGGTCGTCTTGATGGCTCCGATGGTGGCTTTGTCCTTACCGGCAATTGCCGAGAGCCGCTCCAGCGCAGCATCGATCACCGAGTCCTCGGCCGCTACGCCGTCGACGAGACCTGCAGTGAGGGCCTCCGCGCTCCCGTACCGATGTCCCGTGGTCATTGCGACCATGGCCGTCTGCGGAGAGAGCTTCGCCTGAATCAGAGCGGACATGCCGGGAGTGAAAGGGATGTTGATATCCGCTTCCGGAAAGCAGTAGTAGCCACGATCCTCGCGCATGAAGCGGTAGTCATGGGCAATGGCGAACATCGCTCCGGCACCGAAACTGTGCCCGTTGACCGCCGCGGCGGTGGGTATCGAAAACGTGAGTATTCGGGCGAACAGCGTCTGCACTCGATCGACGTACCAATCGGCGCGATCACCATGGGCCATCAGCCAGTCGAGGTCCAGTCCGTTGGAGTAGAACTTGCCCGCTCCTACTGTGATCAGCCCGCGCGCCGACCGCTCTATCTGGTCCAAGTGGGCGTCGACCGCATCGAGCCAGTCCGGTGAGAATCGATTCTCGTCCGAGCCGAGCGTCAAAATCGCTATGTCACTGCGAATTTCTAGCGTAGGAGTCATCGTGAGCTACCTTTCGAGGGTGCCGAGGCTATGAAGACTTCGGCGGTGGAGGGGGCGGAGGAAGAGTGAGGACGCCGCGCACGGCGGCAGCGAGTCGTTCGCGCACCGATGCGTCTGGCGCACGGCGACCCCGCAGGAGCAACGCGGCAGGGAGCTCGACGGTGCAATCCTTGATCACGGCTACGGCCGTGCGATCCGCTCGGTTCCACATCTCGGTCGACAACCGCACGAACAACTCGACGAGCGTCGAATCGAGCATACGAAGGTCGTCGGCAAGCGCGTCCGGAATATCGTTCGAGCCCAACAACTCTCGACGCGACACAATCATGAGAAACTGTCCGGCCGTTGGATGATCGAGTAGAAAGCGCGCCGGCGCATCCGCAGCAGCCACTATTGCGTCCACCGCGGTGCCCGTCGCCAATGCGTCGTCCACGGACCCTCGCTGCACGGTGAGCATGCGCTGCGCGCCGCGCAACCACACTCGGCCGAGGAGTCCGGCCCGCGACCCGAACGCGTGGTAGATCGCCCCGTTGGACACCGAGGTCAGCTCAGACAACGCGCGAATGGTGACCGCGGCCGGGCCCGACTCGACGGCCAACGCCTCGGCCACATTCAGTAGGTGGTCGAGATCGTGCACGCGTGGGCGGGGCATGACGTGACCGTAACAGAGCAACTGCTCTGTTACAACGACGCGCTCGACACCGCACCCATTCCGGATTTTCGACTGACCATCAGTCAAATTATTGACTGACAGTCAAACTGCACTTAATCTGGATCACACTCCGATCGCGACGAAAGGTCGATTCATGAGGGCAACGCACGATGCACCGACGATCGAGACGCAACGGGTCGCGCCCGACTACATCGCGCATTGGGTCGTCAAATCTGCGCGAACCGAGGAGATGGTCCGCTGGTACGGCACGGTATTCGGGGCCGAGATCGCCTACCAGGACGACGAGATCACGTTCTTGACCTGGGACGACGAGTCGCATCGACTCGCGATCATCGCCGTGCCCAAGCCGGTGAAGTTCCTGTTCCCCTTCGCCAAGCTGCGCCGCAAGGCCTACGGCATCGATCACATCGCCCTGACGTTCCGATCGCTGGAACGACTGCTGGAGAACTACGTGCGGCTCAAGCGCCAGGGCATCCTTCCGGTGTGGTCCATCAACCACGGGCCGACGATCTCGCTGTACTACGAGGACCCGGACGGTATTCGGCTCGAGTTCCAAGTGGAGAACTTCGATTCCGACCACACTGCGGCCTTCTTCTTCACCGAGGAATTCGCGCGCAATCCCATCGGCGTCAACATCGACCCCGACTACCTCCTCAGCCGACTCCGCAACGGAGCGACCCACGAGGAACTGCGGCAGCGTGAGGCCGGAACCAGGCCCGGCCGGCCGGTGATCGCCAACAAGAAGACCATCACACCGAAAACTTTGTGACCGATTGCTAGGGGGGATCGAAAGCTATGCCCATCAACATCATTCGAACCGAGGACGGCTGGTGGCGTCTCGACGGCGACCAGGCCGTCAGGATCGACACCACCGCGCAGACCACCCGTGAGCTACTGGCCGACCGGCCGGCCATCGACGCCGCATCGGGGACAGGCACGAATGTCGCCGAGCTCGAACTCCTCTCACCCATCACCGCACCGTGCCGAGTGGTGGCGCAGTTGCTCAATTACCGATCCCATGCGATCGACGCCGGCTCGGACCCGAAGACCCTGCAGCCGACGTTCTTTCGTAAGTCGTCCGCGTCGATCAGTGGCCCGAACGATCCCATTCGGCAACCGCCGGAGGTAGCGCTGCTCGACTACGAGATCGAGCTGGGCGTGGTGGTCGGTGCCGATATCCCCATCGGGACAACCGTCACCGACGACAACCTCGCGTCCTACGTGGCGGGCTTCGTCGTGGCCAACGACGTGTCGGCTCGGGAGATCCAGTTGACGAAAGTGCAAGTGTACGAGAGCAAGTCGTATCCCACCTTCACCCCACTCGGCCCTCGACTGGTGCTGCTCGACAACGACGAGCTGCGACGACTGCCCGAGCTACGGATGACGTTGGCGGTCAACGGGGAGATCCGTCAGGACCAGACCATCGGCGACGACCTCATCACTCCTCCCGCCGAGGCCTTCACCAGACTGGCCCGTTTTCAGAACATGACCGCAGGCGACGTCCTGTTGACCGGAACTCCGATCGGCACGGCAATCTCCGCGCCGCCCAAAGCGATCCAGAAGATCGGCGAACTCATCCCGCCTGCGCTGAAGTGGAAGTTCTTCTTCGCACGCCAAGCCAAGAACCCGAAGTACCTCTCGGTCGACGACGTCATCACTGCCACCATCCGCACTCCGGACGGGTCGATCGACCTGGGGACCCAGGAAACCGTCGTCCGATGAGCACTCCTGTCGTCATCATCGGTGCCGGGCCGGCGGGTACCACTGCAGCGCTTCTGCTGGCGCGCAGGGGTATTCGAACGGTATTGCTCGAGCGTCGAACCAGTCCCCTGTTCCATCCGGCGGCTCACGTCATCAATGCTCGGACGCTGGAGATATGGAACGAGTACAGCCCCGAACTGGCCAAGTCCATAGCGGCGATGTCGCCTCCGCACGAACAGGTCAATCTGATCAGCTGGTACGGTGACCTGGCCGGAGACGCGATCGGGTCGATCGATCTGCTGTCCGATCCCGAACGCAAAGCCATCGTGGAAAGCCAGAGCCCGTACATGGTGTCGCACATCGGCCAGCACATTCTGATGCCCGTGCTGTGGGACGCCGTGGACGCCGAACCGCTGATCGAATTTCGCCGCGGAGTCTCCGTCGAATCGGTCGAATCGAACTCCGGTGACGCGCGCATCGCCTTCCGCACCCTGACGGGTGACGTCGACGAACTCGGTGCGCCGTACGTCCTTGCCTGCGACGGTGCCAACAGCGCGACCCGCGACGCGGCCGGGATATCGCTGACCGGACCGGTACTGGCCAACATGGGCAGTGCGTTCTTCACGTCGACAACGCTGTTTCCCGACGACGCGCGTCCGCTGTTGAGTTGGATCTACACCCCGGACCTGTGCGGAGTGCTCATCTCGCACGCCGACCACCGCTACATCCTGATGACGGCCTATCTGCACCCAGCGCAGGAGATCGCCAGGAATGGCCGCCGATTCTGGGAGAAGACGCTACCGAAGGCGTTGGGTACGAACGACTTCACGCTCGAATCGACGGGCACGTGGGTGATGACGTCACAGACGGCCGACACCTTCCGCCACGATCGGCTGCTGTTGCTGGGCGATGCCGCTCACCGCTTTCCGCACACCGGCGGCTTCGGGCTCAATTCGGGAGTGCAGGATGCCCACAACCTCGCGTGGAAGCTCGATGCCGTGCTCTCTGGTGCGGCAGGCCCGGAGCTGCTGGACACCTACGACACCGAGCGTCGGCCCGTGGTGGAGAAATTCGCCGAACAGAGTGTGGCCAACCACTTCCGCATGGACGACATCGGCAAGCGCGTCGGGATCACCAACGCCATGCTGGCCAAGGCAACTCAGGCCATGGGGCGGGCACCACTGAACAAACTTCCGGGCCGACTGATCGCGCCCATCGCGGCTGCAGCAACCCGCAAGCAGATGAGCCGATCACGAAGCCTGCGCCCGGATGCCCCCGGGTCGGCGGAACTGCGCGCCGAAATCGCAGCCGCGATTCCACTGCAGTTGGAGCATTTCGTCTCCACCGGCCTGCAATTCGGCTTCCTCTACGACAGTCCACTGATCGCCCAAGACGCGTCGACGAAGCCCGTGGAAGATGTTGTCGATTACGTGCCCACCACGTACCCCGGTGCGCGATTGCCTCACGCGCTCGTCTCGGTCGACGGGCAACTCGTCTCGCCGCACGACGTGTTGGACCCGAACATGTTGACGCTGTTCACCTTCGACGGTTCCGCGTGGGAATCGGTGATTGCTGGTATGCGTGATGTACGCCCGGGTATGTCGCTCGTCGTACTGGACGCACCCGTCGGCGTCGATCGCAACGAACTGATATCGCTGTACGAGGTAGGTGAGTCCGGAGCAGTACTCGTCCGACCCGACGGTCACGTCGCCTGGCGTACCAACGATTCGGGGAGTTCGCTGTCCGACTTCCTCGAAACGCACTGGAGGAAGTACTACGCCGCCTGACGGACCGTCGACCGCCGTGATCGGAGCCTGATTCCCACCGTCACGACGGCGACGATCACTGCGGCAGATACTGCCGTCCATCCGACCATGGCGTTCGTCAGCTCGCCGCCGAGGCGCCCCTGTGCCAGCCATCCCAGTCCCCACACGATGGCGAACATCGGAGCGATCGCTCCGTTCGAGTAACGCGCCAGAGTCACCCCGACCATTGCTGCGACGGCCAGTACAACGACCGCCCAGACCGTCGCGCCACCGGTGACTCCGAGATCGACCAGCCACGCCGAGATGTTCGCGATGGTGGCCACGCACACCCACCCGAGATAGAGACCCATCGTGCCGTCGGTGATCACCGCGTCCACCACAGATTCCGGCCGCTGCTGTTGCAGGAGTACGAACACGCGCACGAGAGCGGCCAACAGCGCGACGATGACCACCACGCTGAGCCACACCTGCCCGAACTGAATCGCGAGAATCCACGCCGGATTGAGCAACATCGACGCGATGACCGGTGCCCGCAAGGCGTCGTGACGTGCAGTTCGACCGGGTAGGAACTGCCAGACGGCATAGACGATGAGACCGGTGTAGATCACCGACCAGATCGAGAACGCGGGACCAGCGGGAGCCACCAGCGTCGACGTGGCACTGAGCGCCCCGCCGGCTGCCTCGGCAATGGGCGTCCCTATCCACGCACCGGAGCCGAGAAACGACACCACAACCGCTACGACCGCACTGACAACGACGCCAATCCTCATGGCTGCGATAGTCCCCGAAAAACAGAAGCGACAAACCCTGAACTGCGATGCCGCTACGTTGTGCTGATGACATGGCGATGGACGGTGGCGGTGATGCTCGTCGCCATCACCGCGGTCACCTGTGCGTCGCCGGCGTCGCTGAGTCCCCACCGGGTCGTCGCCGAAATCGGATCTGCAGAGGCATTTCGGTGCGACCGAGGGCCCCAGATAGACGAGCCGCGGCCGAGATTCCCTCGGCCCACACCTGGGACGGTGCCGGACGATTTCGTTCCAGTCGCCGCGATCGTCTGCGACCAAATCGACGAGGGGGTCGCCCCCGACACCGTGCCCTACCGCGAGCACAGATACGAAGGTGACCTCACCGAGGTGATCCGCCTACTCAACGCGCCGTCCGAAAGCACGCTGATCCGCGGCTATTGCCCGACATACAGCGTCGTCGAGCCGCCGCAGATATGGCTCGTCGACAACCGAGGGCGCGCAATGGAACCGACTCTCCCTACTGGGGAATGCGGGCTGCTGAATTACAGCGCCATCGCCGAAATTCGGGCACTCGATATGGTTACCGAATTCGAACACGACGTATCGGTGATCAGCTACGACCGGCAACGAGTCTCGAGCTGCTCCCCTCACTACTCCGAGGTTCTCCTCGGCAGTGAGCGCGCAGCGGGTCTGACCATCGGCTACACGTACTGCTTGTTCTCCGGCACCGAATTCACCGGAGTCACCGGCGAAATCGAGATATCGATCGAGGACTTGGCACCCGCCGGACCCTGCACGATGTCTGCGACGCGGACGGCGGTGACGACATATGCTGCTGGATGGCCGTCGAACATTCGCAATTTCACCATCGAACTCGACGGATGCCGTCGCGCCATTCCCGACGGGTATGCGCCGCTGCAGGCGACCGACGAGTTGTTGGCTGCGTTCTGGTAGACACGCGATATGCCCGCATCCATTGCCCTGCCGTCTCGCCGAGTCTTCGCAATTGCGTGCGGGCTCACGCTGCTGACGGCCGTCGGATGCAGTTCGCCGCCCGCTGTGCCCGACTCGCCCGCGCCCGCAACGACGTCTGCAGCACAGTCGCAGTACAAGCTGACGGGTACTGCGGGGACGCTGCTCGAATCGGAGGATTTCGGGTCCCGGTCGGCCAGGCTCGCTGCGACGGGTGCGACCGTCTATCGTTTCGTGTACGAATCGACGTCCGGTGTCGATGATTCTGCGACTGCGGTCTCCGGTGTCGCCGCTGTCCCACCCGGCACACCTCCGGCAGGTGGATGGCCGATCGTCGTCTACGGCCACGGCACCACCGGCGTACAAGCCGACTGCGGGCCCTCCCTCTACCCCGACCTACTCGGATTGGACTCCACGGTCGAGGCTTTCACCGAACTCGGCTACGTCACGGTGCTACCCGACTATCAAGGACTCGGCAGCGGAGACGGCACCCACCCGTACCTGGAGCCGCGCACTGCGGGCCACAACATGATCGACGCGGCTCGCGCCGTCCACAACGCCCTGCCCGAGACCTCTGCTCGGTGGGCGGCCGTCGGACTGTCACAGGGCGGGCAAGCTGCTTGGGCTGCAAACGAATTGAACTCCAGCTATGGGCAAGGGCTGGAACTGATCGCCTCGGTCTCACTGTCCCCGCCCACGGATCTGGCACCGCTTGCGCGTGCCGCCAGGGACGGCACCCTGACCACACCGCAGAAAGGGCTGCTGCCGTACCTGCTCTACGGGGCGCAACAGGTCGATCCCACTCTCGACCCTCGGGACTACAGCGGCACGGTGGCCCAGACCAACACAGAACTGCTACTCGCGTGCCAGGGCACGAACACCGCAACCAAGGAGCGCGCGGTCAGCGAGATGGCACCGACGGAGTTCGCACCGAGATCCCCCGAGGCAGAACAGAAGCTGTTCGATCTGATCGGCCGCTACACCCTCCCTCAGGTACGAACCACCGTGCCGATGTTCGTCGCCTACGGTGCGCGCGACGACATCGTGCTACCGCAGTGGACGGCCGACGCCGTCCGCGCAGCGTGTGCGCTCGGCGATCGGGTTGTCGCTCAGGAACAACCAGAGCAGGGACACAACGTGAGCGACGACTCGGCCATGCAATTCCTCGCCGCCGAATTCGCCGGTGCATCGGTTCCCAGCACGTGCTGACCAACGAAAGGATTCTTCGGTGAGCGGGAGGATCGCACGCTACACCCATGACGGACTCGAGTTCGACGTCCTCGACCAGGGACCTCTGGACGGACCGATTGTGTTGCTGCTGCACGGCTTTCCCGAACGTGCCGCGTCGTGGTCCGCCGTGATGAACGAGCTGAACGAGGCGGGGTTCCGAACAATCGCGCCCGATCAACGCGGGTACTCGCCGGGTGCCCGACCCAAACGCCGACGCGACTATCGCGTCGGTGCGCTCGTCGACGACGTCGTGGCCCTCATCGACGAAATCGGTGCCCCGGTGCATGTGGTCGGCCACGACTGGGGAGCGATGATCGCGTGGGTCACCGCAGGCCGACGCCCCGATCTGGTGTCGTCGCTGACGGCATTCTCCGTCCCGCATCCCGGGTCGTTCATGACGGCTCTGCTCACCTCACGACAAATTCTGCACTCCTGGTACTTCGCATTCTTCCAACTGCCGGTGCTCCCCGAGAAATGGATGACACGGCCTGGCCAGAGGGCCGAAAAGTGGTATGAGAAAAGCGGTATGAATGCGGACGACCTGGAGCGCACGCGCACGGACGTCGTCGACTACGGCGCACTTCCCTTCGCTGTCACTTGGTATCGCGGACTGCCGTTCTCCAACCCTGGTATCGGCCGTCTGCGCATCACAGTCCCGACATCGATGGTGTGGAGTGACGGCGACACCTTCATCGGCCGCTCGGCCATCGAACGCGCACAACAGTACGTCGATGCCCGCTACACCCTGACTGTGCTTGCCGGAGTGACACATTGGATCCCGACTCAGGCACCGACCGAAGCCGCGCAGGCAATCATCGCCAACGCCTCATAGATGCCTGCGGCAGTGGTGCGGTTATGTGCCCTCTGCGGCGCTTTGCCGCACCACTGCCGCAGGCACCACGGGCATACTGGAGTCATGGATTCCGTCGGACTTCTCACCGAACTGGTCACCCAGCCCACTGTGTCGGGTAATCCCCGTCCCCAGCGCTCGTCGATGGACGCAATCGTGTCCGTGCTCAGGGCCCGCGTCGGTGACCTTGCCATCGACGGCGATCCGGATGGTCCCCACCCATGGCTGTTGATCACCAATCCCTCCCCGCCGACGTCGACGCGATTGATGTTCGCGTGCCACGTGGACACCGTGCCGGCGGGTGATCTGTCGAATTGGCAGTTCGATCCCTTCGCTGCAGATATCGAACACGGTGTTCTCCGTGGCCGCGGCACCTCGGACATGAAGGCCGGGCTTGTTGCCGCCACCGCTGCGGTGATGGACGCCTTCGACAACGGGGTTCCTGCCGCCCTGTTGCTCACCAGCGACGAAGAGATCGGGTCACTCGGTGCGCGTGCCGCTCGCCACGCCGTCGCCGAGTGCGCCGTGGGAGCGGTCGTGGTTCCCGAGGCAACGGGGAATCGCGTCCATCTCGGGCATCGAGGAGCACTGTGGGTCGATGTGACCACCAAAGGCATTGCAGCACACGGAAGTACTCCGCATCGGGGTGAGAGTGCAATCATGAAACTGGTCGACGTGTTGGCACGAGCCCGCACCGAGCTCCCGCTGTCTACGGATCAGTTCCTGGGCGCCGAAACGTTCAACGTGGGATTGATCGACGGCGGCTCGGCACCCAACATCGTTCCTGACACCGCACACGTCGTCGTCGACCATCGCACCGTCGGGGACGGCTCGGCACTGCTGTCCTGGTGGCGCGATCAACCCGAGGTCGATCACGCCGACGCTCGCATCGATCTGCCCGGAGTTCGCACACCCCAAGGCGACCGATGGGTGGATGGCCTTCCGCATACCGTTGCTACAGAACCGGTCACGTACTTCACCGACGCGTCCATCATCGCCGCGGCGGCTCCCGGTGCCCCTATCGTCGTGTGGGGACCGGGGACGCCGGCACTGATGCACGCCGCCGACGAAAACGTCACGCTCGCCGAACTCGACGCGGCGATCGTCGCCTACACCGCGGCGACGCGTGCGTGGCCGACCGTCGACTGACGGACCACCAACTCCGGCTGCAACGCGATATGCGCAGTGCCGGTGTGATCGCTGTTCATGGCCTGATCCAGCAGGCGAGTGGCCTCCGCAGCGATTCGTTCCTGCGGTTGCCGGATGGTGGTCAGCGGCGGATTGCTCAATGCGGAGAACGGAATGTCGTCGAACCCGGTGACCATCACATCGCCCGGGACCGACAATCCCAGAGCCTGGCAGCTCTGCAGCACCCCGAGGGCGATCAGGTCGTCCGCACCCACCACCGCATCGGGCCGCGTGGGAGAAGCGAGGATCGAGCGCGACGACTCACGCCCCCAGTCGATCGAATAGTCACCCAACAACGTCCACTCGTCCCGCGTCCGAATCCCCACGCGCTCGGCATGGCGGAAGAAGCCCGCCCGCCGCAACTCCGTCGACGAATTGGTCAGCTCGGAACTGATGAATGCGGCACTCCGAACACCCTGTGCAGCAAGGTGATCCATGATCAGACCCTGAGCGGCATCATCGTCGACGCCGACCCAATCGGTATGAGTATCGAGAGCGAAGCGGTCGAGCTGAACCACAGGGATCGCACGGGCCGACGCACGAACCGCCTCGGCAGAACGTTCTCCATGGCACGGGCTGATGATGATGCCGTCGACCTGACGTGAGACCAGGCTACGCAGCCGTTGCGCCTCTACTTCAGGATCCGATCGCGAATCGCACAGGAACAACTGCAGTCCACGCTGCGAGAGAACGTGTTCGACGTTGACGACGAGCGAGGTGAAGAACGGGTTGGCAATACTGGGCACCACCATCCCGACCGTGTCCGTGCGGTTGCGGCGCAGAGAGCTGGCGATGATGTTGCCCGAATAGCCGAGTTCGGCCGCCGCCTGCCGAATACTCGCGGCAACGTCGTCCGACACCGGACGTGACCCCGAGAGCGCCCGAGACACCGTGGCTGTCGAGACGCCCGCGCGCTCCGCGACGTCACGAATGGTTGCTTTGCGCATCCAACTCCTACTCTCGCGTGTGAACCGAGGCTAGCGAACCGCACGGTCGCTTGCGATGCTGTTTACACAGTAGAGGTAATCGTTTACATAAACGACTCAAGAATTCCTTGACACGCCCCGGTGTCGATCCCCTACGGTGCATACATACGAGGCAATCGATTACATCGCCTTGGTCGACGCCCACACCAGAGGAGCTCCTTACGTGAGTACGTCCCCGTCGGATCCGAACCCCTCAGCCGCGCTGGGGGTATTTCCGACCAAGCCGTCGGCGCTGGCCGAGATGTTCACCTCCGCACCCGCACTCATCGGCGCAATCCACCTGCCCGCATTACCGGGCAGCCCGCACTACAAGGGCCAGCCCGTCTCCGAGATCGCAGCCTTCGCCGTGGAGGAGGCGCACGCGTACATCGACAACGGATTCGATGGCGTCATCGTCGAAAATCATTGGGACATACCCTTCCTCAAGCCCGGAGAGCACGGATACGAAACAGCGGCCAGCATGGGTGTCGTCACCGCCTCCGTCGTCGGTGAGTTCGGCAGCAGAGTCGGAGTATCCATCCTGTCCAACGCGGGCGAATGCGGCGTGGCCGCAGCGTGGGCCGCCGGAGCAAGCTTCGTGCGGGTCAACCAGTGGGCAAACGCCTACATCGCCAACGAGGGATTCATCGAAGGCCAGGCAGCCAAGACCACCCGCTTTCGCCACCGCATCGGTGCCGACCCGGTCAAGATCTTCGCCGACGTTCACGTCAAGCACGGTGCCCACGCCATCGTTGCCGATCGCACCATCGCCGAACAGACCGAGGACGCAGAATTCTTCGACGCAGACGTGCTCATCGCAACCGGCTCGAGAACCGGTGACGCCGCCTCGGTCGACGAGGTGTCGGTCATCAAGAACAACACGGTGCTCCCCGTCATCATCGGATCGGGAATCACGGCGGCCAACGTCGCCGACCTGATGAACGAGTGCGACGGTGCCATCATCGCTTCTTCGGTGAAAGAGAACGCACGCTGGTGGGGCCGTGTCTCCGGCGAGAAGGTTCGCGACGTGTCCCGCGCAGCCGGGAAGTAGACGATGATCGTATTTTTCGGCTACGCCAACAACGATGTGACGGTTCATGTTCCGCATGTTCCGACCCTCGGAGAGAGGGTGCAGGCCACGACGATCGAGTCGATCGACGGCGGCATGAATGCCAACGCCGCAGTGTCGGCAGCCCGCATGGGAGCCCGCGTCGCGTTCGCCGGAGCGGTGGGCCCGGACATCCGATCCTCCGAATTCCTCGCGGCCCTCGAACGCGACGGAGTCGACACCAGCTGGGCACCGCGCGACGCATTCCTTTCCACCGCAGTGGTTCTCATCGCCGACGGCGGGGACCGATCGATCATCAGCCAGGACGACGCCAACGACGCAGGCAGACTACGCACGGTCCTCGACAAGCTCTCGATCGACGGTGGACGCGTGTTCCTCGACGGCTACCGCGCATCGATGCTCCCACCCACGCTCCCCGACAACGTCGGCCTCGCCATCGACCTCGACGGCTGCGACGACGTCGACGCCGCACTGCACGCATTTGCCCTTGCCGACCACGTCATCGTCGGACGCAGTCTGTGGCAGAACAGCTTCGGCATCCCAGCCGAACGGTGGCCGATACTGACCGCCGAGCACGACACCCACCTCGTCGTCACCGACGGCGAACGCGGGTGGACTCTGGTCACACCCTCGGGTGAGACCATCACAGAACCGGCAGTATCGGTCGACGTCATAGATGCCGTCGGAGCCGGAGACTGCTTCTGCGGCACCTACATCGCCTTCATCGACGCGGGCGAACCCCCGATCCACGCAGCCCGAATGGCGGGAGCCTCGGCAGCTCTGGCCTGCGCCACAGCCGGACCACGCGGATGCCCCACGCCGACCGAACTCACCGACTTCACGACCACGCTCGCCACTGTCGACCTTCAGGAGACCCGATGATCAAACGCGCACTCCCCCTCGTTCTCGGTGCCGCACTCGCGCTCACCCTCACCTCGTGCGATTCCGCATCCAGCAGCGACACCGCGGGCGGAACCGACGCAGCCGCGTCGAGCATCCCGGATCCGAGCCGCGTCGCCGATTCGTGCGACGGTAAGAACGGTGCCCTCAAGGTCGGTCTCGTCACCATCAACCTCCAGGCGCTGTTCTTCAATCAGATCAACAATGCTGCCCAGAAGATCGCGGACCAGACCGGCGTAGAGCTGCAGATCATCAGCGGTAACGACGACTCGGTCAGCCAGGCCAACGCTTTCGACAATCTCATCGCCTCGGGCGTGGACGCGATCATCGTCGACGCCATCGACACGGACGGCATCAAGCCCTCGATCGTCAAGGCCGATGCTGCGGGCATCCCGGTCGTCGCCGTCGACGCCACCGTCGACGATCCTGCCGTGGACACGCAGGTCGGCACGGCCAACGCCGAAGGCGGAGTTCAGATCGGCAACACTCTCACTGCGTTGGCGAACAACACCGGCACCGTAGGAATCGTCGGCGCACTCAACAGCACCATCCAGCTCGAACGTCAGAAGGGCTTCACCGATACCGTCTCGGCGGCCGGGATGACCGTCGGCACCGTGGTCGACGGCCGCAACATCCAGGAGAACGCGCAAACCGCAGCCGAGAACCTGCTCACCGGCAACCCGGACATGCAGTACGTGTACGCCACCGGGGAGCCTGCTCTGATCGGGTTGGTCGCCGCCGTGAACAGTCAGAACGCGCAGGACCGAATTCAGGCCGTCGGCTGGGATCTGTCCGATCAGGCCGTCTCCGCTCTCAACGCAGGGTGGCTGAAAGGCGTCGTGCAGCAGAACACCTTCGAGTTCGGCTACGAGGCCATGAATGCCGCCATCGACCTCGGCTGCGGACGGACCGCACCCGCTGACATCCCGGTACCGACCCAGATCGTCACTCCGGAGAACGTCGGCGACTACATGTACTACCTGGAGAAGTAGCCCTATGGCACAACAAGACCTGACGGTCGCGCCACTGATCGAACTCTCGGGAATCACCAAATCGTACGGCCCGGTGAAATCGCTTCGCGGAGTCGACCTTCGACTCGGTCGCGGCGAAGTACTCGGGGTCGTCGGAGACAACGGCGCCGGCAAGTCGACGCTCATGAAAATCCTTGCCGGCGCCGTCCAACACGACGGTGGAGAGATGCGGGTGAACGGGGAACCGGTGCGCTTCTCGACACCGCTGGACGCGCAACAGAAAAAAATCGGCATCGTCTACCAAGACCTCGCCCTGTGCGACACCTTGGACGTCGCAAGCAATCTGTTCCTCGGCCGCGAGCCACGCAAGGGGCCGTTCCTCGATCGCCACGGGATGCACGAACGTTCCGCCAAGATTCTGGCGGACCTGCACGTGAAGGTGAAGTCGACCTACCAGGAGATCGGGCAACTCTCCGGTGGGCAACGCCAGACGGTGGCCATCGCACGCGCGGTCTCGTTTCGACCGGACGTGTTGATTCTGGACGAACCCACCGCCGCTCTTGCTGTGGCAGAGGTCGAATCGGTCCTCAAACTCATCACCGACGTCGCAGCCCAAGGCGTCGGAGTCATCCTGGTGACGCACCGCCTACAGGACCTGTTCCGGGTCTGCGACCGCATCACCGTCATGTACGAGGGACAGAGCGTCGACGATGTTCCGATCGGCGATCTGAACATCGAGTCGCTCGTCGGATTGATCACGCGCACGCCGGTTCCCCAGCGTTCACCCTCCTCGCCGGAAGGCCGCCCATGATCACCGTGGACAAGAAAGCCCAGCCGACCGTGGAGAAACTCGCGGCTCGCCCGACTCTGTGGCAGCAGACCAACAAACCGACCCTGGCCATGCTGGCGGTCACCGTCGCAGTGGCCCTGGTGTTCTCGGTGACGACGTCCTCGTTCTTGACCTTCACCAACATCTCGAATCTCGCGACGCAGATTGCTCCGGTTCTCATCATCGCCGTTGCCATGACGTTCGTGATCACCACCGGTCAGATCGACCTGTCGGTCGGAGCAACGGTTGCCTTCGTCGCCGCGATGAGCGCCGAACTCATCCAAGCCGGAGTCGACTCGTCGGTGGTATTCGTCGCGGCACCTCTGATGGGTGCCGCATGGGGCTTGGTCAACGGTTGGCTCGCCGCGTATCAGGGCATTCCGCCGTTCATCGTCACCCTGGCGACCCTGTCGATCATTCGCGGGATCGCGTTGTACAGAACCGAGGGCTTCTCGGTGCCGATCACTCCCGGTACCGCCTTCGCGAAACTGGGTACGGCGTCGTGGCTGGACTTTTCGGCAAGCGCATGGATTGCTCTGGCCGTAGTGATCGTCGGCGCTGTTGCGCTCAACCGCACACGATTCGGCCGCTACGTCACCGGAATCGGCTCGAACGTCGAATCCGTCCGACGCTCCGGCGTCAACACCCGTCGCGTGCTGATGATGACCCTGGTGTTCACAGGGCTCGCCGCGGGCATCGCGGGCCTCTTGATCGCTGCACGACTCGGTTCGGGATCGGCCAACTCCGCCAATGGTTTCGAGCTCACCGTCATCACCGCAGTGGTGTTGGGAGGCACCAACCTGTTCGGCGGCCGGGGAACGGTCATCGGCACCGTCATCGGTGCAGTGTTGACCGGCATCATCGCCAACGGCCTGACGCTACTCGGTGTGAGCCCGTTCCTGACACCGATCATCACCGGTGTCGTTCTGCTCGTTGCCATCTGGATCAACATGCGCGGGCACTCTCTGGCTTCGCTGTTCAAGCACCTGCAGAGCGCACCGGGTAAGCAATGATCGTCCAGACCGTCACCGGGCCGATCGACTCCAGCGAACTGGGACTGGTGCTACCGCACGAGCATCTGCACAACGACGCCTCGACCGCGTATGCCGAAGCTGCCGACCCGGCTCTGGCGCAGTTGCTGTCCGGTCCGGTATCGGCGGACCGCGCCTGGCTGCTGCACGACAACCCGTACCACAGCGCAGACAACTGCCGAGTGGACGATGCGGCGGCCGTACTCGACGACCTGAAAGTGTTCGCGGACAACGGCGGTACCACGGTCGTCGACCTCACGCCGCCGGGCATCGGGCGGCGACCCGAGATCCTCGAGCACTACTCACGCGAGTCCGGAGTACGCGTCGTCATGGGTTCGGGCTGGTATCTCGAACCCACGCACCCGCCCGAGGTCACCGCGCTCGGTATCGACAACCTCGCGGCCCGGCTCATCGCCGAATTCACCGGCGACGGGCCGCGGCCGGGGGTGATCGGTGAGATCGGCGTTTCGCCGTCCTTCACCGACGCCGAGGCCAAAGCGCTGAGAGCCGCCTGCATCGCCCAAAGAGAAACCTACGTACCCTTGTTCGTCCATCTCCCGGGCTGGCAACGCAGAGGGCATCAAGTCCTCGACATCGTCGTGGACGAGATGGGTGTCGACCCGGCAGCTGTGGTGCTCTGCCACATGGACCCCTCGGGCGACGACCCCGACTATCAGTGCGCCCTCGCCGATCGCGGAGTCTTCCTCGAGTTCGACATGATCGGCATGCCCTTCGAGTTCGCAGGCGAGGGCCAGTCGCCGTCGCCCGCCGATACGGCGTTCGCGATCTGCGGCCTCGTCGGTGGCGGCTATCGATCCCAGTTGCTGCTCAGTCACGATCTGTTTCTCAAGTCGATGCTCCGCAAGTTCGGCGGCAACGGATTGGCCTACGTTCCAGTCTCTTTCGCAGCGCGGCTGGTCCGCAGCGGAATGGACGCACACCACGTCTCCTCGCTCATGCAGGACAACCCCAGGTCGCTCTTCGAGAGCGCCGGAAAAGGATAGAGAACCACCATGGGTAAGAAAGTTCTGATCGCCGGCGAAAGCTGGATGACCTCGTCCACCCACGTCAAAGGCGTCGACGAATTCACCGTCCATTCCTATGTCGAAGGGGTCGGACCCCTGCGTGACGCACTCACCTCGCGTGGGCACGAAGTGGTTCACATGCCCGCGCACCTCGTTCCCACACAATTCCCCGGCACGGCCGAGGCCCTGTCCGAGTTCGACGTCATTGTGCTCTCGGACATCGGAGCCAATTCGATTCAGCTCGCGCCCAACGTGTTCGACCGCTTCCAGGCCGGCGACGACAGGCTTGCCGCACTGCGTGAGTGGGTGAGCAGCGGAGGAGGACTGATCATGATCGGCGGGTACCTGTCGTTCTCCGGTTTCCAAGCGCGCGCCGCGTATCGGCAGACTGTGCTCGCCGACGTATTGCCGGTGACACTGCTGGCCGAAGACGACCGAGTCGAGGCTCCCGGCGGAATGGTTCCCGATGTCGTCGACAGCACGCACGCCGCACTGGGTGCCAGCGGAACACAGTGGCCCGCCTTGCTCGGTTACAACCGAGTGGTACCGAAGGAGGGCGCTGCCGTGCCCGCCACCATCAATGGAGATCCGCTCGTCGCGGTCGGCGAATACGGCTCGGGCCGATCCGCGGTCTTCACCTCCGATTGCTCGCCGCACTGGGCCCCGCCCGAGTTCTGCGAACAATGGCCCGGTTACACCGACCTGTTCGACGGCTTGATCACGTGGGTTGCCGGCGCGTGACCCGCTCGCAGCAACTCGTCGAGCGTCAACAGCCCAACCTCGCTGCTGCTCAGCAAGTTCGGTTCATCGTGCAATCGACGGACGGATCACTCTCCGACGAGGCCTTTCGAAGGTACCTGGTGATCGAGGAGGCGTTCGTACTCACTGCAGTCCGCATTCTGGGGCTGGTCGTCGCGGAGTCGACGTCGTTGGACGACGCGTCGGATCATGTGATGTCGATGTCGAACCTCGTCGGAGAACAGCGAGCGTACTTCGCCGGTCTCCGCGAGAAGTTTCCGTTCGACGGCAATACCGAAGAGTTGATCGCGAGTTCCTCGGCGCTGTCGGACTATGCCCTCGGACTCGCGCAGCGAGAAGGTAGAAGTGCCGCTCTGGTAGCGATGTTCGCCGCCGAGACTCTGTACTTGTCGTGGTGCCGAACTGCGATGAGGTTCTCCACCGAACGCGAACCGGCACTTCAGGAATGGATTGCGATGCACACTCGATCAGCGTTTGCCGCTCAGGTCGACGCTCTGGCCCGAGAAGTCGACCGGATGGCCGCCGTGGACGACGAGACACTCGACAGGTGGTTCGAGGGGATGCTGGCCGCCGAAAACGAATTTCACAACGCAGTGTGAGTGCCTGCGGCAGTGGTGCGACTATATGCCCTCTGCGGCGCTTTGCCGCACCACTGCGCGAAGCGCACTCAGCTCTTCTGCGGCTCGATGGTCTTCTGCGTGTTGTCGTGGGCGATCTCGATCTTGCGCGGCTTCGCGCGCTCCGCCAGCGGGATGGTGACCGTCAGGACCCCGTTGTCGTAGGAGGCCGAGATCTTCTCCGCGTCGACGCCGTCTCCCAAGGAGAGTTGCCGACGGTACGTTCCGGCGAACCGCTCCGACGAAAGCCACTGCACACCATCACTACTCGGAGCGGTGCGATGTGCCGTCAGAGTGAGGGTGCCGCGGTCGATGTCGACGTCGATGGAGCCGGGATCGACGCCGGGTAGGTCGGCGTTGAGTACGTAATGGTCGTCGAGCTTGTACAGATCCATCGGCATGAATCTGGGCGCACGGTCCGAACCACTGGTCGCGCCGAGCATGCCGGCAGCAATGGAGTCGAGGTCACGGAACGGATCGAAGCGAAGCACAGCAACCACCTCCTGTACGACGAAGCGTCCGCCCCTGTGGCGGGCCGCCCTTCACTGTGCAGAACCCAAATTAGCACTCTCCACCGGAGAGTGCCAATAGGGTAGTTCGATTTTTTTGTGTCCAATTGTGTTGCAGTGGTGCAGCTGTGGGCTCAACTGCACCACTGCGGACATCTCAGGCTGCGTCGGCCAGTCTGACGAGATCGCGCCCCTTGGTTTCCGGTGCCAGGTAGGCCGACACCAGGGTGATCGCGGAGTAGATCACGAGCATTGCCGCGATGGGCCACCAGCTACCGGTCCATGCGGTGAGGCTGGCCGCGAGCAGTGGTCCGATGGCGGTGGCGAGAATGCCGCCGATCTCCTTGGACAGCGCGAGCTGTGTGAATCGGGTACGTGCGCCGAACAGCTCCGCCATCGTCACGCTTTCGAGCGAGAACAGACCCAGCACACCGAGGTTCAGAGCAAGAACCATTGCGACGACGAGGGCTACGGTGTTGCCGCTGGTGACCATCAGCATCAGCGGGAACGCCAGGATCATGGTGAGCGCACTGAGCACCATGTACATCGGACGGCGGCCGAACTTGTCGCCCAGGATTCCGATGATCGGAATGGTGGCGAATCCGATGAGCGAGCCGTAGACGATCGCGCTGGTGGCGATGGAACGATCGATCAGCAGCGTCGACGCGATGTAACCGACCAGGAACGTCTGAATCAGTCCGGAGTTGCCCGCCTGACCGAACCGCAGACCCAGCGCGATGAAGAACGCGCGCCCCTTCTTCTGCTTGAGACCGGACTCGAGAACGCTGACCTTCACGTCCTCGTCGGTCTTCTCGATCTCGTCGCGCGAGAGAGCCACACCGTCGACCACGTCGGCACGCTCCTCGAAGACCGGGCTCTCCTTCAGGTTCGAGCGCAACCACACCGCGAAGATCATCAGGAAGAAGCTCGCGAGGAACGGCACTCGCCAGCCCCAGCTCAGCAACTGATCCTCGGACAGGACAGCGAGCAGAAGGGCCCAGATAGCCGAGGCCGCAAGGGTTCCGGAGTTGGTCCCCAGGGAGACCAGCGATGCGATGAGGCCACGACGCTTGTCCGGTGCGTATTCGACCAACATGACCGTCGCCCCGGCGATTTCGGCTCCGGCACCGAACCCCTGGATCAGGCGAAGGGCGACGAGCAGGATCGGTGCCATGATGCCGATCGCGTCGTACGTCGGCAGTGCGCCGATGAGGGTGGTGGATGCGCCCATCATGGCAATGGTGATGAACAGGACCTTCTTTCGACCGATCCGATCGCCCATCCGGCCGAAGTAGATGGCACCGACCAGGCGGGCCACGTAGCCGACACCGTAGGTGGCCATGGCGGCGATCAAGCCGATCGCCGGGCTCACGTCGGGGAAGAAGATGCGATTGAAAACGATTGCGGCGGCGAGCGAATACAGCTGGAAGTCCATGAACTCCATTGCCGTACCCAGCCAACCGGACATCGCCGCCTTGGTGAGGTCTTTAGTGCTGCGAGTCGGGACGGCGGTGTTACCGCGATCGTCCGTCGACTCGTTGGTGTCCTGTGACATCCGAAGCTCCATTGCTGGTGATGATCGATGAGTTCATGATGCGAGTTTCGCCGCGGCCTCCGCGAGACCTGTGCCTCATCGAGGAAGGTTGGTGGCGCTCGCCACAGTGATATACAAGCACTGTTATACCAATACGTCAATGACCCTTCGCGAACCGAACTACGCGGTGCCGAGCGCACTCGCAGAACGGGCCAGTTCCTCTATCGCGGCCCAGTCCCCCGCCTGCACCAGTGAGCGCGGCGTGAGCCAGCTACCGCCGACGCACACCACATTCGGCAATGCCAGGTAGTCGACAGCGTTCTGCGGAGTGATCCCGCCGGTGGGGCAGAACGTCAAGTGCGGCAACGGGCCTGCCAGCGCGCCCAGTGCCGCTGCGCCACCCGAGAACTCGGCCGGGAAGAACTTCATCTCGGTCGATCCGGCCTCGGCAACGGTCATCGCCTCGGTCGCAGTCGACACGCCTGACAGAACAGGCACCGGTAGCGTGCGTACCGCGTCGAGAAGACCCTTCGACGATCCGGGTGAGACCAGGAACCTCGAGCCGGCATCCACCGATCTCATGGCATCGTCGCGGTTCAACACCGTTCCTGCGCCGATGACCACTTCCGGCACGTCCGCAGCGATTGCCGCAATGGCACCGAGCCCGGCCTCGGACCGCAACGTCATCTCGATGATGCCGATACCGCCCGCATAGAGTGCACGCGCCAGCGGCACTGCGTCCTCGACCCGATCGATCACGACGACGGGAATCACCGGACTCACGCGTAATACATCTCGGGCAGTGAGGTTTTCGAGCAATGCTTCGCGTTCGGAGGTCATACCAGCACTCGTTTCCACTCGCTCAGCGAGTCGGTCCGTAGGAAGTCGGTCCACGCAACGACCTGCGTGCCGAACGGTGACGTGGGCCCGAGATCGGACCCGAAAATGGACTCGACAGCGAGCAGGTCCGACGCCGACCCGGCCCGAGCCAATTGCGCCGACAACGGATCGTCCAGTGCACGTCCGGCTTCCGTCTCGGCGAGAACGAAGGCGCACCAGGCTGCGACGGCGAGGGCGAGCATGTCCGTCGAAGCACCGGCCGACGCGGCATCCCGCACGGTTCCGAGTAGGCGCGGTCCGAGTTTCTGCGATCCGTCCATCGCCACCTGCCGGGTGGTGTGTTTCAGCGCCGGGTTGGCGAATCTCGTGCGTACCTCGTTGCCGTACCCGACAGCGTCCATTCCGCCGGCCGTCGTCGGCGCAACATCTCGCAGGACCATGGCCCGGCATATCTCGTCGAGCTCCGGATCCTGGACCGCCTCCGCGATGGTGTTGTGTCCACGCAGAATTCCGAGGTAGGCCAACACCGAGTGGGTGGCATTGAGGACGCGCAACTTCATGGTCTCCCACGGCTCCACGTCGTCCACGAACTGCACGCCCACCCGTTCCCAGGCCGGACGCGGACCAGCGAAATCGTCCTCGATCACCCACTGCCGAAAGGGTTCGCACACCACCAGGGCGTCGTCGCGCAGTCCCGTTCTTCGTTCGTTGTCCGCCCTGTCCTCATCGGTGGTAGCCGGCACGATTCGATCGACCATGCTGCTGGGGAATGTGACTCGACGCGAGATCCATTCGGCCAGGCCGTCGTTCATGCCGCGTGCCTCGACGAAAGCACTGACGAGTTCGGACAGAATCCGCCCGTTCGACGGTAGGTTGTCGCAACACAACACCGTGAGAGGCGCATCGCCCGCCATGCGTCGAGCCAAGCCCGCCACCAACTGTCCGGCAACGGTGCGCGGCGGCCTGCCGGCCAGATCCGCCGCGATCTCCGGATCGTCCAGGCGCAATCGACCCGACGCGGGGTCGAGTCGATAGCCCTTCTCGGTCACCGTCAGCGTGACGATGTGCGTTGCGGGATCGGCGATGGCCTCGACCACCGCGTCGGGGTTCGCGGCTGCGTTCCGTACGTCGAGCATCGAACCGACGACGGTCGCCGTCGTCTCCTCGGTTCCCTTCTGCACCAGGGTGAACAACCCGTCCTGTGGGGCAAGCTGTTCCACCACGGTGTTACTGCGCTGGGTGAAACCGGTGATGCCCCAATTGGTCTCACCGGTCAGCAGCGCCGCCTCGTAGGTGAACGCGGCCTGATGCGCCCGATGGAATGCCCCGACGCCGAGATGCACGATTCCGCTGGCGGTGGGACGAACGACCTCGGCGGTCGCATCGGACAATCGTGTGGCCCCCGTCATGTCGTCACTCGTTCTCTGTGACGTCGGATTTCGGACAGCGGTGCGATGAGACCAGTGCCGCCCCGCCCGCCTACGCTCAGCGATGCCGCAGCAGCTGCCAGTGCCGCCGCCTCGCGAAGATCGTCGCCGAGCGCGAGCCGCGCCGTCAGGGTGCCGGCGAACACGTCACCGGCACCGGTCTGGTCGATGACGTCGAGCGCGGGGATCACCGGTTGGTGAGACGGCCCCGCAGCGGTGAAGATGCTGGACCCTTCGGACCCTCGCGTGACCACCACGGAACGTGCACCCCAGCCCATCAGGAAAGCTGCAGCAGCCTCCGGTTCGGTTGTGCCCAGAAGCAATTCGATCTCGCTCGGTGCCGATGGCACCATCACCTCGGTACAGGGAGCAACGCTCTGCAGGAATGCGCGGGCCTGGTCGGCCGTGGTCAGCCTGGGGCGAAAGTTGGGGTCGTAGACGAATCTGCCCGACCGCTGCGCCGCGTGCAGCATCGTGCGGGCGAGCGTCGGCGACAGTGCAGCAGCGATTCCGCCGCCCAGCACGGCACCCGCCTGCTCGATGACGCCCTCGGGCAAGTCTGCCACATCGAGCTGACTGCCCACCGATCCAGCTCGGGCATAGGAGAACTGGCGATTCCCCTCCGGATCGATGTGCAGGAAATAGACACCCTGCTGTCCGGGAACTCGCCGAATGTAGGTGTCGTCGATGCCGAGTTCACGAATTCGTCGACAGACGGCGTCGCCGAGCTCGTCGTCGGATACCCGCGCGATCAGCGCGACCGAGGCACCCGCGGCCGCGGCAGCGGCACCTGCGTTGACGACATCTCCCGACACCCCGAGCACCCCGTGCGCTCCGTGTCGGAAGGCCTCGGTGGTCGAAACCTCGACGAGGGGCTCGCCGAGCAGGACGACATCGAATTGCGTTGTGGTCATGTGGCGCTTCACCAATCGTGCATGCTGCCGTCGAGACGGCGATTGACGGGCAGATACTTGGGGTTGTACGGGTACTTCGCGGCGGCCTCTTCGTTCACCTCGACGCCGATGCCCGGCTTGTTTCCCGGGTGCATGAAACCGTCGGTGAAGGTGTAGCTGGTCTGGAACACATCGCCGGTCGGGTCGACGTGACCCATGTACTCCTGCACGCCGAAGTTCGGGATCGACAGATCGACATGCAATGCGGCTGCGAGGGAGACGGGCGAAAGATCGCCCGCACCATGAGATCCGGACCGAACGCCGTAGAGATCCGCCAACGAGAAGATTCTGCGCAGATGGGTGATGCCGCCGGCGTGTGAGACCGACGCTCGGATGTAGTCGATCCACCGGTTGGTGATCAGATCCTGGCAGTCCCAGATCGAGTTGAAGATCTCGCCGACGGCGATGGGGGTGGTCGTGTGTTGGCGAATGGTGGCGAAGGCACTCTGATCCTCGGCTGGAGTGGGATCCTCGATCCAGAACATCCGCATCTCTTCGAGGTCGCGACCCAGGCGTCCGGCCTCGATCGGACTCAGACGGTGATGCACGTCGTGCAGGAGATGGAAGTCGAACCCGTGACGTTCGCGCACGGCACCGAGCATCTGCGGTGCGAACCGCATGTACGGGGCGGTATCCCACGAATCTTCCTGCGGCGCAGCGCCGGATGCGGGTTCGTAGAAGCCGTCGACCGGAATTCCGTAGGTCTTCTTGAGACCGGGAATGGCCGACTGGGCACGAATTGCTTTGTAGCCCTTGTCGAGATGCGCTTGGACGTCGTCGAGCATCTCTTCGATGCTACCGCCGCTGGCGTGCCCGTAGACCATGATCCCGTCTCGTGCAGCACCACCGAGGAGCTGGTAGACCGGCATATCGGCGGCCTTGCCCTTGATGTCCCACAGTGCGACGTCGACGGCTGCGATGGCCGTCATGGTCACCGGCCCACGTCGCCAGTAGGCACCCTTGTACAGGTACTGCCAGATGTCTTCGATCCGATGGGGATCGCGTCCGATCAGGAGTGGCGCAATGTGGTCCTTCAAGTACGACTCGACTGCGAGCTCGCGTCCGTTCAGCGTCGCATCACCCCACCCGACGATGCCCTCGTCGGTGGTGATCTTGAGCGTGACGTAGTTGCGGCCCGGAGCCGTCACGATGACGGTGGCGTCGATGATTTTCATTGCGGTCCTTGCGAAGTGGTGTCGATGACGATCTTGAGCTGGGTGGGGTCGGTGAGCGCGGCCTCGAGCGCTGAGGCAGATTCGGCCAACGGGTACGTCGATGTGACGAGCGCCGCGAGGTCCACTCGAGCCGATCCGGCGAGTGCGATCGCGTCGGCGAATGCCGAAGGGCCGTAACGGAAGCACCCGCGGATGTCGAGCTCCCAGCGTTGCACTGCCCCGATCGGGAATTCGGCAGACGCGCGTCCGGGCACGCCGACGAGCGCCAGAATTCCTGCCGGGCCGAGTGAGCGTGCCGCGTCGGCAATGGCTCCGGGATGTCCCGAGCAGTCGAAGGCGATGTCGAAAGCGCCTTCCGGCAGTGCGTCTTCGCCGGAACGCAACGTCGTGGTGGCACCCAGCGCTGCCGCGACCTCGAGCCGAGCGGGTGCGACGTCGGTGATGGTCGTCTCCGACGCGCCCAGGGCAATGACCGTCTGCAGAACCAACAGACCGATGGGCCCGGCACCGGTGATCGCGATGCGCTTGCCCAGCACCGACCCGACCCGTGCGGCAGCCCACGCTGCGACGGCCAGGGGCTCGATCAGCGCAGCGACGTCATCGCCGATCGAATCCGGAAGTGGGTGCGCGAATTCGGCTGCGAGAACGACGGATTGCCGCAGCAGTCCGTGGTTCGGTGGGGATCCGAAGCAGACGACGCTGGGGCAGACGTTGTAGTGACCGCTCAGGCTCAGCGGTGAGGTGCCGTTCGGAATCGCGGGTTCGATGGCCACTCGCTGGCCGATCCGGTCCTGGGACACGCCCGCGCCGACCTCGGTGACGACCCCGAATCCCTCGTGGCCCAAGACGGTGGGCTGTGTCAGCGAATTGGAGCCGTTGCGGCCGTCGGCGTAGTAGTGCAGGTCCGAGCCACACAGGCTCACGCCGTGCACCTCCACCCTGACCTGGCCGTCGCCGACCTGCATACGGTCGATTTTCTCGATCCGCAGGTCACGTGGACCGTGCAGGACGGCTGCCTCGTCGTTGCCGCTGATCACTGCCATCGCTGTAGAGCCTCCGCCGTAGTGCCTTGAATATCAGTACTACCATACTAGTGACGGGCAGCACTTCGTCAAGGCTTCGGCCCTGTGGGTCACCGACGAGGTCACGTTAGTCTTGACCGGTGAGCACACAGAGCAGCAGGAAAGTCACCGCACGGGAGCGGGCGTACCGAGAATTGCGCCTACGCATCGTGTCGCTGACGCTCCCCCCGGGTAGCCCGCTGTCGGAGAACGACCTCGCCGAGCAGATGTCCGTGAGCCGCACACCCGTCCGCGAAAGCTTGATCCTGTTGGCCGAAGAGGGTCTGGTTCAGGTCTTCCCACAACTCGGCACCTTCGTCTCGCGGGTCGACACCGACCGTGTTGCCGATGCCCAATTCGTCCGGGAGGCAATCGAAACCGCGTCATTGAAAGACGCAGTCGCGTCTCGCTCGGACCAGGACCTCTCTGCGTTGCGCGCCAATCTGGCAGCGCAGGCCGAGCCTGGAATCGACATGGACCAATTCTTCGAGTTGGACGAGCAATTCCACCAGCTACTCCTCGCAGCCGGAGGACATTCCGCCGCATGGCGATCCGTCGAATCCGCGAAAGCTCATCTGGACCGAGCCCGACGACTCGGTCTGCGCGACACCCGTCCCATCCCCGACCTCATCGAACAGCACACCGCAATAGTCGACGGCCTCGAAGCCCGAGACTTCGAGGCCGCGGCCCAGTCGATGCGCGAGCACCTGCGCGCCGTGTTCGCCGACGTCGAATACATCAAGAGCAAAAGCCCACACCTGTTCTCCAACAGCAACGAACGCCCGACGCGCAAAGTCGTCTCCAGCTGGGAATGAGTGCGGCTGCGCCGCAGTGGTGCGATTATGTGCCCTCGAGAGCACATATCCGCGCCACTGCCGCAGGCATTACAGGCGTTCGATGATGGTGGCGTTCGAGAGCCCGCCGGCCTCGCACATCACCTGTAGGCCGTAACGCTGCTCGCGCTCGGCGAGCGCGTGGACCATGGTCGTCATGATTCGGGCACCGCTGCCGCCGAGCGGATGGCCGATGGCGATGGCCCCGCCGTTGACGTTGACCTTGTTCATGTCTGCGCCGGTTTCCTTCGCCCAGGCGAGCACAACCGACGCAAAGGCCTCGTTCACCTCGAACAGGTCGATGTCGTTCATCGTCAGCCCGGCCTTGGCGAGCACCTTCTTCGTCGCCGGAATGACTGCGGTGAGCATCATCAACGGATCGTCGCCGACCACCGCGAAGCTGTGCAGCCTCGCCATCGGAGTCAGGCCGAGTTCCTTCGCTTTCTCACTGGTCGTGATCATGACGGCCGCACTACCGTCGTTGACCTGACTTGCGTTGCCTGCGGTGATGTTCCAACCGATTTCCGGGAACCGCTGCGCCATGGCGTCGCTGAAGTAGGCCGGTCGCAGTCCCGCCAGCGCATCGAGTGTGGATCCGGTGCGGATCCCCTCGTCGCGTTCGAGTCCGCGGATTGCGGTGATCTCCCGCTTGAAACGCCCCTCTTCGGTGGCTGCGGCAGCCTTCGCATGACTCACTAGAGCGAACTCGTCCATCTCGGTACGGCTGATACCCCATCTCGCCGCGATCAATTCGGCACTGATGCCCTGCGGCACCAACCCTTCCGGATACCTCTCGATGAAACCGACACCTGCCGGATCCTCGGTTCCCACCAGGTTCGACCCCATCGGAATGCGGCTCATCGACTCCGAACCGGTAGCCACGGCCAGATCGTAAGCACCGGAGATCACGCCCTGTGCGGCGAAATGTATTGCCTGCTGGCTACTTCCGCATTGCCGATCGACGGTGGTTGCGGGTACGGATTCCGGATAGCCCGCCGCCAGCGCCGCGCGCCGAGTCATGTTCGACGCCTGATCCCCTACCGCGGTGACAACTCCGCCGATGACGTCGTCGATCTGGCTCGGGTCTATCCCACTGCGCTGCACTACTTCCCGCAGGCTATGGGCCATCAGGTCGACTGGATGCTCGGGATGCAACGTGCCGTTCGCTTTGCCCCGTCCGACCGGGGTTCTGACTGCCTCGACGATGACTGCGTCTCTCATGACGGCTCCTTGTCCGATCGATCCGGTCCTGTCGGATCGCTGACACCACGGTACGAGCTGGCTATAGTTTTGTAAAGTCAGTAGGATCGTGGCATGCCCCTCCACATGGACGGCCCACTGTCCGATCTCGACAGCTGGACAGCAGGTGACCGTTGCTCCATCGCACGCGCGCTGTCGGTGGTCGGTACCCGATCGACGATGCTGATCCTGCGAGAAGCGTTCTACGGAACCACCCGCTTCGATGACTTCAGCCGACGCGTCGGCATCACCGACGCCAGCAGTGCGGCCCGACTCAAAGAACTGGTCGACGTCGGAATCTTCGTCAAGAAGCCCTACCGCCCCGAAAAGGGCAGAACGCGCTACGAATACGTTCTGACGAGAATGGGCGAGGATCTGCTGCCCGTCGTACTCGGATTGATGCAGTGGGGCGACCAGTACCTGCAACAAGACGACGGACCGCTCGACGTCGTCGATTCCCGAGGCGAGCCCGTGCGCGTATGCGTCACCGATGGCGACGGTTCCGAAGTGCCGATGAACGAGCTGCGAGTACGCGTTGCCGGATGATTGCCGGGCCGACGCGTAGCGTGTCCGCGATGGACGATGAATCGTGCATCGAAACCGAGGACGACCCGCGGGCACAGTGGCGACAACTACCGGAGCCGGTGGAACCCACCCATGAGGGCCAGACGCTTGAGTCCGACACTTCCATTTGGGACCACAAACCCAAGAACGACCCGAGCATGGACATCGTTCGCTGACTTGCGCAAGTGCCTTCTTCGGGTCACAGCGCCTCGACGGCGAGTGCGACTCCGATACCGATGAACAGGACTCCGATCACTCGGTTCCAGGATGTCGACTTCGACGAACCACCGGTCAGACGGCCCACAGCCGCGGTGACCACCGCCCAGACCACCAAACCGATTGCCACATCCACGATTCCGAGTAACCCGATCTGCAGGGGAAGCGGTCCGTCGGCATCGACGAACTGCGGCAGCAGCGCGACGAAGAACAGAATGGCTTTGGGATTGAGCACGTTCGTCACCAGACCCATGCGAAACCAGCGCACGTCGGACGTCGCACCCCTCTCCGACGACGACTGTCGCAGTGCGGCAGTACCGAGCCACACCAGGTACAGACCCCCGAGAATGTGAATGATGCTCAGCGCCATCGGTGATCGTGAGATGAGCAGTGACAGCCCCACCACCGCAGCGATCATGTGCACGCACAGTCCGGTCTGCGCGCCGAGGCCCGCTCGCCACCCGGCACTACGGCTGCTCGCTGCCGCCCGGGCCACCACCGCGAAGTCCGGACCGGGTATCGCGTAGGCCAACAGCACAACACCGAGGAACGGTAACCATTGGATGTCCGTCATCGTCTCGACGGTATCTGATGCTTTTACATCCGTAAACCATTAGACTCGGGCGATGGACTGGAACTGGCTCGGCGACCACTTCGCGCTCGACGTGGTCAACACCGTGCAGTTGCAACGCGGCACCTACGTCGAACTGATCGCCTCCACCGCCGATCTCCAGGAATGGGCCGGGCTACAGGGTGCCCGGGTACCCGAAACAATCCCTGACGATGCCGACATCGACACATTCCGGCTGACGCGAGATCACATGCTGGCGCTACTACGGGCGGTGGCGTCGGACATGGAAGTTCCGGGAGACAGCGTCGACCACATCGACGACATTGCCCGACGCCATCCGGTGACCCGTCGGCTCGATCTCGGGGGCGGCGGTGGCGTCGGACATGTTGTGGGTACGTCGGATCCGGTCGACGCGATACGCGCCCGTGCAGCGTCAGCGGTCATCGATCTACTGAATGGCCCGGATCGCGCACGATTGTCACTCTGCGACGCTCCGCGATGCGGTCAACTGTTTTTGCAGGATCGGCCCAATCAGCAATGGTGTTGCAGCGCATGCGGAAATCGAGCACGTGCGGCACGACACCACGCAAAGGAGAAGAGCGGATCATGAACAGTTCAGTACGCCAGGTGGCTCAGCCGACACATCTACGCCCCTAGCAGCAATCCACACCCCCCACACGGGGCGTAAATTCCGAACCGGGGCGTAGATTGCAACCCCCACCCACACATCCACGCCCCCACCGACACATCAGCTCCCCACCTCGGAAACCCGACGCCGATCGGAGTCAGAAATCCGAAACTGAGGAGCCGATACGCGGCAACAGGCTCAGCCCAATTGCACTGTCGCAGTAGCGCGGTGGCCGAAGATTCGCTTGCCCTCGAAGGTCGCGCCGATCGAGATGACGGCCGTACGGGACTCCTCGTCCTTCGACTTGATCTTGCCGCCGAAGACGATTTCGGCCGGCTTGTGTGTGTCCACCGGGATCGGGGTGGTGAATCGAACGGTGTAGTCCTTCACCGCGCCTGGATCGCCGAGCCACTCGCTGATGAAACCGCCGCCGACACCCATGGTGAGCATGCCGTGCGCCAGGACGTTCTCGAGATCGATCATCTTGGCGAACTTCTCGTCCCAGTGAATCGGGTTCGCGTCACCGGCGACGCCGGCGTAGTTCACCAGATCTCCGCGAGTCAAACGCACAGTGCGCGAGGGCAACTCGTCGCCGACATTCACCTCGTCGAACTTCCGAGTGGGCTGACCCCGGTACTCCTCGACGATGAGCGGCTCGTGTTCCTGCGGAGTGGACAGGGTGTCGTGCTCACTCGCCTCGGCACTGCTGGTGTCGGTCGTCGCACCGAACATCACGATGTTGCGAGCCGCCTCGGAGATGGCCGGATCGATCTCGCCGGATCGCCCGACGAGCAGCGTGGTGTACGTGGTCTGCACCAGTTCGTTCTTCTGGTTGGACACGACGTTCTTGGTGATCATCATGTCTCGACCCATGACCGTCTTGAACGCGTCGAGGGAGACATCGCAGGTCAACTGGTCACCGGCCAGAATCGGCTTCTGGAACACCAGCACCTGATCGGTCTGCAGAATCTGGCTGAGGTCGTAGCCCTCGGCGATGGACTGCAACAGCTTCTTCTGCGCCAGAGTGCCGACCAACGACATGAACGTCAGCGGGGCCACCAGAGCGCTGTGGCCCAGCGCTGCCGCGGCATCGCCGTCCCAGTGGGCGGGGTGGAAATCCTGAACGGCACGGGCGTACTCGCGAACCTTCTCGCGGCCCACCTCGTAGTAGTCCTCGGTGCGGTAGTGATACCCGACCATGCTGCGCGCGTGCTCCGCCGGGTCGAATGCTCCCGCATCGGATGCTGCTGCGCCGGACTCCGCTACCTGCTCTGCCACTGTTGCCCCACCGTCTCGTCCCTACTGTTCATCATTACCCGAGCAACCTACCCAACGACGACGCACGTTGGCCAGGAAGGGGCTCAGGCAGAACGGTGCCGCGGGGCGTCCCGGTACCCCACCATGCCCACCATCGCGGCCGGCTCAGTCAGCACCGACGCACTGCTCATCGCGCCGCGCGGACGGTGTTGGCGCGACGCGACCGCATCGATCGCCATCAGGGCCGCCCCGTGCGCAGTGAGGGACTCGGGATTGGCAGGCGCGACGACGGGCAACATCAGATCGCGGCGAAACATCCGACGAAGCGACGGCAGGTTGGCGCATCCGCCCACCATCACCAACGCATTCACGGCGCAGGGTGCGTCGACGATGATGCTGGCCACCCAATCTTCCAGCGATCGGATACTGCGCTCGAGAACATCGTCGAACGTGTTGCGCCACAAGCGGACCGGCCCGCTGACGAACGGCCCGGCGACCTCGGCCACCCGCAGGCGTGACAGCTGTTCGCGTGCCGTGCGAACGGACACCAGCAACTCCGCGCGCGCCCGTTCCGAGGCCAATTCGTCTGCCCCGTAGACGGACAGGAGGTAACGCGAGATCTGGGCGTCACACCCGATCCCGCCGAACAACGTGGTGCGGACCGAACTGTGCACCGCTCCCGTGGCAGGGTCGGCGATGGACACGGTGGTTCCCGACGCTCCGATGTCGCACACGGCCACGGTGCGCGCACCCTCGAGCATCCCCGTGCCGCGTAGATACCGAAGTTGTGCCCCGAGCTCCGACGCCACCAGCAGACGATCGGCCTCGTACGTCGAATATGCCGACGTGCGTCCGCGCGCACCGGGATCGTCCGGGACGGCGAGAACGATGTCCGGTCGATCCACCATCTGATCCCGCGACATCGAATCCAACAGATCGAGCGCGACCTGCAGATGGTCGTCGGGATCGAACGATCGCACGACGTGCGCAGAACGTACCGACTCGTCCGACGTATCCAGGGCTACACCCCGGGCAATGGCTGAACCCACCGAGACACCAAGGACAGATCTCATGTTCCCTCGACTCGCCTAGCTACTCCGACCTGGCGATCGTAGCGCCTCGAACCGTCGAGGAGTCGGTAAATGCCCTGTTCTATTCAACTTTCGGTTTGTTTTGGGATTCATTACAACAACTCGGGCGACGAATTGGGTCAGGCGACGTGCCCGAACCCGTCCCGACGGTCGGCGAGCAACGAGCCCCACTCCTCCTGCGCCGACGACATCGCGGCACAGCCCACGCCGTTGTCGGAGTCCATTCCTCGTGCCGCAGTGACGATGGACCGAGCCGACTGCACGAGAGAAACATCGAAACGGAAACTGTGCGCTGCCAATTCGGCGAAGGCCTCATCCGGACTGCAGCCGCGCAAGGCAATGAGGACACCCACCGCCCTGTCGATGGTCGTGCGCGTCACCGGTTCTACTGCGGATTTGTCGGTCATCGAGAACTCACCGTCTACTGGTCGATCACCCGATGGTAGCCAGGCTCGAGCAGAAGTTCAGGTGTCCGAGTCGAATTCACACACCTGTCACACCACGGACTTTTCGAAGTAGCGAACCCGCTCGCTCACAACGGATTATCGATGAAATCGTCACTCGGCCGGTTCGGTGACAGGTGGTTCCTCCGTCCGAGGCGCGGGCTCGGGATCCGTCGGCCCCGAAGGCTCCGTGGGCTCCACGGGCTCGGTCGGCCCCGTGGGCTCCGTCGGCTCCGTGGGCTCCGTCGGCTCCGTGGGCTCGGTCGGACCCGGTTCCGTGGGATCGGGGACGTCCGTATCGGTGGGAGCTGTGGTTTCGTCGTCGGTCGGCGGAGTCTCGGTCTCGGGCTTCGAGTTCTCTGTTTTCGTATCCCGACCACCGGGGGCGGAATAGCCGCCACCCGAGTTCTCCCGTCCCGTCGACGACGAACTCGGTGCGTTCGACGTCGCACTCGGGGCGTCCATCGGGAACGCGTCGATCCAGACGTCGCCCGACCCGGAGCGGGCGGTCGACACATCCAGAACACCCGCGCCGATCGGTGGAACCGCGGACGGCCCAGCCACAGGAACAACCGGCCCGGCGCTCGACGCCGGCCGACCGGGCGTCGATGGGGCGATGCTGGAATCTGCGGTATCGAGTACTGCGTCCTGAGTCGGCGCGGGCGAGGAGAACGCCCACACGGTTGCCCCACTCAGAGCAGCCAGCACGGCCACACCCAATCCGACCATGGTCCATCGAGATCCCCGCGACGCAGCATCGTATTCTCCGGCCCGATCGTCCCAGTCGGGTTGCCCCGCAGCGATCTCGTCACCCGACGGACGGCCCGTCCTGGACGCGGCACCGACGACGGCGGCGGCCACGTCCAACGGGTACTCGTCGGGCAACCGCGGATCGTCCATCGCCAATACCTCGACGTCGACGACGCGGTGGTCGGCCAGCGCGGCCCGAACGATCTCGCCGTGCAGAAGGTTGTCGCAGACCACGGCGGCACCGTCGACGATCAGGTCTCGTTGAGCTGCCTGTACACGCATGATTCCGAGAACCGTCGCAACGGCGTCACCGATTCCGCCGGGGGCAGCGGCGATCGACACGGGTCGCGAGGTAACCGGGCCCAGACCCGGCAGATCGGTTTCGACCAAGACGGCCGAGATCTCATCGGTTCCGACGTGAACGCCCAACGCAACGGACATACCCGTCGACCCCCCCTACTCGATTCGGTCTCATAGTACACTTCGAGGGTTGAAACGGGGAAAACGACGGTTTGTGTACTCGGTCAGAACTCCAGCTTGCTCGCCTCGTCACGAGCCAGTTCGGCTGCACGGCGCTCACGCTCGAAGAGGAGTCCGAACGTGAACCCGTTCTCGCCGGAGGTGGTTCCCGCTCGAGCCCCGAGGGTACGCAGAATCTCCGCCGCGATGACGGCATCCTGATGCTCGCCCAGAACTTCTTGAATCTGCTTGTATCTCTTGATATTCGACTTGGACACCTTCTTGTCCACGACGGGTGCCACCAACTCGGCCGCATACCGAGCCCGCTTCGAGGCCTTCCTCGCGCGGTGCAGTTGCTCATCGTCGGTGCCTCGCACAGCCTTCTCGGTGCGGTCTACGGCCTTCTTACCGGCCTTGCGCGCCAGCTTGATCAGCAACCGCTCGCTCACCTCGCCGTCGATCGGCAATCCCCTCGACCAGGCAGCCACGGTCGTGAGCAACTCTCGATACCGTTCGCCGTCGAGCTCCGCCATCGCAGCTTCGCGGTGGCGGATCTGCTCGGCCAGCAGGTCGTTCTCGATGCGCGACGCCACCGGGCCCAGAACCAGTTCCGACGGAAGGTCTCGCAGCGCCGCTGCAAACCGCGCCCGCTGCACCTGCCGATCTCGCACCTCGCCGAGCAGGCTTGCATACCAAGACAATTCGGCTTCGAGTGCGGCCGCGGGCTCGTCCTCGAACACGCTGCCGAAGACGCGAAGCGTACTCCGATAGCGCCTGATGGCCACCCGCGTGGAGTGAATCGGATCCAGTCCGCGGCGCAGATACACGTCGCCGGCCACGATGGCCTGCGCTTGCTCGTCGAGATAATCGACGAGCAACCGAAGCCCGTCGTGCGCCGGCTCCTCCCGAACCACCGACAGCGCACGATTCAACTTGGACGGATGTGCCGACGGCGTCGCACCCGACGCGCGAAGCACCTTGCTCGCCTTCTTCAGGAACGATTCCGAGCCGGCGGGCCCGAGCTCGACCTCCACCTCACGCCACTGCGGCCCGGTCGCGCCGCCGATCAGGACGACCGACACCGCGTCGTCGGCGAATTCGGCCACGACGGCTCCGGATGCATCGGTGACGGTACGAATCTTCCGACGCGTCGTCAGGGTGGCGACAGCCGACAACTGCTTGCCCATGACCGCCCCGCGCAGTACGTCGGCCAGCTCGTCGGGCACGACCTGCGGGTCGCCGTGGCCGAGCGGAAGCCTGATCTCGGTTCGCGCCTTCTCCGCAGGAACCTTTGCGTGCCAACCGTTGTCGGAGTCTCCGGTGCGTCGCCGAAGGGTGATTCCCCGACGCAGCAGATCGTGACCGGTGGTGTCGAAGTACTCGCTGACCAGTTCGGTGTCGGTCTCCACCGCCGCGCCGTCGGCAGGAACGAGCGAGGTGAGGGAGGGGAACTCGAAGTCTGCATCGACATCGAACTTGTCTTCGCGCTCGGTCTGTGACTCCATACCGACCATCCTGCCTCGAGGATGCTGCCCCGTGGCGGTCGAAACCGTAGATCTATCACCGCCACGGCGAAACGAACGGCGGTGTCTACGGTCGCCGAGGCGTGGTTATCGTGGGTTTCGTCGGGGTCGAGGCGCGAGTGGTGTTGTGCGGCAACGTCGTTCTGGTCGGCGCAGTGGTTGTCGGCGCAGTGGTGGTCGGCGCAGTGGTGGTCGTGGGGTGAGTCGGAGCCGTCGTGGTGGTCGGAGCCGTGGTCGTCGTCGGAAGTCGAGTGCCTTCACGCGCGGGCCGAAGGACAGTGACGTCAGGAATCGTGCGGGTTGGAGGCGGTGACTCGGCACTGTTCGGCGAGGTGGGTACAGGAGAGGACGTCGAGACTCCGGATGTCGGAGACGTCGAGGACGACGGGGCCATGTCCGTGGCCGACACCGAGGGCGGCGTCGACACGGACGGTGAGCCGTCCACCGCCGGCATCACAGCCTGCGATCGGGCGGAGGGCGACGCGTTCTGCGAGGTCGCGATCGACGGTTCGGGGGTGTCGTCGGTGGTCCGGGCCGCTGCCGCGACCACGGTTCCGGCCACGCACACCGCAACGAGCGCGGCGAGTGCGCCCCCGACGCGGCGGGACTTCGCTGCCCTGGCCATTCGCCTCGACGGGCTGCCGCTGTGCCGCGGACGACGGGAGGGCACGGCGGTCACGGCCATCACGGCAGGGGCCGGTGCAGGCCTGGCTCCCACGGTCCGCGCGATCCCGGCTGCCCCACGGGCGGCCAACAATTCCGGTCGTTCCGGAACGTAGACGGGCACCGACACGGCGTCGAACAGTGTCTGCCGAACGATCTGCATGTTGGCACCGCCGCCGACTGCGACAATCGCCTCCACGTGAACGCCGCTCGCGGCGACGGACTCGAGCACGTCGACGGCAGTGAAGACTGCTGCACGAACGGCGTCGCCGATGAGCTCGTCGAGGTCGTGTCGCCACAACGAGGCGCGACCGCCGACGAACGGCCCGACGACGGAGACGCTGCGCAGGATCGACAGCTGGTGTTTCCCGTCTCGCACGTCGTGCACGAGCTGTCGACGAGCTGCCACCGTCAACGCCTCCGCCGCGCCGAATGTCTCGATCAGGTGGTCGCTGAGCACACGGTCGCAGTCGTCGCCGCGGAGTTCTTCGGTGCGATGCGAGGCCAGGACGCGACCGGACTCGACGTCGACCACCGACACGCTGGTGCCGGATGCGCCGACGTCGAACAGCGCGACGCAACGCTCACCGGCGAGCACTCCGGTTTCTCGTAACGCGCCCAGCTGCGCACCCAGTTCGGATACGAGCACGATGCCGTCGGAGAAGTCCTCGCGGAAGGCCGTGTCGGGATCGCTCTCACGAAGGGCGAGCACCGGGTAGTGGCGAGTGGACGCGTATTCGTCTGCCGTGCTGTGCACCGATGCGACGACGGCATCCCAGGGATCCGGGGCGAGACCGTTGGGCGCAGGCCCGGTGGCAACCGGTTCGAGGACGTGGAGCACCGTGTCGACACCCGAGCTGTCGCTGATCACACTGCGGACGCCACTCGACCCCAGGGAAGCGCCGAGTACGGACGGATCGGGTACCGCGGACACGAGAAACCTCATTCTGGTAGGCCCCAACCCACGTTCGAGCACCAGAATACCGCTACAACCGGGAACTCACCAGGTTTCGTCCAAGAAAACAAACCGAACGTTGGTCTATGTCACGTCCGACTGGATGAAGTTCAGATACGCCTTCGACGGAGTGGGACCACGCTGCCCCTGGTACTTGGAGCCCACCGCGGCGCTGCCGTACGGATTCTCCGAGGGCGACGACAGCCGGAACAGACACAGCTGCCCGATCTTCATTCCCGGCCACAGCGTGATCGGGAGGTTGGCGACGTTGGACAACTCCAACGTGATGTGACCGCTGAATCCGGGGTCGATGAATCCTGCCGTCGAGTGCGTGAGCAGTCCCAGCCGGCCCAGAGAGCTCTTCCCCTCGAGTCGACCCGCCAGATAATCCGGCAACGTCGTCAGTTCGAGAGTGGAACCGAGGACGAATTCCCCCGGATGAAGAACGAACGGCTCACCCGCTCGTGGCTCCACCAACGTCGTCAGCTCGTCCTGCTGCTGGGACGGATCGATGTGGGTGTACCGGGTGTTGTTGAACACCCGGAACAGCTTGTCGAGTCGCACATCGACGCTCGACGGCTGCACCATCGACGGATCGAAGGGATCGATCGCCAGGTTGCCCAGGGTCACTTCGGCACGAATGTCACGGTCGGAGAGCAGCACCACTGCAGGCTACTGGTCCTCACGGGCCTTACGCGAAGCACCCGAGTGACCACTTCCACAGGTACGGGCGGACCGAACAGTCGGACAATCGATCGGTCACACCTCTCACATTCGGTGAAACTCCCTCAGGAAGAGCCCCTATGTACATTCGACCCAAGCGCATTCGAATCGACGTTCCTTCGTACTTCGATCATCCCTCCCAGTGCCACATTCTGGCCACGACTCCCACCCGAAGTCCCGCTTTGTGGACGCAATTTCTCGACGGTGCCGAAGAAAGCTACCGACGCCACGACGTGACACCAGCGCTCGAGATATCGGCAATTCGCGACGGCGGGACCACCGCATTGTTCTTCGCCGCTCTCGACCGAACCGGAACGATCCTCGGCGGCGTTCGCGTTCAAGGGCCGTATTCTTCGGCCGATCAATCACACGCACTCGTCGAATTCGCCGCGCATCCCGAGGGCCGTCATCGCGTTCGCGCGATGCTCGACAGCCGTATCGAGGACGGGGTCGTCGAGATCAAATCGGCGTGGGTTGCCCCGGGAGCACCCCGCGGTCGCGCCGTCACCACCATGATCGCGCAGTCACCGGCGTACAGCACAGCACTGCTGGGCGCTCGTTACGCGCTGGCCACTGCCGCCTCCCACGTCCGCGCCGCGTGGCTGCGCACCGGAGCAGCGATCGCAACGCACATCGAACCGGTGCCGTACCCCGACGATCGATACCGAACCGAGGTGTTCTGGTGGGACCGAACGACTCTCGCGTTCGATGCCGAACTCGAGACGTGGCGGCGCATGAAACGCAACACGGTCTCGCTGCTCGCGCAGCACGGCACGTCGAAGAACCTGCACTCGGCGGTGGCGTCGTGACGATTCCGAACACTGTCGAATACAGCTGGCAGCCTGTGATATTCGACGAGACGGTCGCCACACAGCGGGCCGCCCTGGACGAGCTACGGGGTGACACCTCGATCACCGTTCTCGACGAACGCGCCACCCAGCGAGCCGGACTGCATGCATTGTTGCCGAGCCCTGAGCAGAGCCTTCTCGACGAAAGCGACAGGTGGGTCTATTTCCCGTGGCGCAATACCGTCGTCGCCGTTCTCGGTCCGAATTCGTATCGGCACCTCCGACTGGACCGAAACAGAAACAAGATAACCCTCGAGGAACAGCAGAAATTGGGAGATCTCACGATCGGCGTCATCGGATTGAGCGTCGGACACGCCATTGCGCACACTCTCGCACTCGAGGGAATCTGCGGAACTCTTCGCCTCGCGGATTTCGACGAGATAGAACTGTCGAACCTCAACAGGATTCCGGCGTCGATCATCGATCTGGGCGTCAACAAAGCCATCGTCGCCGCCCGGCGAATCGCCGAAATAGATCCGTACCTGACGGTGGAGGTCTTTCGGAACGGGATCGACGAGACCACGATCGACGAGTTCTTCGACGGACTCGACCTGCTCGTCGAGGAATGCGACTCCCTCGACATCAAGGTCCGCGCACGAGAGGCGGCCAGGTCGCGTCGAATCCCCGTACTGATGGAGACCTCCGATCGAGGTCTGCTGGACGTCGAGCGATTCGACCTCGAACCACAGCGGCCGGTGTTTCACGGCGTACTCGGCGACATCGAGTCCGCCGGCCTGCACGGACTCGGAACCCGCGACAAGATTCCCATCGTGCTCGATCAACTCGACGCCTCCCTGCTCTCGGCTCGGATGGCGGCCTCGATGGTGGAGGTGGGCGAAACGATCGAGACGTGGCCCCAGCTGGGCGGCGACGTCCAACTGGGGGGTGCCACCATCGCCGCGGCGGTCCGACGCTTCGGGACCGGAGCGCACCTACCGTCCGGACGTATCCGCATCGATCTCGAGGTGCACCTCGACGGGCTGAACACGCCGGCCCCCACCCGCAGACAGGTCTCGGGTGATGCGGCCGGTCCGCAGAGTGTGGATTCCCACGACTCGATACTCGAAGCGGCACGACGAGCGCCTTCCGGCGGAAACAGTCAGCCGTGGACCTTCTCCTCGAACGGGCCGACCTTCCGGGTCGACGTCGATCGATCCCGAACGTCCACCCTCGATATCGCGTACCGCGGCAGCTTCGTCGCTGTGGGCGCAGCCGGATTCAACGCGCGCGTGGCCGCCGCCGCCCAGGGCACGCTCGCCGGCATCGAGATCACCGACGAGGCGGTCGAGCTGTCGTTGCGCGATGGTACCGCCGAGCCGATCACCGATCGACGCCTCCTCGACGCCGTGCTCACCCGATCCACGGACCGAGAGCTCGGGTCACCGTCGACGCTGGACGATGCGGTGGTCGCCGATCTCGTTGCGGCCGCAGCCGCCGAAGGCGGACGTGCCGTGCTGTTGACGACGCGCGAGTCCATCACCGCGGCAGCAGACATTCTCGCGGCCGCCGATCGGATTCGGTATCTCACGCCGCATCTGCACCGAGAGATGTTCTCCGAACTGCGCTGGGCAGGCGATCCGGACCCGGATCGGGGCATCGACGTCGCCAGCCTCGGCATCGACGCCGCAGACCTGTCCACGCTGGACATCATCGGGCGGCCCGACGTCATGGCCCTCGTGGCTGCCTGGAACGCAGGCGCTGCCCTGGCCACCGACATGCGCGATCGGGTATCGGCGAGCTCTGCGCTCGCAGTGATCGTGGTGCCCGGATCGACTCCGGCGCATTACATCCGGGGTGGATTTGCCACGGAGAACGTTTGGGTGACTTCACATCTGCACGCACTGGCAGTTCAACCCGTCTCGCCACCGTTCCTCTACGCACGCACGATGGACGAGCACCGAGAATTGTCTCCGACCCACGCAGAGACGTTGCAGCAGTTGAACTTCGAGCTGCGGACGTTGGCGGAACTGGACGAGGCCGAGTCGATCGCTCTGGTGTTGCGGCTCGGTACCGCGCCACGAGGCGCGATATACAGTCGCAGAGTCGCGGTTTCGGCGTCCTTACCGGGGTAGAGTCCGGCATAGACCAGGGGGAACAGTCCTGCACTGCGTCTACAGGAGCGGTTCACGAGACCGCGTCGACGAGAGGCGGGAGTAGGGCCCTGGAGAACAGTCGGACACTCGAGGTCCTCGTCACCGGCGTCGCCACCGAACTCATGGGAGTCGACGCGGCGACGGTGCGAGAAGCATACCTGTCGGTACTGCGTCAGCTCGTGGACTACCTCGGCATCGATTTCAGCTTTCTCCGGCACCACGATTTCGATGCCCGGGCAACCAGACTCACCGCGGAATGGCCACCGCGCCTGAGCGTGCCCGATCCCGACCCCCTGGCCGTCGTCTACTTCGACGAGGCCGACTCGGTCTTCGCGATGGCCGAAACACTGTCCGAACCGGCAGTGTTTCGGCCCGACCCGGAGCAGGAGGACTATCGCCGACGCGTCGAGACCGCCTCGGGATTGAGCGCCACCTCGATGGCCGTCGTGCCGCTGCTGCACTCCGAACGCACCACCGGAATTCTGGGCTTCATCAAAGTGGGAGACCGGAGTTGGTCCGAAGCAGAACTGAACGCCCTCAAAGCAATTGCTGCTCTCCTGTCGCAATTGCAGGCGCGAGTCAGTGCCGAGGAACAGATCAGGTTCTCGGCCTTGCACGACGGTCTCACCTCACTCCCGAACCGCACCGCACTCACGCAGCACCTCCATGACCGACTCGATCCGTCGATGCCCGGTCCGGTGGCGGTGTTGCACATCGACCTGGACCGCACCAAGGCGCTGAACGACTTTCTCGGACACCTCGCCGGCGACCAGTATCTCCAGGCTGTCGCCGGGCGCCTGCAGACGTTCGTCGACGAATCGGCGAGTCTCGCGGCCCGCCTGAGCGGCGACGAGTTCGTCGTGGTCCTGGCGGGCCCGTGTTCCCACCGCGTCGCCACCGACCGTGCCCGCACGATCGCCGGGTCGATACAGGCACCGGTCACTCTCGGTGTCGAGAGAATCGGTCGCAGCGCCAGCATCGGAATCGCCTTCGGCGAGCCCGGCACCCACACCGCCGACTCTCTGCTCCGGCAAGCAGGGCAAGCCGCTCTGGTGGCCAAGCGTGCTGGTGGACACCACATCTCGCTGTTCACCGACGAGATGCACGCGCAATCCGAACTCCGCAACGACGTCGAGATCCATCTGCGTGACGCCATTGCAGGCGACTCGCTGACGTTGCACTTCCAGCCCGAGGTCGACCTCGTCACCGGGCGCATCACTGCGGTGGAGGCACTGGTTCGGTGGCGTCACCCCACCCGCGGGCTGCTACCACCGTCCGCCTTCATTCCAGTGGCGGAGGAGACGAACCTCGCCGGCGAGCTCGGTCGGTGGGTTCTCGACCACGCGTGCCGGACCTTGGCGGCGTGGCAACGGGACATCCCCGGCCTCGACATCGTGATGCGCGTGAACATCTCGCCCGTACAGCTGGTCACCACCGGTTTTGCGGCCACCGTGGCGAGCGCCCTCGAGGAATTCTCGATCGCGGGCTGCAACCTGTGCCTGGAGATCACCGAAGTGGCCGTCGTACAGGATCTTTCGCGCACCCGAGTGACGCTCCGGGAACTGCGGGACCTCGGCGTGCAGGTGGCGATCGACGACTTCGGTACCGGATACAGCTCGCTGTCACACCTCAAGGAACTGCCCGTCGACGCGCTCAAGATCGACCGCGCGTTCGTCACCGACCTCGGATCAGGGGCGACCGACGACCTCGCGATCGTCCAGTCGATCATCGGGCTCGCGCACGCCTTCGGCCTGAGCATCATCGCCGAGGGCGTCGAAACCGAGAGTGCCAGGAGCACATTGGTGGCCTTGGGCTGCACCCGCGCTCAGGGCTACCTCTTCTCCGAACCGATGCCGGCCGAGGACGCCCAGGCCCTGCTGCACGGTGTACGCATCGACGTCGGGCCACCCTGCTAATCTGGACGCCGCACCACACGCCGGTGTAGTTCATTGGTAGAACGCGACCTTCCCAAGGTTGAGAGGCGGGTTCGATTCCCGTCACCGGCTCCACGTTCCCCTTGTCGGCGGTAAACCCGTCTTTCGATCGATCCCTGCGTCTGCACCCTCGCCGTCACCGGTAGCTCGGTCGGCAATCGGCATGCGACACAAAAATCGCTACAGAACTATTGTTGTGACTTTTATGCGTTCATGTCCGAATTCGTAGGGACATTTCACAACTGCAGGAATACCGTGTGATCATGCGCGGACCACGCCGAAGTCTGATTCTTCTCGTCGTCGCACTCACCGCTGCACTGTCGGCCTTGTCGACCCAAGCGGCACCACTCGCACATGCCGGCCCACTCATGCCCATCGCCGCTGCACCGCCTCAACCCGACCACGCCGATGCCATTCGGTACGCGTCGACCAACCGCGACGCCGCCCCGCCCGGGGCCAACGACATGAGCTGCGTGCCCTCTGCCGAGCACCCCAATCCTGTCGTTCTCGTCCACGGCACCGACGCCACCGCCTACTCCGATTGGGCCGGCTTCTCACCCATCCTGCGCGCCGCAGGCTTCTGTGTCTTCGCGATCAATTACGGCACTTCACCGGACGGTAAGTCCAACGGCTACGGCGTCATCGAAGACAGTGCAGCACAACTGAAATCGATGACGGCGACCATCCTCGACGCGACCGGTGCCGCGGCGGTGGACGTGGTGGGCTACTCGCAGGGTGCTGCCGTCGCCCGATACTTCGTCAACCGGCTCGGCGGGGCGGATGTCGTCGACCGATGGGTGGGAATCGCGTCACCGACCTACGGCGGCACCATGTACGGATTCGCCCCCGTCGTACAAGCCGTGCCCGGCGCGACCGGTCTGGTGGCCGACGAATTCGGACCGGGCCTCGCCCAGTTGATGGCCGGATCGGACTTTCTCGAGAACCTCAACGCCGGCGGCGACACCGTCCCCGGCGTCGACTACACCTCGATCGCCACCAAGGTCGACGAGGTCATTCAGCCGTATACCAATGCGCTGCTGCGAGATCCGGGAGCGCACAACATCGTGATCCAGGACGTGTGCCCCGACACCGAGGTCGCCCACTTCACGTTCACCTACGACCCGACCGCGCTGCGTCTGGCGCTCAACGCACTCGACCCCGCGAATGCACGTCAGCCGTCCTGCGTTCCGGTACCGCTGGGAACGGGAATCCTCGACGTCGTGCTGGCCAGCCACTGACCCGTCAGGTCAGTAGTTGATGGGCTCGAAGCCCGACATAGAGTTCGGCGGCCTGCACGGGATCACGAAAGTCGCGACCGGTGAGTTCGGCGATACGCCGCAATCGGTACAACACCGTATTGCGGTGGTAGTGCAGCTGTTCCGCGGCATCCTTGGTGGAGCCACCGCACGAGAACCACGCATCGAGAGTGGCGAGCAGACTCGTCCGCTCGGCGCGGGGCAACGCCAACAGATCGCCTAGAATCTGACGGGCCGCGATACGGCCGGATTTCGGGTCGCGCGCGAGCAGTAACGGCACCGGTACCGAGTCGTAGCGCACCGGCGTCGACGGCACAGAATCGGGAAAGCTGCACGACCGGGCCAGACGGGCTTGCCCCACGGCGTCACCGATTCCCGACGGCGACCGGAACACCGAACTGACACCGATCCGCCCCGGGCACAGTTCTCCGAAAGTGGCCAGTGCTGTATCGATGTCGGATTCCCGAGCGGCACAGAACAATCCGATGCTGCCGTCCACCTCGGCATCCCACACCGACTCGGTTCCCGCGGCCCGCAACCGAGCGACGACGCCTTCGATACCGAGTCCCGTCGACGAGGGTTCCTGGGAAACCACAGCAAAAAAGCCGCGATCCGGAATTCGGAACGCACGCAGGGCATCCGCCGCCGCGGCCGGATTCGCGGCATGATCGGCGAACAGCACCCGAATCAGCCGGCCGCGGGCTTCGGCGCTCTCGCGGGCTCGCATATCGGCGCTCTCTCGATACGCCTCGGCCGCCTCGTCGGAATACACGTCGACCAATGCCCACACCTGCGCCGCCATGTCCAGCAGCGCGTGGCTGGCCCGGCCGTGCGAACGCACCATCAACTCGTCCCAGACCAGCCGACCACCGAGCCGGAACGCGTGCAGCAATGCCGCCAGCGGTACACCTTGCTCGGCCTTGAGCCTGCCCGCCTGCTGCGCCGACTCGAGCCGAACCGGTGCACGCCCGGACAGCTTGCCCAACATCGAGGCCAGATTGCTACGAGACGCTTCGTGGAGTTGATCCGCGGTGAGCAGCGTCGCCTCCAGATAGGCGTGCTCGGCTCCCAGGATGCGCCGGACCAGTTCGCTCGCCAGCTCGTCGACGTCGTCGAGCATCGCCGCCGCCAGCTCGGTCGGTGACGGATGCAGAGCGGACTCGGTGGTGGTCATGACTGAACCATAGCCCGGCCGATGTAAGCCACACCACACCCGAACTGTGCGACGGCACAATCCGCTGCGCTCGATTGACAGCGGCGGCCCATAGCCTGCCGCCCCGAATGCGACCAGAATCACACTCGAAGCCGTGTATCCGAACGACGAGTGGAGACGAAAAGTTGACCAGCGAAGTCACCCCGCATCTGCAGCCTGTACCGACGAACGGACCGGACGCCTCCCAGGCGGTCGATACCGCTCTTGCCGACCTAGACGCAGGCGAGCAGACCTGGGGCAGGCTCGGCCTGGCCGACCGCCGGGCGCTGCTCGAGCGCATGCACGCCCTCACCACGACGCATGCGCAGGAGTGGGTCACCGCCGCCGCGTCGGTCAAGGGCCTCGACCCCTCGTCCAACCTGCTCGGTGAGGAATGGCTCTCCGGCCCGTACTCGCTTCTCGGCGGTCTCGGCACGCTCGCGCACACCCTCTCGGCGCTCGAGGCAGGCGGCAGCCCGCTGGCCGGAGCGAAGTTCGGAACAGCCCCGGGCGGACGAACGACCGTATCGGTGTTGCCGCTCAACAACTTCGAGAAGCTACTGCTCAACGGGTTCAGTGCCGAGGTGTGGCTCCGGCCGGCAATCGACCGTGCCACCGCACAGCGCACCGCAGGCCTCGCCCAACTCGACCCGACGCGCACCGCGGGCGTCGGCGTCGTCCTGGGCGCGGGCAACATCACCTCGATCGCCCCGCTCGACGCCTTGTACGAACTGATCGCCTTCAACCGCGTCGTCGCGCTCAAGCTCAACCCCATCATGGACCCACTGCTGCCGGTCTTCGAGAAGATCCTCGCCCCACTGGTGGACATCGGCGCGCTGCGTCTGCTCACCGGTGGAGCCGACGTCGGCACCTACCTGGTCAACCACGATCGCGTCGACCACGTCCATATGACGGGCAGCGCAATCACCCACGACGCCATCGTCTTCGGCCCGGGACCCGACGGTGCCGCCCGTAAGGCGGCGAACCGGCCGATCCTGACCAAGGAGATCTCCAGTGAACTCGGTGGCGTCTCACCCACCATCGTGTTGCCGGGCGAGTGGAGTCGCGCGGACATCGAGTTCCAAGCCGAACACGTAGCCACCCAGCGACTGCACAACAGCGGATACAACTGTGTCGCTTCGCAGGTCGTCGTGCTGTCCTCGGAATGGAAGCAGCGCGACGAGTTCATCGCAGCCCTGCGCGCCGCACTCGACCGGGCACCGGCCCGCGCCCCGTACTACCCGGGCAGCGACAGACGCGTGTCCGACGCCACCGCCACGTACCCGTCGGCCGAACGGCTCGGCGACGGCGGTGGCCGGGTGCTCATCACCGACCTCGATCCGGGCGAGTACGCACCGCTCCTGCAGACCGAGTACTTCGCACCCGTCATGGGCGTCATCGAGCTGCCTTACAGCGGTGCAGCATTCGCCGCCAAGGCCGTCCAGACGGCCAACGAGGAGTTCACCGGCACCCTCGGCATCAACATCATCGGCACGCCGAGCACCATCAAGGAACTCGGTGAGAAGTTCGACTCCATGCTTGCAGACCTGCGGTACGGCACCATTGCCGTCAATGCCTGGACCGCCCTCGGATTCCTCACCGCATCGGCCACCTGGGGCGCGTTCCCCGGCCACACCGTCGACGATGTGCAGAGCGGAATCGGCATCGTGCACAACGCATTACTGATCGACGGTGCCGAACGGACCGTGGTACGCGGACCCTTCCGCCCACTGTCGAGGTCGCTGATCAGCGGAGAGATGTCCATCTCCCCCAAGCCGCCGTGGTTCGTCACCAACAAAACCGCAGCATCGACCGGGAAACTGCTCACCGCATTCGCCGGAGCACCGTCCTGGACCAAACTTCCGGCAATATTCGCCTCCGCCCTGCGCGGCTGAGCAGCGTCCAACGACAGCTGCCGACGAACCCGAAGGACAATCATGAGCACACAGAACACAACCGCCGACTACATCGTCGTGGGCGCGGGCTCGGCCGGCGCAGTGGTGGCCAACCGGCTCAGCGCCGATCCCCGCAACAGCGTGATCCTGCTCGAGGCAGGCCCGGAAGACAAGAACAAGTTCGCCCACATCCCCGCCGCGTTCTCCAAACTCTTTCGTACCGAGGTCGATTGGGACTACCTCACCGAACCCCAGCCGGGGCTACGCGACCGCAGCATCTACTGGCCGCGCGGCAAGATGCTCGGCGGCTCGTCGTCGATGAACGCCATGATGTGGGTACGCGGATTCGCCGCCGACTACGACGAGTGGGCGGCCAATTCCGACGACTCGTGGTCGTTCCGCAACCTCGTCGGATACTTCCGCAAGATCGAGAACATCGAGGGCACAACAGAACTGGACGCCGGAACCGGCGGGCCGCTGATCGTCTCCCACCAGCGCAGCTCACGCCCGCTCACCTCGTCCTTCCTCTCCGCCGTCGAGGAAGCCGGCTACTCGGTGGAAACCCCCAACCTGCCCGAACCCACGGGCTTCAGCCGCACCATGGTCAACCAGAAACGCGGCGCCCGCTGGAGCACCGCCGACGCCTACCTTCGCCCGGCCAAGAAGCGCACCAACCTCACCGTCCTCACCGAGGCACAGGCCACCCGGGTTCTCTTCGAGGGCAGCGCCGCCGTCGGCGTCGAATACACCTCCGACGGCGTCACCCATACGGTGCGCGCACACAAGGAAGTCGTTCTGTCCGGCGGAGCCATCAACACACCGCAGCTGCTGATGCTCTCCGGCATCGGAGACAAGGAGCAGCTCGCAGCCCACGGCATCACCGTCCGGCACCACTCGCCGGACGTCGGGCAGAACCTCCTCGACCACCTGGCCGCCCTCATCGGATGGAAGACCGAGAAGGACTCCCTCTTCCATGCCGAGAAGATTCCCGAACTCATCAACTATCTCGCGCGCCGACGCGGCATGCTCACCTCCAACGTCGCGGAGGCATACGGCTTCATCCGGAGCCGTGAGGATCTGCCGCTGCCGGACCTCGAACTCATCTTCGGACCGGCCCCGTTCTTCGACGAAGGCCTGATCGCCGCCGACGCACACGCCGCGGTCATCGGCACAGTCCTGCTGCAACCCAAGAGCCGAGGCGAGATCACGCTCCGGTCCGCCGACCCTCTGGCCAAGCCCATCGTCGAGCCGCGTTACCTCAGCGACCCCGACGGAATGGACCGCAAGGCCATGATCGAGGGACTGCGCGTATGCGTCGCGCTGTCGGAGACCCCGTCCCTGAAGGGCCAGCTCGGGGACGTCGTACGCCCCAGGGTGGCGTCGAACATCTCCCCGGCGGATCTGCTCACCGAGGCCCTGGAGCAGAACGCGCACACTCTGTACCACCCGGTGGGCACCGCGCGGATGGGCAACGATGCCGGCAGCGTCGTCGACGCTGCGCTGCGGGTTCGGGGCGTCGACCGACTCCGGGTCGCCGACGCATCGATCATGCCCAGCATCATCCGCGGCCACACTCATGCACCGTCGGTGATCATCGGCGAACGAGCCGCGGATCTGATCCTGGGCTGAGCCGAACGTGAACATGTCTGGTTTGACCGTTCACACCGTGGGGTAACAGGTCGGCACCGCTTCAATGCAGGCATCGCGATGAAGACCCATCCGATCGGCAAGCAGCGCCGAATAACCCACAACGCTCGAGAGACGAGCACGGAAGGTTGACCGACATGTTCACTGTTCGTAAAGCTTTGGCCGCCACCGCAATCGGTGCACTCACCATCGTCCCGCTCGCCGCGTGCTCCAGCGACGACGCATCCAGCACCACCGACGCAGCCACCTCCTCGGAGTCGTCGGCCATGGAGACCACCGAGAGCACTCCCGAGCCCGCAGCCGAGGTCGCCGACCTCAGCAACGGCGTCGACACCGCAGTTGCTCTCGACCCCGGCTTCCTGGGCGCACTGACCACCCTCGGCCTCACGCCGGGCGTAGTCGGAACCGCAACTCTCGCAGACGGTTCCATTCGCTTCCCGATCACCGGTGGCGACGTGAAGTACTGGGAGCCCGGCACGGTCGACCCCTACGTGCAGGGCGAGATCAACCACGACGGCAGCGGATTGTCGCTGACCGCAGGCGAGACCGTGGTCGAGCTGACCAACTTCGACATCGATCCGGGCACGTCGCTGCTCACCGGTGACGTCACGGTCAACGGCGAAGAGGCTGCTGCCGACGCCGTGCTGTTCGACCTCGACGGCCGCACCCTGCAGCCGTTGGCAACCGGCCCCGAGAACACCGCCATCCTGCAGGGCACGCAGGTGAAGATCTCGGAGACCGCAGCCGGACTGCTCAACGACACGTTCAAGACCGACGCTGTCACCCCGGGACTGCTCGTCGGCGTTGCGACCATCACGGTCAAGACTGCCGCATAATCAGCTCCTGAACCCGTGCGCGGGCAGTCACCGACGACGTCGGTGCTGCTCGCGCTCTGGTGCTTTCACAGACGTTTCGTAAAACGCGACAGGGGACCGGGAATGAGAGCCTTCCGACGGATCTACGGTGGCCACCCTCTGCATGCCGTCGGCCTGCTGCTCTCTTTCGCTCTGGTCGGCTACGTCGTCCACATCGCCGGACCGAAAACGTTGTGGAACAGCGACATCTGGTGGCATTCCATTGCCGTCTGGTTCTTCGGATCGGTACTGCTGCACGACGCGGTTCTGTTCCCGCTGTACTCGGCGGCCGATCGCCTTCTCACCGGGCTCGGACGACTGCAGCTGACCGTCTCGCCCATCAACTACATTCGCGTCCCGGCCCTCGGCACAGCGCTGACGTTCTTGATGTTCTTCCCCGGAATACTGTCCCAGGGCGCGGAGACCTATCGTGCGGCAACAGGTTTGACCCAAGACCCCTTCTTGGAACGATGGCTGGTTCTGACAACGGTGTTGTTCGCCGCCAGCGCCGTCGTCTACTTCATTCGCTTCACCGTGGTACGGAGCCGAACATGAGCGTCACCGCAGACACCCTTTTCCACCGCGCCGCCGCTGGATTGCCTTGCTGGATCGGCGATTCCGACGGCTCGAGAGAACGTCTGCCCACGGCCCGCTGGATGGGCGGAAGCGCATCCTCGGAAGAGGATCGCCGAGCCGACCACGCCATGATCAGCCGATGTACCGGGTCCACCATCGATCTCGGATGCGGACCCGGCCGGCTGACCGAAGCTCTTGCCCGACGTGGACTCTCGGCGCTCGGCGTCGACACGTCGAAGGCTGCCGTCGACCTGACCATCGGCCGCGGCGGAAACGCCGTTCTCCGTGACCTCTTCGAGCCTCTGCCCGGCACCGGCACGTGGTCGTGTGTGCTGCTCGCCGACGGCAACATCGGCATCGGCGGGGATCCGGTGCGCCTGCTACGCCGAGCCGCCGATCTGCTGGCACCACACGGAGCCATCATCGCCGAGGTGGACGAACCGAGTGACTCCGGGATTCGGCACCGCACCGTCCGCTGGGAAACCGACACCATGGTCGGCGACTGGTTCGCCTGGTCGAGTGTCAGCGCCGACGCCACCGCCGACCTCGCCCGCGCCGCCGGCTTGCAGATGGTGGACGTGGCTCCGATCGACGGCCGCTGGTTCGCGCAGATGACTCCGGCTCCGCTCACCAATTCGTGAACAGCAGATGATTGACGGCCAAGGCCCCGATCACCTGCAGCGCCAACCAGAATCGATGTGTTCGACGCGGCAGCACCGCCGGGGCGATCAACATCCACATCGCGAACGGCAGCCAGATTCGCTCCGTCTCCGCTTTGCTCAGCTGACTCAGATCGGCCATCACCACCGCCGCGAGGCCGCCGAGCACCAACAGGTTGATCGGCTGCACCCGCGCGGCGATGCGTGGGAACGCCGCGGGCACAGCGATGCCGAGCGCGCAGAACAGTGCAGCGAAGTTCGCCCAGCCCCAGTACTCGAACGGACGATCCTTGGCGATGCCCTGGTAGTACCGCTCCTGCACCAGCTCGTACCCGTCGTACCACCAGAATCCGTACGCCGTGAAGATCCCCGCAACGAGCAGGGCACCGATCACCGCGCCGAGGAACGGCAGAACCTTTCGGCCCGCTATCAGCACCGCGACCGCCGGCAGACCCATCAACACCAGGCCGTAGTTCAAATAGATTCCGAACCCGAGAAGCACTCCCGCACCGATGGACGCGGGCCACAGCCAGCGCTTCGTCGAGACCGCCAGCAGCGCGATACCCCACGCCGCGACCCCGGCATAGAACGCGTCGGCGGAGACGGCGATCCAGATCGCTGCCGGTGCGATCGCCACGAACGGTGCTGCGCGCCTGGCCATGTCCTCGTCGCCCAGAACACCCAGCGTGAGAACCACAGCAACTGCGGCACTGGTTCCCACCAACACGCACAGCGTTGCCGCCCAAGCCCCACCGCTCAAACCGAGACGGTCGAGCCAGACGAACGTCAGCAGCGCACCGGGCGGATGGCCCGAGACGTGAGTGGTCCACGAATCCGCCTGGTAATCCAGAATGCGCTCGGAGAATCCGCGCAGTGTCGCGGGGATGTCGGTGATGCCGGGCACCTCGTGCAGGTACTCGTCCGTCGAGGCCAACCGGTCGACGAACCCACGCTTCCAACCGTCGACCATCGCCAGCGCCATCGTCCACGCCGCCGACGCACCCCAGACGACGAACAACAGCCGCGTCCAGGACAGGCGTCGAGCCACGGTCGGTCCCCACAGCACGGTCGCCACCGCGATGAGGACGGCGAACGGCGTTCCCCATCCGACATGAACCTCACGAAAACCGAACAGCGGTGCGGCGTCGGCGAAATCGCGCACCTGCTGCGGTGTTCTGTTGATGATCGGGGTGACGATCTCGTTGCCCAGATACGGAACGACGAACGCGACGGCAACGAGCACGACGGCCAGCGCACCGGCGACGGCTTCTCTCCAGTAACGGATAGTGTTTTCTCCCTGCGGACTTGAAGACGAACACGGTTTCGGACCAGCATATCGACCGACGGTGATGGAGGATGGGTAGATGAACACGCAAGCGGGGTTACAGGCCGAGATCGCGGTGATCGGCGGCAGTGGCTTCTACTCGTTCTTCGCCGACGACGCCGAAGAGATCGAGCTGGACACGCCCTACGGATCACCGAGCGCACCGATCACCGTCGGCGAGGTGGAAGGACGACGAGTTGCCTTTCTTCCTCGACACGGCCGCGCTCACGAATACTCGCCGCACACCCTGCCGTATCGGGCCAACATGTGGGCGCTGCGCATGCTCGGTGTCAGCCGCGTGTTCGCCCCGTGTGCCGTGGGATCGTTGGTGGCCGAATACGGTCCGGGAACCGTCGTGATTCCGGATCAACTCGTCGATCGGACGTCCGGCCGCACCCAGACCTACTTCGACAACGGCGGCATCCACGTCGAATTCGCCGATCCCTACTGCGCGGAGTTGCGCAGCGCGGCCGTCCAGGGGTCCGCGGTCGACGGCGGTGTCATGGTGGTCGTCGAAGGCCCCCGGTTCTCCACTCGCGCCGAAAGCCAATGGTTCGCGCGCCAAGGTTGGACACTGGTGAACATGACCGGTCACCCCGAAGCCGTCTTGGCCCGCGAGCTCGAACTCTGTTACGCGCCGATAGCGTTGGTGACCGACCTCGACGCCGGGATCGAATCCGGTCAGGGAGTCAAGGCAGTGGACGTGTTCGCCGAATTCCAGAAGAACATCGAACCGCTCAAGGCGCTCGTCCGATCCGCAGTGCGCGACGCACCGACGGGCGAGTGCCCCCACTGCCGGGTGCACGCCGGAGTCACACTGCCGGTCGAGCTGCCATGACTCGCGTACTGCTCACCGGCGCAGCCGGATTCATCGGGGGCCACATTCTCGACGCAGCGCGCGACACCGATCTCGAGATGGTCGCCGTCGACGCCATGTTGGGTTCGGCCCACGGACCCGGCGCGACAGCCGAGGGCATCACCGATCTGGATGTGCGAGACAAGGATTCACTCGTCGAAGCGCTACGCGGTGTGAATGTCGTGTGCCATCAGGCTGCTGTCGTCGGCGCAGGCGTCGACGCCGCGGACGCGCCGGCATACGCCAGTCACAACGACTTCGGAACTGCAGTCCTGCTCGCGGCAATGTACGAGGCAGGGTGTTCCCGCCTGGTGCTGGCATCGTCGATGGTGGTCTACGGCGAAGGGCGCTACCTCAATTCCTCCGGCGAGACCGTCGTGCCGCGACCGCGTACCCGAGCCGATCTGGACGCCGGGCTGTTCGACAACCGCGACCCTGCGTCCGGCGAGCCACTCGATTGGCTACTGGTCGAGGAGGATTCACCGCTGCAACCGCGCAGCACCTACGCAGCGAGCAAACTGGCGCAGGAGAACTACGCCTCCGCGTGGGCACTGTCGACCGGTGGTTCCGTCGTCGCGCTGCGCTACCACAACGTGTACGGCCCGCACATGCCGCGCAACACCCCGTATTCCGGTGTGGCGGCAATGTTCCGGTCCTCGCTCGAACTCGGGAAGCCGCCCACGGTCTACGAGGACGGCAAGCAGGCCCGCGATTTCGTCCACGTACACGACGTGGCAGCAGCGAACATCGCGTCCATCTCCGCCGAACTGGACGGCTTCACCGCGCTCAACGTGTGCTCGGGTCATCCGATCACCATCGGGGAGGTGGCGTCCGTTCTCGCCGACGCGAGGGGTGGACCGGCCCCCGAGGTCACCGGCCAGTACCGAGCCGGGGACGTACGGCACATCGTGGCCAGTCCACAGCGGGCAGAACAGGTTCTGGGATTTCGCGCGCAGATCCTGCCGCAGGACGGTCTCACCGCGTTCGCCGATGCTCCGTTGCGCGACGCCGAGGGAACGGGCCCACCCCGTGTCTGAGCCCGGATCGGTCACCGTCGTCATTCCCTGCATGAACGAAGCCGAATCGCTTCCGGCCGTGCTGGATTCGATCCCGCCGGGATATCGAACGATCGTCGTGGACAACAATTCGACCGACGCCACCGCCGCGGTGGCAGCCGCCCACGGCGCGGCAGTGGTAGCGGAAACCGTGCCTGGATACGGAGCCGCCGTGCACGCGGGCGTCCTCGCCGCCGACACCGATATCGTCTGCGTGCTCGACGGAGACGGCTCGATGGACCCACGCGACCTACCCACCCTGGTGGCTGCACTGGACAGCGCAGACCTGGCCGTCGGCCGTCGCCGGCCCGCCAAGGGAAGCTCCCCGCTGCACGCAAAAATAGGCAATGCCGTTCTGTCTCTTCGACTTCGGACCAAGTACAAGTTGCCCGTACACGACCTCGGTGCCATCCGAGCGGTCCGCCGACAAGCGCTACTCGACCTCGATGTCACCGACCGACGCTCCGGCTACCCGCTGCAGCTACTCGTGCTCGCGGCCGAGGCCGGCTGGACCGTCGTCGAACACGACGTGGACTACCGACCACGAACCGCAGGCACGTCCAAGGTCTCGGGCTCGGTCCGCGGCACCATCGTGGCCGTGCGCGACTTCTGGAAGGTGCTCTCGTGACCGTCACCGCCCTCGTCGTGGCCAAAGCACCCGTTCCAGGACTTGCCAAGACTCGTCTCGCCGCCACGATCGGCAACGCGGCCGCCGCCGAGGTGGCAGCTGCCGCGCTGCTGGACACCCTCGACGCCGTCGCGGCAGCGGACGTCGACCACCGCGTCGTGGCCCTCACCGGCCATCTTCACGACGCGGCCCGCGCCGAGGAACTCACCCGAGCCCTCGCGTCGTTCACCGTGATCCCGCAACGCGGCGACGGACTGGGCGAACGGCTGGCGAATGCGCACGCCGACGCCGCGCCTGCGGGTGCGGTACTTCAGATCGGAATGGACACCCCGCAGGTCACCGGGCGACTGCTCAGCGACGCAGCCGCGCTGCTGGCCGACACCGATCTACTCGGTGCCGCCGAGGACGGCGGTTGGTGGATCCTGGGTCTACGGAATCCTGCTCAGGCCCGGGCATTGCTGGACGTACCGATGTCGGCACCGTCGACGGGCGACGACACTCGGGTGGCACTGACCGCTGCGGGAGCCGAGGTCACCATGGTGTCGCAATTGCGAGATGTGGATTTCGAGTCCGATCTCGATGTGGTGTCGAATATGTGCACACCGAACAGTCGCTTTCGCCGAGTCGTCGAACAATTACGCAAAACTCATTGATTTTTGTTTTCGAGAAGGACACGAAAAACAATCCGTCGAGTCTCTACATCTGTTGGGGAACAAGAAGCTTCACTTTGTCGCATTTGCCGGACCGCACGCGATGTATATCGAACAGCAACACTTCATAACCACCGTTTCACGGCGATTTCTCAGACATCAGTGCTACAAAGTGTCCATGACCGGGTTGCTGATAGGCGTAGTCGTCTGGATGGTGTGCGCTGCAATAGTCGCCACCGTCCTCGGCCGCGTCGCGCACCGAGGAGATTCCGAGGAACTCGGATCCACCATCGAGTGGAATATCGACGGTCTCGATCGCGAAGTTCAACACGAGAACTGACGGTCTCAGTCGACTCGATCGACCAATTCGATCAGGATTGCCGACGCTGCGGCCAACGTTTCCCGCTGCCGAGCCGACAACTCGTCCAGCTGTTCGGCAAGAGCGATTTCGCGAGACGCCACCTCGTCGCGAGCAGTCGCAACGCCCGCCTCGGTCAACTGCAGCACCACCTGCCGGCCGTCGGTCGGGTGCGGCTCACGGACAATCAGGCCGGCCTCGACCAACTGATGCGACGACCGCGACACCGACGGCGGCTTGATTCGCTCCCGAGAAGCCAGTTCACCGGTAGTCATCGGCCCCTCACGAAGCAACGTCGTCAGAATCGACAACTGAGCCACCGGCAACCGGTCGCTCGAATGCCGCAGACGCAGTCTCCGATTCAGCCGCATCGCACTGACGGACAGATCCCGCGCCAGCTGGGAATCGGGTAGATCACTCACGTGTCCAGATTACGACACCGAGGGGCATTCGCCCGATTCGCGAAACAGGCTACGAGTTGATTGAACTTGCCCATAACAAACCGCTGCCATGGTTGCGAGGTGTTATCGGGGAAACACCATGAAACGGGGCAGTTTTGACACGCGTGGGATCCAGACTCTTGACAGTCGCAGCACTGACGGTGACGGCATCGATGCTGGTCACAGGCCCAACGGCCCTCGCCGACCCCAACGCAATCAACCCCATCGCCGGTCTGAACGGAACATTCGGATTGCCGCAACTGCACGGCCGCGCACAGGCCGTCGCCCAGGTGACCGGAATGTCGAGCCCGAACATGACCCAGAACGTCAACATGATCGGCACCGACCTCGGCATCATGTGGGACAACGGCCGAGGCGAGGTCCTGACCGCCTTCGGCGACACCGCAGGCGTCGGCGTCCCCAACCTCCTGCAAGGCAGCCTCTGGTCCTGGCGCAGCAACGCCATCGTCCGCAGCAGCGACCGAAACCTCGCCGATGGCATGAACTTCGACAGTGTCGTCAAGGACGCCGTCGGACAGACCAAAGAAGTCGTCCCCAGCCCCAAGATCCCCTTCGTCGAAATCAGCCGAATCCCCACCGCCGGAGTCGCCGTGGGCGACACCCGGTACCTCAACCTCATGTCGGTCAAGAACTGGGGACCCGCAGGTACCTGGGACACCAACTTCTCCGGCCTCGCCGCCTCGACCGACAACGGAGAGAACTGGGCCGCACTACCCGAGACCCACAGGCCGAGCGCCGGCGGAGATCGAAACTTCCAGCAAAGCGCCTACCTGAAGGACAACGGATACATCTACCAGTACGGCACACCGCCGGGTCGCTCCACACTCGGCCACGTCGCTCGCGTCAGAGATGCGGACATCACGAGGCTCGGCGAATACGAATATTGGACGGGTAAGGACTGGAAGAAGGGCGACCCTGCTGCGGCCGCCCCCATCGTCGACGGCGTCGGCGAACTGTCGGTTGCATACAACGCCGCTGTGGGCCAGTACCTGATGATGACCACTGACAACGCCAATTCCATTGTGCTGCGGAGTTCTTCATCGCCCGTCGGACCGTGGAGCCCACCCGAGGTACTGGTCGACACTCGCGAGATCAGCTCGATCTACGCCCCGTACATTCACCCGTTCTCGACGGGCCGCGACCTCTACTTCTTGGCGACGGTGTTCCAGAACTACAACGTGCTGTTGCTGCGGGCCACGCTGTAGCAGTTCCCATTAGGCTTCCGGCGTGGACGCTGCCGAATGGGATCGCAAGTACGAACGCCGAGAACTCGTCTACGGCGAGGCTCCGAATGCCACCTTGGTCGAAGTCGCGACGACAATCCCGCGCGGTCGAGCCCTCGATCTGGCGGCCGGCCAAGGTCGCAACGCCATCTGGCTCGCGACGCGCGGCTGGACCGTGGACGCCGTCGACTTCTCGTCGGTGGCATTGACGCGGGCGAGTCGAGTGGCCGAGTCGGCCCCGCGGTCGGTGCGCGAGCGCCTGACCTGGATACACGCCGATGTGACGAAGCTGGCAACCGAGCCCAACTATGACCTGGTGCTCATGTTCTACCTCCATTTGCCTCCGGACGAGCGACGCCGAGCCGTATCGGCTGCGGTGTCGGCGTTGAAACCTGATGGAATCCTCATGATTCTCGGCCATCACTCGTCGAACATCACCGACGGCGTCGGCGGTCCACAGGAAGCCGAGATCCTGTACACACCAGAGGATCTGGCGGCGGACGTCGGGGACCGACTCACCGTCACCACGGCGGAGAACCGGTATCGAGACGTGACCGGCGGCACAGCGATCGACGCTCTATTACTGGCGAGTAGGTCCGCCCTTGGCAGCGGAACCGATCGGGGGTAATATCCGTTAAGTTACCGACGAGTAGCTAACTTGGGCGGTACTCACGAGACCGCACCACCGACTGGAGAGCGAACGAGCAATGGGCCATTACAAGAGCAACCTCCGGGACCTCGAATTCAATCTCTTCGAGCTGTTCGGACTCGACGAGACCCTCGAGGGCGACAACTTCGGCGACATGGACGGTGAAGTAGCCCGTGACATGCTGCGCGAGGTAGTACGCCTGGCCGAGGGCCCCCTGGCGGAATCCTTCGCGGACGCCGACCGCAACCCCCCGGTCTTCGATCCCGAGACCCACAGCCTGAAGCTGCCCGAATCCTTCAAGAAGTCCTACAAGGCCCTCGCCGACGGTGAGTGGTGGCGTGTCGGCCTCGACGAAGAGGTCGGCGGCATGGCAGCGCCTCGCAACCTCTTGTGGGGCATCAACGAGATGCTCCTCGGCTCGCAGCCCGCCGCCTTCATGTACTCCGCAGGCCCCGGCTTCGCAAACATCCTGTACCACAACGGAACCGACGAGCAGAAGGAATGGGCCAAGGTCGCCGTCGAGCGCCAGTGGGGTGCCACCATGGTCCTCACCGAGCCCGACGCCGGATCCGACGTCGGCGCAGGACGCACCAAGGCAATCAAGCAGGACGACGGCTCCTGGCACATCGAGGGCGTCAAGCGCTTCATCACCTCGGCCGTCTCCGACGACCTCTTCGAGAACATCTTCCACCTCGTGCTCGCACGCCCCGAAGGTGCCGGACCGGGCACCAAGGGTCTGAGCCTGTTCTTCGTTCCGTCCATCCTCTTCGACTTCGAGAAGGGTGAACTGGGAGAGCGCAACGGCGCCTTCGTCACCGGCGTCGAGCACAAGATGGGCCTCAAGGCCTCCGCCACCTGTGAGCTCACCTTCGGTGGCCACGGCGTCCCCGCCAAGGGCTGGCTCGTCGGCGAGGTCCACAAGGGCATCGCGCAGATGTTCGACGTCATCGAGCACGCTCGAATGATGGTGGGCACCAAGGCAATCGGTACCCTCTCCACCGGCTACCTCAACGCACTCGAGTACGCCAAGGAACGCGTCCAGGGCGCCGACCTGACGCAGATGACCGACAAGACCGCACCGCGCGTCACCATCACGCACCACCCCGACGTGCGCCGCAGCCTCATGATGCAGAAGGCGTACTCCGAGGGCCTGCGCGCGGTGTACCTCTACACCGCCGCACACCAGGACCCGATCACCGCCAAGCAGGTCTCGGACGCCGACGAAGACATCGCCTACCGCGTCAACGACCTGCTGCTGCCCATCGTCAAGGGCGTCGGCTCGGAGATCGCCTACCAGGTGCTCGCCGAATCGCTCCAGACCTTCGGTGGCTCCGGCTTCCTGCAGGACTACCCCGTCGAGCAGTACATCCGCGACGCCAAGATCGACTCGCTGTACGAAGGCACCACCGCCATCCAGGCGCAGGACTTCTTCTTCCGCAAGATCGCCCGCGACCGCGGCGTAGCCCTGGCTCACGTTGCCGGACAGATCAAGTCGTTCATCGACAGCGAAGCAGGCAACGGACGCCTCAAGGCCGAGCGCGCACTGCTCGCCACCGCCCTCGAAGACGTCCAGGCCATCGTCACCTCGATGACCCAGCACCTCATGGGCGCACAGGACCAGCCCACCGAGCTGTACAAGGTCGGCCTGGCATCGGTGCGTTTCCTCATGGGCTTCGGCGACCTGCTCATCGGCTGGCTGCTGCTGCGTCAGTCCGAAATCGCCATCGCCGCACTGGACAACGGCGCAGAGGGCAAGGACAAGGCGTTCTACGAGGGCAAGATCGCAGTGGCCTCGTTCTTCGCCAAGAACATCCTGCCGCAGCTCACCGCCACGCGCGCCATCCTCACCAACATCGACAACGACATCATGGAACTGGACGAAGCAGCATTCTGATTCCCTGAAACCTTCGACGGCCGCACCTGTTCAATGGTGCGGCCGTTGTTGTTCGTGCGCCGTCGGTCTCGCCTCGGCTGACGGCCTGCGTAGCGGCGCAAACGCGCGCGCGTTTGTCAGATGCGCGCGAATTCTGCGGAATACTTAGGCGATTTCGCGCGCGTTCGGCAAATGCGTGCGCGTTTGCGACCTAGCCGGGGCCGATGGACTTCACGCGCCACGGTCACCGAACCCGACCCACGTAAACGCTCCCCCGGTAGACGCTTCCCCCAGCCCTGGCGCAAACGCGCGCGCGTTTGTCAGATGCGCGCGGATTCTGCCGAATAGTTAGGCGATTTCGCGCGCGTTCGGCAAATGCGTGCGCGTTTGCTCCCGACTCGATGTAATTCGCACGCTCCCTCGCGGTGCCGGCAGGGCAGCGGCCCGTTCTACAGCTCGGGCAACGCGCGCCACCAACTCTGCTGGATTCGCCAGGTCCGCCCAGGTCCAGCGCACCACCGGATAGCCGAGATCGCGCACCGCGTCCTCCCGTACCTTCTCCCTGAACACCACGTCGCCGGGGTTCTCATCCTGTCGTAAGTACTTGGTGTACTTGGCTTTACCGTCGAACTCGCACACGACGAGGCCATTGACCATCCAATCGATCCGTGCCACCGATCGCCCACTTGGATCCAGGATCTCCACCTGAGACTCGACGTCGAATCCACCCTGGCGCAGTATGATTCGACTCTGCGATTCCCCGGGGTTTTCACTGCGCCCGTCCATGAGGTTCACCGCTCGTCGCGCCTGCGCCACACCTTTCCAGCCCCGAGCCCGCTGCAACTCCGCGTCGAGCTCACTCTCGTCACAGCACTTCAGCGCCACGTCACCTGCGATTACCGCAGACAGCAGCGTCTCGGTTCGAGCAAGGTCGACCACTGTCCGAGCCAGCGAGGTCACCGAGACACCGTCGACCGTCACGCTCGATAAGGACGGTGCACAGTGCACGGTCACAGCCGTATTCGTACGACCGCCGCCGCGGCGGTGTCGGGTGACGTGAACCTTGTCCAATCCGCCAGTGGGTAAGGGTAATCCGTGCAGTAGTGCAGCCGAACGGTGACTGACGACGTAACCACCGGACAAGATCGGCAAAATCGCATCGATCAACAGTCTGTGCCGCTCCTGTTCTGTCAGCCCGGCCAATCTCGACGACGGAACGTAGACGCCATTCACAAAACGCTCCCAGCCACCCCGCTCATACATTGCGCGCAACTCGTGATCGGCGCTCCCGTCTGCCAGCGCCTCGGAGCGTCGAATCATTCGGTCGTCCTTCATGCTCCGAGTCTCGGCCATGCGTCGACGGAGTCGAGCTCGAAAGTTGACGACTGTGCACAACTCCGGGCTTGTGGATGAATACAGGTACCGGCGTACCAGTTCGCCTAGCTGTCAGTCCCGCAAACGCGCGCGCATTTGTCAGGTGCGCGCAGAATTGTCGACTATTCGGCCACTATTTCGCGCGCGTTCAGCACGTGCGCGCGCGTTTGCGAAGCAGACGGAGCCGAAACAGGTGGACGAGCAAACGAGGCCGCACCGAGCGAAGCGCAGCTGCACCACCAGGAGAACCGGCTCGGCAAAGCGTCGCCGGCCGACTTCACGAGACCGATCCGACAAACGCGCGCGCATTTGTCAGATGCGCGCAGAATTGCCCACGATTGGGCCACTATTTCGCGCGCGTTCAGCAAGTGCGCGCGCGTTTGCGAAAACCGGAGGGCGAACCGAACAGGCCGAAGGTGGGCGGACAGGGCCGAACCGGAGGGCGAACCGAACAGGCCGAAGGTGGGCGGACAGGGCCGAACCGGTGGGCGGGCCGAACAGGCTGAAGGGGGCCGAACCAAGTCGAACAGCGGTTACTGCTGAAGTTTGCGGAACTTGCTGCCGTGGAACACGATTGGATTCACTTCACTCTGCACTTCGAGGGAATGGATGCGTAGCAACACTATTGCGTGATCGCCCGCGGGGATTTGTTGCTCGACGGTGGTGTCGAGCCAGGCGGTGGCACCGACGATGAAGGCCGCGCCTCCGTCGGTGACGGTGAGGTCGAGACCGGCGAAGCGGTCACCGGTCTTCGCAGCCAAAGTGCGGACGGCATCGTTGTGTGCTTCCCCGAGCACGCTGACGCCGATGTTCGGCGCAACTTCCAGCTTCGGCCACGTGGTCGACGTGTTCTGGATGCACACCGCTACCAACGGAGGATCGATCGACACCGACACGAAGCTACTGGCCGCCAAGCCCACCAGGGCACCGTCGATTTTCGCAGCGATCGCCACGACGCCACTGGGGAACTGCGCGTACGCCTCACGAAGTGTCTGTTGATCGAGGACGGTGCGTGTGAGCGTCATGGAGGATGCTCCCTTTCGATCGTGCGGTGCCGAGCGCACCTCTACTGTTGCAACCTCGTCGCGGCGGCATTCGTTCCGGGCATACGTCTACATCCAGCAAACACCCGATCGAGCGTCGACGCCACAGTCCGAATCCGCGTGATTCGAAGTGACACGTCGAGCACAGGACGTCACTCGTCGTCGTTCGGGCGCGGGGGGTCGTCGGGTTCGGGGGTCGGAGCCGGACGATCGGGCTGGACGCATTTGACGATCGGAATGGGGTCGTATTTCACGGTTCTGGTGTTGCGCGAGATCTCCCTGCCCGACGCGGCGTCGCTGATCACCCGGGTGTCGCTGGCGGTGAATCCCGGTCCCCCGCCGGATGCGACGCAGCCGGCACCGGCCGGCAATGTCACGGTGTTCGGCGAGGTGGGCCGCGTCCGGGGCCCGGTGATCGACTCGACGTCGACGGTTTTGGTGCCCCACAGCCGGACGGTGACGCTGGACGAATCCGCGAACGACTCGATCACCACGCCGGTGTCGTTGGGGTTGGTGAACTTCAGGTCGATGGCACCTTCGAAGACCGTCGCTTCCCGGGCCTCGGGGTATCGACTGATGTAGTAGCTGTGCTCGGTGTGGTCGGTGTCTTCCATGCCCGCGAAGTACGACGCGTTGTACAGCGTCGTCGCGAATTGGCTGATGCCGCCGCCGACGGCACGATCGGGTCGACCGTTGTCGATGATTCCCGATTCGACGAAGCCCTGAGCGGTCCCGCGCGGACCGGTGTACCCGTTGAGCGAGAACGTCTCCTTCGGCTTGACCAGCGCGCCGTTGACGATCTGCGCGGTGAGCCCGATGTTCACGCCCGACGCGTACTCGAAACCTCCGGTCGTGTACTCCGCGACCACCTCTCGCACGCCGAGATTCTCAGCCGCCTCGGTGGTCAGGGCAGGCGGCGCCGGTTCGTAGACGGCCTCGGTCGAGCGCGGACCGTCCGCAGCCAGCAGGGCGGGAAGCTGCTCGAGGGTCTTGTTCCACTCGACCAGCTCACCCATCACTCCGGGAACGACGGTGGGAGCTCCGCCGGAGAACGTGAACGACGCGTCCTTGGGAGGAACTTCGGTGCGGACCAGTTGCGGAGCAAGAATGCCGGTGGCGATAGCGGTGTCGTAGATCGGCGTGAGACCGCCCTGCCCGTCCGGGTCGAAGCGCAGCACCTCACCCACACGGTCCACCGGCAACGTCGCATCCACGTTCTGTCGGCCTTCGATGACCACCGGCTCCGAGACCGCGGGCGCCGCGACGTTGGACAGTGCCTGATCGACCGCATCCTGCGTCACGGTGACAGGGGTGGATTCGTAAACGACCTCGGTCGCACCCGTCGACCACTCGGTCTGCAGATTTCGACGCGTCCCGTCGGCGTCCAGAACTCGCCCGGCCAGCGGTTCGACGGCTACCGGGGTGGCACCTTCGAAGACGACGTCGCCTTCGACGGGCGCACGGTCCGTCTCCGCTCGCAGGCCGTCGATGGCGACCGAGAGTGCCTGCTCGTCGGTGGTGGAGACGACGCCGATCTCCCGGCTTCCGAACAGCGACGTCAGACGCGTGATCGGGTTGATGGGCTGCGTACCCGCGCGATCGAGCGTCGCGTTCCAATCGACTCCCAGCCCGGCCGCGGCAGGCAACACCTCGACCTCCCGGTCGTCGATGCCCACCTGAATCGGCTCCTCCGCCCGAGGTCCCAATTCGGCACGCAGTACGGCCTCGGCGTCGGAATGACTCTTGCCGCCTACCTCGATACCGGCAACGGTCACACCGCGCGGAACCCGATCGCTGGAAGCAATCCAGTCCGCCGCGTACAGCAACCCGAGGACGGCAACCACCGCGCCGGTACCGATGGCAATCTTCTTCCACGGCGGCGTGGACCCGGATCCGTCGTGCTCCGCCGAACCGTTCTCAGGGGGAGCAGAGGGAGGTTCGGTCGGTGGCTGAGGTTGCCCGGCGTCAGAAGCGGACGGCAGAACAACGGGCTGCGCCACCGTCGGCGATTCGTCCGCCACCGGTGCGGGCTGCGCGTCCGCGCCGGGTGCAACAGACTCGGCCTCGTCGATCTGGTCGACGTCCGGATCACCGGCGGTATCGAGGTCGGCAACCGGCTCTGATTGCTGCTCGACCTCGGTGGTGGCATCGGGTTCGGTTCCCTCGGCCTGCGTCAGCTCGGCATGGTTCGCATCGGATTCGTTCGCGTCGGATTCCGTGGCGTCCTGGCCCTCGGAGACCGGCTGCTCTGCGTGCTTCGGCTCCTCGGCATCGTCGCGGATGGCCCCGAACACCTCGGTCGGCGTGTCGTACGGCGGTACGTCGGGGCGGGGCTCGGCACCCTTCGGCGCGTCACCCGACCTACTGTTGCCCTCGCTCACATTCGACCCTTCCAGGACCGTCGATTCAAATTCCGGCCTGCTGCGCGGCGTACCCCGCGGACGAGCTTACGCAAACCGCACAGCACCGCTCGTTCCGAGACCCTCGCGTGCGCCATACGCAAAAGGCCCCGCACTGCTGCCGGGTCGGGGGTCAGGCAGCAGTACGGAGCCACACGGAATATATGCAGACTTCAACCACTCGTTACAGCGAGTTCGGAATTGCCATCGTCATTTCATTCGATTGAATGAACCGTGGGTCGTCGAACCGTCGTCCTGCTCCACGGCCCGCGCCCAATGTCCCGTCCTGACCAGCGCAAGAGTGAGCAGAAGCCGGTCGCGTGCATCGGTCAAGTCACGCCCGGTCAACTCCTCGATTCGACGCACCCTGTAGATGACGGTGTTGCGATGGCAGTAGAGCGCCTTCGCAGCGTTGGTGGGCGAACCGTCCGAAGCGAGCATGTGCGCCAACGTGTCGAGCAACGTTTCTCGGTGCGGCTCCGGATGCGTGAACAGAGCGCCGAGCGCATGGCGAACCAACAGTTCCGACGACTGATCGTCGGCGGCCATGATCACCCTCGGCAGTCGGTCCGTCGCCAACGCGACGCCACTGTCTTCGGTGATGGTCTCTGCCGTCAGTGCCGCCAGGCGATATGCCGCCGCGAACGACGCCACGCCCTCGGGCGAATGCGCGACACCCACGGGGCCGACCGCCCGCGCGGCTAGGGCGTCGATGACCGATCTCCACGATCCGGTCCCGAGTGCCACGAGCGCGAATTGGTGCCCGTCGCGAGTGTTCCAGTGAGACACTGCGCCGATCTGGTCCATCGCGTCCTCGGGCGCGGGGAGCGGAGGCGACCCCTGATCGTCGAGCGGGCCGACCACGCAGGCGATCTGCTGTGAGGCCGAAAGGCCGAGGGTCGCGCGGGCCTCGATCACGAAAGCCGGATCACCGCCTCGGCCCGACCGGAGACCGTCCAAGATCACCAGCACATTGGCGAGATCACGCTGCTGCATACGCGCGCTCTCCTGGCGGTACGCCTCGACGAGAGTTTCGTACTGACTGTCCAGCGCTCTCCACAGCTGCTGGCCGGCGACGAGCAGGAGATGCTCGTCGATCACGGATCTGCATTGTTCACGCTCGAGCATCAACTCTTCCCACAGCGTCCGACTCCCGAGCGTGTACGCCTTCAGCACCAACTCCATCGGAATGCCCTGGCGCGCACGCTCTCTCCCGGTGCGACGCCATACCTCTCGGGCGTTGTCGCCCGCGGCCGCAAGACCGGACAGCGTGCGTAGGCCCTGGCTGATATGCGCGCGAGTACTGCGACGAATTTCGCCGGCGATGTCAGGAGTGGTGCTTGCCAGGTATGCGGGTTCCTGCTCTATCAGCGCCAGCGTGATCGAGTCGGCAATCGCGTCCGCCCGCGGCAACAGCGCGGCCCACGCACCGCGAATCTTCTCCTGGTCGGAGGGCTTCACAGCGCCGCGCGCAGCGGATCGCGACGTCGCGCGCCGCACCCCGGGAGAAGCCATCCGCCCATTTTTGCGCACAGAGCCCACATCACAGGGTGATTTGACCGTTACTGGTGCCCAGACACCCAAACATTCTGTGCGGAGCGCCCATACCGCGCGTTGTGCTGGACGCCCCATAGTGGACCCAACAGATTGTGAGGTGCATCACTTGAACTCTCTCGACACGATGGATCCGGTCCTCACCATGACGGACGTCGACGTGTCCTTCGGCGGCATCGTCGCGCTCTCCGGAGTGACCATCGAGGTGCGACCCGGCGAAGTCCTCGGCGTCATCGGACCCAATGGGGCAGGCAAAACCACACTGTTCAACGTTGCGTGCGGTCTCGTTCGACCTCAATCGGGAACCCTGGGCCGACACGGCGAAACCTTGAGCCGCCTGCGCCCACACGACCTGCCCCGGCTCGGCATGAGCCGAACGCTGCAGGGACTGGGACTGTTCGATCGAATGACCGTGCTGGACAACGTCATGGTCGGGGCCGACCGAACGGCACGCACCGGAATCCTCAGCGGCCTCCTCGGCCTTCCCTCGAGCGCGGCCGACGACGCGGCGGTCCGCTCGACCGCGATGAACACCCTGGAACGACTGCGCATCGACGGCTACGCGCACCGGCTGCCACCGAGCCTGCCCTACGCGGTGCGCAAACGCGTGGCCCTCGCGCGCGCACTGGTAAGCGAACCGTCGTTGATCCTGCTCGACGAACCCGCCTCGGGCCTGTCCAACGACGAAATGAGCGAACTCGGTGACGAGATCCGCTCTCTCACATCAGTAAACAAGGATTCCCAGCCGGACCGACCGGCAACATCGGTCATGCTCGTCGAACACCACATGGACCTCGTCATGACCGTCTGTGACCGGATCTACGTCCTCGACTTCGGCAAGGTCATCGCCCAGGGCACGCCGGATCAGATTCGCGAGGATCCGGCCGTACTGGCCGCATATCTCGGAAACGAGGTGGCACATGACAACTGACGCGACACACCTGAAAATCACCGACCTCACTGTGCACTACGGGCCGGTCACCGCCCTCGATTCGGTGTCGATGACCGTCACCGCGGGCACGATCACCGCCGTACTCGGAGCGAACGGTGCCGGAAAGACCACGCTGCTGCGCACTGTCTCCGGCCTCCTGAAGCCGACGTCGGGACGCATCGAGCTCGCCGGCGTCGACATCGTCGGCATACCTCCGGATCGCATGTCCCGTAAAGGGCTTGCACACGTGCCCGAAGGCCGGGGCGTGATAGCAGAATTGACCGTCGACGAGAACCTTCGCCTCGGTGCGTTGGGACGCAACAGAAGTCACGACGCCGTGACCCTCGATCGGATCTACGACATGTTCCCGCCGCTGACCGGACGCCGAACCTCGTCGGCGCACACGCTGTCGGGCGGAGAACGGCAGATGTTGGTGATCGGTCGAGCACTGATGGCAACACCGTCGGTTCTCCTCCTCGACGAACCGTCGCTCGGGTTGGCTCCGAAAGTCGCCGCACAGATCTTCGAAACGCTGCGCGCACTCGTCGATTCAGAATCGATGACCGTCGTGCTCGTCGAACAGAACGCGCGCAGTGCACTGTCCATCGCCGAACATGCCGTCGTCCTCGATCTGGGCAAGGTCGCGGTGGAAGGCCCGGCCGACACCTTGGCCGGGGACGACGCCCTCCGACACGCCTATCTCGGGTTCTAGAGCAAGCCGAAAGGACGCCAGCCACAGTGCAACAACTGCTCACCATCCTCATCAACGGCGTGACGACAGGCATGGTCTATGCCGCGTTCGCCCTCGCTCTCGTCCTCATCTGGCGATCGACCCGCATCGTCAACTTCGCCCAGGCACCGATGGCCATGATCACCACGTACGTCGCATTGGTCGTCATCGACGCCGGTTACTCGTACTGGTTGGGCTTCGGAGTCGCGCTGCTCAGCGGACTGTTGTTGGGAGCGTTGATCGAACGACTCGTCATCCGGTTCGTCGACAGCTCCTCGCACATCAACCCGGTGATTCTGACGCTCGGGTTGTTCATCATCATTCATGCGGTTGCGGCCATCATCTTCGGGAACCAATTTCGTTCGTTCCCAGCACCGTTCGGTCTCACCGGCCAGAAGGTCGGGGACATCAACGTGGCCCTGACCGGATACGACGTGTTCAAGATCGTCGCCGTTCTCGTGGTCCTGGGCTTGCTGATTCTGCTGTTCCGGTTCACCGATCTGGGACTGAAGATGCGCGCCAGCGCATTCGAGCAGGAGGTGGCCAAGCTGCTCGGAGTCCGGGTGAGTCGAATGCTCACGCTCGGTTGGGCTTTGGCCGCAGTCGTCGGATCGCTGGCCGGGCTGCTCATTGCCGGTGGCTCGCTGGTGCACCCCGGGTACATGGACTCGATCGTCGTCTTCGGTTTCGTCGCAGCCGTTCTCGGCGGTCTCGACAGCCCGGCAGGCGCAGTGGTCGGAGGCCTGCTGATGGGCGTCGGGCTCAGTTTCGTCAGCGGCTACCTCGGCCAGGACCTCGTGTCGAGCGCGGCGTTGATCATTCTGATCGTCGTTCTCCTCGTCCGCCCGAGCGGGTTGTTCGCCAGCGCAGCAGCCAGGAGGGTATGACGTGAACGCAACTCTCACTCGAATCACGGCCACCCCGGTACGACGCCACTTCCTCTGCGCTGTCATCGGACTCGTCGTCATCGTGCTGGCGCTCGAATCACTGAGCACCTTCCGTCAGAGTCAGCTGACGTCGGTCGCGTACCTGGCGATCGCAGCCGGCGGATTGACCGTGCTGACCGGCCTGAGCGGGCAGCTCTCACTCGGGCACGGTGCGTTCATGGCCGTCGGTGCGTACACCGCGGCATTGATGCTGCGGGCCAACGATTCCGGATGGTCGGTGCCCCTCGTACTGCTGGCCGCCACCGTGATCTCTGCCCTGGTGGGCGTGGTCGTGGGAGTGGCCGCCGCCCGACTGCACGGCCCGTACCTGGCCGGTGCGACGCTGGCGCTGGCCGTCGCCGTACCGGGACTGGCCCTGTACTTCTCGGACTACCTCGGCGGTGAACAGGGTCTCGTCGTCCCGGCCCCGAAAGTGCCGGACCTGATCGACGACATGATGTTCTTCGTCACCGGAAACGAGCTCAGCGGAACCAAATTCGTCGCCTACGTCAGCTGGGTGCTGCTCGTCGTCGTGTTCTTCCTGTTGGCGAACGTCTCGTCGAGCCGGATCGGCCGTCGCTGGCGGGCCGTTCGGGACGACGAAGTAGCCGCCGAGCTGTCCGGGATCGATCTCGGGCGGGCACGCATCCTGGCGTTCGTCGTCAGCGCGGCCTGTGCGGGCGCGGGAGGTGCCGTCCTCGCGATGTCGGCGCGGATCGCGGCCCCGAGCGGGTTCACTCTGACGCTCTCCCTGACATTGCTCTCCGCCGTCGTCATCGGCGGGCTCGGCACTCTGTCCGGGGCATTGATCGGGGCGCTGCTGCTCACCTACATCCCACCGGTGGTCACCAACCTCGGGCTCGATCTGGGGCTGAGCAGTCTGCAATCCGCCGAACTCGCACCACTGGTGACCGGCATCTTCACCGTCCTGGTCATCCTGTTCGCCCCACTGGGTCTGGTGGGCACGTTTCGAAGGTTGCGTTCAACCAGAAAAGAGATGAAATGAAGAAGTTCGGATCGGTGGCGGTCAGAACGACCGCACTCGTCGCCGTCGTCTCGTTGGCCGCAGCGTGCGGTGCAGGCGGTAGAGACGAGGCAACAGAATCCTCGGAAGGCTCGACGATCGGCATCACCGACACCTCGGTGAAGATCGGAGCCCACTTCCCCCTGACCGGGGTCGCAGCACCGGGCTACAGCGAAATACCCACGGGCGCAAAGGCTTACTTCGACTACGTCAATGCCGCGGGCGGCGTCAACGGCAGGCAGATCGAGTACGTCGTTCGTGACGACTCCTACGATCCGACGACCACCACCCAGGTCGTCAACGAACTCGTCCTCCAGGACGAAGTGTTCGCCGTCGTCGGTGGACTCGGCACAGCGACGCACAGCGCAGTCATCGACTTCCTGAACGAGGAGGGTGTGCCGGATCTCTTCGTCTCCTCCGGCGCGATCATGTGGGGCAACGACCCCGAGAAGTACCCGAATACCTTCGGCTGGCAGCCCGACTACCAGGTCGAGGGCAAGATCATCGGCGACTGGGTGACGAAGAACCGGCCCGACGCCAAGGTCGGGCTGTTCCTCCAGGACGACGATCTCGGCAGGGACAGCGAAGCCGCGGTACGCCAGTATCTCGACGACCAGATCGTCGAGGTCGTGCGCTACACCTCCGGCAACACCGATGTCGCACCACAGATCGCCGCTCTACAGGGTGCCGGAGCCGACCTCGTGCTCGGCTTCAACGTCCCGTCGTACACCGCACTGAGCCAACTGACCGCGATGCGGCTCAACTACGATCCCGAGTGGTTCTACAGTTCGATCGGCTCCGACGTCGACCTGGTCGGTTCTCTGCTCGGACGCTTCTCCCAGGGCGCGGTCACCAACGGTGCCCAGTCCCTCGAAGGCATGATTTCGCTCGAATACATCCCCGGCGTCGACTCCCCCGAGAATCCGTGGACGCAACTGTGGCAGAAGGTCTGGGCTCAGAACGGAACAGGTGACCCACTGACCAACTACCGCATCTACGGACTCAGCCAGGCGTACGCGTTCGTGCAGGCACTTCAGGCGGCCGGCGAAAATCCCACCCGTGAGGGCATCGTCTCCGCGATCCAGGACGGCGGAATGGACTTCCAGGGCCCGCAGCTGGCCCCGTTCCGATACTCCGAAGAAAGTCACCTCGGAATTTCCGGAGCCAGTGTCTTCCAGATCCGCGGAGGTGTACCCGAGTACCTGACTCCCGTGTTGCAGACCGACATCGGAGACTCGGCAGTGAAGGAATACACCGGGGACGAATCGACCCCGCCGGAAAGCGGCATACCCGGCTGACCGGATACGAAAAGGCACGCAGAGCGAGCTCTGCGTGCCTTTTCGACGTTGTGATCAGCAGATCCGAAAACCCCTCGTTTGCCGGATCCGCCGACCCTGTGACCCCCAGATCGTGTCCCCGTATCGGGGAGCAGCCGAAGCTGCGGTGATCAGCGCTCGATGATGGCGGTGACGCCCTGGCCACCGGCCGCGCAGATCGAGATCAGGCCGCGGCCCGAACCCTTCTCGGCCAGCATCTTCGCCAGCGTCGCAACGATGCGGCCGCCGGTCGCGGCGAACGGGTGACCCGCGGCGAGCGAGGATCCGTTGACGTTGAGCTTGCTGCGATCGATGGAACCGAGCGCGCCGTCGAGTCCCAGACGCTCCTTGCAGTACTCGTCACTCTCGAACGCCTGCAGAGTTGCGAGCACCACGGAAGCGAACGCCTCGTGGATCTCGTAGTAATCGAAGTCCTGCAGCGTCAAGCCGTTACGTGCGAGCAGACGCGGAATCGCGTAGGTCGGAGCCATCAACAGGCCGTCCTTGAACGAGCCGTTGCCGTGCACGTAATCGACCGCTGCGGTCTCGGAATCGACCAGGTGCGCGAGCACCGGAAGGTTGCGCTCGTCAGCCCACTCGTTGCTCGACAACAACGCAGCCGACGCGCCGTCGGTGAGAGGCGTCGAGTTACCGGCCGTCATGGTGGCGTCGCCCAGCTTGGTTCCGAACACCGGCTTGAGCGTTGCCAGCTTCTCGACGGTCGATCCCGGACGCAGGTTGTCGTCGCGAGTGAGGCCGAGGAACGGCGTCACCAGATCGTCGAAGAAACCGCGGTCGTATGCCGCTGCCATGTTCTTGTGGCTCGCTGCAGCCAATTCGTCCTGGTCCTCGCGGCGAACGCCGAATTCCTTGGCGGTGATGGCGGCGTGATCACCCATCGACAGTCCCGTACGCGGTTCGCCGTTGCGCGGAATCTCGATGCCGAGCATGCCCGGACGTACGTTGCCAAGCAGCTTGATGCGGTCGCCGGTGGTCTTGGCCCGGTTCAGGGAGAGCAGGAATTCACGCAGTTCGTCGTTGACGCCGATGGGCGCGTCGGAGGTGGTGTCCACTCCGCCGCCGATGCCCGCATCGATACGGCCCGACGCGATGGCGTCGCCGACGGCAATGATCGACTGCAGGCCGGTGCCGCAGGCCTGCTGGATGTCGAAGGCCGGGGTGTACGGGCTCAGCGCGCTGCCGAGAACGACCTCACGAGTGAGGTTGAAATCGCGCGAATGCTTGAGCACGGCACCGGCGGCAACGAGACCGAGGCGCTCGCCTTGCAGACCGAATCGCGACACGAGACCATCGATGGTGGCAGTGAGCATGTCCTGGTTGGACGCCAGCGCGTACTTCTTGTCCGAACGCGCGAACGGAATGCGGTTGCCACCGACGATTGCGACCGGTCGTAGCTGCTTGCTTGTCACTGACGTCTCCAAACATCGTCCCCAGCGTGTGGGGAATGGCCCTGGTGGAGTTTCATCTTACTGGCGAGTAAGTTGGTTGTCGACACCCGGTCGTGCGCCTCGCTCCTCGAGCGAGCAGCGCTGAATGAAAGGTACGACAGTGGCAGCCTCAAAGGGAGCCCCAGATCTCTACTCAACGTTCCTCGCGTCCGCGCCGGGAGCCTTCATCGCCAAGCAGGCAGGCCTGCCGCAGCCCGAGAAGCTGCGTCGCTACAAGGCAGGCGAGCCGCCGCTGGCCGGCCCGGTCCTGATCGGTGGCAGCGGTCGCCTCGTCGAGCCCCTGCGTGAGCTGCTCTCGGATTACCCGCAGTCGCAGCCGCACGACGACAAGCACGGCGGACTCGTGTTCGACGCCACCGGCATCGGCAACGTCGCCGAGCTCGAGCAGCTCTTCCAGTTCTTCCAGCCGGTCATCCGCAACCTGGCACCGTCGGCTCGCGTCGTCGTCATCGGCACCACCCCCGAGGAGACCTCCAGCGTCGACGAGCACATCGCTCAGCGCGCCCTCGAAGGCTTCACCCGCAGCGTCGGCAAAGAGGTCAAGCGCGGTGCCACGGCTCAGCTCGTCTACATCTCTCCCACGGCATCGACCGGTCTGTCCGGCCTCGAATCCACACTCCGCTTCCTGCTCTCGGCAAAGTCCGCCTTCGTCGACGGCCAGGTGATCGCTGTCGGTGATGCCGATTCGCAGGCCCCGGCATCCTGGGACAAGCCGCTCGCCGGCAAGGTAGCCGTCGTCACCGGCGCTGCCCGCGGCATCGGTGCCACCATCGCCGAGGTCCTCGCACGTGACGGAGCCACGGTCATCGCAGCAGACATTCCCGCTGCCGGAGAAGCGCTGTCGCAGACGGCCAACAAGGTCGGCGGCACCTCGCTCGCACTCGACGTCACCTCCCCCGACGCCGGCGAGGTCCTCTCCAAGCACCTGCTCGAGCGTCACGGCGGTGCGGACATCATCGTGCACAACGCCGGTATCACCCGCGACAAGACGCTCGCCAACATGGACGATGCTCGCTGGAACTCCGTCATCGGCGTCAACCTCGCTGCACCGCAGCGCATCACCGACGAACTGGTGGCCTCCGGCGCACTCAAGGAAGGCGGCCGCGTCGTCGACGTCTCCTCCATCGCCGGTATTGCGGGCAACCGCGGCCAGACCAACTACGGCACCTCCAAGGCCGGCGTCATCGGCCTGGTGCACGCCTCCGCTCCGGTGCTGGCGAAGAAGAACATCACCATCAACGCCGTGGCCCCCGGTTTCATCGAAACCGCCATGACCGCAGCCATCCCGTTCGCCACCCGCGAGGCCGGCCGACGGATGAGCTCGCTGCTGCAGGGCGGCGAGACCGTCGACGTCGCAGAGTTGGTCTCCTACTTCGCATCTCCCGCATCCAACGCCGTCACCGGCCAGGTGGTGCGCGTGTGCGGCCAGAGCCTGCTCGGCGCATGAGCACCGTCACGCTCACCGAGCAGCCGAAGACCTCGCAGATCTACACCTCGGCGGCACTGGGTGCCCTGCCGTTCTTCGGATCCAGGTCGTCCTCGGTTCCCACTACGGTGTTCGAGCTCAAGGGTCTGCGAGTCGACCCCGACAATCTCGCCGGCTACTGCCGTGCGACGGGTCTGCGATTCGGCGATCAGCTGCCGGTGACCTACCCGTTCACGTTGGTGTTTCCGACGGTGATGAAACTGATGGTCTCCAAGGGCTTTCCGTTCGCTGCCATCGGTTCGGTGCACGCCGAGAACGTCATCGAGCAGTTCCGCGGCATCTCGGCATCGGAGCCGCTGGACATTCGGGTGCACGCGGAGAACCTGCGCGAGCACCGCAAGGGCTTGCTGGTGGACCTGATCAGTGAGGTCAAGGTAGGACGCGAGCTGGTCTGGAAGCAGACCTCGAGCTTCCTGAGCCTGCAGAAGACCTCGCTGTCCGGTGGACCTCGCGAAACACCGCCCGCCGACGAGGTTCCGCCGCCTCCGACCCGCACCCTGCGCGTCGATCAGCGGATCATCAGCCGGTACGCGGCCATCTCCGGAGATCGCAACCCGATTCACGTATCTTCCCTCGGCGCAAAGGCATTCGGATTTCCGAAGACCATTGCGCACGGAATGTGGAGTGCTGCAGCGGTACTGCAGACGGTCGAAGGCCGCATCCCGGAGGCCGTGAAGTACAGCATCCGATTCGGCAAGCCGATCATCCTGCCCGCGACGATCAATGCCTACGCCGATGCCGTCGGTACCGGCTGGGACCTGTCACTGAAGAACCCGAAGAAGGGTTACCCGCATCTGACGGGAACCCTGCGCTGAGTTGGCTCGAACTCGAAGTTATGGACGGATTTCCTCGGATTTCCGTCCATAACTTCGAGTTCGGCTGTGTAGGTGGCGGCAGCCTAGGTTGTGGCAGTTTTCTTGCCGGCGAGTCCGCGCCACGCCAGGTTTTCCAGGAGGTCCGCTGCAGCGTCGACCTCGATTTCTCCGCCTGCCACGCGGTCGGCCACAGCCTCACCGGCCCCGACCAGTGCTACGGCCATCAGCCCGAAGTTCTGTGACTGTTCCGGGTCTCTGGTGCTCATCGCCAGCAGACCTGCGGTCAGCTCGATCAACCGGTCTCGGCTGCTCTGCACCTGCGAGGCGAACGCCTGCTGACCGATCGCCTGGCGGTAGAGCACCATCCACGACTTTCGGTTCTCGCCGACGAAGCCGAGAAAACCGACCAGCGCGCGGCGCAGTTGTTCGCGCGGCGTCAGGGTCGGGTCTGCAGCGGGCGTCAGGGCCTCGACGAACTTGAGGCCCTCACGATGAATGCACGCAGCGAACAGCTCGTCCTTCGAGCCGTAGTACAGATAGAGCATCGGCTTCGAGATGGCCGCCTTCTTGGCGATCGAATCCATCGATGTCTCGTGAAACCCGTTGTCGGAGAACACATCCACTGCCGCGTCGAGCATCTGCTGCTCGCGGACGGCGCGGGGCAGTCTCTTGGTGCCGCCAGCCATGGATCCTCCAATACGTACGAAGCACTAGACGTTACTCCACAGTAAGGTCGAGCGACGACCGATCAGGCTCCGCACGCCCCTTTGAACCGGGCAACCGTCGCCGCCGCCTCGTCCACCTGGGCTGCGGGAAGGCGCCCCGTCGCCACTGCGTCCTCCAGATTGTCCAACACCGCCGGCACCTGATCGGTGGTCAGCCACAACGCCACATCGGCTCCGGCCACCAACGCCGACTCGACCGCGTCGACGATCCCGAGCCGGGCCGTGATCGCCGCCATGCCACTGAGGTCGTCGGTGAAGATCGGACCGTCGAAGGGCTTCGCTCCGTATCCGACGCCGTCGCGCAGCAACGCCATGGCCGCAGGGCTGATGCTGGCGGGAACACCGGGGTCGGTCAGTCCTGGCACGTCGAGGTGGCCGACCATGACGCCCACTCCGGTGGTGTCGAGCGCGGCGAACGGCAGCAGATCCTTGGCTTTCAGCTCGTCGAGCGGCGGCGTGGTGACGGCCCCGGTGTGCGAGTCACCCGAACCCGAGCCGTGCCCGGGAAAGTGCTTGATGACCGGCTCGACACCCGCATCCTTCAACCCCTTCGCGTACGCCCCCGCGTACTCGATGACGACCTGCGGATCGTCGGAGAACGAGCGGTCGCCGATGACGGAATCATCGGGCTGAGCACTGACGTCGACGACCGGCGCGAAATCGACGGTGACACCGAGATCCTTCAGTCCCCGGCCTCGCGTCAAAGCCTCCTGATACGCCTCGTCCACCGACATCGTCTGCGCCAGTTCCCGCGCCGACGGTGCCGCACCCAACAGATCGGCAACCCGCGACACGCGTCCGCCTTCTTCGTCGATCGTCACCATCGGTGCCACCGCGGACGCGTCGAGCACCTGCGGAACCTCACGGTTACCGAGCATCGACTCGTCGGTCCAGCTGCCGACGAAGATCCCGCCCACCTGCTCGGTGGACATGATCCGAATCGCGTCCTGCGTTCCGGTGACGCCCACGGTGAGCAATTGAGCGAGACGTTGCCGCTCGGTCAGACCGTCGACGAAGGTGACACACGCGTCGGCCGGCGGAGGCGTCGACTGCGGGACCGTCGTCTGCGGAGCGGTCGTCGTCGAGGACGGAGCCGACTGCGTCGAGGCCACCTGCGACGATTCACTGGAACACGAGACGAGCAACCCCACCCCGACCGTCACTGCTGCAGCGGACCGAACCGAAAACCGAAGTCGCATGGAATACGACGGTAGCCGAGAAGTTGCGTGTTGCTGACCGCCCTCCGGTTGGGATCAATGCGACTTTGTTGCACTCCGAGCGACCGAAACCCACATTGATCCGGGGCGGGGGCGGGGTAATCTGGACGAAAGCGACATGAGGAGAATCACCACCATGACTGCTGACCTCATACTCATTGCCTACGACGGTTCCGACAACGCCAAACGAGCCATCGACTATGCGGGACGGTTTCTCACCACCTCTCGCGCGATCGTCGTCACGGCCTGGGAACCGATGGTGCGTCAAGCAGCGCGGATGTCGGGTCTGTCGGGTGTCATGCAGCCCGAGTGGGTGCCGGACGACGAGGCCGAGGACGTCGCTCTCACCGATGCGAAGGTGACCAACAGCGAGGGCGTCGCCCTGGCCGAGGCCGCAGGCCTGAAGGTGGAAGGCCAGTGCACCGAATGCACCACCGCCATCTGGAGCGCGATCGTGGAGAAGGCCGACGAGATGAACGTCGACATCATCGTCACCGGCACCAGAGGCACCACGGGGCTGCGGGCCCTACTGCAGAGCTCGGTGGCCGAGCACGTGCTGCGGCACAGCCATCGACCCGTGCTGATCGTTCCTCCCGGAAAGTAACGCGTCCACCGGCCGGTTCACAGGGTGCAGGTGATACCGTGATGCCCGCGTGGGGGACAACCTCGCCCACTGCTTCACTGAGCCGACTGACTGGAGAACCGAGATGAAGTTCGCTGTCCCGGGTGTCATTGCCGCCGTCGTCGGAGCCGTACTGGGTGCCGGGGTCGTATTCGGAGTCACCGCCGGTGCAGCAGACAACTCTCGGCCGGACATCGATCGCACCGGAAACGCCGACTCGTCCTTGCTGAACCAGGTTGAGTACGGCAGCCGCTGACGCTGGTCGCTCACGTGGATCGTTGATCTCGGCCGAGCCGCTCGGTCGGATTTGGCTCTTCGGAGTCTCCGCTCTCGCATTCCTGCTCACGTTTCTGCAGGTCCCGGGCTTCACCGTCGCCGATACCAAGTACGACCTGGCGCAGAACCCTCTCGGATTTCTCGAACGCGCCTCGCATCAGTGGAACAGCGCCGCACCGCTGGGCCAGGTGCAGAATCAGGCCTACGGCTACTTCTTCCCGCACGGGGCGTTCTTCGCCGGCGGTGATCTGCTGTCGATCCCACCGTGGATCACGCAGCGCATCTGGTGGGCGCTGCTACTCGTCGCCGGCTTCTGGGGAATCGTCCGGCTCGCCGAGGCACTCGGTGTCGGCAGTCGCACTTCCCGTCTGATCGCAGCGACAGCATTCGTGCTGTCCCCCAGGGTGATCACCACTCTGGCGTCGATCTCCTCGGAGACGATGCCGATGATGCTCGCGCCGTGGGTGCTCGTTCCCATCGTTCGTTGCCTGAACAGTCGGTCCGCAACAAACACGGTTCCGCGCGCGGCGGCGCAATCGGCGCTGGCCGTGGCGTTGATGGGCGCGGTCAATGCCGTCGCCACCGCCGCCGCCGTTCTGGTTGCCGTCATCTGGCTGCTGTGTCACCGGCCGAACCGCCGCTGGCTGGTGTTCGCGGCCTGGTGGACCGGCTTTCTGGTGCTGGCGACACTGTGGTGGATCGTCCCACTGCTGTTGCTGGGCAAAGTCTCTCCACCGTTTCTCGACTACATCGAATCGTCCGGCACGACGACCCAGTGGACGTCGCTGACCGAGGTGCTGCGCGGTACCGGCAGCTGGACCCCGTTCGTCTCTCCCGAGCGGGTGGCGGGCGCCGTGCTGGTGACTCAGCCTGCTGCCGTGATCGCGACCGGCTTGATCGCGGCCGCAGGCATTGCGGGTCTGGCGATGCGCTCGATGCCGGCCCGCGGCCGGTTGACGATCATGTTGTTCGTCGGCCTCGTCGGCCTGGGCGCGGGGTTCGTCGGCGATCTCGACGGTCCGTTCGCGGCAACCGTGCGAGTGTTCCTCGATTCCGCGGGCGCACCTCTGCGCAACATTCACAAACTAGAGCCGGTCATCCGAATCCCGTTGGTACTCGGCCTCGCTCATCTGCTGGCCCGGGTTCCACTGCCGGGTTCGGTTCCACGGCCAACCTGGCGAGCGGCCGTCGCGCATCCCGAGAAGCACCCGATGATGGCGGTGACCGCGCTGGTCCTGGTGGCGCTGACGCTCTCGACGGCGCTGGCATGGACGGGCAAGCTCGCGCCGCGCGGTGCGTACGAGGCCGTGCCGCAGTACTGGCACGACGCCGCCGACTGGCTCACCGACCATGCCTCCGGCTCGAGTCCCGACGGCTCCGACGCGCAGCGTGCACTGATCGTGCCCGGCGCACCGTTCGCTCTGCAGACTTGGGGCCTGACGCGCGACGAGCCGTTGCAGGCTCTCGCGACCACGCCCTGGGCCGTCCGAGATGCGGTGCCGCTCACACCGCCCGGTGCCATTCGCGCCCTCGACTCGGTGCAACGACTCTTCGCCGACGGCAGGCCGTCGACCGGCTTAGCCGATACCCTTGTGGGACAGGGCATCAGCTACGTCGTCGTGCGCAACGACCTGGACCCGGAGGATTCGCGGTCCACCCGACCGGCGTCCGTCCACCGCGTGCTCGACGGTTCGCCGGGGCTCGAGAAGGTGGCAGAGTTCGGCGAGGACGTGGCACCCGGTCAGGTGGACGGGGTGGTTCTGGACGGCGATCTACGGCCTCCGTATCCGGCCGTCGAGATCTACGCGGTCGATGCCGCAGCGGACGTACCTGCCTCCGGTCCGTACACGGTCGATGTGGATCGGGTGCCGGTGGTGCAGGGCGGGCCCGAGTCGATTCTTCGATCGAACGAGTTGCGCAACAACGGTGTTCGCCTGCCCGTTCCGGCCGGGCCGACGCTGTTGGTGTCGGATGCAGCTGCTGCGGGCCTGCCCGTCGATTCGGTGACGGTGACCGACACACCGATGAATCGCGAGACCGACTTCGGTCAGGTGGACAATCACAACTCCGCGTTGCGGGCCGCCGACGAGCCCCGCCGTTCGCTCAACGAGGTGCCCGATTATCCGGTGTACGGGGCGCAGACCGTGGACGCGGAGTGGGAAGGCGCGACGTTGACCGCGTCGAGTTCGGCGTCGGACGCGACTCAGATCGGGGGCAGTGTGCCCGGCAGCGGGGTCGCGGCCGCAGTGGACGGTGACCTGGCCACCGGTTGGATCAGCAACGGCATCGAACGCGCTGTGGGGCAATGGCTTCAACTCGATTTCGATACTCCGGTGCGCGGCGGGCTGCTGCACATGCGGACCAGCCCGGGAACGATCGGAGACCCGGTCAAGTGGGTCGAGGTCACCACTCCGAACGGCTCGACGGCGGCCCGGGTGGACAAGCCGGGAGACCCGATGACGGTGTCGCTGCCCGGTGGGGAAACTCCGTGGCTGCGCATCACCGCGAAGTCGACGGTCGACGGCACCCGGGGCAGTCAGTTCGGCATCAGCGAGGTGTCGGTGGACGACTACTCCGACCGGGACAACCCGAAGCCGGTCTCCATCGTGCATCGCGCGGTGTTGCCGCCCACTCCTGCGGGCGCGAGCGTCGACGCGTGGGAGCTGGGCCAAGAATTTCCGGGCCGCTCCGGTTGCCTGGACACCGACGATCGAATCCGGTGCAGCAGTGGACTGTCCAAGTCGCCGGAGGAACTGGGCCGCTTCTCGCGCACGATCGACGTCCCGATGGGCACCGCGGTGATCCCCGAGCTGACGGTACGCACGCGGCAGTCCCCCGAGCTCGAGGCCCTGCTGGCTCAACCCGGCCGGCCGTTGGCGAGTGGGGCGTCCGACGTCGCGGACCTCGACGGTTCGGCCTTCGCCGCCACCGACGGCGACCCGCGTACGTCGTGGACGGCACCGGAGAAGTCGATCACCGATCGAGCCGGCACCGACCCCACTCTCACCATCCAATTGCCCGCTCCGACACTAGTGGACGGGCTCGAGCTGAGCCCCAGCCTCGGCGCATTGCCTGCCCACCCCACGCGGGTGGCAGTGAACCTGGGCAACGGTCCGATGGTGCGCGATGTGGATACCGAGGGTTCGACGACACTCGCGTTGGCACCGTACGTGACCGACAGGATCGTGCTCTCCATCGTCGACTGGGACGGCGTACTCGACCGAAACTCGTTGGGCTTCATCCAATCTCAACCGCCCGGATTTGCCGAGGTCACACCGTTGTCCGCCGGTGAGCCGATCGGGCCGCCGTACGACGGTGACCGGCAGATCACGGTCGACTGCTTCGACGGACCCCTGGTGTCCATCGCGGGGCAGACGGTGCGCACCTCGGTGACGGCGACCGCAGACCAATTCCGTTCCGGCGCAGCTCTACCCGCATCGGTCTGCGACGCGGACATCCCGGTCAACGAAAAGTTCGTCAATCCCGTGTCGCTCCCCGAGGGACGCCAGGACATCGTCGTCGAACCCGGAGCGTCGTTCTTCGTCGACGGGCTTCGACTGCGCACCATGCCCATTCCGGCGTTGTGGCCGGACACGTCTGCACCGCAGGCGGCGCGCACCACAGCATGGAGCCCCGATCACCGCGAAGTGACCCTCACCTCGAGCACCTCGGATCGCCTGCTCGTCATCCCCGAAAGCAACAACAGTGGCTGGCGGGCAACGACACCCGGAGGGACCGAACTGACCCCGGTGGTCGTCGACGGCTGGCAGCAGGCCTGGATCGTCCCGGCCGGGGCGTCGGGCACGGTGTCGTTGGATTTCACCACCGACCGCTGGTATCGACTCGGGATCTTCGGCGGACTACTGCTGTTGATTCCGTTGCTGATCGCGGCGCTGCGACGGCCTCGCGGCGTCGTCGATCCGGGCCCCGCGCCCAGACCCTGGCGTAGCACCCCGGTGGCGTTCGCGGCGCTGCTCGGCGCGGCGATCGTGCTGGCAGGCGTCGTCGGCGCGATCTCGGTGCTGGTTCTCGGTGCCGGCTCGGCGCTGCTGAACCGCCGTTACGGGTCGGAGCTCACGTCTCGCGTATCGGTGTGCGCAGCAGGAGGATTCGCCCTGCTGGGAGCAGCGCTGCTCTCACTCGGGCCGTGGCGGTCGGCCGACGGATATGTGGGCGGGTCCTACGCGGTGCAGCTGGCCTCGTTGATCGGCATCGTCGCGTTGGCCGTCAGCGCGATGCGGAAGCCGTGACCGCCTTCTTCGGCGCGAACCTGCGCCGGGCCGGCTCTTCCACCAGCGCATAGCTCGCGGCAGCGACCGGAATCGAGAGCGCCAGGGTCACCGTCAGCACGAACCACATGCCGCCGGAGAAGGGGACGATGCCGAACACCGGGAACACGACGGCGAGCACGGCCAGGTGCCAGATGAAGATCCCGTACGACCAGCGGCCGAGGGTCAGCATCACCGGATGCTCGAACACCCGATGCCTGCGGCCGGAATCGGCCAGCACCAACGGCGAGAGCATCGCGAACGCCAGCACGGCACCGAAGACGATCTTGAGCTCGAACTGCCACGGCTCGGGCCGCACCAATCCCTGTGGGCCCGCCAGCGGCGTCGCCGACAGAACGAATGCCGTCACCGCGATCGCGGGCATCACCCATGTGCGACGCGCCCAACGATGCACCCACATCTGCGGACCGACCGATACTTCGGCAAGCACCATGCCGGCGGCGAACCACGGGAAGTAGCCGGGCAACCAGTTGTCGTGATGGATGGCTTCCGGTGTCGCGATCGGAATGAACGCCCAGGAAAGCGTCACCGCGGACGCAGCGAGCAGAACCCACACCCGGTACCTCGCCGACGATCCCCGAAGCCGGATCATCAGCCAGGCGAACAGCGGCAGCAACAGATAGAACGCCACCTCCACCGACAGTGACCACATCTGCGTCATGCCCTCGGTCAGCGTCAATGGTACGAACACCTGGGTCAGCGACAGGTTGGCCAGCCACACCCGATAGTCCCCGCCTGCGTGCGGCAGAAACAGCAGGACGAGCACCGTGACCACCCAGTAGGCGGGCAGGATGCGCACTGCGCGTGACCAGAAGTAGCGGCGAGTGGGCTGCGCCTGCGTGAGTCCGCGGGCCTGCGCGGCATGCGGGCGCCACAGCAGAAATCCCGACAGCGCGAAGAAGATCGCCACCGTGAGATCGAACCGGCCCCAGACTCGGCCCATCAGCGGGGAATTGGCGGCCCCGGTCTGGAATGCGACGTGGGTGACGACGATGCCGAGCGCGGCAACTGCCCGCATCCCCTCCAGAGCGGGCACGAAGGCACGCAACGGTACGACGGACGCCGAGTGGACTCGAGTGCTCATGGTGGCTCAAGTGTGCCGTGTCGAACCGGCATGGACGAGACCGGTGCCACTGTCGACTGTTACTGTCACCTGCGACGTGTCGTAAGAAATCGGGCAGCGCATCGGGGAATTCGTACGATCCCGCCTGCGGTGTCTTCCAGTGAAGCGGTCGACTAAGGAGATTCAGCATGGCGGAGCGCTCAGGGCCGAGCCGGATATTGGCCCTTTTCCTCATCGGCTTGGGCGCATTTCTGGTGGTTGCCGCCATCCTCATCCCCACCTACACCGTCTCGGCGCTCGAGAAGACTCCACTCGACCTCGAGGTCACCACAGTCTCCACCGGCACCGGAAGCGTCCTCGACGCGCGGTCGCTGGCAGCCGGTCGCGCCGTGGTCGATCAGAACGTTCCGCTGACCTCACAGCGATTCGTCACCGTCGAGGATCCCTCCGACGCCGACATCATGACTCTTCAGGCCGGACAGACGTTGCGCCGCACCGACAAGCAGGCCGACACCGGACTGCTGACCGCCACGGTCGACCGCGTGACCATCGATCGCAAGACCTCGATGCCCGTCGAAAGCCCGATCGGCACCATTCAGGTGGCAGGCGACAAGCCGGCCGAGGAAGTGGCCCACACCGGTCTGCAGTACAAGTTCCCGTTCAACGCCGAGCAGAAGAGCTACCCGTACTTCGACGTCAACGCGCGCGCCTCGAAGGACATCGACTTCGTCGAGGAAACCGAGATCAACGGCACGCCGGTGTACCAGTACCAGCAGACCGTCGGACCGGTCGACCTGTCGACCGTGGTGAACCTGCCGACCAACAAGGTCACGCTGCCCGCCGACACCTGGGGCGTCGAAGGTGGAACCGCACCGGTGACGATGACCCGCTGGTACGAGAACACCCGCACCCTGTGGGTCGAGCCCGAGACCGGCGTCGTCGTCAAGGGCGAAGAGCAGATCCACCAGTACTACGGCCGTGAGGCAGGCCGTCCCGAGGTCGACGTACTGAAGGCCCCGATCACGTTCGACGAGAACACCGTCGAGTACCAGATCCAGCAGGCGAAGGACGGACAGGACAAGCTGTCGCTCTTCGGCCGCACCGTTCCGATCGTCGCCGGCATCCTCGGTGTCATCTCGCTGATCGCCGGAGTCGTTCTGCTGCTGCGCGGCGGCGGCAACGGTGGACACCGTCAGCCGGCCCGCACCGACGCCGGTCCTCGCCCGACCCCCAGTGGCGGCACCGCACCGAACCGCGACTGGACGACCGATCGCACGGAAGAGATTCCGAGGACGAACCTCTCCAAGGAGTAAGTGCCTACGCAGGAGTGGAGCCTGCGGAACGACCAGATAGCCAGTGGCGTGGTTGTGTGCCCCAGCGGGGACATGACCACGCCACTGGCGTTTTCGGCCACTCAGGCCGTCGAGAGGATTCCGTACTGGTGTGGTTGCCGCATCAGTACGAGGTCTTTGCGGCGCACGACGTTGGTGGGGTACGCCCCACCCAGGCTCGTGGTGTCCACGACGCAGGTCGCGTGGCCCGGTGCGTCACTGTCGACGAGGGCTTCGGTTCGGGGGAAGGCGAAGGTGTCGGGCCCGAATACTCCGCTGTGTCCGGCAATTCCGCGGTCGGTGTCGATCGTGTTGGCGAACGCGAAGTACACGTTGTTCTCGCCTGCCCGGACGCGCATGTGATGCCAGTGCGTGGGATCGGCTCCGGTGGGAATCTCTGCTGCATGAGGGATGTCGGTTCCCGGGTGGGAGCCGACGAAAGTGCCGGCGAGTGCGGCCGGGCAAACGATCAGATCACAGCCACGCAGCGCCAGAATTCGGCCGGCCTCCGGCAACAGTGCATCGTGACCGACGAGCATTCCCACTCTCCCGACGGGAAGGTCGACGACGGTCCAGCGGTCGCCCGCGTCGAACAGCGAGGTGTGTTCGACGGACAGATGGATCTGGCGGTACGCCGTGCAGGTTCCGTTCGGCTGAACCAGCACTGCGGAGTTGTACACCCGATCGGATCCGATGTCGCGCTCGGCCACACCGACGACCATCGAAACACCATGCCGGGCAGCGATATCGACGACGCGTGCGAGCGACGTCCCGTCGATCGACTCCCCGACCTCGCGCGGCGGCCGATCCGCGGAGACCGGCCCGGTGACGGACAGTTCGGGAAACACGATGAGATCGCTCGCGCCCGCGAGGCCGGCGGCCCACTGCTCGATGTCGTCGAGATTGCCGTCGATCGACGTCCCCGGAGTGCATTGCACGACGCTCACCGACGACGTCCGCCCGGCCGGTAAGGGCGAGTGTCCGTAGAGGGTGAAGAAATCGAGCGGGTTCCACGCGTACGTGTTGGTCTGCAGTTCACGGTACAGATTCGGCCTGCGCACGGGCCCGGCCTCTCGTGTGCGACGAATGTCGATGTCGCCGAGGACAATACCGTCACCGACGTCGAGGCGACCGGCCACGTTTCCGTCGGGTTCGATGATGCAGGTGCCGCCGCTGAACTGAACGGTTCGTTCGAGACCCCAGCGGTTGCTCTCGATGACGTAGCAGTTGTTCTCGAAGGCCCGACTGATCCAGTAGGGGGCGGGAGTGCGTTCGGCGAGCCAGTTGCTGATGTGGCAGATCACGTCGGCACCCTGAAGCGCAACCACACGCGCCGTCTCCAGGAAGTGCAGATCCATGCAGATGAGCAGTGCGATGCGACCGAGCGGGGTCTCGAACACCTGGTGCCCGAGATCGCCCGGGGCCGCCCATTTGGGCTCGGCGATGTACGGATGCGTCTTGCGGTGTGTGCCGACGATTCCCTCGGGACCGATGAGAACTGCGCTGTTGTAGAACAATCCGCTGGTCGCATCGACTTCGGGCATGCCCACGACGATGTAGCAGTTACGACGGGACGCGATCTCGGCGAACGTCTCGGTGGTGGGGCCGGGGATCTGCTCGACGACGGTTGCCGCTTCCTCGGTGTCGTGGAAGCAGTAGCCGGTGGTTGCCATCTCGGGTGTCGTGATCAGGCGCGCTCCGTCCGACGCCGCCTTCTCCACGAGATCGCTCAGAGCGGCGACGTTCGATTCCTTCGCGAACAGCGTGGGCTCGAATTGTACGGCTGCTGCAGTGAATTTCATGACGCCACAATCCTTTCGGCGATGAGGGTATCGTTCGATTTCGGTGGTTCGTAGAACTGTCCGCGGGTTGCCATCGTGAGCGGAACGTAGAGAAGAGGACCGAGAAGCATGGCGATGAACGACGCGTAATACGACGGGTAGAGGCCGAACACGCCGAGTCCGCCCACCGCGACGCCCGCTGCCATGGCGATGATGCCGCAGGGGTTCCAATTGCGCACTCGCCCTTCGCGGAACTCGATGTTGTCGCGGGGTGCCAGGCCGAGCAGTCTTCTGCATACGAAGTAGTCCGCGAGCAGAATGAAGATCCACGTGTTGGTCATGATGCCGGTGACGGCCAGGAATTTGTCGGTGTACTGCAGAATGTTGACGGGGTAGCACAGCACGCCCACCACCAGTAGCGCCACCATCCACCATTGACGCCCGACCTTCCTGGGCGAGAGCACATCCCACGCGTTGGACAGGGCCAGGGATCCGGAGTACAGGTTCATGACGTTGATGCGGACCTGGGTGACCACCGCGAAGATCACGCCGAGCAGACCCATGACGATGGCGAAGTACAGTCCCGGGTCGGTGGCCGAGAGTTCCGGTGTTGCAGTGGTTCCGGTGAAATGACGCAGCATCGTGAAACCGAGGAACACACCGAGAATCATCACGACGACGATCATCAGCAGTTCTGCCAGCATCAGTCCGGCCGTTCCGACATAGCTGACGCTCTTCTTGACGAACCGTCCGTAGTCGGTGGCGATGAGTGCTTGGAACACGACCTGCCCGTTCGCGAGGCTGAAGGCCTGCCACAGTGCGGTGGCGGTGAATCCTCCGGTCGCTTCCCATTCGCCGGGCCCGACGAGTACGTAACCGCTGGCGAGCATGTACATACCGACGGCGAACAGGATCAGGAAGATCGGCATCCCGAAGCGCTGCAGAATGTTCATCGAGTGCATACCGCGCCAGGAGAAGAACAGCGCCACGAGTGCGACCAGCGCGAATACCACTGTGGCCCAGGCGGAGTCGATATCGATCCCCGCGAGCTCACTGAGCCCGTGTGAGACGATACTGCCCTCGAAGATGAAGTAGAACACGTAGTTGACCGCGTAGACGAGCGAGGCGACGGCAGAACCCTTGGTTCCGAACCCGAGCCCGCGGGTGAGCAGTGGCAGCGACAGACCCTCTTGGCTGGCGATACGCATGATGAGGCTGCCGACGAGCGTCGCACCGATCACCATGTACGCCACGGGGATCAGGAACATCGGCCATCCCACCAGAAACCCGATCTGGCCGCCGAGGGCGAACCAGAACATCGCGGTCACGTTGCCGGTGAGGACCAGCAGGATCGCCGGCCGCCGCCAGCGTTGGTCGTCGGGCACTCGGGAGGTTGCGTAGCTTTCGATCTGATCGTCGAGGCTGGTCGCTGGCCCCTCGAAGTATTTCTTCATGTTCATGAACGGGTGTCCACTTCGGTTCGCGGCGAGAGCGCTGGCTGCGCTGCATCGGAACAATACTTTCCGTGGACACTATTGCAATATGAAACATGTTAAAAAGAGATCACGAAAGCGGCCGACCTGGCAGGTTACGGCGGAGACCGCGTCCGAGACCGGACGCCGAGAAAGGTCAGTGGGTGATCGAGGCCGTCTTCGCGTTGGTCTCGAGGGCCCGGAGCAGAGACTGCAACAGCTCACGATCCGACTCCGACGGGAAGACCATCGCCGCGGCGTCGTTCATCATCGGGGCGGCCGCGTCGTGCTTTGCTTTCCCACGGGCCGTCAAGCGGATCAGCACCTGCCGACGATCGACGGTGCCGGTACGGCGGTGCACCAGATTGTTGGACACCAGCCGGTTGACCGCCTTGGTCAAGGTCGGCGGGGAGAGCAATGCGAACTCCGCTGTCTCGGCCATCGTGTGTCCCTCACCGTCGGACAACAGCGACAGCACTCGCCATTCTTCGAGGTCCAATTCCCACGGCACGAGGGTGGCGCGCAATCGATCCGACACGGCCCGCTCGACCACGGTGAGCAAACGCGCTGCCGACGCAGCATCCTGGTGATCCACGTGATCGTCCCCCTGCTCGGTTACTGCGTCGGCGCTACAGTCTCTCTCAGCGATTCTATGGTGAAGCGAACCGCGAAGAGACACCGAGCGGACGGACGGCACGATGAACAGCGATCGGTTCGACACGTTTCGCGTCGGCCTGATCTTTCCGATGTCCGGACCGTTCGGCATCATCGGACCGTCGAGCGAGCTGTCGGCCCAGCTGGCCAGGGACGAACTCAACGCCTCGGCCGGCGTGTTGGGCCGCCGCGTCGAGTTGATGTCCATCGACGGCGGCCGCGATCCGGTGACGGTGGCCCACGAGGTCGCGACGCTGCTCAATGCCGGTGCCCTCGATGCGGTGGCGGGGATGCACACCTCGGCGGTACGGCGAGCCGTCATTCCGGTGACGCTCGGACGGATTCCGTACGTGTACACCTCCATGTACGAGGGCGGCGACCGCTACCCGGGACTGTTCATCACCGGTGAGACCCCTGCCAACCAACTGGTCCCGGCGCTGGAGTTCCTCGTTCGCGAATTCGGACGACGCCGCTGGGCAATCGTCGGAAACGACTACGTCTGGCCCCGAAAGAGCGCTTCCATCACGGCAACTCGGCTCCGTGGGCTGGGCGCATCGGTGGTGCACGCGGAGTTCGCACCGGTCGGCACGAGCGACTTCGCAAGGACCGTCACCGCGATCGAGCGGTCGGGTGCCGACGCGACCGTGGTCCTCCTCATCGGCGACGACGCAGTCCATTTTCATCAGCAATTCGCCGGGGCCGGGCTGGACGGGCACTGCATCCGTCTCAGTCCACTGATGGACGAGAACATGTTGCTGGCGGCCGGCGGCGAGAACACCCACGGGCTGTACGTCGCGTCCGGCTATTTCGAAACCCTCGCCACCGAAGCAAGTTTGGGATTCTCGGCTCGTTTCGCTCGTTCATTCGGGGTCGATGCGCCGATCGTCGGCGCACTGGGACAGTCGTGCTACGAGGGCATCAAACTGCTGGGCGCGCTGGTGAACAGGGCAGGCACAGCAGATGTTCGCATCATCGAATCCGTATCCGATTCGGTGTCGTTCACCGGTGCCCGTGGGCACCTGTTTCTGTCCGACGGCCACGTCTCGCAACCGATCTATCTGGCGTTGGCCGGTGCTGTCGACTTCGAGATCATCGGCGAGATCCGGCCCGCGCGCGACTGATTCTGTCGCCGAACAGGACAACGCCGCACACGACGGCCATCGTGACCGCGGCGGTAACGGCTGCGACGGTGACGAACTGGGCCAGGGTGGAGGCCACGAACAGCAACAGCAGCACCTCGACCGCGAGGGCGAACCAGGCGACGAGGGCCAGGTGGGTGCGCTCCCCCGCGATTGCCCACAGCAGTGCGCTCTGCAGTACCGCCAGACACGCCCCCTGCAGCACGAAGAGCCACACGTATTGCTGCACACCGGAATACGTGTCACCGACAACCAAAGGAAGTAGCGGCGACGCCAGCGCGCCCCCGAGCACCAGTACCGTGCCGAGTCCGGCGACGACGGTCAGCGCCGATCGCACTGCGGCAGCCGAGTGCAGCGGGTTCGCCATGCGCGGATACAACACCACTCCGACCGCCTGCGGCAGCCAGAACGCCGCTTTGGACGCGACGGCACCGACCGCATACAGCCCGGCTTCGGTACTGCTGAGCAACGACCGAGCCAGCACCAGATCCAATGCGGACATCGCGATCAGCACCAACTGCACCTGCGAGGCCTGCAGCACCGTCAGAACGGTCACCCTGGTTTCCGACACCGCGTTCACCGGCGCTCCGGCGGCCGACCGCGCGCCGACGGCCACCACGCCGATACCGGCCGCCGTGGCCAGCAGCACCGAACCCGGGCCGCCGCCGAGCAGCAACACGACCACCGCCGGCGCCACCTTGCCGAAACCGGCCGCCGCCAACACCACGCTCAGTGCGCCGAACCGGCCGCGTCCTTGCAGCAGCCCCTGCTCCGCGGCCAACAACACCAGCACCGGCGCAGCGATCACGGCCGACACCATCGCCGCTGCCGAGACGTCCATGGCCGCCGACAAAGCCGGGGACACAGCGAGAGCCAGCACACCCACGACCGCCGCACAGCGGTAGCCGACGCCACGCAGCTCGCGCGAACTGCGGCCGCGCACCACCTCGCGCGCGACGACGGACTGCAACGCCAACGCCGGGACCGCCAGAACCAATTGCACCGCAAGAAGACTCGCGAACTCGCCGTAACCCTCGACGCCGAGCATGCGACTCGCGAGCACCTGTAGCAGATACGCCACGACATTGGCGAACATCGAGCCGGCCGTCACCATCCCCATCCCGGCGACGGACGCACCCGCCGGGTGGTCTGCCTCGGACGAGGCGCGAAACGACATGCGTCCACGGTATAGGGTGCCGATCATGGCGTGGTCGAGGTCGAGGTGGACGCCGCCGCTCTACAGCCTGCTGCTCTCGCTCGTCGTTCTCGGACCACTGCTCGGCCCTGGGTATCTCCTGCTTCGCGACGCCGTCAGCACCCCCCGTTCCTACTTCACCGCCTCCGCCTGGGGAATCGCCGACGCGGCCGCGCGGGCCGTGCCGCAGGATGCCGCGATCGCGGCCCTGACCACGGTGTTCGACGGTGGCCTTGTGGTCAAGGTCGTCCTGCTGCTGGCGTTGTGGACGGCCGGCTGGGGCGCGGCGGTGATGGCGCAGAGGATGCTGCCCACCGCACCACTGCCTGCGCTGCTCGTCGCGTCGACGGTGGCCGTGTGGAACCCCTACGTCGCCGAACGCCTGCTGCAGGGACATTGGAGTCTGCTCGTCGGCTACGCCGCCCTCCCGTGGACGGTGGTCGCCGCACTCGCGGTCAGGTCCGGTCGCTCCTGGTGGCCCCTCGCCGTCTGCCTGGCCGCGGCCGGGCTCACCCCCACCGGCGCGCTGCTGGCGGCAACCGTCGCGCTACTCGTCGTCGCCCTCCCCGGGGGTGCCCGACGCGGCCTGCGCGTGGTCGCCACCCTCGCGATCGCAGCCGTCGCGTCGGCGCCGTGGCTGGCGGCGACGATGGTGTCGGGCGGTGGCGTCGAACCGGCGGATCCGGCGGGTTGGGCCGCATTCGCAGCACGCGCCGAACCGGGTCTGGGCACGGTGGGTAGTCTGGCCGGACTCGGCGGCATCTGGAACTCAGACGCCGTACCCGGTTCTCGGACAGGACTATTCGCTGTCGTGGGGACGGTCCTGTTGCTGACCGTCGTCGCTCTCGGGATACGGCCGCTGTATCGCCGTCGACGCAATCCGGTGATCGTGGGCCTGGGTGTCGTTGCACTCGCTGCCATCGTGCTTCCTGCGCTGGCAGCAACCGGACCGGGGTTGGCGGCGGCTCGCGTACTGGGCGACACCGTCCCCGGGGCCGGTCTGCTCCGCGATTCGCAGAAGTGGGTCGCGCTGGCCATGCCGATATACGCTCTCGCCGCTGCGGCCGGTGTCAGCTGGTTGGCGTCCCGGCGCACCCGATCCGGCAATGCATGGCTGCCGGGGGGCGTGGCCGTGCTGGCGTTGCTCGTTGCGCTCCCCGACCTCGGCTGGGGCGTCGGCAACGCACTGAAGCCGGTGACGTACCCGCAGTCGTGGCAAGCGGTGTCGGCGGAACTCGCCGACCAGGACGGCGACGTGGCCGTACTTCCCGCCGGAATGTTTCGCCGCTTTCCCTACAGCGGCTCAGCACCCGTTCTCGATCCCGCACCCCGCATGCTGCCGCTCGACGTACTGCAGACCGGTGAACTCCTCGTCGCAGGCGGCACGGTCCGCGGGGAAGGGAAACGGGCGACGGACGTGCAGAACGCTCTGCTCGCAGGCGACTCCGCGGACACTCTCGCGGCCCTGGGTGTCGGCTGGGTACTGGTGGAGAACACGACTCCCGGCGAGCTCGGCAATGCACAGCAGACGTTGGACCGACTCGACGCCGTGTACTCCGACGAGGAACTGACCCTCTATCGGGTGCCGGATCCGGCGATGCTCGAAAGTCGTTCGGCGACAGCCGTTGTGCTCGCACATCTGGCGTGGGCACTGCTGATGCTCGGCGGACTAGCGGTAGGACTCCTGAGCCGATTCGGCAGGCGTGTGCGCGTCGGCCGCCCCCACCAGGCCTGACGACCAGGTGCCGCGCGTCGTCCCGTCGAGCACCGAGAACACGCCGTCGGCGCACTGGCCCCAGGAGAACTCACCCGCGCGGACTCGTGCCTTCTCACCGAGGCGAGTGCGGGCCTCTGCGTCCTGCAGCAGTTCGGCGACGGCATCGGTCAGCGCGGACACATCGCGGTCCTCCGCTCCGGATGTCGAACCACCCACGAGAACACCGGTGACGCCGTCGATGATCGAATCGGTCAGCCCCTTGGAGCTGCGATAGCCCACCGTGGGAACACCGTGCTGGGCAGCTTCGACGACGGCGAGGCCCCAGCCCTCCTTTCGGGAGGGCATCACATGCACCCACGACCGACCGAGCAGTGCATGCTTGCGCTCCTCGTCGACGTGACCGTGGAAGGTGACGTATCGATCGACGCCCAGGCTCGTGACGTACTCGCGAAGATTCCGTTCCCACCACCCGCCGCCGATGACGTCGAGATGGATGTCGGGAATGCTGCCGCGCAGTGCAGCCACGACGTCGATCGCGTCCTCGATCTGCTTGTGTGGAACCAGCCTCGACAGCACGGACAAGGACGGGTGCGGCGTCCGGGTGTCCTCGCCGCCTTCCGGTACAGACAGTGGGATGTCGTCGGCACCGTTGCGGACCACGGCGATGCGCTCCCGGTCGACACCGAGAGCGATCAGCTCGTCTGCAGAAGGCAACGACACCGTCAGGTACTGATTGCGGCGGTGCACCCTCGGCGAGATCGTCGACTCGAGCCACCAGCCCAGCTTGGCCATCATCGGGCCCGCCACCGGCCACTGCTCGCGGTGACAGTGATGCACCAGCAGCGTGACCGGCACACCGAGTACTGCGCGGGAGAAGAACGGAATGCCGTTCTGGGTGTCGATCACGGCATCCGGGGAGATCCCCTTGAGCGGCCCGAAACCGAGCCGACCGGCGGCGATGGCGGCCAGAGCGCGGGGATACACCGACAGGCGACCACCACCGCGACTGATCCGGATGCCGTCGACGATCTCCTCGGCCGGAGCACCGGGATAGGAGGCCGTCCGCAGCGTGACGCGGACACCGCGTCGAGCCAGGCCCGCGCCTACTTGCTCGAGGTAGCGCTCGCTGCCGCCGCCCTGCGGATGCCCGGTATCGCGCCAGCACAGCAACAGAACCTCGCGCACCGCTCGCTTCACCCCATCCACCGTGCTCGCTTCTCGACCGTCGTCGAATACCGCTGCCACACTAACCGCTAGGGTTCGTTTTCGTGACTTCCGCCGTGACACGACTGTTCGCCTCTCGCGCGACACTGCGTCGCTCGGTGAAACTCCTGAAGGACTTCGGGCACGAGCAGAGTTCTCCGGACATCTTCTACGGCGCCCTGGCCCGTGATTCCGTCGAACTGATCGGAGACCTGTACCACGGCCTGACCGGCACCGACATGTCGGCGGCGACCGTGCTCGACGTCGGCGGCGGACCCGGATACTTCGCCGACGTCTTCGGCGCGAGTTGCGCGCGCTATCTGCCCGTCGAACCCGACGCCTCGGAAATGCACGCCGCCGGACTGCAGATCCCCGGTTCGGTGCGCGGCTCCGGCATGGCACTGCCCTTCCGCGACGACAGCGTCGACATCTGCTTCTCGTCGAACGTCGCCGAACACGTCCGCGAGCCGTGGACCATGGCCGAGGAAATGTTGCGCGTCACCAAACCCGGCGGCCTCACGGTGCTCTCGTACACCATCTGGTTCGGCCCGTTCGGCGGCCACGAGACCCGGCCGTGGCATTACCTCGGCGGTGAATACGCGGCCCGACGCTACGCCCGCACCACCGGACACGAACCCAAGAACCGATTCGGCGAATCCCTGTTCGACATCAGCGCGGCAGACGGATTGCGTTGGGCGCGAAGCACTCCCAACGCAACGCTCCTGGCCGCGTTTCCGCGCTATCACCCGCGCTGGGCATGGTGGATGATGCGTGTACCGATACTCCGCGAGTTCCTCGGCAGCAACCTCGTCCTGGTCCTGAAACCGACTGGATAGCCAATGGGTCATTCCGCAGGCTCCACTCCCGCATAACCTGGATCGATGACGGCACTCGCGCTCGACATCGGCGGCACCAAGATGACAGCGGCACTCGTCGGCGACGACGGACGTCCGCAGCACCCGGAGACAGTTCCGACACCGGCCACCGGCGTGTGGGAGGCCTGTGCCGCACTGCTGCACGGGGTCGTCGGAAGCGTCGACGTGACACAGGTCGGGGTCGCGTGCTCCGGTCCGGTCGACCTCGTCACCGGGTCGGTCGCGCCGATCAACGTCGACGAGTGGAAGAACGGATTCGGCCTGCGCGAGCACATCTCCGCCGCACTGCCCGACGCCGAAGTACTTCTGGCCATGGACGGCAGCGCAGCGGCGTTGGGTGAGCATCGATTCGGTGCCGCTGTCGGGATACCGGACGTGCTGAGCCTCGTGGTGTCCACCGGGATCGGCGGGGGCCTGGTGCTGGGCGGGAGAATCGTCGCCGGAGCCAGTGGCAATGCCGGGCACATCGGCCACATCGTCGTCCCCGGTTCGACGACGCCCTGCGCGTGCGGCGGAATCGGGTGCGTCGAGACCGTCTCCAGCGGCCCCTCGGCGGTGCGGTGGGCTCGGGAGCAGGGCTGGCCGGGGAACACCGGTGTCGAACTGGCTACGGATGCCGCCGCGGGCGAACCGCTCGCCGTCACCGCATTGCAACGCGCCGGAGTGGCTCTCGGTCAGGCCATCGCATCGGCGGTCGCACTGGTGGACGTCCGGATGGTGGTGATCGGCGGCGGCTTCGCTCAGGCCGGCCCGCCGCTGTGGGATCCGATCCGGGAGTCGATCGCCTTGCACGCGCGCCTGAAATTCCTCGACGGGCTGCAGGTGGTGCCGGCTGCGTTGGGCGGCCTCGGCACACTGCACGGCGCGGCCGCTCTCACCGCCTGATCTCGCACACTTCGAAAGCCAGAACGGGGCCCACCCCTCGGTGAGCCCCGTTCTGTCTCGTGAATACTACGCGCCCAGGCGCTGCTTGAGGGCGTCGAATTCGTCCTGAATTCCGGTGGGCAGTTTCTCGCCGACGAAGTCGAACCACTCCTGGATCAGCGGGATCTCGGCCTTCCACTCGTCGGTGTTCACCGCGAGTGCCTCCGCGACGTCGTCGACGGTGGTGTCGAGGCCGTCGATGTCGAGTGCCTCGGCCGTGGGGACGACACCGATCGGGGTCTCGACGCCCGCGGCCTTGTGCTCGATGCGCTCGACGATCCACTTGAGCACACGCGAGTTCTCACCGAATCCGGGCCACAGGAAGCGCTTGTCGTCGCCGCGACGGAACCAGTTGACGTAGAACACCTTCGGTAGCTTGGACTCGTCGGCGTTCTTGCCGAGGTCGATCCAGTGCTGGAAGTAATCGCCCACGTTGTAACCGAGGAACGGCAGCATGGCCATCGGGTCGCGTCGGACGGTACCGACGGTGCCCTCGGCGGCAGCGGTCTGCTCGGAGCCGACGGTGGCTCCCATGAACACTCCGTGCTGCCAGTCGCGGGCCTCGGTCACCAACGGAACGGTGGTCTTGCGTCGTCCGCCGAACAGGATTGCGGAGATCGGCACACCCTGCGGGTCGTCCCACTCGGGAGCCATCGACGGGCACTGAGCCATCGGCACGCAGTACCGCGAGTTCGGATGTGCGGCATCGGTTCCGGACTCGGGCGTCCAGTCGTTGCCCTTCCAGTCGATCAGGTGATCGGGCTTGCCTTCGAGGCCTTCCCACCACACGTCGCCGTCGTCGGTCAGGCCGACGTTGGTGAACACCGAGTTGCCCTGATCGATGGTCTTCATCGCGTTCGGGTTGGAATCCCAGTTGGTGCCCGGAGCGACACCGAAGAAACCGAACTCCGGGTTGACGGCGTAGAGACGACCGTCCTCACCGAAGCGCATCCACGCGATGTCGTCACCGATGGTCTCGGCACGCCAGCCCGGAATGGTCGGCTGAATCATCGCGAGGTTGGTCTTACCACACGCGGACGGGAATGCCGCCGCGATGTAGTACGCCTTGTCCTCGGGGGAGATCAGCTTGAGGATCAGCATGTGCTCGGCGAGCCAGCCCTCGTCGTGGGCCATGGCCGACGCGATACGCAGCGAGTAGCACTTCTTGCCCAGCAGCGCGTTGCCGCCGTAACCGGATCCGTAGCTCCAGATCTCGCGGTCCTCGGGGAAGTGGGTGATGTATTTGGTGTCGTTGCAGGGCCACGGCACGTCGGCCTGACCCTCGGCCAGCGGAGCACCGAGCGAGTGCAGCGCCTTCACGTAGAACCCGTCGTCGCCGATCTTGTCCAGAGCGGCCTGACCCATGCGGGTCATCACACGCATGGAGATGACGACGTACTCCGAATCGGTGAGCTCGACGCCCAACTTGGGATCGGCAGCGTCCAACGGTCCCATGCAGAACGGAACGACGTACATGGTCCGTCCGCGCATGCAACCGCGGTACAGCTCGGTCATCAACGACCGCATCTCCGACGGGTCCATCCAGTTGTTGGTGGGACCGGCGTCGATCTCGTCCTTGGAACAGATGTACGTGCGCGACTCGACGCGGGCCACGTCCGACGGATCGGAGTTGCCGAGGAACGAGTTGGGCTTCTTCTCGTCGTTGAGACGGGTGAAGGTTCCTGCCTCGACCAGCTTGTCGGTCAGGCGCTCCCATTCGGCGTCGGATCCGTCAGCGAACACCACGGAGTCCGGTTCGGTCAGTTCGGCTACCTGAGCAACCCAGGCAAGCAGTTCTTTGTGTCGAGTCGGCACGCTGTCGGTGCCGCTCAAACCGGGAATGGTCGCTGAGGTCATCTAACTCTCCTGGGGTTAGCCGGAACCGGGAAGAATTCGCACGATCGCTGTGGGCAAGCACGCACGAGTAGATCTCGGTTTTCCCCTCTCGGCGGGGCGCTGCTCGGCCCTTCGAGCTGCAGTACACCATGTTACTGGATACAGCAAGCCGAGGACCGAGCGCCGGATGTCCTGTTCATCAGGTTAACGCCGAGCGACGTGATTCCAGAAACAGGGTGTTGTCCGATTGGTCACAAGACCGATTCAGATAGGGAAAGACCGACGCAAGAAGCCATCCACCAGCGCCGATGCAAATCAGACCGAATGGCCTACAGTCGGCCGGATTCGGACGATCTGCCCTGCCCGAAACCGTTCGCTTCCCGAAAAATCTCCCAGGATTCGTAGTGCCCGTCACGGTCGAAGGCGGTGAACTTGTCTGTCACACCGTCTCCATCGACATCCGTTCCCACCGTCGTTCCGGCCTCCGTCGTCCGAACGGAAGTCTCGTGACGACCGTCGCCGTCGAGATCGAACCAGTCCGTCGAGACATAACCGCCACCATCGCCCGACGCGTCCTCGGCCGGCTCGTTCGTCTCGAAACCGCCCCCTGCGAAGCCATCCACCGCGATCATCGACGCTCCTCACTGTCGGGTCCCTGTTCGCCGCCTGCGAACCTGTTCGGACGTGCACCTACCCGCTTCGACGCATCGGCGCGCCGATCGGTTCCGGATCGCCGGGAGAGAATTCGACGGGCTTCGACGGCACGACCGAGTCGCGCCCGGACCCGCGAAATCGCTCCAGCCCGCGCTCGAGTGCAGCCAGATCCCGATCGCAGGCCGAGAGCAGCGCCGATCTGTGATCGGCGAGCGTGCGAAGCTCGGCATCGATTTCGGCCAGCGACAGATCGATACGTGCCGCCGCCTCCCGGTCCGCCGAGGTCAACGCCGACGCGAGTGCGGACTCGGCATCGAGAATGCGAGAGAGCAGCCGCTGTTCCACGTCCGATTTCACGCGAGCCAGACTTTCCTGGGTCCAGCCGCGAAGGTGCGCACGGTCGGCGACGAGTGCGCGTGAGCGGGTCAACCACCACGCGATCGCGGCACCGATGGCCAGTGAGACGATCGTGTTGGCGACGGCCAAGGTAGGAATCAGAGCCAGGGGCGAAACGACGAGCCGACCCAGTCCCACCCCTGCCGAGGCCCCCAGTGCGACCATCAGGACGTCCTCGATCCCGCGTCGCCTGGTCGGTTCGCCGATGTCGATCTCACCGCCTGCAGTACCGGATTCGGGCACCGTGCCGGCGAGCCCGAGTTCGACTTCCACGGCGCGGAGACCGGTGGACAAGGCAGCGTCGGCGCGTGCTCGAACTGCCTGTACGGATTCGGCGAGGTGCCCGGGCAGATGGCCGAGTTCGGCCCGCCGCGATCCCTCTATCGTCTGCCGTACCCGAGCACCGAGCATCCGAACGTCCTCGACCGCAGCGTGAATACAGTCGACCCGAACCCGTTGAATACGGTTGTGCAGCAATGCTCGTCGGTCACCACCGAGACGTTCTCGTTCATCGAGCAGCCGCGCCCGCCTGGCACGCAGAGGGGCGGTGTCACCACCTCCGGTCACTGCGCGAGCTTCGGCCACGATGGCGGCCTTCGCCTCTGCGGCAGATTCCTGCACTGCAGCAACGTATTTGCGCTGTGCCCCTACCGCCGCGGCCTGCATCAGCAACGCGTCGATTCTGTCGGCGACCGCCCCGAAACCCGACTCCGCGAACACGGCAGCATCGCCAATCTCCCTACCGGCTCGTGCCAACCGTGCCGAGACCGGATGAACGGAGTGTTCCACCGCACGCGGAACACGCTCGGCGACGATCTCGATATCGGCGTCGACCACCTCGCGCCACCGGCGATGCACATCGATCTTGTTGACCACCAACACAACCGGTGTCGACTCGAAGGCAGGACGCCAGCGCTCGACGTCGGCACGGCCGACCGGAGCCGACGCGTCGACGACGATCACGACCACCGCGGCCTCCTCGACCGAGTCGGCGAACCCGATCTCCGCGCCGTCGCGCCGGGTGAGCAGATGGCATATCTCGGTCTTGCCGGATACTGCGGTGCCGGTGATGTGAATGCCTGCAGGTCGGCTGCTGCGCGCACGGTCGATGCGTACGAGGGATTCCGAGTTCCGTCGACGCAGAACACCTTTCAGATCGTCCGGCAGCGGGAACCGGTTCGGATCGGTCACGGTCGGAGCATCCGCACATAGCCACGGCACAGGGCCAGGGCGGAGCGCCGGACGGCGTCGTCCTCCGAGGTGGCGGCACACCGCTTCCACACCAATGCCTGCTCCAGCAGGGCCCGCTCCGAGCCCGTCTCGATCGGCACCGCCAATCGCGCTGCAGCACAGCGCATATCGGCAGCCACCGCCTCGTCCGAAGCCAGATACGATTCGACGGCACCTCGAACGTCTCGGTGACGGGCGGATATCTGCAGCAGTTGTTCGTGCAGGTCGTCGTCGCGGGCCGTCGCAGCAGCCGAGACCGCGTCGGACACCACCGTCGTCACGGCGTCGACGCCGGTGGCCTCCCACAGCTCACGCAGTACATCTGCGTCGGACACCCCGCTGCGCCGCCGGAGCGCCTCGACCAGCAGGGCGAGACCGCGTAATTCCACACGGTCCAGCAGTGCCTCTCGGCGGGGCGTCGAGAGCGGAATATCAGCACTCCGGAACCGATCGACCGTCATCAGATCCCCAGTACGCAGTGCACCGGCCGCGACGGCCCGCACATCGGCCATGTCCACAGCGGAGCCTCGGGCCGCGCCGCCCAGGCCCGCTGCAACAGATCCCATCACCGGCAGCACTCTTCGCCCCAGTTGCTCGGATGCCGCTGCGGCTGTCGCCGCGGGCTCGTCGAGAGTGTCGGCCTTGTTCAGCAGGATCACGGTGTGTTCCGGCGGTCCGCCGGGTCGAGCGGACAGGAACGTGATGTCGTCCGGGGACACGGCACCGGCCAGCACGTGGACGAGAACGTCGATGTCGGATGCGGTGCGGCTCTGCTGCACCTTCGCTGCACGCGGGGTATCGGCCCATCCGCTCTCGTGCAACCGGACCTCGAACCCGTCGGTATGCAGTCGCGCGGCATCGAGCACCGAGAGAATCGCCGACTTCCCTACTCCGACGCGGCCGGAAACGTGCACCTCCAGCGGCCGCAGACGCCGCTCGACGGCGTTCTCGACAGCCTTCCGGGCTGTGCCGGCACCGGCCGCGTCCACGTCTCCCGAGCGCACACGCAATCGACCCAGACCTGCCTCGGCACCGTCCATCATCGATCCCCCCCGGAAACAACCCACCGAACGGCCACATCGAGATGTGCGATCGGCTCGTCGAGCACGATCGGCCACGTGGCCCGCAGCCCCCTGCTGCGGCACCGATTCTGGCACACGACGGCCGTCCCGGACGGGCCGTCGAGAATTACACCGTTGTAGTTATAGGACGCGGCCCTACCGCTGATCAGCGATGGAACGGCAAGTCTCAACTTCAACTCGAGACCCACCTGTCACACACTCCGCCGATGCGCGACAATGGACCGGTGAACGAGCCACAGGACACCTCTGCCGACACCGGAGACAACTCGGTGCAGACCCAGGAACGGGGCTCGCGGCTGTACCCCAGAGTGACCAGTTTCCGCTCCCGCCGCGGAGCGCTGACCGACGCTCAGCAGAGCACCTGGGACAACCTGTGGCCACGCATCGGCCGCGATGTCGCCGACGAGCAGATCGACATCGACGCCTGGTTCGGGCGCAGCGGTCCGGCGATTCTCGAGATCGGGTCGGGCACGGGCACGGCCACCACGGCGATGGCGATGGCCGAGCCGCACGTCAACCTCATGGCCGTCGAGGTCTACCGACCCGGGCTCGCGCAGACTCTGCAGCAGATCGAGCGCGAGAACATCGAGAACGTCAGGTTGTTCCGCGGCGACGCGATGGACGTCCTCGAGAACATGCTGACCTCGGAGTCCTTGACCGGCGTTCGCGTCTTCTTCCCCGACCCGTGGCCCAAGGTGCGCCACCACAAGCGTCGTCTCCTGCAGGGCCCCACGTTCGCGATGATCGCGGATCGCCTGAAGCCGGGCGGCGTTCTGCACGTGGCCACCGATCACGCCGAATACGCTGAGTGGATTGCCGAGGCCGGGAACGCCGAGCCCGGTCTGACCGTTCTCGATTGGGAGTCGCCCATGACGCACGAGCGGCCGGTGACCAAGTTCGAGGGCAAGGCCCAGCAGGTGGGCAGCTCGGTGACGGAATTGATCTGGGGAAAGAAGACAGCATGAGCGTCAGTACGGACATGCCCGACACCGTGATCGATCCCGCCGAGCTCGGGGCGATCGGTGAGTCCCGCCACAGCAAGCGAGTCCTGCTCGTGTGGGATGCACCCAACCTGGACATGGGTCTCGGCGCGATCCTGGGTGGCCGGCCCACCGCCGCCTACCGCCCACGATTCGATGCGCTGGGCCGATGGCTGCTCAGCCGCACCGCCGAACTGTCCACCTCGGGCACCGCGACGCTCGAGCCCGAGGCAACGGTGTTCACCAATATTGCACCCGGCAGCGCCGACGTCGTCCGCCCCTGGGTCGAAGCATTGCGTAACGTGGGCTTCGCGGTGTTCGCCAAGCCCAAGGTCGACGAAGACAGTGATGTCGACGCCGACATGCTCGACCACATCGACTTCCGCAACCGTGACGGCGGCCTCGCCGGTGTCATGGTCGCGTCCGCCGACGGTCAGGCGTTCAAGGGGCCGTTGGAGGCCATCGCAGCAACCGGAGTACCCGTTCAGGTACTGGGATTCCGGGAGCACGCAAGCTGGGCTGTCACGTCGGACATCCTGGAATTCCTCGACCTCGAGGACATTCCCGGCGTCTTCCGTGAGCCACTGCCTCGGGTGAGTCTCGATTCGCTCCCCGACGAGGGCGCGTGGCTGCAGCCCTTCCGACCGCTGTCCGCCCTGCTCGTCGGGCGCCAAGGAGTTTCTTAAGTGTTCGCCAGATGGGGAGACATCGTCTACCGCCTGCGGTACACCGTTATCGGTGTCATGGTGGCCGGGCTGTTGGGCTTCGCTGCCTACGGTCTCGATCTCAACAGCCATCTCAGTCAGAGCGGTTGGGACGATCCGACCTCGGAATCGGCCCAGGCTGCCCGTCTGGCGGACACGACGTTCGGACGCGACAAGCAGGGTGACGTCATCGTCCTCTACACCGCGCCCGAGGGGTCGTCGATCGACGATCCGGAATTCCAGTCGAAGGTCGTCTCGAGCCTCGAATCGCTCCCCGTCGACCATCCCGACCAGATCGAGAAGGTCAACGGCACCTACTTCAAGGTGCCCGGCGCACCCAACCTCGCAGCTCTCGGTACCAACGACAAGCAACATGCCATCGCCAGCATCGCGATGAAGGGTGCCGACGACACCGAACTGACCAACAACTTCCAGGCCGTCAAGGACGCCTTCTACATCGACGGCGTCGACGTGCAGGTGACCGGTCTTCAGGCCGTGGCCGGCGCACTGCAGTCGACGATGGCAGGCGACATCCACCGCATGGAACTGCTGGCGATCCCCGCCGTCGCGGTCCTGCTGTTCTTCATCTTCGGCGGCGTCGTCGCCGCGGCGCTCCCGCTGATCATCGGCGGTCTGACGGTGGTCGGAGCCAACGGCATCGTCAAGGTGTTCACCAACTTCACCGAGGTCAACTCGTTCGTCGCGCCCGTGGTCTCGCTCGTCGGACTCGGGTTGGCCATCGACTACGGACTCTTCATCGTCTCGAGATTCCGCGAGGAACTCGGTGACGGACATACGACGCCACAGGCCGTGCGCCGTACCGTCATGACGGCGGGTCGCACCGTGGTGTTCTCCGCGACGATGATCGTCGCTTCTCTCGGTGGCCTGCTGCTGTTTCCGCAGGGCTTCCTGAAATCGGTCGCATACGGATCCATCGCCACCGTCGCGCTCGCAGCGCTGACGGCCATCACGATCCTGCCCGCGATGCTCGCCATCCTCGGCCCACGCGTCGACGCCCTCGGTCTGAAGTTCATGCGAAAGACCAAGTCGAGCGAAGAGATCGAGAACGGCATGTGGGGCAAGCTCACCCGCTGGGTGATGCGCAACCCCGTCAAGGTCACCGTGCCCATCGTGCTCGGATTGGTCCTTCTGACGCTGCCCGTCGGCAACATCAAATTCGGTGGCATCAACGAGACCTACCTACCGCCGGACAACGTCACCCGCGTCGCGCAGGGAGAGTTCGACAGCCTGTTCCCCGGCCAGCGCACCGAACCCATCAAGATGGTCATCGAGGGCGCGCAGGGCCCGACGCTCGGCGCGATCACCACGCAGGCGAACAACGCTCCCGGATTGATCGAGAAGTTCACCCCCGTCGGTGCCAGCAAGGACGGCGTCATCGTCTTCAAGGCCGGGTTGACCGATCGCAACGACTCGAAACCGGCCATCGACTTCCTCCGCAGCATCGACGTGCCGGACGGCGCGACGGTCATGATCGGAGGTACCCCGGCAATCGAGCAGGACTCGATCAGCGCACTCATCGACAAGCTGCCACTGATGGCCGTGCTGGTGGTGTTCATCGTGACGATGCTGATGTTCCTGACGTTCGGATCGCTGGTGCTGCCGATCAAGGCGGTGCTCATGACCGTTCTCGGCCTCGGTGCCACCATGGGCATCCTGACGTGGATCTTCATCGAAGGTCACGGGGCGGGGCTGATGAACTTCACCCCGGGGCCGATCATGGCTCCGGTGCTGGTGCTGATCATCTCGATTGTGTTCGGCCTGTCCACGGACTACGAGGTGTTCCTACTCTCCAGAATGGTCGAGGCACGCGAAAAGGGTGCCAGCACAAGCGAAGCCATCCGCATCGGAACCTCGCATACGGGACGCATCATCACCGCGGCGGCACTGATCCTCATCGTCGTCACCGGCGCGTTCGCGTTCTCCGATCTGGTGATGATGAAGTACATCGCCTACGGCATGATCGCCGCCCTCATCATCGACGCGACGCTGATTCGCATGTTCCTCGTGCCCGCCACGATGAAGCTGCTCGGCGACGACTGCTGGTGGGCTCCGCAGTGGATGAAGCGCATTCAGCGCAAGCTCGGCCTCGGCGAGACCATCCTCGAAGACGAGCTGCTGCCCACCGGAGACGTGCCCGAACTCGCCCTCGCGGGCGGCGCACCCTCGTCGACCGTCGCACCCCCGATGCGTCCGACACCGCGCCGCGGTGAGCCCCTCACCGAACCCATCCCGGTGGTGGCACCGCACGGAGGCGGACCGATCCGTGCCACGCACGCCGCGAAGGAAGAGTCGCGTCGAAGCGTGACCGGCCGGCCGGCGACGCCACCCGAGCCGACCCGCGCGGCACCGACCACTCCCCCGAAGCAGGCTGAGCCCCAGCCCGATTCGGTGCAGCCGTACTCGTCGCAGGCCTACTCGCCCCAGGCTCGCCCGTCGCAGGCTTACTCGCCGCAGGCACCCGCGGCGCGTCCCACTCCGCCGCGTCCTGCCGAACCGCGCCCACCTGTATCCGGGCCGACTCGGGCTCCGCAAGTTCCGCCGCGTCCGCACGTCGAACCCGAACCGACTCAGGCAGCGGACGTCGTTCGACCCGCTCCCCCGAGTGCCGCACCCGCACCCGCACCCGAACAGTCGCCTCAACCGCCGAGTGCACCCCCGAGCCGCACCCGCGGCACGCGAGCGGGACGGGCCGAGGAGCCGGATTCGCGATCCATCGAAAGTTGGCTGGCCGATCTGCGAGCCCCGAGCGCATCGCAGGCACCACGTCCGAGCACTCCGCGAAGCGAGTCGCCCACCAACGGCTCCCACGGCTCTGACAGCCACGCCTCGAATGGTCACGGCTCGAACGGTCACAGCACCGGTGCCAACGGGTCCTCGTCCAACGGCTCGACCACCAACGAGGCTGCTACCAACGGCGCTGCTACCAACAGGGCTGCCACGAACGGGGCCGACAAGCACGGCACCAACGGCTCGAGCACCGGCACCCACGGCGGCACAGCTGCCGGACGCAACGGTTCCGGGCGAAACGGCAACGCCGACAACGGGTCCGAACGCCGTGGCTCGAACGGAAACGGCATCGACCGCAACGGTTCGGACAGCAGTGGTTCCAACAGCAGTGGCTCCAACAGCAGTGGTTCCGACCACCGCACCTCGGAACGACATGACACCGAAAGCAACGGCAACGGTGTCGGGGCCAGTTCGGAATCGGATCGCGAGGAGAAGCCGTCCGGTCGTCGTGCCGCTCCGTCCACCGAAGGCGGCGACAGTGGCCGCCACCGCGGCGGCGACAACGGCCAGGTGCTCAGTGTCAGCGAACTGTTGGCTCGGGAGCGCAACCGCTCACGCTGACGCGAGCCGTCACAGCCGGGAGCCACCCCTCCCCGGCAACGCGTGAATGAACCACTGCACCGTCGAGACGTGTGCAGTGGTCCATTCACGCAGTTGGGATTAGGAGGCAGCGGGGATCAGGAGGTGACCGCGCCCTCTCGGTCCGCGAATACCTTGGCGTATCGGGTCCCCGCGATCAGCAGCAACAAGCCGACTGCGATGAAGGCGATGACGCGGAACAGGCCGTCCAGGGCGACGAGGTCGAACAGGAACAGTTTGGCGATGGAGGCGGCGGTCAGGGACAGTCCGGCCAGCAGAGCCAGGTGAGCGTGGGCGACACTCCGCAATCCGAAGGCCAGCAGGGCGAATGCGGCGATCATCCACTCGATCGTGGCGGCGGTGTGCCCGGCGGTGAATCCGGTGGTGTTGCCGCCGATCGAGGTTCCCAGGCTCACGGTGGCCGAGGTGAGGCCGTACAGGGCGAGCACTCCGGAGACGATGGCGAGGGTCTGCATTCCGTCGTCGATGAGTTTCAGTTCGGTCAGGACATAGGCGAACGCGAATGCTGTTGCAGCGAGCAGTATTCCGCCGATGATGATGCCCGCGTTCCCGGCAGCGTGATCGGAGTCCAGGAGAGCCTCCGGCGGGGAGATCGAGACGAAGGTCAGCGCGCCGATCACACCGAACGCGCTTCCGATCAGGTACGCCAACGACGAGCGAATGCGGTGGGCCGCGGCGAACAGTGCCAGGGCAACCGCGAACAGCACGACCGGACGCACGTCGACCGTCGTCGATCCGACTGCGGCCTGCAGCATGGCCACGGCCCCGATGATCGAGACGGCGATGCGGGCATGCGCCGGCAGCCAGTGCACCAGCAGCACGATCGCCAGTGCCGCGGCCACCAGAACCAGTTGCACGGTCACGGTGGTCCACCGATCGAACACGCTCGCCGAGATCAGCAGCGGCAGCGCAGCCAGAGCGGTCATGACGGTGGCCACCACGTCGGAGACGTTGCGGCGCAGCAGTTCCAGAGACATACCCATTCCGGACGCGGCCACCAGGACGACGACGAGAAGCAGTCGGTAGTCGGTCGGTTCGGACAGGTCGGTTCCGACCAGCGCTATCAGGACCGTGCCGACGAGGGGAAGGGTCCGGACGATCTGCAGCAGCGGCCAATCACGGCCGATCTGAGCCGGGAAGCTCGCAATGTAGGTGGCGATGAAGAACGCGATCAGGGCCAGGGTCGGACCGTCGGTCAGGATGGGCCCGCACGCCGCGACTCCGGCGAGAATCAATACCGCCATCGGCTGCGACTTCCACTGCACTGCGAGAGCTGTTCCCGCAGCGGCAATTCCGAATGCAGCAATCAACCCGATCACCGGATCGAGCCAGCCGTACAGGACGGACGTCGCCAGAACGTCGAGGTACAGACCCGCAATACCCGTAGCGGCCAGAGCAATTCCGCCGACGCGTCCTCCGGAGCGACCGAACACTCGCACGCCGGCACCGATCAGTGCGAGGGAGAACACCCCGCCTGCGGCGACGCGCAGAGGCGGCCCGAACCAGCCGGCCTGTGCGGCCAGAACCAGCAGCATCACGACGCCGACGAGCGTGACACCTGCGCCCGCGACGGCGAGCAGGCGACTGATGACGCCGTCTCGTTGCCACCACGGCTCACGGGGCGGAGCGGGTGGCCGCGGCGCGACCACCGGCCCTCGCAACGGCGGGGCTGCCATGGACCGGCCGACCGCAGGAGGCGGCGTGACCGGAGGTGCCGACACCGGGCCGTGCGCGGCATAGGGCTGCTGCGGTGCAGGCATCTGGGGCGGCGAGAACGTCTGCGGAGGGACGGTCGGCGCAGACGACCGCGGCACCGGCTGTGGCCTGGCGGGAGCCGAAACGGGCATGGAGGTGGGTGCGGTACCGAGCTGCGACTGCAATGTATGCAGGTCGACGGCCACCTGACGCATGTGGTCGCCCAGGGAATCGAAGCGGCTGGACAGGCGCGCGACGAGTTGCGGGTCCAGCCCGGAGTTCTGGGAAGAAGTCATGGGATAGATCCTGCGGGCCGCGCGGCTCGATAGCCTGAGTAGTGCTACTCGGATCCCTCGAGTAGTCCAGCCCGACTATCCGAAAATTTTACGGAACGAGCTGCCGAAGGGGTGCTTGACGGTGAGGGAACCGAAGCGGACTTTCCCGGTGAGCACCACGTGCAGCGGTCCGTACGGCGGGCCGGTGCGCACCTTGTTGGTGACGGTACCTGCGACGGCCTCGGCACCGTTGACGTCGGCGGTGGCTTCGGTCGGGAGAATCAAAGTGACCGAGCTGCAGTAGTCGTCGACGTGGATGTCGACGACCTGGCTGACCATGACGGCCTGCGTGAAGTCGAGTGTCACCGACGACAGCCGCGTCACCACGTTCAATCGGCGCGGTACGTTCCACGGGCCTTTGCGGGTGATGGTGGACATGCTGCCGCGCACCGTGTCCGGGGTACCGCCGCCGTGCCCCCAGTGCTCCTGCACGACGCGGCGCGGCGTCGGTTGTGGGGTGGGATCGGCGAAGGGTTTCGGCGACGGGAGGTGCTCGCCGGCGATCTGCATGCCCGGTAGATCGGCGAGTACCGAGTTCAGCTCGCCCCGGGTCTTCGACGCCAGAGCGGTGTCCATTCTTTCGGTGAACTCACCGAGCGACAACATGCCTTGGCCGACTGCCCGTTGCAACAGCTGCCCGACGTGCTCGCGTTCGGCATCGGACACTCGCAGATCCCTTGCCTCCATGGGCCCAGGGTAGCGAAGTTCTCAGGCGGCGTGCCCGCGGAGAACCGACAACATTCCGTGTACCGATGCGGGCCAGCCGAACTCTTCGGCGCGCACTCTCGCCGCGATCCGGCGTCCGTCGGCCGGAAGTCGAAGCAGCCGTTGGATTTCCGCTGCGAAGCCGTCGGCGGTGTTGATCGAGGATCCACCGCATTGCGGGGTGACGATCTGGGCCAGTGCCGAGGTTTCGGAGACGACGACGGGCGTGCCCGCGGCGAGCGATTCCAATGCCGCGAGGCCGAATGTCTCGTGCGGCCCCGGCGCGAGAGCGATGTCTGCCGAGGCGAGCAGCTCGGCGACGGCCGACCTGCCGTCGACGAAGCCGAGGAAGTCGACAGGCAGCCCGCGGGCGCGTCGTTCGAGGCCCGCTCGTCGGGGGCCGTCGCCGGCGATGACCAACCGAGCCCGCACACCCGAATCGCAGAGCGCGGCAAGCGAATCGATGCTGGTCTCGACATGCTTTTCCACCGACAGTCGGCCGCAGTGGACCAGCAGCCGGTCGGCGCTACCCAGCCATGCCGAGCGCGCGCCGGCTCGGCGTCGTCGGGGATGGAACAGCTCGAGATCGACGCCGAGCGGGACTCGATGGACGTTGGGTGTTCCGATTCGATCGAATTCCTGCTGTGCGAACTCGGTGGTGCAGACGACGGCGTCGTACGACTCGGCAGTGCGTCGGTTGGCCGCGTCGGCGAGGGGCCGGGCGTATCGCATCGGCATCGTCTGAGCCAGCAGCCGGTCGAGGCGCTCGTGGGAGATCATCACGCTGCGGATGTCGCGACGCGACGCCCACCTGCCCATTCCGCGCAGGGTCAGCCGGTCCGACACTTCGATCACGTCCGGACGTAGACCCGACGCGATCGAGGCCACTCGCCGCGGGTCGGCCACACGGTAGCCGCCGGTGAACGGAACTTTCGGCGCCGGCACCTCGACACGCGTCACTCCCGACTGCAGCGTCGTCTCACTCCACCGGGCACCCGGCACGATCAGCGTGACGTCGTGACCAGCGGCCACGTAGCCCGATCCCAGCTGGTCGACGGCCGTCCGCAGACCGCCGGACCGCGGCCCGTAGAAGTTCGCCAGTTGAACGATGCGCACCTGCTCAGTCTCTCCAGCCGGACGTCCACCCGATGCCACGGCGGTGGATGGTGACCGAACGTTCGGCGAATATCCGTGTGGAGACCGCTACCAGCGGGTACGTGAGAGCTATGCGAGTGACACTGCAATCCACCGGCGACGCCCCGGCACCCGAGGTCTGGGAGCGATACATGGACCCGACGATCTGGAAGACCTGGGCTCCGCAGATCATGGGCGTCGAATACCGGGGCGAACGCCTCGACTCCGACACCACCGGCCGAGTGCTGGGACCGTTGGGGGTGCCGATCGATTTCGAGGTGCACTCGGTGGATGAGCAGTCGTGGACGTGGGCGTGGTCGGCGTGGTTCCAGAACAGGGCCATCGGCGTGGATCTGGCTCACGGTGTCGTCTCCCGACCCAGTGGAACCAGGGCGTGGATCACCATCGACGGCCCGCTGCCGCTGGTTCTGCCCTACCTGCCGATCGCCAAATTCGCGCTCGGCAGGCTGTGTGCCCAGTAGGGGCTACTCGGACCGGGTGACGGTCTTCTCGTCGCTCTTGTCGGCCACCTCGGTCGGCTCCGGCGTCGGAAGCTCGGACTCCTCGCCCGACCCGTCCAGATGGCCGTCGAATTCGTCGATGGCCTCGGCGCGCTCGGCACCGGTCTGATCCTGGTCGGCGTCGACGCCCTTCGTGTGCTCGGCCGGATCGACTGTCGTGTCCACTGCTTCGTTGTCGGTCATGGGGTCAAGAGTGCCCGTCGGGCCGGGTCGCAAACCCCTACAGACCCTTTTCGATGGCGTACCGCGTCAATTCGACGCGGTTGGCCAGCTGCAGTTTTCGCAGTGTCGCCTGCACGTGGTTCTCGACCGTCCGGTGGCTGAGCGTCAAACGGGTCGCAATTTGCTTGGCGCTGAGCCCTTTTGCGACCAGCCTGAGCACCTCGGTCTCGCGCTCGGTCAACGTGGGGCGGGTATCGGACTCCGGCTCCGGTGACGACGACATCCGCCGGAATTCGCCGAGAACCAAACCAGCCAGACCCGGGGTGAACACCGCTTGTCCGGCTGCGGTGGCGCGGACGGCGTCGAACAGCTCCTCCGCCGATGCGCTCTTGACCAGGTAACCCGTCGCACCAGCTTTGATCGCGTCGAGCACGTCGCTGCGTTCCGCCGATGCCGAGAGCACCAGAATCGTGGATTTCGGGGACGCGTCCAGCACTGCGACGGTGGCATCGGCACCGTTCCCGTCGGGCAGATGCATGTCCATGAGGACGACGTCGGGAGTGGTCGCTCGGGCGCGGCGTCCGGCCGCGGCTACTCCGTCCGCGGTGGCGACCACCCGAAATCCGGCGGCCTCGAGATCCCGGGCGACGCCGTCACGCCACATGGGGTGATCGTCGACGACCATCACCGCGATCTCGGCGTTCGGATTCTCGTCGCCGGTCATCTCGCTCCTCTCGTTCGCGGAACCCGAATTTCCCATTCGGTGCCCTCGCCCTCTCCGGTGTCGAGTATCGCAGTACCGCCGAGAGATTCGACCCGGCCGAGGATGGACTTCGAGACGCCCATCCGGCCCTCGGCCTCGGCGGCGGCGAGCCGTCCGGCGGGTATTCCGCGGCCGTCGTCACGAATGCTCAGGATCAGCTCTCCGTCGACGTCTTCGAGCAGTACGTAGGCCTTCGCATCGGCACCTGCGTGAAGTTCGACGTTGGACAGGGCAGTGGTCACGACGGCAGCGAGCTCGTCGGCGACGTCGGATTCGACGAGCACCGGGTCGGCGGGAGTCGACACCGAGATCGACGTGCCGGCCTGGGTGCGCAGCAGGGCGCGCACGTCGACGATCGATCCGGTGTGATCGTCGCGCGGAGCCGACTGTTCGGAGATCAGCACGCGCAGAGCGACTTCCTGCTCACCGGCGAGCTCGGCGAGTTCGGCTGCCGGCCCGCCTATTTCGAGACCTCGACGGCGAACGAGGGCCAGCACCTGCAGAACCCCGTCGTGCACCTGTCGGGCCAGCCGCTCACGCTCCTCGGTGATCGCGGCCAACCGTGCCGCACTGCGCAATTCCTCGTGGGCGCGCCGGGCTGTGTTCGACGCCAATCCCAACGCGAGCCCGGCCGACAGCAGCACCGGGGCGGTGGCGTCGGACCACAGGTCGGTGTCGAACCGGTCCCGTACCAGGGCACTGACCAACGACATCACCACACCCGAGGCGATACCACCCTTGGGCCCCAACAGAATTGCGGCGGAGATGACGGCGTTGGTGGCCCACAGGGTGGTGGGCAGGGTCTGGCGGGTGCTGTACCAGTCGTAGTCGGCCACCAACCGCGTCGACGCCATCAGGGCGATCACGATGATCTGATCTGCGAGCACCACCTGCCAGCGCGGCAGGGTGGCCCGCGAGAGCAGGAGTGCCGAAGCTCCGGACCATACGGCCATCAGGGCGACCAACGCCCAACTCAGCCGCGGGTTGGTGTAGTTGTCGACGGTCGCAGCCTGATAGCTGACGGCGTACACGAGAGTGACCAGGCGGAAGGCCTGCGAGGCCCGCCACAGCGGGCTGTCGGGATCGGCCGAGTTCAGCGTCGGCCGCACTCGGTCAGTCGTCCGCATCGGTTTTCGGGTCTGCAGTGTTCAGCTCCCCCTTGGCAAGTCGATCGGGCTCGGACGAACCGGGAGGGGTGTCCGGGTCGCTGGGTTCGGCCGAGTACAGCGTGTCGCTGACATCGAGTTCCTCGTACACCTCGTCGGGGTCGTCGGCGAGCAGCGACCGGACGGCGGTGTTGAGCACCGCAACGATCGGGACCGCCAGCAGGCCGCCGACGATGCCCGCGAGCAGAATGCCGACGGTGATGGACAGCACGACGGCCAGTGGGTGCAGCCGAACGGCGCGGCCGAGCAGAAGTGGCTGCAGCACATGGCCTTCGAGCTGCATGACCGCGATCACGATGCCCAGGGTGATGACGGCGGTGATGAGCCCCTTCGTCACCAGGGCGATGAACACTGCGACGAATCCGGTCAGCACGGCACCGATGATCGGAATGAAGGCGCCGATGAACACCAGTGATGCCAACGGAAGTGCCAGCGGTACACCGAGAATGGCGAGTCCGGCTCCGATGCCCACCGCGTCGGCTGCGGCGACGGCCACCGTCGCGCGAACGTATCCCACGAGCGATCCGAAACCTTGGATGCCGGCTGTGCGAATCTTTCTGCGCGCCTTCGTCGGTGCGAGCCGGGTGACGAACTGCCAGATCTGATCACCGCCGTACAGGAAGAAGATCAGCGTGAACAGCGTCAGCAGCGCCCCGGTCAGAATTTCGCCGATCACCGTCGCCGTGGTCAACGCCCCGCTGGTGACGGCCTCCTGGTTGTCCTGGATGACCTTGACCAAATTGTCGGTCGCCTGCCGAATCTGGTCTTCGCTGATGTGCAGCGGCCCGTTGCTGAGCCACTCCTCGACACTGTTGATCGATTGGGTGAACTGATCGCCCACCTGCGGCAGCCCCTCGATGAACTGCTCGACGATGAACGTCATGATTCCGGCGACGACGCCGATGCTGGCGATGATCACGATGATCACCGCGGCGACACGCGGCACTCCTCGGCGCTGCATCCAATCGACGATCGGCACCAGCAGAGCGGCCGCCAGCAGCGCCAGACCCAGCGGGATGACCACCGTGCTCAGTTTGGCGATCACATAGGCAAAAGTGATGAATCCGGCAAACAGGACCAGCAGTCGCCACGTCCATTCCGCCCCAACCCGTACCAGCGGATGCACCGAATCTGCGGCCGAAGTGAGGCGCGGGGACGCCCCCGTACCTTGCGCCCGCAACTCGTCGGTGCTCACCCGCTAAATTTAACCTGTGCTGGCATCTTTCCGAGCGGTCTCGCTCACCCTGAAGAGTCGCTGGCCGCTCTATATGCTCTCGATGCTCATCGCCAATGTGTTCGGTGCAGTGCTCGTATTCGCCTTCGTTCGCTACGGTCTGCCCATTCCGGAGTCGCAATCGATCGTCGCCGATCGCGTCCGCAACGTGTACATCTTCGGTGCGTATCTGGGTGTTGCCCTGGTGGTCAGCCTGATCTACGCGTACACACTGCTGCGCTCGGTCATCAGGTGGCAGCTCCGCGGCGGCCCGCCCACCCGCAAGGAACAGATGACGACGCTGCACGCGCCGCTGCGTCAGGCCATCGTGCACCTGATTCTGTGGATCATCGGCGGCATCATCTTCGTGCTGCTGACCATCGCGGAGATGCCGTCGCTGTCCATCGCCGTCATCGTCACCGTCGGCATGGCCGCCACCGTCACCTTCGGTTTCACCTACATGCTCGGCGAACGCATTCTGCGCCCGGTCGCAGCACTCGCACTGAGCGAAGGCCGTTTCGACCGCACGATGACGCCCGGCGTCGGTACCCGCATGGCCATGACGTGGGGACTGGGCACGTTGATGCCCGTCATCGGCATCATCTTGCTGTGTGCCACCCAGCTGACGACCGACCTGGTGTTCTCGCCGAACGCGCTGGCCGTGGCCATCATCCTGCTCAGCGTGCTGGCCATCGTGCAGGCCTTCGTCCTGTCGATGCTCACGGCGAGCCAGATCTCCGACCCGATCAGCCAACTGCACAACGCCATCGAACGCGTGCAACGCGGCGAGACCGACGTCGAGGTCGACGTGTTCGACGGCAGCGAGATCGGTCGCCTCCAGGTCGGCTTCAACCGCATGATGGAGGAATCCGCCGAGCGACGCGTCCTGCGTCAGCTGTTCGGCCAGCACGTCGGCGAGGACGTGGCGCGTCGAGCACTGCAGTTCGGTACCGAGCTGGGCGGCGAGACACGATTCGTCGCCGTGCTGTTCGTCGACATGGTCGGATCCACCGCCACCGCGTCGGAACGCCCGCCGAGTGAGGTCGTGGTGTTGCTCAACGAGTTCTTCCGGGTGGTCGTCGACGTCGTCGGACGCCACCACGGCTTCGTCAACAAATTCATGGGCGACGCGGCGCTGGCGATCTTCGGGGCACCGCTCGACCGTCCCGACGCTCCCACCGCGGCCCTGGCCGCGGCGCGTGAACTGCGTTTCGCTCTGGACGAGATCACCGGACTCGACATCGGCATCGGGGTGTCGGCGGGACTGGCCGTCGCCGGCAACATCGGCGCGTCCGAGCGCTTCGAGTACACGGTCATCGGAGACCCGGTCAACGAGGCGTCGCGGCTCACCGAACTGGCGAAACTGCGGCCCGGACGCGTTCTGGCATCCACCTCGGCCCTGTACTTCGCCGACGACGAGGAGCAGGAACAGTGGGAGTTGGGCGACCAGGTGCAACTGCGTGGCCGACGACGGGCAACCCACCTGGCCTGGCCGGTGGAGTATCCCGACTCCTCCTCGAGTGACGGTTAGTCTGACAGGATGCCCGACCCCAGCTCGACCAGCGGACCCGCAGTGCGGCGCCCGCGAAACCGGCTGAGATGGGTCAAGTGGATCGCCGCAATTGCCCTGGTCGCTCTGCTGGTGGGCGAGGCGATCTACCTGTGGCCACGGCTGCACGAATCCTGGACAGCAGTACGAGAAATCCATTGGGGCTGGCTGGCTGCGTGCGTATTTGCCCAAGCCGTGTCGCTCAGCGCGTTCGGCCGAGTCCAGAAGCAGCTGCTCGACGCGGGCGGCGTGCAGGTGCGGCAACGCAAGTCCGTCGCAGTCATCTACGGCAGCACCGCAATGTCGCTCACTCTGCCCGCCGGCCAGGTGTTCTCGACGGCCTTCACCTACCGCGAGACCCGACGCTGGGGTGCGAGTCCGGTTGTCGCCTCCTGGCAGCTCGCCATCTCCGGCGTCATCGCCGCAGCCGGGTTGGCAGTGCTCGGCGTTGCCGGCGGACTGGTGGTCGGTAGTTCGTTCAATACCTTCACCGTGGTGCTCCCGATCATCGGCGTCATCGCGATCGTGGCCGCTGTCCGATACATCTCGAACCACCCGGAGTCCATCAAACAGTTCGCCCGCTGGGGTCTGCGCAAGTACAACGCGTTCCGCAACCACGATCTCGACGCCGGAGCCGAGGCCATCGACAAGGTCATCGGCCAGATCCAATCCGTACAGCTCGGCAAGCGGGACGGCGCGCTCACACTGTCCTGGTCGGCCGTGCACCGGCTCGCGGACGTCGCGTGCCTGGCGTTCGCGTGCTTCGCCGTCGGCGCAGATCCACGACTGTCCGGGCTGTTCATCGCATTCGCGGCGGGCAAGGCCGTCGGATCCGTCCCGCTCGCACCCGGCGGACTGGTGGTCGTCGACGCCACCCTCATCGCGTTCCTGACCAGCGCCGCGTCCATCACCGCATCTCAGGCAGTGGCGTCGGCCCTGGTCTATCGCGGGGTCAGCTTCATCTTGGTCGCCATCGTCGGGTGGATCGTGTTCCTCGTCCTGTTCCGTAAGCACCAGCACGCCGATCTCGAATTCGACATCGCCCTCGAGCGGCAGGAGACCTCCGATCTCGGCCGAGCCGCCGAGCACGATCGCGACTCCAAAGGCGATCCGGAGACCGCGTAGCCACGTGCCGTTCGGTATGGCATCCGTCACTATTCGTTCACCCGGAATATATACGGACCCCGGTCCGCTTGTGTACTATGAGTTTGAAACTTCAACCCAACAAGGAGTCCTCATGACCACCGCCATCGCGCTTCCCGAGCTCACCGCAGGCACCTGGGCCATCGATCCCACCCACTCCACCGTCGGATTCACCGTCCGCCACCTGGTGGTCAGCAAGGTCCGCGGCCGTTTCCAGAACTTCAGCGGCACCGTCACCGTCGCCGCCGACGGCACCCCGTCCGTCGACGCCGAGATCGACGTCACCTCGATCACCACCGACAACGAGCAGCGCGACGGCCACCTCAAGACCGCCGACTTCTTCGAGGTCGAGAAGTTCCCGACCGCGACGTTCAAGTCCACCTCGGTCAAGGCCGACGGCGGAGACTTCGTCGTCACCGGAGACTTCACCCTCCACGGCGTCACCAAGTCCATCGACCTCAAGCTCGAGTTCAACGGCGTCAACGCCGGCATGGGCAACGGACCGGTCGCAGGCTTCGAAGCCAGCACCACCATCAACCGCAAGGACTTCGGCATCAGCATCGACATGCCCCTCGAAGGCGGCGGCGCAGTCGTCGGCGACAAGATCGCACTGAACCTCGACATCGAGGCCGGCCTCCAGGCGTAAGTTTCACCCCCCTCCCCTTCCGGATTCACCCCTCCCCTTCCGGATCAATGCGCCTTTGTTGCAGTCCAACCGACTGAAACCCACATTGATCCGGACCTGGGGGCGGGATCCAGTGGCATCGAACGGCCCGCACCTGCACTCGTAGGCGCGGGCCGTTCGCGTCGGTGTCCTACAGTGGGCCCGTGAAGTTTCGTTCCCCGGCCGTCGCTGCCGTCCTCGATCTCGTCATGATCGTGCTGTTCGCCGCGATCGGCCGTCGTAGTCACGACGAAGCCACCGCGCTGTCCGGCCTCTTCCACACCGCGTGGCCGTTCGTCGTCGGTGCCGCTGTCGGCTGGATCGCTACGTTCGCTCTGTACCGCAACAAGTTCGACGCGTTCCTCGTTGTTCCGACGGGCATTCTGGTGTGGGTCACCACGGTCGTCGGAGGCATGATCCTGCGCACGGCGACAGGTCAGGGAACCGCAACCGCGTTCATCATCGTTGCGACGATTTCCACCGCGGTTCTGCTGCTCGGCTGGCGCGCGATCGCCAGATTCATTCCCTCGGTTCGGTGACAGGGACCTTTTCGCGATAGGATCATTCACGGTGCGCCGGGAAGTCTGGTCGGCAATAGTTCTGTGCTGCGCACATGCCCGTCGACTCGGCGGACGCGCTCAGCACGACGTTGCTACCGAAAGGCGTTGTTCCCGTGTCTGATTCACCGATTCCCAAAGAGAGATTGCCGCTGTTCTCTCGCGGTTCCTGGTCCGAGGCCGACCGCATCGCACAGGTCTTGCGCAAAGAGACCGTCGGCGGCGCATTGCTTCTCGTTGCCACCGTGGTCGCGCTCGTGTGGGCCAACTCACCGTGGTCCGCCGCCTACGACTCATTGATGAGCACTCGCGTCGGGCCGTCGGCTCTGCATCTCGATCTGACTCTGTCGACGTGGGCGGCCGACGGGCTGTTGGCCATCTTCTTCTTCGTCGTGGGGCTCGAACTCAAACGCGAGTTCGTTGCCGGTGATCTGCGCGATCCGGCACGGGCGGCACTTCCGGTGGCCGCGGCGATCGGCGGAATGGTCGTTCCCGCAGTCATTTTCGTGCTGTTCAACCTCGGCACCGGGGATGGCGCTCTGCTCGGCTGGGCCATTCCCACCGCGACCGATATCGCGTTCGCCGTGGCCGTTCTCGCTGTGATCAGCACGCATCTGCCGACAGCGCTGCGAACCTTCCTGCTGACTCTGGCCGTGGTCGACGACCTACTGGCCGTCAGCGTCATCGCGATCTTCTACACCGACGACATCAACTTCATCGCGCTCGGCCTGACGCTGATCCCGCTCGCGCTGTTCGCCGTCGCCGTGCAGATGCGCGTCCGCTCGTGGTGGGTGCTCATCCCGCTGGCCGTGGTGACGTGGGTACTCATGCACGAGTCGGGTGTCCACGCCACCGTCGCGGGCGTTCTGCTCGGCTTCGCCGTCCCGGTGATCCGGAGCAAGGCGAACGGCGGCCCCGATGCGGGCCCCGGTCTCGCCGAGCATTTCGAGCACAAGATCCGGCCGATCTCCGCGGGTATCGCTGTGCCGCTGTTCGCCTTCTGCGCAGCCGGTGTGACTGTCGGCGGCTTCTCCGGCCTGGCCAGCGCCCTGACCGACCCGATTGCCATCGGCATCATCGCCGGCCTCGTCATCGGCAAGGCCATCGGCATCTTCGGCACCACCTACCTGGTCTCGCGCTTCACCCGGGCCACCCTCGATGCCGGCTTGAAATGGCTCGACGTCTTCGGCGTCGCGATGCTCGCCGGTATCGGTTTCACCGTGTCGCTGCTGATCGGCGATCTGGCATTCGGTGAAGGCACCCAGCGCGACGATCACGTGAAGGTCGGTGTGCTCGCCGGTTCGATCATCGCAGCGTCCATCGCGTCGATCATTCTGCGTACCCGCAACAAGGCGTACCGCGACTTCTACATCGAAGAGACGCGCGACGACGACCACGACGGAATTCCGGACGTATATCAGCAGAAGAAGTAGACCGCGGCCGACATCTGGTCTGTTGCCACTGGTGTAGCACCTTTACAGTTGTCGCCGTGATCGACATCCGGGTCCAGGCATGACCGACCCACAGCCGCTGGCCCGTCGACTGGGCCTTGTCGATGCAGTCGTCATCGGTGTCGGCTCGATGGTCGGGGCGGGAGTGTTCGCGTCGTTCGCTCCCGCGTCGGCCGCAGCGGGTGCCGGCTTGCTGATCGGCCTCGCCATCGCGGCCGTCGTCGCGTTCTGCAACGCGACGTCCTCCGCGCAACTCGCCGCCCAGTATCCGACGTCGGGCGGGACGTACATCTACGGTCGCGAACAACTCGGTGAGTGGCCCGGCTTCCTCGCCGGCTGGACCTTCGTCATCGGCAAGACCGCAAGCTCGGCGGCCATGGCGATGGTGTTCGCGGCCTACGTCGCCCCTTCCGGCTATACGAAAGCCGTTGCGATCCTTGCCATTGTCGCGTTGACGGTGGTGAACTACTTCGGCATCACCCGTACGGCGCTGCTGACGAAGATCCTCGTCACCGCGGTGCTCGCCATCCTCGTCATCGGGGTGGTTCTGGGCTTCGCCGGCTCGCCGGGCAACGGCATGGGCACGTCGGGATCCCTCACCGGGGACGGCTGGTACGGAATTCTGCAGTCCGCGGGATTGCTGTTCTTCGCCTTCGCCGGCTACGCGCGCATCGCCACCCTCGGCGAGGAAGTGGTGCGGCCCGAGCGCACCATTCCACGGGCCATCGTCTCTGCACTCGGCATCGCGTTGCTGATCTATGCAGCGGTTGCCGTGACATTGTTGACGGTATTGGGCCCGGACCTGCTGGCCTCGTCGTCGGCTCCGCTGGTCGATCTCGTTGTGACGTCGGGGTATTCGTGGGCATCACCTGTCATGCGCATCGGTGCCGGACTGGCCGCGCTCGGAGCGTTACTGGCCTTGATCGCCGGTATCGGGCGCACGTTGTTGGCGATGGCCCGCCACCATGATCTGCCGTCGTATCTCACTGCGGTCCACCCTCGCTACTCGGTGCCGCACCGGGCCGAGATCACTCTGGCGGCGATCGCCAGTGCCGCAATTCTCGTCGTGGATCTTCGTGACGCCATCGGCTTCTCGTCCTTCGGAGTGCTGCTGTACTACCTCGTCGCCAACGTCAGCGCGTACACCCAGGGCACCGAACACCGACGCTATCCACGCCCCCTGCAGTCGCTCGGAGCGCTCGGGTGCGTGGTTCTCATTGCCACGCTGCCCTTGTCGTCGATCGCGATCGGCACCGTTGTCGTACTGCTCGGCGTCCTCTACCGTCTGGTCCGGGTTCGGCGACTGTTCACTTGACGGCTGATTCGACAGGGGTCAATATAGACCAATGTCGAATCAAGACCGGACTTCCTCGGCCGGCGCATGCTGTTCGCCGCTCGTCCACGAACCGCTGACAGTGGACTGGGCCGGGGATCTGGCCCGCATGTTCAAGGCTCTGGGCGACCCTGTGCGCCTGCGGTTGCTCAGCCTCGTCGCCAGCCATGCCGGCGGCGAAGCGTGCGTGTGTGACATCTCCCCCGCTTTCGACCTGTCGCAACCGACGATCTCCCACCACCTCAAGGTGCTCCGCGAAGCCGGGCTGCTCGACTGTGAGCGACGCGGAACCTGGGTGTACTACTGGGTCGTTCCTGCTGCCTTGCAACAACTGTCGTCGGTACTCACCGCAGCGGACCCCACGGTGGTCACGGTATGAGCACCACCACGGACACCGCCCTCGTCGGCAAACTCTCCACGCTCGATCGGTTCCTCCCGGTGTGGATCGGTGTCGCCATGGTCGTCGGCCTGATCCTGGGACGCATGATCCCCGAGCTGAACGACGCGCTGTCCTCCATCTCCGTCGACGGAGTGTCGCTCCCGATCGCCGTCGGCCTGCTCGTCATGATGTATCCGGTACTGGCCAAGGTCCGCTACGACCGCCTCGACACCGTCACCGGCGACAGGCGACTGCTGATCGGATCGCTCGTTCTCAACTGGATCCTCGGACCGGCGCTGATGTTCGCTCTCGCATGGCTTTTCCTGCCGGACCTGCCCGAGTACCGGACCGGCCTGATCATCGTCGGCCTCGCTCGATGCATCGCGATGGTCATCATCTGGAACGACCTCGCCTGCGGAGACCGTGAGGCCGCGGCCGTGCTCGTGGCGATCAACTCCGTGTTCCAGGTCTTCATGTTCGCCGTCCTCGGATGGTTCTACCTCTCGGTACTGCCCGGCTGGCTCGGCCTGGAGCAGACCACGATCGAAGCGTCGCCGTGGCAGATCGCGAAATCGGTGCTGATCTTCCTCGGAATCCCGCTGATAGCCGGATTTGCATCGCGCTTCTTCGGTGAACGCGCCAAGGGCCGCACATGGTACGAGGAGAAGTTCATTCCGAGGATCGCCCCGTGGGCTCTCTATGGGTTGTTGTTCACCATCGTCGTTCTCTTTGCGCTGCAGGGTGATCGGATCACCTCACAGCCCTGGGACGTGGTGCGCATCGCGCTGCCTCTGCTGGTCTACTTCGCGGTGATGTGGGGCGGCGGTTACGCACTCGGTGCCGCCATGGGCCTGGGCTACGAACGCACAACCACCCTCGCATTCACCGCTGCGGGCAACAACTTCGAGCTCGCCATCGCCGTCGCCATCGCCACCTACGGCGCAACGTCCGGGCAGGCACTCGCCGGGGTCGTCGGTCCGCTCATCGAGGTGCCGGTCCTGGTCGGCCTCGTCTATGTTTCTCTCGCTCTACGGAAGCGGTTCTCCCCCAGCCTTTCCACGACCACGTCATCGAAGGATTCCTGATGTCCGAGACACCCAGCGTCCTATTCGTCTGCGTCCACAACGCCGGCCGCTCTCAGATGGCCGCCGGATTTCTGACTCATCTCGCCGGCGATACCGTCGAGGTACGTTCTGCCGGTAGCGCTCCCGTGGACACCATCAACTCGGCAGCGGTGGAGGCCATGGCCGAGGTCGGTATCGACATCTCGTCGCAGTCGCCGAAGATCCTGACCACCGAGGCCGTCGAGACGTCCGACGTCGTCATCACCATGGGCTGTGGCGACGCGTGCCCGGTGTTCCCCGGCGTGAGCTACCGCGACTGGGCACTGGCCGATCCGGCAGGAAAAGGCGTCGAGGCAGTTCGTCCGATTCGCGACGAGATCAAGCGTCGAATCGAAGACCTGATCGCCGAACTGGTTCCAGCGAAGCAGAGTTCGGCATCATGACGACACCCAGCGTGCTGTTCGTCTGCGTCAAGAACGGCGGCAAATCACAGATGGCGGCCGGCCTGATGCGCAAGGCCGTCGGCGATTCGGTCGAAGTGCACTCTGCCGGAACCGAACCCGGTAGCGCAGTCAACGCACTCTCGGCCGAGGCGCTCCTCGAAGTCGGCGTCGATCTGTCGGGTGAAGTACCGAAACCGATCGACCCCGCTCTGCTCGCCCGGATGGACTACGTCGTCACCCTCGGCGGTGAGGCCAAGGTAGACGTGGTCGACGGCCCCAGATTCGAGAACTGGGACACCGACGAACCGTCCGAACGCGGTATCGACGGCATCGAGCGGATGCGTCTGGTGCGTGACGACATCGCAGGCCGCGTCGGAGAACTGACATCCCGATTGCGCAGCGCGGAAACCTGATTCGAATGAACACCGAGGTGGTGGTGATCGGCGGCGGTCAGGCAGGACTGGCCGCCGGCTACTACCTGCGACGAGCCGGTCTGGACTTCGTCATCCTCGACAACCAGACGCACGCCGGCGGGTCCTGGCAGGACTACTGGCCGTCCCTGCATCTGTTCTCGCCGGCCGAGTACTCGCGACTACCCGGTTGGCCGATGCCGGCGTGTCACAGTGGTTTTCCGCCGGCATCGCATGTGGTGGACTACCTGCGGGCGTACGAGAAGAGGTACGACTTGCCGGTGCAGAGGCCCGTCGACGTGAAGTCCGTGCATCGTACGACCGAGGGCTATCGAGTCGACACCGACGGCGAGTCGTACGGTGCCGCAGCAGTCGTCAGTGCGACGGGAACGTGGTCTCGGCCGTTCTGGCCGAGCTACCCGGGCATGCGTGAGTTCGGTGGGACCCAGCTGCATGCCGCTGACTACCGAACGCCGGATCAGTTCGTGGGCAAGCGAGTAGGAATCGTCGGCGGCGGAAACTCGGCGGCGCAGATACTCGCCGAGATATCCACGGTCGCGCAGACCCTGTGGTTCACCAACCGCGAGCCGAGGTTTCTGCCCGACGACGTCGACGGTCGGGTGCTGTTCGATGTCGCCAGCGATCGGTCCCGCACTCTGGCGGCAGGCGGTCCCGATACCGGCGGGGTCGCCGGTCTGGGCGACATCGTCATGGTCCCGCCGGTGCGGGAGGCCAGGGATCGCGGAGTGCTGCACGCCCGGCCGATGTTCACCGCGATCACCACCGACGGCGTCACCGACGGACAGACGACGGAAAAGCTGGATGTAATCCTCTGGTGCACCGGATTCCGACCCGCACTGCGGCATCTGCAGCCGCTGCACCTGCACACCGAAGGATCGGGAATAATGTTGGACGGCAATCACGTTCGCGGTGAACCGACGCTGGAGTTCCTGGGTTACGGCGACTGGACCGGCCCGGCCTCGGCGACGCTCATCGGCGTCGGCCGGACCGCACGCGCAGCAGTGGACACTCTCGTTCGACGAGGAAAGGTAGATCAGTCATGAACGAATACCCCGTAGTGGTGGTCGGCGCAGGCCCCATCGGTCTCGCTGCCGCGGCGCACCTGACCGAAACCGGTTCTGCCGTCCTCGTTCTCGAACGTGGACCGTCGGCCGGATCGGCGGTGTCCGAATGGAATCACGTGCGGTTGTTCTCTCCGTGGTCCGAGGTCGTCGACCCGGCTGCCGCCCGACTGCTCGAACCCACCGGTTGGACTCCGCCGGACGGCGACACCTACGCCACCGGACGCGAATGGGTGGAGCACTATCTCGCGCCCCTCGCTGCTGTGCTCGGCGATACCGTCCGAGTCGACTGCGAAGTGGTCGGCGTCGCCCGCCGGGGACGCGACCGCGTCGTCGACGCCGGACGCGACACCGAACCACTGTCGGTGCATGTTCGCCACTCCGACGGCAGCGAGGAACGCATCCTCGCTCGCGCCGTGGTCGACGCGTCGGGCACCTGGAGATCGCCGAATCCACTGGGCAGCGAGGGGCTTCCGGCCATCGGCGAGAAGGCCGCCGCCGACCGCATCGACTACCGAGTCCCCGATCTGGCCGATCCGGCGATTCGCTCCCAGTTCGCGGGCAAGCACACCGTCATCGCCGGTAGCGGCCACTCCGCGCTGACCGGCATCATCACCTTCGCAGAGCTCGCCGCCGACGAGCCCGGCACGACGCTCACCTGGGCCGTGCGTCGAGGCGTCACCGCGGAGGTCTTCGGCGGCGGTGCGGCCGACGAACTCGCGGCGCGCGGCGCACTCGGCCAACGCGCGAAGAAGGCCGTCGACGACGGTTACCTCACCGTGGTCTCCGGATTTCGCACCGAAGCCGTTGCTGTACAGGGTGATCGGCTCGCCCTCGTGGGCGACGGCGGCACCCGTATCGAGAACGTCGACCGCGTCGTCGCACTGACCGGGTTCCGTCCGGACTTGTCATGGTTGTCCGAAGTGCGCCTCGATCTCGATCCCACTCTGCAGGCACCGAAGTTCGTCGCCGAGCTGGTGGATCCGAACATCCACTCCTGCGGCTCGGTGTCCCCGCACGGCGTCGAGGAACTCACCCAGCCCGAACCCGGCCTGTACCTGGTTGGCATGAAGAGCTACGGACGTGCGCCGACGTTTCTGGCGATGACCGGATACGAGCAGGTGCGCAGCATCGCCGCCGAACTGGCGGGCGATCACGAGGGCGCGCGAAAGGTGGAGCTGACGTTGCCCGACACGGGCGTCTGCGGTGGAGCCGGCCTGTTCGACGAGCCCGACGCCCCCACGACCGGTGGATGCTGCGGTGTCTCCTCAGAAGCTGAGGCACAACTGATCTGAGTGTCCACTATTTCGTTCCAGAAGCGGGATCGCGCCTCCCGGCTGAAATGGTGGACACTCAGATCACCTACGACGTCAGCCGAATGCCTGGTACCCCAACCAGCCGGCGAGGCCGAGTCCCAGAATTCCGACGCCGACGCGGAGCACGATCGGCGAGATCACCTTGACGGTCGGTGGCCCGCAGGCACCGCCGACGAAGCAGCCGATTGCGAGAGCCAGAGCGGCCCACCAGTTCACGTGGCCGGAGAACGAGAAGATGATCGCCGCAATGAGATTGGCGATGCCGAGGAAGAAGCTCTTCAGAATGCTTGCGCGCCAGAACGTGTCGGACGTACAGATCAGCGCCAGGGCCAGGAAGATAACCCCGGCTCCGGCTCCGAAGTAGCCCCCGTAGATGGCGACGGCGAACAGCGCCAGCGGGTACAGCGTCGGAAATTGCCTGCCGCCGGACAACGTTCGGATTTTCGGCTGCAGCAGCAGCGCAATCGCAGCCATCGCGACCAGGAAGGGCACGATGACCTCGAACGATCCCTCCGGAGTGACGAGCAGCAGGATGGCTCCGGTGGTCCCGCCGAGCGCCGAGTAGACGGCGTAGCGAATCAGCTGTTTGCCGTCCTTTGCGAGTTCGGCCGACGAGCTCGTAGTGGCACCCACTCCGGCAGCGACCAGCGCGACGGTGTTGGTGACGTTCGCCGAGACCGCGGGAAGCCCTACCGCCAACAGCGCCGGATAGGACACGAGGGATGCGAGCCCGGTGACGAACCCGATGAGGCCGGCGAAGAACCCGGCCACCACCAGTAGTCCGAAATCGAGCACAGTCACCGAACAAAACTACCGTGCCTAACGATCGAGCCCCTATTCGACGGGGTTCGCCATCTCCTGCAGCAAGCGGCTAGTCATCCGCACTGCCTGATCCCCACCGTCGGCGTCCTCGATGTAGACGGCGAAGGCAACATCGCCGCTGGTCGCGAGCACGAAGCGATCATCGCCGCTCTCCCCGGCAAATCCCTGCACGCCGTCGAACGTATCGAGACCACTGCTGTTCGACGATGCGGCCACGATCTCACGCAGGCGGGCTGCAGCGTCAGGGCCCATGGGCTCGGCTGCGCGGTCTGCCACTGCAGTCTGCCCGGCAACGATGGCCGGCGTGGGCGCGCTGCCGCGGGAGATCGCTGCTGCCATCTGGGCCAGTCCGAACGGTGTCACCGTCGCCTCGGCTCCGGATGCGGTGGAGACGTTCCGAATACCGTCGATCGCGCTCCGGCTGTCGGCGGGGGTGCCGGTGTAGGCGTCGAGACCGGGCATTGCATAGTGAATTCCCAGACCCAGGCGTGCCGCCGCGTCGTCGGCACTGTCGTCGCCCCGGTCGGCCTGTACGGCTTTGATCAACTCCGACGCGGTGCCGGCCGGATAGGAGCCGGCGAACACCACGTCGCCCTGCTCGTTGGCGTAACTGTTCTGTGCCGCACCGAGAATCGCACCGGTCGACGTGGACACCGCCACGATCGACGCGGATGTACCCGCCATCACCACAGCGTTCTCGGCCGCGAGTTGGACGCGCGGATCGAGCGTTGCGTGCAGGTCCGGTCCGCCCGGTCCCTGGAATCCCACGCGTCGTTCACCGGTTCCGTCGACGGTGTAGGTGTCGACGGCCCAGCCTGCGGTGGCGTCGCGGCCGGATTGCCATGCGGCGCGCAGGGAGTCGAGCACCGGGGAGGTGATTCGACGGTCGTCGACGATGAGCTTCGGCTGCGGGGCGACCACCACTCCCGGCACCGCTCGCAGATCGTCTTCGAGAACGGCGAAGTCGTCGTCGCGCAGTGTCACTGCGGTGATCGGAGCTCCGTGGGCCGAATCGAGTTCCTTCAGTAGCGATTCGGAGGTGATCAGCGGCGCGACGACGTCGATGACATCGGCGAGTTGCTGAGTCGACGCCGCCGGATCACTGATCTGGGCGGGGTCGAGAGAGATGGCGTTGATGGTCCGCTCACTCATCAGCACGTTGTTCGCGGAATCGAAGATCAACGGCGGAGCGGCGTCGGTGCGGGTGTAGCGAACCGACCCACCGGAGGTCAGATCCGGAACGAGCGTGGCCGGATCCCACGCGATACGCCAGCCGACACTGAGCTTCTTGGTTGCGCCCTGAGCGCTGTACTTCCAGTCCTTGCCCTCGCCGAAATTCCAGGCGGACGCGAGCGTGAAGAATCCGCTCTCGTCGGAGAGATCCATGTACTGCGTCAGGTCGAAGTCGCCCGTCGATCTACCGTCGGCCGACAAACCGTCGAACATCTGATTCAGAGCTGCCGTCGCGGCGTTCGGGTACGTCGTCAGTGCTGCCGCCGCCGCGACATCGCGGTTGTCCAGCGCGTCGACGAATTTGGAGACCAATACCTCGGCCTCGCTCGGTGGGCGGTCGACCATCCAGAACACGGCCGAGACCGACAGCGTCGCCGATGCTGCAACTGCGACGAGGTAGCGACCGCGGACCTTGCGCGGGCCACGACGGACACGACTCATAGAACTCATGAGTCACAATATTCACTGTAGTCACACGAGTAACAAGCACGGGATTCATACAAGCCGGTCACGATTGAGATACGGAGTGGTCCGTTTACCTCGGGCTGTTACCTCAGAAAGCGTCCTGCAGCCTCGATGGCGGGCGCCGAACTTCCCGCGTTGTTCACGAAGACCGCGAACGCGAGATCACCGGAGATCCCGACGAACCAGCCGTGCGCTCCTTCGTTGTTCGGCCCGAATTCGGCGGTTCCGGTCTTGCCGAGCAGCCCCGGAATGCCGTTCAGTGCCGTGGCCGTACCACCGGTGATGGTCTCGCGCATCATGGCCTTGATCTGCTCGGTGACCTGTGGGTTCACCGCTGCCGGCTGCATGTTTCCCACGCCGGGCTTACCCGAGACGACCGTCGGCGGGAGCAATCCGTTGTTCGCGATCGACGACGCGACCAGCGCCATGCCGAACGGTGACGCAGTCACCTGCCCTTGGCCGATGGCGGATTCGACGCGCTGCGCCGGGGTGTCGGCCGACGGCACCGAACCGGTGACGGTCGTCAGGCCCGGGGTCACGTAGTCGACGCCGAGGCCGTACTGCGCGGCCGCGTCGGTCAGACCGTTCGGCGGCAGGGCGACGCCGAGTCGGCCCATCGTCGTGTTGCACGATTTCGCGAAGGCAGTGTGCAACGGAACGTCGCCGAGCGCGAAGTTGTCGTCGTTGGGAATCTGACGTCCCTCGATGTTCTCCGTCGCCGGGCACGGCAACACGGTGTCGGGGGTGACGGCACCGGATTGCAGAGCAGCCGAGGTGGTCACCGTCTTGAAAGTCGACCCGGGCGGGTAGAGACCGGTCAGAGCAATCGGGCCCTCCGCATCCGCCGCGGCGTTCTGCGCGACGGCGAGAACCTCTCCGGTGGACGGCCGAAGCGCGACGATCGCAGCCTGCTGCGGCACCGACGCCAGGGCGTTCTCGGCCTTGATCTGCAACGCCGAGTCGACGGTGGTCGCGATGTCGTCACCGGTGGAGGCATCGCGACCGGCAAGCTGGGTGACGGTGTTGTCGGCAGCGACCGATTGGATCGCCCAGCCTCGATTGGCCGCCTGCTCCTGTTCCCACAGCGACGTCAGGTCGCTGAGAACCGGCGAGACAAGATTGCGATCGGTGGCCAGCAGCCGAGTCTGTGGCGCCAGGGTGACTCCCGGAACGGCCGCGAGCTGCGCTCCGATGGGATCGATGTCCGCCTGACGGAGCGAGACTATGGTCGCCGAATTACCCTGTGCAGCAGCAACAGACGATGCGACAGACTGGGCCGTGATCCCGGGAACGACAGATCCGACGAGAGCGGCGACGGCCACCGGATCGGCCGTCGCATCGACGTTGACGAGGGTGACGACCTGCTGCGACATGAGCTCGCCGCCGTTGGCATCGAACACCCTGGGCGCGACCAGCGCGTCGGTCGGGGTGAATCGGACCGAGGAATCGGCCGTCAGTCCGGGGACCAAGATGGCCGGGTCCCAGGTGATCTTCCACCCTTGCGGAGTCTCTGCCGCGGTCGCAGACGTCGTGTAGTTCCACTCCTTCGGCTGGCCGTCCGGTTCCGCCGTGCCGTCGGTGGTGGTCGAGAAGCGCCAATCGGCGTTCAGCGTGAACGTGCCCGCATCCTCGTTCGCGTCGACAGCCTCGAAATCGGGAGTGGCCGTCACCGTTCCGCCGCCGGACAGCCCGTCGTACAGCTGGGTTAGAGCGGCGCTCGCGCCCGCGGGATCGGTCGTCAGCGCGGCTGCCTGATCGATGTTCGAGCTGCTGACGGCGGCCGCGAACTGCTCGGCGACCGTCTGCGGCTGATCGGGCCCGCTGTTTCCGCAGGCAGCGACCACCAGCGCCAGTACGGACACGATTGCGGCCAGAGTCGTCGGTCTTCTCGTTGTGCGCACGGAGTCGATCATGCCCCAGGCCTCCGACGAATCGGCGGTGGCGCGAACCCGAGATGGGGTGTAATCATGTAATCAGTATTACTGAACCTACAGAGGAGTCACCATGAAACCCAACGGACGCTCGTTCGGTCGCCCCGGCGGCTGGCAGCACGCAGATGTTCCCGACGCCACCGATGCCGGCGACTGGTTCGGCGGCAGATTGCCCGACAGCTGGTTCGAGGGCACCGCGTCGGTCGAGGTGGATCGCGAAGAGATCGTGGTGGTCGGGACGTTGGCCACCGAGGAGGGCAGTTCACCTGCCGCCACCGAAGGCCGCATCGCCCGATTCCGAGAAGGCACCCGGGCCGAGCGCATGCAGATTGCCGACGAGGCCGAGAAGCGCTACGGACGCAAGGTCGCCTGGGGCGTTCGGACCGATTCCGAGGTAGTCCTGTTCACCCACCTGGCCGTCCCGGTCATGACCCGCCTGCGTCAGCCCGAACGACGCGTCCTCGACACCCTCGTCGATGCCGGAGTCGCGCGGTCTCGTGCAGACGCTCTGTCGTGGGCCGTGAAGTTGGTCGGCGAGCACACGCAGGACTGGTTGGACGAACTGCGCGGAGCCATGTCGACAGTGGACGAACTACGCAAGAAGGGGCCCTCGGTCTAAATCGCTTGCGGATTGCCCACGTTCGGCATTAGCGTGGAGATCGCCTTGTTGCCCACAGATTCGGAGAGGCCATTGCTCTTCCAAAGGTTCTAGACGCCTGCAGTTCGACCGCACGCACACCTTTGGAGCATCCATGCCTCATTCATCTTCCCTCTCTGTCTCCGATCTGACGTTCTCCTGGCCCGACGGCGACCCCGTGTTCGACGCGTTGTCGGCCATCTTCCCCAGCGGCACAACAGGTCTCGTCGGTTCGAACGGTGCCGGAAAGTCGACCCTTCTGAGATTGCTCGCCGGAGAACTGACACCGCAGCGCGGTTCGATCTCGATGCCCGGCGTCCTGGGTTATCTCCGTCAGGACATCGCACTCGACCCCGAGCTCCCGGTGGATCGCGTGCTGGCCATCGATTCGGTCCGAAAGGCATTGCATCGCATCGAATCCGGTACATCTTCCGAGGACGATTTCGCCATCGTCGGATCCTCCTGGGACGTCGAGGAACGCGCCCTGGCGTTGCCGAACAAGCTCGGTCTGGGCGGCATCGTCGGCACCCTCGCAGACCTGGATCGACCGGTCGGCACGCTGTCCGGTGGCGAAGCGATGCTGCTGGCTCTCACCGCGCAATTGCTCGCCGAACCAGACGTACTGCTGTTGGACGAGCCGACCAACAACCTGGATCTCGTTGCACGAGAACGACTGTATGCGGCCGTGGACGGATACTCGGGGGTACTCGTCGTCTGCAGCCACGACCTCGAATTGCTCGAGCGTGTCGATACCATCGCCGAGGTCCGCGCCGAACGCAGCGGCACCTCCCGAGTACGCATGTTCGGTGGAAACTACACGCACTACCGATCGGTGATCGACGCCGAGCAGGAAGCCGCGCGGGCGAGCATCCGAGACGCCAAGAACGACGTGCGCAAGCAGGAACGCGAATTGGTCGACACACAAATCAAACTGGATCGCAGGTTGCGCTACGGCAAGAAGATGGCGGAGCAGAAGCGCGTACCGCCGGTCCTTGCGGGCCGACGCAAGCGGGCCGCACAGGAATCGGCCGGCAAACTACGCGGTACCCACAGCGATCGCGTCGACGATGCCCGGACGTCACTGTCTGCCGCCGAGGATCTCCTGCGCGACGATCGCGAGATACGCGTCGACCTGCCCGCAACGAAAGTCCATCCGGGACAGGTAGTTCTGACTCATGACGACGTTCACATCGTCGGTCCCGAACGCATCGCACTCGTCGGGCCGAACGGAAGCGGTAAGACCACCCTGCTGCGCAGTCTCGACGCCGCCGACGCCGAAGTGCCGTGGAAATACCTTCCGCAACGCCTCGACATCTTCGACGAAACACGCACCGTTGCCGAGAACATCGCCGACGTGGCACCGCACGCCACCGCCGAACAGATCCGTGGCCAACTGGCCCGATTCCTCTTCCGCGGATCCGACGCCGACGCCGTCGTCGCCACCCTCTCCGGAGGCGAGCGACTGCGAGCCGCACTGGCACGAATCCTGCTGGCCGAGCCTGCACCGAAACTACTGATGCTCGACGAGCCCACCAACAACCTCGACATCACCAGCCGCCAACACCTCATCGACGCACTGAACACATTCGAGGGTGCACTGATCATCGCCAGCCACGATCGCCCGTTCCTCGACGCGATCGCCCCTACCCGCACCATCGACCTGACGCCGATCGCCCAGCCCAACGAGTCGGCCGAGTCGGCCGAGTCGGCCGAGTCGGCCGAGTCGGCCGCGGAAACACCCACCCGGGAGGAGTCAATGTGACGTTCGGTGGCCTTTTCGGGGGTCAATGTCACGTTGAGTGGACGTCCAGGGTCAGAATCGGAAGGTGGAATACGCCTCGAATGCAGATGATGGGACGCAGATCGCGTACACGGTGGTGGGGTCCGGGCCGCCGTTGTTGATGGTGCACGGCAGTTTCCTGACGCACACGATTTGGCGGACGTTCGGATATGTGAAGGCGTTGCGCGGGACTCGGCAGCTCATTCTGGTCGACAGTCGCGGTCATGGCCGCAGCGAGAAGCCCCATACTCCCGATGCCTATGCCATGGCCAATATCGTCGGAGATCTGACGTCGGTTCTCGACGCGGTCGGCGCTCCGACCGTCGACTATCTCGGCTATTCGTTCGGTGCGCGGGCCGGTCTCGCGTTGACGGCGGCGAGGCCCGAACGCGTGCGTTCACTCGCGGTGGGCGGCGGTAGTCACGGCGCTCAGGCGGGAGCGTTCGACAGGCTGTTCTTCCCGGGCTGCGCGGACGTGTTGGAGCGCAGCGGCATGGACGGGTTCCTCGAGGCGTGGAACGCGCACCGCATGTTCCCCATCGACCCGGGAACACGAGCGGTGTTCTCCGCCAACGATGCTCAGGCCATGGCCGCGTACATCCGCGCATGCGACGCCGATCCCGGCCTACCCGACGACGTCCTGCAGCACTTCACGCAACCGTCGCTGTTCTACGTCGGCAGCGAGGATCGAACCCGGCTGGGCGACACCCGTGCCGCCGCCGCCCTGGTGCCCGACTCCGAACTGCACATCGTTCGCGGGTTCGACCATGCGACGACGATGGCCGCATCGGCCGAGGTGCTCGAATTCCTCGAGCGGTTCTGGAGCAACTGATCTGAACGCCCACAATTCGCGTCGAGAATCGGGATCCCGCCGCGAGCAGCCAATAATGGGCGCTCACCTCACCTACGACTACCGACCCTGCCAGCCCCACCCACAACTGAGCTCAGCGCCCACAATTCGCCTCCAGAATCGGGATCCCGCCTCCAACAACCAATAGTGGGCGCTCACGTCACCTACGACAACCGACCCTGCCGGCCCCACCCACAACTGATCTGAGCGTCCACAATTCGCCTCGAGAATCGGGATCCCGTCGCGAGCAGCCAATAGTGGGCGCTCACGTCACCTCTTCAGCGCGGGGAACTGGTCGTCACGCCACTCGCTGTCCAGTGGTCCGACGGCTGCGTCCTCGCGGGCGCGCAATTCCACGCGGCGGATCTTGCCCGAGATGGTTTTGGGTAGCTCGAAGAACTCGATACGCCGAACTCGCAGGAACGGGGCCAGGTGCTCGCGGGCGTACTTCAGGATCTCGAATGCCGTGTCTTCGTTGGGTTCCCAGCCAGCTGCGAGCGCAACGTACGCCTTGGGGACGGCCAACCGCGTCTCGTCGGGAGCCGGAACGACGGCCGCCTCGGCCACCGCGGGGTGTTCGATCAGCACGCTTTCGAGCTCGAACGGAGAGATCTTGTAGTCCGAGGCCTTGAACACGTCGTCGGTGCGGCCGACGTAGGTGATGTAGCCCTCGGAATCCCGCGATGCGACGTCACCGGTGTGGTAGTAACCGTCGGCCATGACGGCAGCGTTGCGTTCGGGGTCGCCGAGATAGCCGGTCATCAGGTTGAACGGCTGCTGCGCCAGGTCGAGGCAGATCTCTCCCTCGTCGGCCAATTCGCCGGTGGTGGGGTCGACGATCACCACGGGGACGCCGGGCAGTGGCCGGCCCATCGATCCGGACTTCAGCACCGCACCCGGCGTATTGGCAACTAGCGCAGTGGTTTCGGTCTGGCCGAAGCCGTCCCGAATGTTCAGGCCCCAGTCCTGCTGCACCCGCGAGATCACCTCTGGGTTGAGCGGCTCACCGGCACCGATTGCCTCACGCAGTGAACCACCCCCGCCGGCGAGGTCTGCCTGAATCAGCATGCGCCACACGGTCGGTGGCGCGCAGAACGTCGTCACCTCGGCCCGGCGGATCTGCTCGAGCAATGCCTTCGCGTCGAACTTGCCGTAGTTGTAGATGAAGATGGTCGCCTCGGCGATCCACGGTGCGAAGAAGCAGCTCCACGCATGCTTGGCCCAGCCCGGCGAGCTGATGTTCAGGTGCACGTCGCCCGGGCGTAATCCGAGGAAGTACATCGTGCTCAGATGCCCCGCGGGATAGGAGATCTGAGTGTGCTCGACGAGTTTCGGCTTGCTGGTGGTACCGGAGGTGAAGTACATCAGCAGGCGGTCGGTGGGTGCGGTGACGGACTCGAACGGCCTGGCCTCGACGGAGCGGGCATCCGAATAGTCGACCCAACCGTCGTGGGCGGTAGTGGCGATTCGCAGATAGTCTCCGGGCACGTCGTCGAATTTGCCGGTGTCCGAGGGGTTCACGATCACGGCGCGAGCATTGCCGCGCACCACTCGGTCGGTCAGGTCGGCGGGCCCGATGGCCGTGGTCGTCGGCATCAAGACCGCTCCGAGCTTCATCACCGCGAGCATCGACTCCCAGAGTTCCACCTGGTTGCCCAGCATCAGGATCACCGAGTCGCCGCGGCCGATTCCCTGCAATTCGAGCCAACGAGCCACCTGATCGGAGCGACGCGCCATGTCGTCGAAACTGTATTTGGCCTCGCTGCCGTCCTCTTCGACGATCCACAGCGCGGTGCCGTCGTTGCCACGGGCAATCGCGTCGAACCAGTCGATGGCCCAGTTGAACGTCTCGCCGAACGACGGCCATTCGAAAGTCGCTACCGCACGGTCGTAGTCGCCGTAGGTGTCGAGCAGAAGATCGCGTGCGTTTCTGAATGCCGTATATGCCGAGTCGACCATGTTTCCTCCTGCGCCTGTGATGCCCATCACCGCCACGGTAGGGGAGATGAACAATTCCTCGCTACCCCTGAACGGGGGTGGCAACTCGGCTAGCCTCGATCACCGTGGCCATCCGATTCTTTGCGATCGCGTGCGTACTGGGGATCGTTCACGCCGCGTTCTCCGCCTATTGGGCTGCAGGCGGTCGATGGCTGCTCGACACCGTCGGTGCCTTCGCCACGGAGTGGGTCGACTCCGAACCGGCAACGGCACGAACGGCACTGCTGGTGCTTGCCCTCGTCAAACTCGCCGCAGCAATTCTTCCGGCCCTCGCCTATCTGAACCGGCCGCGCCTGGCAGCACAGAACCGGACGAGGGTGCCGTCGTTGATCTTCGGCATATCCTGGCCCGGCTCTGTACTGCTAATTGTCTGGGGCGGTGCGTCGTTCATCGGAGCGGTGATCGGATTGGTCGTCTCGGACGAGAACCGATCAGTCAAGTACGGTCACCTGTTCTTCGACGGCATCTTCCTGCTCTGGGGCGCAGCGCTTCTGACGGCACTGATCCTGTCCAGAAAAGTCCCGTACCAACCGCGTTAGATGCGCTCCCCCGTCTCAGGGTGGAAGAGGTGGATCGCACCGTCGAGTCGCGTCAGCCCGATGCTCTCGCCGATCTTGGCCGGAGCTCGAACGGCCGAGCGGGCGACGAGTGAGACCGGCCCGCCGTCGAGCCCCTTGACCTTCGGGTCGTCGAGGTGTGCGTAGAGGTAGGACTCGCTGCCGAGTTCCTCGATCAGATCCACCTTGCCCTCGAAGCCTTCGCCGCCGCCCTGCACGATGCCGAGCTGCTCCGGGCGTAGCCCGACGGTGACGTTGTCGAGGCCGAGGCTCGCGAGCTTGGTCAGCTCGTCGCGTTCGAGCGGAAGCAGGAACGAGCCGATCTGAACGCCACCCGAGCCGATGGGAACCGTCATCAGGTTCATTGCAGGCGAGCCGATGAAGCCGGCGACGAATGCGTTGACGGGGTTGTCGTACAGATCTGTGGGAGAGGCGAACTGCTGCAGTTTGCCACCGCGCAACACGGCAACGCGATCACCCATCGTCATGGCCTCGACCTGGTCGTGCGTGACGTAGACCGTCGTGGTGCCGAGTCGACGCTGCAACGCCGCGATCTGCGTTCGCGTCTGGACTCGCAGTTTCGCGTCGAGGTTGGACAGGGGCTCGTCCATGCAGAACACCTGCGGCTCACGAACGATGGCACGCCCCATGGCAACTCGCTGACGCTGACCACCCGAGAGCTTGCCGGGCTTGCGATCCAGGTACTCGGTGAGGTCGAGGATCTTTGCGGCCTCGGCCACCTTCTTCGTGCGCTCCTCGAGGGACACACCACGCATCTTCAGGGCGAAACCCATGTTCTCCCCGACGGTCTTGTTGGGGTACAGGGCGTAATTCTGGAACACCATCGCGATGTCCCGATCCTTCGACGGCACACCCACCATGTTCTTGCCACCGATCTCGATGGCACCACCGTCGATCTCCTCGAGACCGGCGAGCATCCGCAGAGCAGTGGACTTGCCGGAGCCGGAAGGCCCGACCAGCACGACGAATTCGCCGTCCTGGATGTCGAGGTCGAGTGAATCGACGGCGAGCTTGTCGGCACCTTCGTAGACGCAGGATGCCTTCTTGTACGTGATTGCAGCCATAAGACTTTCTCCTACTTGATTGCGCCGAAGGACAGGCCGCGCACGAGCTTGTTCTGCGCGAACCATCCGGCAAGGACGACGGGAAGTGCTGCGAACGTCGCAGCTGCGGAAAGCTGGGCCCAGTACAGGCCCTGACCGGTGATGAATCCGACGAGGTACACCGGAATCGTCTGGGCCTGAACGGCAGTGAGGTTGACTGCGAAGAAGAATTCGTTCCACGAGAAGATGACGCAGATCAACGACGTGGCCGCGATGCCGGGCGAGACCAGCGGCAGGATCACCTCACGTACCGAGGTCCACAGTGACGCGCCGTCCATACTCGCGGCTTCGAGCAGCTCGCTCGGCACTTCGAGGAAGAACGATCGCATCATCCACACGGCGATCGGAAGATTCATCGCGGTGTACAGCACGACCAAAGTCCAGATGTTGTCGAGCATTCCGATGTCACCGACGATGACGTACAGCGGGACGATCGCGGCGACGACGGGCAGCATCTTGGTGGAGATGAAGAAGAACAGCACGTCCTTCGTCTTCTTGACCGGACGCAGCGACAGGGCAAAGGCAGCCGGAACACCCAGCAGCAGAACGAAGATCGTCGAGACGACGGTCGCGAACGCCGAGTTCAGCAACGTCGTGCCGATGCCGCTCTCCAGGACCCCTCGATACTGATCGAGAGTAGGTGTGAAGAACAGCTTGGGCGGGTCGGAGTAGGCGTCGGCCTCCTGCTTGAAACCGGTGAGGACCATCCACAGCACCGGGAAGAAGAACGCGATGCCTGCGACCCAGGCGACGAAGGACCAGATGGACCCCGGGCCCCACTTGCTCTTGCGCTTGATCGGCGCGGAAGTAGTTGTCTTGTCCACAGTTGCGGTACTCATCACGCAGCCTCCTCGGTTCCGCTGAAGCTCTTGAAGATCAGTCTCAGCGCCAGGGTGCTGACGATGATGGTGGCCACGACGGTGACGACGCCCATGGCCGCGGCCTGGCCGATGTCGAAGCCGAGGAACGCTCGCTGGTAGATGTAGAACGGCAGGTTCGCGCTCGCCACACCCGGTCCGCCGGAGGTCATCATGTAGACCGCGTCGAAGGTGTTGACCAGATAGATGGCCCCGAGCACCGCACCGAGCTCGATGAATCGGCGCAGATGCGGGAGGGTCAGCTCACGGAAGAGCTTGATCGGCCCTGCCCCGTCGACCCGTGCCGCCTCGGCAATGTCCTTCGGCATCGACTGCAGGCCGGCCAGGATCAGCAGCATCATGAACGGAGTCCACTGCCAGATCAGGTTCGCCATGACGGCGGGCAATGGGTAGCGCGAGACCCAGTCGATCTGATCGACACCGAACGGGCTCAGCGCGAAGTTGATCAGGCCGAAGACGGGATCGAACATCGTGGTCTTCCAGATCAACGCGCCAGCTACCGGGGTGATGAGGAACGGGGTGATCAGTAGGGTGCGAATCAGGCTGCGGCCGATGAACTTCCGGTCCAACAGCAGAGCCAGGAACAACCCGAGAACCACCGAGATGATGACGGTTCCGACGATCATGATCACCGTGTTGAGGGCGACCTCACGGAACTGGCTGTCCTGGAACACCGCGACGTAGTTGTTGAGCCAGTTGAACTTCTGCGAACCCGGTCGCACGAGGTTCCACGACTGCGTCGAGTAGTACAACGTGAACAGGAACGGAACCTGGGTGACGAGAATGGCGAACACCATGGCCGGCAGCAGCGGGCCGCGGCGACGCCACCCTTCGGCCTTGGAGATCGTCCTCGGTCTCGGTACGAACTCCTCGGAATCGGCCTGCGCCGATCGTGTTGCGGTGGTGGTCATCCCTGGTCCTCCTGGTACGTCTTACCGACCACTTCGGCGTATTGCTGCGCTTGTTCGAGCGCGTCGTGGACGCTGATTCGTCCTGCTACTGCGGCGCTGATCTGTTGACTGACGCGGGTTCCGAGGTCCTGGAACTCGGGGATGGTCAGGAACTGCACTCCGGTGTACGGAACCGGATCCACAGTGGGATTGTTCGGATCCGCGCCGTTGATCGAATCGAGGGTGACCTGACCGTACGCAGCGGACGCCTCCTCGTATTCGGGAATCTGGTAGGTCGACAGACGGCTGCCGGGAGGCACTCGCTCCCAACCCAATTCGTTGCCGACCTTGTTCAGGTATTCCTTGCTGGTCATCCACGAGACGAACTTCCAGGCGTCGTCCGGATTCTCGGACGTCTTCGGGATTCCGAGGGCCCAGGAGTACAGCCACCCGTTGTCGCCCTTGGCGGCCGACGGTGCCTTGGCGTATCCGATCTTGCCGACGACGTTCGACGACGTCGGGTCTTCGAGGACCGACACTGCAGATGTGGCGTCGTACCACATTGCCGTATTTCCCTGCGACAGTTGCGTTCCGCATTCGCTGAAACCGCTCGTCGCTGCGCCTGCCTGACCGTGCTCACGTACCAGGTCGACGTAGAACTGAACGGCCTGTTCCACCTCTGGGCTGTTGAGCTGTGCGTTCCAGTTCTCGTCGAACCACCGACCACCGAATGCGTTGATGACGGTATCCAACGGGGCGAGTACTTCACCCCAACCGGGCTTGCCGCGCAAACAGATTCCCGATACGTCCGGGCTGTCGAGCTTCGCGGCGGCGTCGGCGACTTCCTGCCAGGTGGGCTCCTCCGGCATGGTGATGCCGGCAGCCTCCATCAGGTCCTTCCGGTACATCAGGAAGGAGGATTCGCCGTAGAACGGCACCGAGTACATGCTCCCCTCGTACGACAGCGACTCCTTCAGGGTGGGAATGAAGTCGTCCTCGTCGTAGCCCGGTGTTGCGTCGGCATACTCGGACAGGTTGGTCAGCCAGCCGTTCTCGGCCCACTGCGGGGTCTCGAAGTTGCTGATCATCACCACGTCGAACTCGCCGCCGCCGGTGGCGACCGAGGCGGTGATCTTGGCCCGCGCCTCGTTCTCCGACAGCGACACGAACTTCAGATTGATGCCGGGGTTCTCCGCCTCGAACTCCGGAGCGAGCGAAATGGCGTCGGACATCTGTGAATTGGAGACGATCGCGACGGTGATCGTCTTGCCGTCACCGTCACCGCCGAACGAGCCGGCTCCGGCGCAGCCGGACAGCACCAAGGTTGTCGCAAGCGACGCCGCGACAGCCACTTTCGGTAAAACCCTCACTGAAATACCTTTCCATTGGAGGTCGCCGTTGCAGGAGCTTGCGCAACGAGCCAGCGTGCACTTTCGATGTCGGTCACCAGGATCGAGGCCAGTCCGCCGCGCAGAGCACCGAGGAGCGCCTCGTGTTTACGTTGCCCACCGGTGACGAGCACAGCCCGATCACACGCCCTGATGGCGTCGAGCCCCACCGACACGGTTCGGCCGGGGAGTGATCCTCCGGTATCGATGCCGTCGGCGTCGTAGAACCGTCCGCCGATCTCGCCGACTGCACCGAGGCGGCGCAATTCTTCGAGCACGTCGAGGTCGATGAAGCTGCCCTCGAACAAGGTGGTGGACGTGGAAACGGGACCGATGCCGTACATCATCACATCGGCATCGGTCCCGGCTTTGAGGGCGCGAGAGATCACGGAATCCTGCTCCAACGCAACGACTGTCGCCTGATCGGCGTACAGCGGCGCGTTGAGCCTGATGGGTGTCGCTTGCAGGTACGCAGCGCACCGTCCGAGTGTGTACTCGACACCGGTCTGATAGTCGGCCGAGGTGATGGAGCCGTCGAGTTGTACCACCGCAGCACATTTGGTAGATCGGGTCTTCAGCGAGCTCGCCACCGCCACCGTTTCGGGGCCCCAGGTGAACCCCAGGACGTCGCGATCCTTGAGTCGACGCGAGAGCAACGTCGCTGCCGCTCGGCCGAGGGATCCGTAGCCGGTGTCCGTGCCGTCGATGACGTCCGAGACGACCAACACCTCGGTGAGTCCGAACTTCGCTTCGAGCTCACGCTCGACGTCCGCATGCACGGTGCCCTGCAGATCGTCGGGAACGTTGATCTCGATCGTCACGAGCCCTTGGGAACGAGCCCGCGCGACCAACCGTCCTGCAGTCGGGCGCGAGACGCCCAGCTTCACGGCGATCTCGGCCTGCGTCGCACCTTCGAGGTGGTACATGGTGGCGGCGCGCAGAGCCAGCCGGAGATCTTCTCCCGACCGCGCGGACTTCGCCCCGCCGGGCTCCGATCCGTCCATGACGCCTCCCTGACCAGTGAGCAAATGCTCAGCTCGTGTTCATCTGCTCACTAAGCTAACATTAAGGTGTGATCTACACAACACCCCCTCGCATCCAGCGGCCCGTGCCACAGTCCATGCAGGCCAGCGTGCTCACCGGCGTGCACGAGATACGAATGGAAGACCGGCCGGTGCCGACCCCAGCCCACGACGAGGTACTGGTCCAGGTCACCGCCGTCGGCGTGTGCGGGTCCGATGCGCATTACTACCGGGAGGGACGCATCGGCGAGTACGTGGTCGACGGCCCGCTGGTCCTCGGTCACGAGGCGGCCGGTGTGATCGTCGCGGTCGGCTCCGATGTGTCCGACGCCCGCGTCGGGCAGCGGGTGTCCATCGAACCGCAGCGTCCCGATCCCACCAGCGCCCAGTCGCGCGCCGGCCGCTACAACCTGTGCCCGGCCATGGAATTCTTCGCCACGCCGCCGATCGACGGCGCGCTGGCAGAGTACGTACTGATCCAGTCGGTGTTCGCGCACGACGTCCCCGACTCGATCTCCGACGAAGCCGCAGCACTGTTCGAGCCGCTGTCGGTCGGTATCGCGTCGGCGCAGAAGGCCGGAATCACCGCCGGATCCAGCGTGCTCATCGCGGGCGCAGGCCCGGTCGGCATCGTCACCGCCCAGGTGGCCCGTGCTTTCGGTGCCACCGAGGTGATCGTCAGTGACATCGACGCACCGAGACGTGACAATGCCGCGAAACTCGGTGCGACGCGGGTGCTCGATCCAGCAGTGGACGACGTACGTGCGCTGGAAGTGGACGCGTTCATCGACGCGTCGGGTGCCGCTCGGGCCGTCGTCGACGGCATTCATGCTGTTCGGCCGGCGGGTACCGTCGTACTGGTGGGCATGGGCGGCTCGGATTACCCGCTCCCCATCTCACTGATTCAGAACCGAGAACTGGTTCTCACCGGCGTCTTTCGGTACGCCAACACGTGGCCGATCGCGCGCGAGCTCGTCCTGGCCGGTCGCGTCGACCTCGATGCTATGGTCACCGCGCGTTTCGGCCTCGATCGCGTCGAGGATGCCTTGAATGCAGACAAGCAACCCGGCAGCATCAAAGCCGTTGTCATTCCCGGTCTTTCCCAGAGCCCATCGAAGGAGACGAACGTATGAAGTTGAACTCGCGCAATCTCGACGACTTCATCGAGGACGTGGCCGTTCCCACCTACGACCGTTCCGACGTCACCGTAGGCATCGTGCATTTCGGTGTCGGCGGCTTCCATCGAGCACATCAGGCGATGTACATCGACCGGTTGTTACAACAGGGGCAAGGGTCCGAGTGGGGCATCTGTGGAGTGGGCGTACTTCCCGGAGACCGCCGGATGAAGGACGTGATGGAGGCGCAGAACTGCCTGTACACGTTGGCGCTCAAGCATTCCGACGGCACGTGGGACACCCGCGTCGTCGGATCCATCGTCGAATATCTCTTCGCGCCCGACGACGCAGAGGCCGTCGTCGAGAAGATGGCCGCGGAGACCACGAGGATCGTCTCCCTCACGATCACCGAGGGGGGCTACAACTTCTCCGCGACGACGGGTGAGTTCGACGTCGAGAACCCCGCCATCGTCGCCGATCTCGAGGACGGGGCCGTTCCGGCAACCACATTCGGGCTCGTCGTGGAGGCATTGTCACGGCGCAAGGAACGCGGACTGAAGCCGTTCACGATCATGTCGTGCGACAACATCGAAGGCAACGGCCACATCGCACAATCGACGTTCACCACCTTCGCCCGCCTGAAGGATCCGGCTCTCGCAGACTGGATCGCCGCAGAAGGGGCGTTCCCCAACTCCATGGTCGACCGCATCACTCCGGTCACGACACCGGAAGTGATCGAGGAACTCTCTGCCCGCTACGCCATCGACGATCAGTGGCCCGTAGCCGGTGAGCCGTTCACACAGTGGGTGCTCGAGGACAACTTCACGCTGGGGCGCCCGCCTCTCGAGGACGTCGGAGTTCAGGTTGTCGACGACGTCACGCCGTACGAGCTGATGAAGCTGCGCCTGCTCAACGCCAGCCATCAGGCGCTCGCGTATTTCGGCTACCTCAGCGGTTTTCGACTGGTGCACGAAGTCTGTCAGGACCCGCAGTTCGCCGCGTTCCTACTCGGGTACATGGACGAGGAAGCAACGCCCACATTGCAACCCGTTCCCGGCATCGACCTCGCCGAATACAAGCACACGCTCATCGAACGGTTCTCCAACCCGGAAATCCGCGACACCGTCGCCCGCCTGTGCGCTGAGTCCTCGGATCGAATTCCCAAGTGGCTGTTGCCCGTAATCCGCAAGAATCTCGAGAGCGGCGGTGAGATCACTCGCTCCACCGCAGTCGTTGCCAGTTGGGCACGCTACGCCGAGGCAGTCGACGAGGCCGGTGAGCCCATCGACATCGTCGATCAACTGAAGGATTCACTCGTTCCGATCGCGCAGAGTCAGCGAGAGAATCCGACGGCCTTCATCGCCAATCGAGCAGTGTTCGGCGATCTGATCGACAACGAACGTTTCGTCGCCGAGTACACGACACAGTTGGCGTCACTTCAGAAGAACGGTGCGCGCGCGACCCTGGAGGCGCTCATGTCGACTCGCTGAATTTTTCGGTGTCTCGAACCTGGCCGGAGACGATGACGGTATCGCCTGCGCCGATCACCGTGTCTGCCGTGGCGTAGGTGAACCCTTCACCCGGACGCTTGACTGCAACGACGGTTACTCCGTGCTTGGTGCGAATTCCACTCTCGCCCAGAGTTTTTCCTAGCAGCGAGGCCGGGGGCGACGTCTTCGCCATGGCAAAGCCGTCGTCGAACTCGATGTAGTCCATCATCCGACCACGTACCAGGTGAGCTACTCGCTTACCCATGTCGTGCTCGGGCCTGACAACGTGGTGGACGCCGATCTGGCTGAGAATCTTGGCGTGCGCGTTGCTCAGAGCCTTGGCCCAGATGGTCGACATCGACAGATTCACCAGAGCCGATGCGGTGAGCAGGCTCGCTTCGAGATTGGAACCGATGCCCACGACGGCGCGGTCGTACTCGTGTACCGAAAGTTGTCGCAACGACTCCTCGTCGGTGGTATCGGCCACCACAGCATGCGTCAAACGGTCTGCCACGCGTTGCACTACGGCCTCGTCGCTGTCGACGCCGAGCACCTCGACTCCCTGGCTCATCAGTTCCAGCGCCAGCGACTTACCGAAGCGGCCGAGACCGAGAACGACGACGACGTCGGAGGACGGTTTCCTAGCCAATGAACGGCCTTTCCGTGGGAAGCATATAGCGCCGACCGCGGTCGCGGGCGGCGAGAGCACTGACCAGAGTGATGGAACCGATGCGGCCCAGATACATCAGGACGATCAGAATCATCTGGCCCCAGCCGGGCAACTGTGCGGTGATTCCGGTGGACAGGCCCACCGTCGCGAATGCCGAGACGACCTCGAAGAGAAGCACGTCGAGGTCGAAGTTCGTACCGGCCAACAGCGCCACCACCGGCAGCATGATGAGGGCCACCCCGATCAACGCGACGGTCAATGCCTGACGTTGCACCCGAGGATCTATTCGACGGTCGAACACCGTCACCTCGCGGTCACCGCGGATTTCGGCCACGATGACGAACAGCAGCAAGGCAAATGTGGTGACCTTGATGCCGCCTGCCGTACCGCCGCTGCCACCACCGATGAACATCAGGACATCGGTGATCAAGAGGGTCGCGTTGTCCACATCCGCGTAATCGACACTGTTGAAGCCTGCGGTGCGGGGCATGACGCCCTGGAACGTCGCGACGAGCATCTTGTCCCAGAACCCGAATCCGCCCAGGGTTCTCGACCACTCGAAAAGCAACACCACCGTCGGGCCGAGAACCAACAGAACAGCGGTGACGGACAACGTCATCCGGGTGTGCAAGGTCCAGCGCTTGCGAGAACGAACGCCGCGGGCACGCGATCGGGCACGACGGGCGATCTCGAACAGAACCGGAAACCCGATGCCGCCCAACACGACCGCGATCAACAACGGCACACAGATCCACGGGTCGGTGGCGAACCCGATCATGTTGTCGCTGAAGAGCGCGAATCCTGCGTTGTTGAACGCCGACACGGAATGGAAGATCCCCAGCCAGATCGCGCGGCCGAGGGGCTCGTCGTATCCGAAGAAGAAGCGCGCCGACAGACAGAGCGCGACGACGCCCTCGATGATCAGACTGGTACGAAACACACCCACGACGACGCTTCGAACGTCGCCCAGCCCGGATGTGCGTACCTCGGCTGCCGCATTCAACCTGCCCCGAAGACCGATCCGATCCGCCAGGAGCAACCCGACCAAGGACGCGATCGTCATGATCCCGAACCCGCCGATCTGAATCAGGCCGAGAATGACGCCCTGGCCGAGACCCGACCAGTACACCGGGGTGTCCACCACGATCAGACCCGTCAGGCTCACCGCCGAGGTCGACGTGAACAGCGCCTGCAGAATGCCGGTGTCGTTTCCAGGCACGGTGGCCGCCGGAACCATCAGGATGCCCGCACCGAGGAGTATGGCCACCGCGAAACCCGTTGCCATCACTCTGACCGGCGTCGGCCTGAAGAGCGCGAACCGTCGTGATGCCTGGTGAGCGTCTGTCACCCGGCAGACAGTACCGGTGGGACGAGCCGCTTCGCGGCACGTGCGCGGAACTTCGTAGCAGGGGTCGAGTTTCCGCGCACGTCAGCGCTCCACGTCAGCGCTCCACGTCAGCGCACCACTGCCTTCGCCACCGTCCAGGCCCGGCCCTGCTCGCTCAATGTGAATCCCAGCCCCGGGCGAGCGGACAGGTGCATCCGGCCGTCCCGCGTCTCGAGGTGCTCGTCGAACAATGGGTCCAACCAGTCGAAGTGCTCCACCCAGGTCTGCAGTGGGTACACCGCTGCGAGGTGCAGATGAATCTCCATCGCAAAGTGCGGGGCGAGCTGCACGTTGTGATGTTCGGCCAGCCCGGCCAATTTCAGGAACTGGGTGATGCCGCCGATGCGGGGTGCATCGGGCTGCAGGATGTCGACCGCGCCGGCCTCGAGGAGACGGACATGCTCGCCGACGCTGGCCAGCATCTCCCCCGTCGCGATGGAGGTGTCGAAATTCCTGGCCAGCATTGCATGCCCCTCGGCGTCGTAGGCATCGAGTGGTTCTTCGATCCAGACGAGGTCGAACTGCTCGAGGATGCGGCACATGCGGTTCGCCGTCGGACGATCCCACTGTTGATTCGCGTCGACCATCAGCGGGACGTCGTCACCGAGAAACTCGCGTACCGCGGTGACGTGGGAGATGTCGGTGCGCCAATCAGGTTGGCCCACCTTCAGTTTGATACCGCCGATTCCGTTCGCGAGCGACCCGGCCGCGTTGTCCATGACCTCCTCGATCGGAGTATGCAGAAATCCACCGGAGGTGTTGTACGTCTGCACCGAATCGCGGGACGCGCCGATCAGCTTCGCCAGCGGTAACCCGGCGCGCTTGGCTTTGAGATCCCACAGGGCAATATCGATCGCAGCGATGGCCTGTGTCGCAACGCCACTGCGGCCGACCGACGCTCCGGCCCACACCAACTTGGTCCAGACCTTGCCGATATCGTTCGGGTCCTCACCGATGAGCACCGGCGCGATCTCCTGGGCGTGCGCGAACTGGGCAGGCCCACCCGCCCGCTTCGAATAGCTGAAACCGATTCCCTCATGGCCCTGTTCGGTACGGATCTCGACGAACAGAAACACCACCTCGGTCATCGCCTTCTGTCGACCGGTGAGAACCTTGGCGTCGCTGATCGGATTGCGCAGCGGCAGCACGATCGAGGACAGCGTCACCTCGGAGATGCTGTCGACGGACGCGTCACCGGATGCGAGGGCCCGAATCGCCGCATCGGGCGCGGTGAGTCCGCTCGAGGGCTTGTCGATGTACGTTGTCATCTCACATCTCCTGTGTTTGCGAAGGGTGTTGCCTCACAGCCTAATTCGGGTTCCTTACGCGTCCAACACAATTCAGCGGGCCATCGATACGGCAAGTGCATTGATGTTCGACGCGATGTCGGCGACCCGGCCGACGAACGTGTGATGCGTGACGCCCGACGAGTGCGGCGTCATCAGCACGTTCTCCAGCTCGCGGAACGGCAGGGAACTGGGCTCACCACGCCCGTCCGGCCCCGGGTAGCTGTACCAGACATCGATGGCGGCGGCGGCAATCTCGTTGCGAGACAGAGCGTCGAACAGTGGTTGTTCCTGAATCAGCGGGCCTCGACCGACGTTGACGACTATCCCTCCGCTTCCCAGCCTGCGCAGTTCCTCGGCACCGATCATGCCGCGGGTGTGCTCGTTCAGCGGTGCGGAAACCACGAGTACATCGGCGAACTCGGCAAGCTTTCCCAAATCCTGTGCATCCGAAACCCATTCGAGCCCCTCGTCCGAAGCCCGACCGCTCCCGGTGACGGCAGCACCGGTTGCCCCGTATGCCCGAAAAAGCTGCCAGGTCTGCCGGCCGATATGTCCGAACCCGACGAACCCGATCCGCGCACCGCTCAGCGACAACGGCTGCGGGATGGTCGGGTCGTACACGGACGTGGCAAACAATCCCGAGCGGAGGGCGCGGTCTTGCTCCAGGAACTTTCGTCGCAACATCACCGTTGCCGCGACGACGTATTCGGCAATCGACTGCTCGTGGTGAAAGGTGTTGCACACCTGCACATCGGGCCGCATTCCGGATCGATCCACGTTGTCGGTACCGGCGCCGGCAACGTGAACCATCCGCAGCCTCGGGGCAGCCGCGCCCATGGCCGCACTGAACTTGCCGCCGACATAGACGTCGGCGTCGTGGAGATGGGCGATCACGTCCTGCTCGTCGAAGGGAACGCTCCACACCACCTCGGCGTTCGCCGGTAGACCCGCCTCGAACTGCTCGCGATGCGGCACGACGTTGCGGTCACCGACGACGATCTTCATCGACGCACCAGAACTTTTCGAACCAGAACTCATCGAACGAGGGCCGGGCGCTTGCTGTCGAATGTCCAGCCCTCGATCAGGTACTGCATGCCGATGGCGTCGTCTCGGGCCCCCAGTCCTTCCTTCTGGTACAGCTCGTGCGCCGCATCGATCTGCTCGAAGTCGAGTTCGACACCCAGACCCGGCTTGTCGGGCACCGTGAGGTAGCCATCCTCGATCGTGAACGGCTCCTTGGTCACTCGCTGTCCGTCCTGCCAGATCCAGTGGGTGTCGATGGCGGTGATGTTCCCGGGAGCTGCAGCAGCGACGTGCGTGAACATCGCCAGGGAGACGTCGAAGTGGTTGTTGGAGTGCGATCCCCACGTCAAGCCCCACGCGTCGCAGAGCTGCGCGACGCGCACGGACCCGGCCATCGTCCAGAAGTGTGGATCGGCCAGCGGGATGTCCACGGCACCGGACCGGACGGTGTGGCCCATCTCGCGCCAGTCCGTCGCGATCATGTTGGTCGCGGTCTGTAACCCGGTGGCCCGCTTGAACTCCGTCATCACCTCGCGGCCCGAGAAACCACCCTCGGGGCCGACGGGATCCTCGGCGTACGCCAGCACGTCACGCAGCCCTCGGCAGGTCTCGATCGCATCCTTCAGCAACCAGCCGCCGTTGGGATCCAACGTGATTCGCGCCTCGGGAAAGCGCTCGGCCAGAGCACGAACAGCGGCGGCCTCCTCGGCTGCCGGCAGTGCACCACCCTTGAGCTTGAAATCTTGGAAGCCGTATCGTGCCTGCGCAGCCTCGGCGAGGCGCACGATCGACTCCGGATCCATCGCCTCCTCGTGCCTGATCCGCAGCCAGTCGTCGGCTCCGGCCGCCTCGTCGGCGCTGCTCCGGTATGCGAGATCGGTCTTGTTGCGATCGGCGACGAAGAACAGGTAGCCCAGCGCCTGCACCTTCTCGCGCTGCTGTCCTTCGCCCAGCAACGCCGCGACGCTGACGCCGAGATGCTGACCGAGCAGATCCAACAATGCCGATTCCACTGCCGTTACCGCATGAATGGCGATCCGCAGATCGAACGTCTGCGCGCCGCGGCCACCGGCATCACGATCTGCGAACGCGCGACGCATTGCGGCCAGCACCGCGTTGTACCGGCCGATGTTCTCCCCCTCGACCAGTACGCGCGCGTCCTCGAGCGTCTGTCGAATCGGCTCCCCGCCCGGCACTTCGCCGACGCCGGTGCGCCCGTCCGAGTCGGTGAGCACCACCAGATTGCGGGTGAAATACGGCGCGTGCGCGCCGCTGAGGTTCAGCAACATGTCGTCGTGACCGGCAATGGGAATGACACGCATTTCGGTGACGACGGGGGTGCTGGTGTGGACGACCATGCCCGACCTTTCTCGCATACCTCTGGTGATTCGGCTCACAGACGACAGTAGGGCCAGCTATCGATTCCCGTCCAACACCATCTGCGCATCGACTGATGCAGTCGAGGTATCGAGGACCGGCATCCACGCTCGAATAGACGGTCAGCGAGGCGATACCGAGACTGCATCAAACACAACATTTTTAGACTTGGACATGTATCGATCCGGCTCCTACCGTGGTGAGCTATGAGCCAGGTCACGGCCTCGGCGTCACTGCACGTACCGCACCACAGCCTTAGGAGTCACCCCATGACAGCGTCGACGACACAGTCCACGGACCTCACCGGTCGGATGATCATCGCCGGCGTTCCGGTTTTCGGTGCCGGGACGCAGATTCACGGAATCGATCCCGGTACCGGAGAGAATCTCGAACCCGCCTACGGCCACGGCGACGACTCGGATGTCGAGCGGGCCTGTGCCGCAGCGGCCGACGCCTTCGCCGACTACCGCGCTACCTCGTCGGACACTCGCGCACGGTTTCTCGAGACCATCGCCGACAACATCGCGGCCCTGGGCGACACGCTCATCGAGCGGACGGTCGCAGAGTCGGGTCTGCCGCTGGCACGCATCACCGGCGAGGTCGGCCGCACCACCGGTCAACTCCGCCTGTTCGCTTCGGTTCTGCGCGAGGGCAGTTGGAACGGAGCCCGCATCGACCCGGCCCAGCCCGAGCGCAGCCCGCTGCCGCGTGCAGACATCCGTCAGCGCCAAATCCCCCTCGGGCCGGTTGCCGTGTTCGGTGCCAGCAACTTCCCACTCGCCTTCTCCGTCGCCGGCGGCGACACCGCGTCCGCCCTCGCTGCCGGCTGCCCGGTGATCGTCAAGGCACACGACGCCCATCCAGGAACGTCCGAGCTGGTCGCCCGCGCCATCACCGACGCGGTTGTTTCCACCGGAATGCCCTCCGGCACATTCTCGTTGCTCTTCGGCTCCGGTCGCGGACTCGGCACCGCTCTGGTGACCGACCCTCGCATCAAGGCCGTCGGATTCACCGGATCGCGTTCGGGTGGTACAGCTCTCGTCGCCGCTGCGGCGGGTCGTCGTGAGCCCATCCCGGTGTACGCCGAAATGAGCTCCATCAATCCGGTGTTCGTCATGGACGGTGCACTCGCCACCCGTGGAGCCGAATTGGGCCGCGCGTTCGTCGCATCGCTGACGATGGGCTCGGGTCAGTTCTGCACCAACCCCGGTCTGGTAATCGCCGTCGACGGCCCGGGCTTGCAGTCGTTCATCGACGCCGCTGCCGCCGCAGTGCAAGAATCAGCTCCCTCCACGATGCTGACGCCGAACATCGCCTCCAGCTACGCCGAGGGTGTGCGAACACTGTCCGACGCGGTGACGGTGGTAGCGCGGGGATCCGACACCGACGCCCCGAATGCCTGCCGCGCAGCGCTGTTCGACACCGATGCGGACACGTTCCTCACCTCGGAGGCAGCGCAGGCCGAGGTGTTCGGCGCGTCGAGCCTCGTTGTGCGCTGTGCAGATGCCCAGCAGGTTCGGCAGGTGGCGGCACAGCTCGAAGGTCAGCTCACCGCCACCATTCATGCCGACGAATCCGATCATTCCGAGGCTGGAAAGCTGCTCTCGGTGCTCGAACTCAAGGCCGGCCGGATCCTGTTCGACGGATGGCCCACCGGAGTCGAGGTCGGCCATGCCATGGTGCACGGCGGGCCGTTCCCCGCGACCTCGGACTCCCGCACCACGTCGGTCGGATCGCTCGCGATCGAACGTTTCCTGCGCCCGGTCGCGTACCAGGACGTACCGAAATCGTTGTTGCCCAACGCCATCGCGGACGGAAATCCGGACGGCATCTTCCGCCGCATCGACGGCCAGCTCACCCAAGACTGACGCACCCCACCTAGTTCTCGAGGAGACCCCCATGCTCGACGGAGTTCTGTTCTTCCCCGTCACCCCGTTCACCGCATCCGGTGAGGTCGATTACGACCTCCTGGCCGCTCACATCACGAAGGGTGTCGATGCGGGACCCGGTGGAGTGTTCATCGCCTGCGGCACGGGCGAATTCCACGCCCTCGAAATCGAGGAGTTCGGCAAGATCGTCCGCACCGCAGTCGACAGCGTCGCAGGCCGCGTTCCGGTCTACGCCGGTGCAGGCGGATCCGTCGCGCAGGCAAAGGCATTCGCACACGCGGCGAAGGCCAACGGAGCCGACGGCATCCTGTTGTTGCCGCCGTACCTGGTGACGATGCCGCAAGCCGGTCTCGTGAATTACACCAAGGCCGTTGCCTCCGCATCGGATCTGCCGCTGATCGTCTACAACCGCGGCAACGCTCGCTTCACCGAGGAGTCCGCCGTCGAGGTTGCGCAGCTTCCCACCGTCGTCGGATTCAAAGATGGCACCGGCGATCTCGATCAGGTCGGCCGCATCGTCCGCGCGGTACTGGACGCACTGGAGCCGTCGGGCAAGCCCTTCCAGTTCTTCAACGGACTACCCACCGCCGAGGTCTCCCAGCAGGCGTACCGAGCGATCGGTGTCACGCTGTACTCCTCCGCGACATTCGCGTTCGCCCCCGAACTGGCACTGGCGTTCTACCGCTCTCTCGACAGCGGAAACGACAAGCTCACTGCCGCACTGCTCCGCGAGTTCTTCCACCCGCTCGTGCGCTTGCGAGACAAGGTTCCCGGCTACGCCGTCTCTCTCATCAAGGCCGGCGTGACGATGGAGGGCATCGAAGCAGGGCCGGTTCGCCCACCCCTGGTGGACATCAGCGCACCGCACCTCGAGGAACTCACCGCAATCGTTGCCGCCGGCCGGGCCGTGTTGGCAGACGAGCTCGCGGTGCACTGATGCAAGAACCGGTACTGATCACCGGCGCTCGAATCACACCGATCGCCTTCGTCGATCCTCCGTTGCTCAACACCGTCGGCGTGCATCAGCCGTATGCGCTCCGCGCGATCATTCAGCTGGACACCGACGCCGGTGTCGTCGGACTCGGTGAAACGTACGCCGACACTGCTCATCTGGCTCGACTGGAAGCGGCCTCCACCGCCATCTCCGGTCTGGACGTGTTCGCGCTCAACGAGATCCGAGATGCCATCGATGCCGTCCTGGGAACCCTGTCGATCACAGGCGGCGACGGCGTCGCAGGCATGATCACCACAGCCAGCACCACCGATCGGGTGTTCTCCCCCTTCGAGATCGCGTGCCTGGACGTGCAGGGCAAGGTCCTGGGTCGACCGGTGTCCGACCTGCTCGGCGGCAAGGTTCGGGACTCCGTTCCGTTCAGTGCGTATCTGTTCTACAAGTGGGCAGCTCATCCCGGCCAGGAGCCCGACGAATGGGGCGAGGCGATCGATCCGGACGGATTGGTTCGTCAGGCCCGAAAGATGATCGACGAGTACGGCTTCGGGGCAATCAAGGTCAAGGGCGGCGTCTTTGCGCCCGACGAGGAGATCGCCGGAATCAAGACGCTCCGGCAGGCGTTCCCGGAGCTACCGTTGCGGTTGGATCCCAACGCCGCCTGGACTGTCGACACATCCATCCGGGTAGCCGCCGAACTCGACGGCATCGTCGAATATCTCGAAGATCCCACACCCGGGCTCGACGGGATGGCCGAGGTTGCGCGCGAAGCCAAGATGCCGCTGGCGACGAACATGTGTGTCGTTGCCTTCGATCACCTGAAGCCTGCCGTGGTGAAGGATTCGGTGCAGGTGGTGTTGTCCGACCACCATTACTGGGGCGGACTCCAGCGATCGAGGTTGCTCGCCGGAATCTGCGAGACGTTCGAGATGGGACTGTCGATGCACTCGAACAGCCACCTCGGAATCAGTCTGGCCGCCATGGTTCATCTCGCAGCGGCGACACCGAACTTGACCTATGCCTGCGACACGCATTGGCCCTGGAAGAACGAGGATGTCGTCGTGCCGGGCGTGTTGAACTTCGTCGACGGCGCAGTGGCCGTTCCCACCGGACCCGGTCTGGGCATCGAGATCGACGAGGACGCGCTCGCGGCGCTGCATCAGCAGTACCTCGACTGCGGAATTCGTGACCGCGACGACACCGGATACATGCAGAGCATCGATCCGAGCTTCGAGAACACCTGCCCGCGTTGGTGATCGGACTCTACATCTGCAGCGGCGCGACGATATTTGCAAGCATGGTGGCGATCGTGGCGACGACGATGCGGCGATCCGCGGCGTAGCCGCTCTGGTACCAGGTCATGGCGGTGTGGCTGATGGCGCCGATGGCAGCGGTGGCGAGCAGGTCGACATCCAGATCGGGGCCCGACGGCACATCACCGGCCAACGTGCGGAGGTAGCCGAGCAGCAGGGTGCCGAATTGCTGCATCACCGTCAGATACGTCTGCTCCACGCGAGGGCTGACGCCGAGCACCTCCATCCACACCACCCGGGCGAGGTGCGGGTCCTCGACGACTCGGAAGAACGGTTCGAGCAAGTGTTCGGCCACCGCTTTCAGGTCGCCGTCCGGATCCACCTCGGCCATGGCCTCGGACACGGAGTCGGTCAGGTGTGCAATGCATTCGGCGTAGACGGCGAGCAGAAGATCCTCGGTCTTGTCGAAATACTGATAGAAGTGGCGATCGGCGATCTTGGCCTCACGGCACAGTCCACGGACGGTCGCGGCGCGGTACCCGACGCTGCCGAACACCCGCAGTCCCGCATCCAGCAGCTGCCGCCGCCTGCGGTCGTCGCGGTCGGCCGCGCTCTCACCGCCGTAGGCCCGTCCGGCCGCTTCGGACACCGTGCTCATGGCCGTCGGGCATCCAGTTCGGCAGTCAGACGGATCAATTCGGCATCCCGCTCCATCGCGGCGTCCATGATCGGGTTGACGATGCCGCGCAATATCGAGATCGGGATCCAGCGACCGGGCACGGCGATGCGCGCGGCTCGGCGTCCGATACCTCGTACGGCCACGCGGGCAAGCTTGTCCGGTGTGATCGGGCGGAGCAGTGGCGAGGGAAAGGCGCGGGCAGTCATCGCCGTCGCGACGGTGTCGCCGCCGAACGCAACGTCGGCGATCGGCGTCGCCACCCACCCCGGATACAGCACTCCCGCTGTCGCTTTCGTGCCCGCGAGTTCCGCACGCAGAGCGCGGCCGAGTTGTTCCACCGCCGCCTTCGAGGCCGCGTACGGTGCGTTCGCCAGACCGTTGAGGTAGGCGTACGTCGAGGAGGTGAGCAGCACGTAGCCCCCGGACTCGACGATGTGCGGCAGCGCCGCTCGCACCGTGTTCCACACACCGACGAGATTGACCCCGATGACTCTCTCGAACACACCGTCGTCGACGGAACGGATCGTCGATGCCTCTGCACCGCTGGAGATTCCGGCGTTGGCCATGACGATGTCGAGCGAGCCGAAGGTGTCGATCGCGGTGGCAACCGCCGCGTCGAGTTGCTCTCGCACGGTGACGTCGGCATGGGCGATCGCTACGCGCTGGTTGCCCAGCTTCGCAGCAACCGACTCGAGATCGGTCGACTCCATGTCGACCAGGACGATCGAGGCACCGCGCCGATGCAGTGCTGCCGCCACAGCAGAGCCGATACCGCCTGCCGCACCGGTGATCAGCGCTACCTGGCCCGAATGATTCTTCATGCCGATACCTCGTCCTTCGTCGTCACGTCGGTGGACGACCGATGGATGTGATGGGCTTCCGGCCGAAAACGCTTGGCCCACCGTCGGAACGTGAAGCTGAAGCCGGGGAACATTGCGACAACATGCCCGGATTTCGACTGGTACCAGCTGTGGCAGCCGCCGTCCTTCCAGACGGTGCCGTCCATCTCGCGGTGAATCGTGTCGGTGTACTCCTGCTCGGCGGCGGCAGTGACCTCGATGGCGGTTGCACCCGCGTGCTGAACTGCGTCGACGGCTTGCACGATGTACTCCATCTGCGCCTCGATGAGGAAGATGGCGGAGGTGTGCCCGATTCCGGTGTTCGGTCCGGTGACCACGAACAGGTTGGGGAAACCGGGAATCGTGGTGCCGAGGTACGCCCGCGGGTAGGGATCCCAGACCTCGGACAGCGCCCGGCCGTCCCGCCCGATCACCGGATACGAGATGACCCCGTCGGTGGCGTCGTATCCGGTCGACCACACCAGCAGGTCGACGTCGACGTGTTCCCCCGAGGTGGTCACGATCCCGGTTTCGGTGATCTCGGCGATGCCGTCGTTCTTGTCGTGCAGGGTCACGTTCGCTTCTCCCAGTGCGGGATACAGCGTGTTGGACAGCAGCACCCGCTTGCACCCGATGGTGTAGTCGGGGGTGACTTTCGCCCGAAGCTGGGAGTCCGGAACCTGAGACTCGATGTGCTTCAGGGCAGTCCGCTGGGCCACGGCTTTCAGCATCCGCCGCGAGTACTTGAATCCGATGATGCGGGTCTCGAGGCTCCAGTAGATGCCGGCTCGCACCAGCCGACGAATGGGCTCGAATCGCAGCAACTTTCGTTGCAGCGGCGTGAATTCGCGATCGTGACGCGGCATCACCCAGTGTGGCGTGCGCTGGAAGACGTGCAACGCTTCGACGTCGGGCTGGATCGCGGGGATCACCTGTGCGGCGCTGGCACCGCTACCGACGATGGCTACCCGTTTTCCGGCGTGATCGTAGGAAGTGTCCCAGTCGTTGGTGTGGAACTGCTTGCCGCGGAACTTCTCTCGACCCGAGAACGGTGGGATCACCGGGGTGCTGAGCGGGCCGGATGCATTGACGACGAACTTCGCTGCGTAGTCACCGCGAGACGTGGTGATCAGCCAGTGATCGCCGACCCACTGGATCTTCCGAACGTCGGTGTCGGCATGTGTGCGTTGCGGCAGCCCGTTGGACTCGAGCACGTGCTGGGTGTAGCGCTCCAGTTCCTCCCGCTCGGCGAACATGCGCGACCACTCGAACGGCTCGGAGGCAATGGAGTACAGGGGACTCTGCACGTCGACTGCCGCGCCCGGGTAGCGATTCTGCTTCCAGGTCCCACCGAGAAAGGGCCTTCGCTCGAGAATGACGAGGTCGTCGATACCGCGGTCGAGCAGGGCTTTGGCGGCGCATTGACCTCCGAAGCCGCTACCGATGATCACCACGGTGTGAATACGCATGTCGACGAACCCCTCCAGCACAAGACGCAATCCGATGTTGCGTGTCATCACATTAAAGTGATGACACGTGATTCCGCAATGGTCCTTCGTGTCGAGGTGCCCCCACCGGTGAACGCGCGCCGACAAGCCGGCGAGCCGATTGCGAACTACCGGCCGGGCAGGACGTTGCCCGTATCAGGCCGGCCCGATGGTAGCTGCGACCACTCGTTCGTCGCTTCGATCCACCGGCCCTCCGCGCGTGGACGCATCGAAGTCGACGACGCGCGGAAACGCCGAGCTCTGTCCGTGTCCGAGTCCCGGATCATGGCCGGTCAGCACGACGTCGGAATTGGCGACGATGCGGTGGATCGAATCCATTGCGGCGACGACGTCCGTGACGATCCCGGGTGGCGTATTGAGTCTGATGTTCTCCGGTGAATTCATTGCGTCGCCGCAGAGGGCGGCAACACCCTCGGCAGTGTTGACCAAGATGGTCTGGATGCCCGGGCAATGGCCTGGCGTCTGCATGGACCTGATGCCGGGAGCGATGTCGAAGTACTTGCCCTCGATCAACGTGTAGTGAAACGGCGTGAGGTCTCCGGCAAGCCATCGGCCGGTGTAGATGCTGTCCTGGAGTTCGAAAGGCTCGGCTGCGCTGTCCCATTCGATGCGTGAAACGAAGAATTTTGCGTGCGCGAAGAGCGGGTTGTTGTCGCTGTGGTCGTAATGCAGGTGGGTATTGACGACGATGCCGATGTCCTCCGGCGTGAGGCCGACCGTTCCCAACGATCCGACGATCGTCTCGTCGGCCGCCTGACGACAAGGTGCGACGTTGTCGGCGACCCATCCGGGATCGGCGATCCCGGTGTCGACCAGAATATTCGGGATCGTCTCGCCCTGAATCAGGTACGCCCACACGGGTACCCAGATGGACTCGCCGAAGCCGTGCATGTACGTCTGCGAGCTTCGGTCCACCTCCAGCCACCCTTGACGCAGAGCAGTGACTCGATAGATCGGAATCGATCCGTTGGACGATGCGGAATGGTTCACCGTGATACTCCCAGTCATGCGCGCAGGCGCGGGGTTCGTGAATTGGCGAGCAACAGCACGAGCAGAATCAATCCGGTCACGATCTGTCGTACCGCGTTGCCCACTCCCACAGTCAACAGGAAAGTGGTCAGCACCTGTAGCGCGATAGCTCCTGCCGCTGTGCGAATCACGTTGCCGTCACCACCCGACAGCGCTGCACCGCCGATGACGGCGGCCGAAATCGTCAGAATTTGGTAATCGGCACCGAGTGAGAGATTCGCCGTCCCTGCGTAGCCGAGCAGGAGAATGCCTGCGACGCCGGCAAGTACACCAGCCCCGACGAAGGCAGTGATCACGACGCGTTGGACGGGTATTCCGCTGAGCCGGGCCGCCTCGCGGTTGCTACCGACGAGGAGCAGCTGACGCCCGAACCGGCTGCGGTGGAGAAAGACCGCCAACAGTCCTACCAGGACCACGGCGATCAGCGTGATCGGTCTGATGCCACCGATGCTGGCGGACGAGAGGTTCAACAGCACGGCGGGCACCGATCCGGCGGGCGTACCTCCTTGGGCGATGGCGAAGGTGAGGCCGGAGGCGATGACGAGGGTGCCGAGAGTGACGACCAGCGCGGGCAGTCGGAACACGGTGACGATCGTTCCGTTCACGAGGCCGAACAGGGCGCCGACCACGACGACGACCACCAGTGCAACCGGCATCATGGACGGCCCACCTGCCATGGCCATGTATGCGAGCACGGCCGTCAACGACATCACCGCACCGATGGACAGGTCGATTCCGAAGTCACCGGCGATGATGACCAGAGTCTGCCCCGCGGCCGCGATCGCCAGAATGGCGGCGACCGCCAAGATGTCGTTGAGGTTCTGCCACGTCGCGTAGCCCGGTGACAGCACGCCACCCAAGACGAACAGGATCACTGCAGTGGCGACCGCGGGAATCCAGGTGGCCCGCCGGATGCGTGCCCGCAGTCCTGGCCCCGTAACGATCCGCTCGGTCGATGGTGTGACGGTCATGATCGTGCCTTTCTGGCCCGGGCAGCGCGGGTGGTCGCCGCGAGTGCAACGACGATGATCACTCCCGACGCGAGTTGCTGGAAGTAGGTGGGGACATTCAGCGCATCGATGAGAACACCGACCAGGCCCAGAGCTGCGGCTCCCAACAGCGGCCCGACGGGGTCGAGAAGGCCTCCTCGAAGTGCCGCACCGCCGAGCACGGCTCCCGCAACAGCGTTGAGGGTGAACGTGACTCCGATGGTGGGGTCTGCGGACGCAACGGACAGCGTGAACAGCACGCCGGCAACACCTGCGAGCACCCCAGCTGCGGTGAAAGCCAGAACCGTCGTGCGTGACACGTCGATCAAGGCCGAATATGCACGGCTACGGTCGCTTCCGACAGCACGCATCTGCACGCCCAGCGGAGACTTGGCCACCACTACCGCCAACGTGACGACGAGGACGACGGCCAACAGCGGCAAGGACAGCAATGCGGGAGCGCCGTAGGCACCGACCGCCGCCGAACTGACGCTTCCGCCGGGTTTGGGGAAGAACCACAGACCGATACCCGTGACAACGAATCCGCTTGCGAGCGTGGCGAGTAGCGGCTGAAGGCGGGCGTAGGCCACGAGGAGCCCGTTGATCAAACCGAACAGCCCGGTCACCGCGACCGCGATCGTTGCTGCCAGTGCGAACGGTAGACCCTGGGAACACAATCCTGGTTCCGAGCATGCGGCAGCAGCACCGCTGGGACCTGCCGTGAAGAGCGAGAAGCCTACCGAGCCGAGCAACACCGTGAGGATGTTCGCCATGCCCATCAGTGGACCGATGGACAGGTCGATGCTCCCGACCGACATCACGAAACCTACCCCGATCGCCAGGCAGATCGATGGCGCAAAGATCGCCAGAAACCCCGAAAGTGATGGTGCACTGACGAATTGCGGTCGTAGCGCCGTACAGACGAGCAACATGGCCACGAACAGAACGAGGACGGGAAGACCCGGCCACCGGCGCACCTGCTGCAGACGGGTGGACGACCCGTCCGAGGTGTCGTCCGCCGGTCGCGACCGGGGTGAATCGAGCGTGGTCATCGTGCCGCCTTTCTGGCGCTGTGGGTCAGTCCGCTGCGAACCGATGCATCGGATATCTTCTGCTCCGTGACGTCCGCTCCGTACAGTTCGACGACTCGTTCGCCGCGGTAGACGACGATCACGCGATCGCACACCTCGGCAAGTTCGTGGTCGTCACTCGACGTCATCAGCACCGCCGACCCGGAATCGGCTATCTCCCGGACCAAACGGTGGATCTCGCGGCGGGCCCCGATATCGATTCCGCGGGTGGGATCGTCGGCGACGAGGACCGAGGGGGTCGAACCCAACCAGCGCCCGAGGATCACCTTCTGCTGCTGTCCACCGGACAGGCCCCCCATCGCGGCTCTGCGGTGTGTCGAGGGGAGTTGCAGGCGTCCGAGCATCGCACCGACATCGAACTGCATTCTGCGCGACAGCGAGACCGACCGCGCATTCTCGTCCACGGTCCGCACGCCGAACGACATCTCCCGGTCGCGCTCGCCCGAGACGAATCCGACTCCGCTGGAGACGAAATCGCGCACCTGTCCCAGTTGCAGTACTCGCCCGTCGACGGTGACCGTGCCCTCTGCCGGTGTGGTGCCTGCGAGCGCTCGCAGCAATTCTCCTTGCCCCTGACCGCTCAGTCCTGCAATACCTGTCACCGTCTTTGCTTTCAGGGTCAGCGAAATCGGCCCGGCTGCACCGGTAACGAGTACCTGCTCGGCCACCAGTACCGGATCCCCGGCCTTCTCCGTGGCTCGAACGACGCGGCGGCGGTCGTCCGCGACCTGCTCTTCACCGGTCATGGACGTGACGAGATCCTCGATGCTCAGATCGGAGAGTGAGCCGTCGAGCACGACACGGCCGTTTCTCAGGACCGTCGCGCTGGTGCAGAAACGCTCGATCTCCTCGAGTCGATGCGAGACGAACAGCACTGCGCTGCCACCTGCGGCGATATCTGCAATGACCTCGCCCACGAGATCGACTCGCTCGGCGCGCAACGAGGCGGTGAGCTCGTCGAGGACCACATACTTCGGCCGGGCTGCGAGAACTCGCGCCAGTTCGACCAACGATCGTTGTTCGAGATCGAGATCGCGAACGTAGGACCCGAGAACAGCTGCCGACAGGCCGACGCGATCGAGCGCCGAGCTCATGGCGTCTCGCTCGCGTGACGGGGCGGACAGTAGTTTCAGTCGCGTGGGAATGCGGCGGACGCACAGGTTCTCGGCGACGGTGAGATCACCGGCGAGCGACACTTCCTGATAGGTAGCCGCGATGCCGAGCCGAGCGGCTGTGCTGGGCCCCGATATATCGACCTTCTCGCCGTCGATCTCGATCGTGCCGGTGTCCGCAGCGGTGACACCGGTGATCACCTTGGTGAGCGTGCTCTTACCGGATCCGTTGCCGCCCAGGAGCGCTCGCACCTCACCCGGTTGCAGCGTGAGATCTGCGCCCTGGAGTGCCCGGACATGACCGTAGTCCTTGGTGATGTTCTGTACATGCAGTGCCATCAGAAGAACTCCTCGATGCGGTCGACGGGCATGGATGCTTCGAGCGTGTAGTTGTCCGGCTTGCCGTCCACCCGAGCCAGTGCATCATCGAGGCTGATGACTTCGGTTCCCTCCGGCGTCCACGGGCCGGGTTGCCCATCACGCGTGATGGCCAACGACGGTGCGAGCAACACGGCATTGCGCAGATCCTCGCGCTCGGGGTTCGGCGCGAGCATGTTCGATCGAATTGTTCTGCCCTGCAACAGACGAACCGCGAACTCGATCGAATCGGCACCGTTGGTGGGCGAGTACGGCACACCGATGGACACCAGATCGGGCAACGAAGCCCATGAGCGCAAGAACCCGGCGGTGTAATCGCCGGTCATCACTCTCGGTAGATCACGACCGGATGACTGGAAGGCTCGAATGACGCCCTCCGCCATCACGTCCTGCATCAACACCCCATCTATCTGCGATTGGGTTGCGAGGACGTTCGCCATCGCGGTGCGTGCCTTCGCTGGATCCCAGAATCCAGGAACCGATGCGATCACCTCGATACCCGGCGCGCCGGCAAGCACCTCTCGAGCTGCCTTCACGCGTTGAACGTCTGCGGTGGAACCCGGCACCCCGGTGACCATGACGATTTTTCCTCGGCCGCCCAACTGCTCGACGAGCCACTGAGTCTGCATCCGCCACCATGTGCTGTTGTCACCGATGACGTTGACTGCGTCCGGCGTCGGAGCAGGGTCGTTGGACACCACGACCAGCATGCCTGCGGCCTGCAAGCGCGGAATGACGGCCTGGACCGAACCGGCCGACACCGGATCGATCAGCACGGCGTCCAGATCGGAGCTCAGGAAATTGTTCAGTTGACTGATCTGCTGCGTGATGTCGGCTGCGCTGTTGACGACGCGCAGTTCCGACAGAATCCCGGACTGTCGGAGCTGCGCACCCTTGTCCTCGATGTTGGCGACGAACTGACCGCGCCACGAGTTTCCGATGACTCCGTTCGCGTAGCCGATGCGAAATCCGCTGGAGCCGCCCGTAGTACCCGCAGCCGAGGAGCAGCTCGCCAGCACGCCCATCAGGGCAGCACCCGCGGTGCCGCGCAGAAGAGCGCGTCGAGAGAGAACCGGACCGATGTCCATCTTCGTCCTTCCAGTGATCGCCGACGATTTCCCGGCCATGGTGCCGGTGCTTGGGTCGACCGAGGGAACTGTAGGAACCTGCACGAAAATTAAGCAACGTTAAGTTGTGAGATCGACCACTCGACACATTTCGATGCAGAGGAGATCACGTATCTCGGGCACAACGTCTGTTCGGACCGAATTCGTCAGCCACTCGAGCTGGTACGACACGGCTGACTCGCACACTTACCGGCAGATCCGAGCTCCATCGCGCTTAACGTTGCTTAATGATTCAGGTCACACTTAACCTCGGATTCCGCCACGAGAGAGGGAAGGAGGTCGAGACAGTGCAGCCGAACGAAGGAGACCACACCACCGAGGGCACCGATGGTGTCGCAGCCACCTCGACCATCCGACCTCGCGTCTCGGCCGCACAGGTGGCCCGAGCTGCTGGTGTCTCGGGCGCGACCGTGTCGTACGTCATGAACGGGCGTGGAGGGGTGTCGGACGAGACCCGCTCACACGTTCTCGACGTCGCGCAGCGCCTGGGTCACACGTCGAGCGTGCGAGCCGCTCAACTACGAGCCCAACGCACTCGCGTCATCGGATTGGTGCTGACCGACATCGCAAATCCCTTCTATGCCGAAATTGCGGCCGGGGCCATCGATGCAGCACGCGCCAAGGGCTACGAAGTCTTCGTCTCCCATACCCAAGAAGATCCGGACACTCTGCGCAGCATCACCGAAGCCATGATCGCCCGCCAGGTCGACGGAGTAGTGCTCACGGTTCTGCATCCGGACGACGGCGATGTGATCCGGTCTCTACGCAGCGCGCACATCCCCTTCGTGCAGCTCTCGCGCCGCATCGACAGCATCGCCGGAGACTTCGTCGGTATCGACGACTTCACCGCTGCGACAGAGATGATGGAGCATGTCGTCGGCCACGGTTACACCGATATCGTGACCATCACCGGACCACGCACCTCGAGCGCGTCCGCCGCCCGCGAGGCCGGATTCCGCAGCGTCACCGACCGACGCGGTCTTCGCGGCTCCAGCAGCTCCGGCATCACCACCTACCTGAGTGAAGCAGGCGGAGCGCAGGCCGTGCAGAAACTGCTCGCCGGCAAAGTACTGCCCAGAGCGCTGGTATGCGGCAGCGACGTGATCGCGCTGGGAGCTCTCAGTGCGCTGCGTACGAACAACATTCGCGTCCCACACGATGTCGCAGTCACCGGATTCGACGGCCTGTTTCCCGGAGCATCCTCTCTCGTCGAGCTCACCACCGTCCGCCAGCCTCGCCGAGAACTCGCCGAGCAGGCACTCGAACTTCTGGTGCGACGCATCGACGGCGTAGGCGGATCGTTTCAAGCTGTCCTGCGCGCACACGAAATGCGCATCGGAACCACCTGCGGCTGCGTCAGAACGAACGCTGCGATCACTGCACCGACGACCTCCAGATCTCACCCCTGAAACCTTTCGCCCACAACATCTCTCACTGACACCACAGCACAGTCCCGAACGGTGGTAACCCCATGCCCGAGAACGCTCACATCCTTCATCGGCCCCAGGGCGGCATCGGTCCGCATCCTTCGACATCCGCCACCGAACCCAACGAAGAGGCATACCCATGAGCATCAGAATCCTGATCGTCGGTGCAGGCGCGATCGGAGGTGTGACCGCCGCACACTTGGCCCGTGCCGGCCACCACGTCACAGTCCTCGACGCCAACGCCGCACACGCGTCGGCGATGCGTGATCCCGGGCTGCGGTTCGACGAACTCGGACACGAGTCCCTCGTGAAAATCGATGCGGTATCCAATGTTTCGGAGCTCACCGGAACGTTCGATTTCGCCCTGGTCTTCCTCAAGGCGCTCTACATCGACACCGCCTTGGCCCCCCTCGTCGAACGGAACCTGGTCGACACGTACGTGTCGTTCGGCAACGGGCTCGTCCAGGACACCGTCGAACGACTCGTCGGAAGCGACAGGTTCTTGATCGGGGTCGTCGAATGGGGCGCTACCAATCTCGGCGTCGGACACGTCGCGCAGACGACAGTGGCACCGTTCGTCATCGGGGAGAAGGATGGATCGACCTCGCCCCGCACCGAAACACTGGCGGCGCTCATGGCGGACGCAGCCGAGGTCCGCGTGGTCGACAACATACTCGGGCAAGTATGGGCAAAGCTGTTGCTCAACAGCACTTTTTCCGGTCTGGGAGCGGTCAGTGGGCTCACCTACGCCGAGATCGCGTCGGATCCGAACGGACGCAACGTCGCATTTCGACTGTGGGCCGAAGGATTCGACGTCTCGCACGCTCTAGGGATCGAACTCGACGAAGTCGCTGGAGTGTCACCGACAGCTCTCGTCGTTCGTGACGACGCCGATCGGCCGGCGGCCGACGCGGCGTTGGAAGACCTGATGTCGAAACTGGGGCCGACCAAGGCATCGATGCTCCAAGATCTCGAACGCGGTGCGCTGACCGAAGTCGACGTCATCAACGGTGGCGTCACCACCTCTGCCCGACACGTCTGCGCACAGGCCCCGTTGAACAACCTCATCGTCCAGATCGTGCACGCCTGCGAACGAGGGGAACGCAGACCCGATCGATCCACACTGGCCGAGCTCGCCGGCACCTACAACTCGACATCCTGACCGAATACGACCGAGGAGAACATCATGGACGACAAAGTAATCATCACCTGCGCCCTGACCGGCGGCATGACCGTGCCCGCACAGAGCCCCGCAATACCCGTGACCGTGGATCAGATTGTGCGCGAGGGAGTTCGAGCAGCCGAGGCAGGTGCCTCGATTCTGCATCTGCACGTCCGTGAGGAAGCGACCGGCAAGCCGGTCGCGGACCTGGAACTGTTCGATCGACTGCTGACCGAATTGAAGAAGGAAACCGACGCCGTACTCCAACCGACTACCGGTGGCGGACGCGGTATGACCATCGAAGAACGTGGGTCGGTCCTGAAGTTTCGTCCGGAAATGGGGACGTTCAACGCCGGTAGTTTCAACTTCGGCATCTTCCCGGTCGCGGCGCGAGACCTTCCGTTCGCGGACTGGGAGCGCGACTATCTGGAAGGCACCCGGGACTACATCTTCAAGAACACCTTTGCCGACATGGAGTACATGGCAGCGCTGATGAAGGACTCGAACACTCGGCCGGAAATCGAGGTCTACGACGTCGGTCAGCTGTTCAATCTCAAACAGCTCATCAAGGACGGGCATCTCGAGGCACCGTTCAATATCCAATTCGTCCTCGGTGTGCTGGGAGCAAACGGCGGTGAGCCGGACCAACTGATCCACATGCTCCGTACTGCGGAACGACTGTTCGGCCAGGATTCGTTCACCTGGTCCGCAGCCGGCGTGGGCTACCCCAACGAATTCAACCTCGCTGCACTCTCTCTCATGCTCGGCGGCAACATCCGAGTCGGAATCGAAGACAACCTACGGGTGCGGCGAACCGAGGTTGCCAAGTCCAATGCCGACCTCGTCACCAAAGCAGTAGAGCTCGCGGCCCTGTTCGACCGCTCCCCTGCAAGTCCGGCCGAGGCGCGAACCCGGCTGGGCCTCAAGGGCAACGAACACGTCGGATTCTGATCGTCCATGACTGTTCTGATATCGGAAGATTCACGCCCATCGGTCGATTCGAGCGCATGGGTCGCTTCTCCGGCAGTGGTCGTCGGAAATGTGACCATCGGACCTCGTGCAAGTGTCTGGTACGGCTCGGTCGTCAGAGGTGACGGTGACTCCATCACGATCTCGGCCGGAAGCAACATCCAGGACGGATGCGTGGTGCATTCGGACCCCGGCTATCCAGTGACGATCGGAGCGAACGTGTCCGTCGGACACCGCGCCGTGCTCCATGGCTGCACGGTGGAAGACGACGTGCTGATCGGGATGGGTGCGCTGATCCTCAACGGAGCACACATCGGCCGCGGATCGATGATCGCTGCGGGCACGCTCGTGTTGGAAGGGAGCGTCGTACCACCGAACTCCTTGGTTGCCGGACTACCGGGCACAGTGCGTCGGGACACGACCGAGGACGAGCGCCGCGGCGTCGTCGCGAACGCCGAGCGCTACGTCGCTCTTGGGGCCCGACATGGATCGATTTCCGGCACGTCGTCGTGACAGGACCGAAAATCGTTGTGGCACCGGACAAGTTCAAAGGATCCCTGACGGCCGGGCAGGCGGCCGGTGCGTTGGCTCGCGGCATTCGCACCTCGATCCCGTCGGCCGACGTCGTGGAGTTTCCCATCGCCGACGGCGGTGAAGGAACAGTCCAGATGATGCTCGCCCGAGGGTGGCAACGTGTGTCGTGTTCGGTGACGGGGCCGACCGGTCCGTCCGTCCGGGCAGAATATGCCTTCCTCGGCGGTTGTGCCGTCATGGAAATGGCCGCCGCAGCCGGCCTGGCACTCGTACCGGGTGGCCCCTCCCCGGAATCCGCCATGCACGCCACGACCTTCGGAGTCGGCGAGTTGATCGCCGATGCCCTCGAACGCGGCGCGCACCGCATCGTGATCGGGGTCGGTGGCAGCGCCTGCACCGACGGCGGCATGGGCGCGGTGACGGCGCTCGGGGCACGGATCGACCGCTCCGACGCGAGATTGACCGGCGTCGACTCTCGGCTCTCCTCCATCGATCTCGTGGTGGTCTGCGACGTGGACAATCCACTGACCGGTCCCACCGGCGCAGCTGCGATCTACGGGCCGCAGAAAGGGGCCACAGCTCATCAGGTCGACGCCCTCGACGCGAGATTGCGGCACTGGGCCGATCAAGTGGACGTAGCGACCGGCCGTGACCTGCGCACCATGCCAGGTGCAGGTGCAGCGGGCGGACTCGCATTCGGACTCGCGAGCGTTCTCGGTGCGCGACTCGTTCCCGGCATCGAATTCATGCTCGAGTTCACCGGCTTCCACGACCTACTCGCCGATGCACAGTTGGTCGTCGTCGGAGAGGGTTCGCTCGATGCGCAGAGCCTGCACGGAAAGGGGCCCATCGGAGTTGCCAGGGCTGCCCGCGAACACGGGATCGCAGTCGTTGCCGCGGTGGGCAGAAGCGAGATCAGTGACGGTGCAGCCCATGCGGCAGGCGTTTCCGACGTTCATACGCTGACTTCTCTCGAACCGGACGTCGACCTGGCCATGCGCGACGCATCGCGCTTGTTACAGATCGTGGGCAGGACCATCGGCGACCGGTACGCCGAAACTCGGCCCAGGACGTGAACAGACAACTGCGGTGGCGGCCTCACCTGCACCATCGTGTCCATTGCAGACGCGTCCCGGCGACTCTACGACTCCCGCGACGAGGTTGGACATCCTGTCCACTACGGGCAGATGCTCGAATCTACGGACCGGGGTGAACGCCAGGTCGGCAGTCCCCCGTAGCGTTGAGGTCATGTCTAGATCACCACGCCAACGCAGATCCCCCGCCGCACCTCGAAAGCGATCCTCCTCAGCGCTGTCGGCAGGGCACCTTCGCGTGATCGCGACGGGCGGTCTCGGCGAGATCGGCCGGAACATGACCGTCTTCGAATTCGACGGAAAGCTGCTCATCGTCGACTGCGGCGTGCTGTTTCCCGAGGAGCATCAGCCCGGCGTCGACGTCATCCTCCCCGACTGGAGTTGCATCCGGGATCGCCTCGACGACGTCGTTGCCATCGTTCTGACGCACGGGCACGAGGACCACATCGGCGGCGTCCCGTATCTGCTGCGCGAGCGCGGCGACATTCCCGTCATCTCGTCGCGACTGACGCTGCACTTCCTGGCTGCCAAGTTCGAGGAGTTCAAGGTCTCGACCACGCTGATCGAGGTCGAGGCGGGGCAAACCCGGCAGGAAGGCCCGTTCGAGCTCGAGTTCATTGCCGTCAACCACTCGATACCCGACGGTCTGGCCATCGCCATTCGTACCGACGCCGGGCTGGTGCTGCACACCGGTGACTTCAAGATGGACCAGTTCCCGCTGGACGGTCGGATCACCGACCTCCGTAGCTTCGCACGCCTCGGTGAGGAAGGGCTCGATCTCCTCCTCGTCGACTCCACCAACGCCGAAGTGCCCGGGTTCATGGTCTCCGAACGCGACCTGGTCCCGGCCATCGAGAAGGTGTTCCGCGAAACGACGGGACGCGTGATCGTCTCGAGCTTCGCCAGTCACGTGCACCGCATTCAGCAGGTACTCGACGCCGCACACGCACAGGGCCGCAAGGTTGCGTTCGTCGGCCGATCGATGGTGCGCAACATGAAGATTGCGACCGACCTGAGCTACCTCGACGTTCCCGACGGCCTCGTCGTGGACCTCCCGAAGCTCAACCGGCTCCCGGCCAACAAGATCACCCTGATCTGCACCGGATCGCAGGGCGAGCCCCTCGCGGCGCTGTCGCGGATGGCGTCGGGTGAGCATCAGATCAAGGTCGGCGACGGCGACACCGTGCTGATGGCGAGCAGCCTGATCCCCGGCAACGAGAACGCGATCTACCGCGTCATCAACGGCCTCGTCGACAAGGGTGCACGCGTGGTGCACAAGGGAAATGCGAAGGTGCACGTCTCCGGTCACGCCAGCGCCGGCGAGCTCGTCTACTGCTACAACATCCTCGAACCCGCCAATGTGCTTCCCGTACACGGTGAATCACGGCACCTGCGTGCCAATGCCGATCTCGCCATCAGGACCGGTGTTCCTCGCGATCGCGTGATCATCGCCGAGAACGGAAGCGTCATCGACCTGTACGACGGCGTCGCGCAGATCACCGGCTCCGTCCCCATCGAACTGATCTACGTCGACGGCAGTGCCGTTGGTGGCGTGACGGAGGATTCACTGGCCGAGCGTCGCCTCCTCGCGAACGAGGGCGTGCTGACCGTCATCGCCATCGTCGATCCCGACACCGGCCTGCTGGTCGACGACGTCGACTTCATCGGGCGCGGATTCGCCCACGAAGCAAACGCTTTCGACTCGTTGGCCAAGGCGATCGGCAAGACCCTCACACGCGAGAGCGACGTCAAGGTTGCCTCCCGCGAGAACATCGAGAAGCGCATCGTGCAGGAATCGGCCCGCTGGGCCAAGCAGACCCTGGGCCGCCAGCCCCTCATCGTCCCGGTGGTCGTGGACGGCTAGAGCTGGGCGGTCCGATCTGGGCCGGTCAGATCTGGGCCGCTGCGCCGCGAGTCGACAGCACCTCGGTCAACTCCTCGGCGTAGGCGAGCTGCCGCCGCAACGTGCGGCAGCTTTCCTCGGCCTTCGTGTGGCAATCACGAACGAAGGCCGCAGCCGACGACCTCGCGTCGTCGGTCGCGTTCTCGTCGCCGAGAACGTCGAGGGATTCCAGTAGCTGTTTCATTTCGGCCAACGTGAAGTCGAGTGGCTTCATCCGGCGAATGACGAGCAGTCTTTCGACGTCGGACTCGGTGTAGAGCCGAAAGCCGCCGACGGTCCGAGCAGAGGGCGTGACCAGACCGACATCGTCGTAGTGACGAACCGTGCGAATCGACAGCTCGGTTCGCTGAGCTACCTGCCCGATCTGCATGTGTACGCCGTCGTCTGTCATGTGCCGCCTCTCTTCGCCCGACCAACCACCCTAGTCAGTGCTCGGCACCCAGGTTTCCACTGAGACGATCGTGCCGCTCGGTCGACGGCGCGTTCAGGCCCACGATCTCCACCGTCTTGCCCTTGGCTGCGTACTTGGTGGTGATGGCGTCCAGGGTCGCAACGGTCGACGCGTCCCAGATGTGCGACTCGGACATGTCGATGACGACGTTCTTCGGATCTCCGACGTAGTCGAACTGGTAGATCAGATCGTTGCTCGACGCGAAGAACAACTCGCCCTTGACGGCGTAGACGCGGGTGTCGTCGTCGGGATGTGCGACGTCGACGACCTCGGTCAGGTGTGCAACCCGCCTGGCGAACAAGACCATCGCGGTGATCACTCCGACGACGACACCGTACGCGAGGTTGTGGGTGACCACGGTGACAGCGACGGTGGCCACCATGACGAGAGTTTCGCTCTTGGGCATGCGGCGCAACGTCTTCGGGTGAATGCTGTGCCAGTCGAAGGTGCCGACCGACACCATGATCATCACGGCGACCAATGCGGCCATCGGAATGAGCGCGACGATGTCGCCGAGACCGACCACCAGGATCAGCAGGAAGGTGCCGGCGAGGAACGTCGAGATACGGGTGCGGGCACCGGAGACCTTCACGTTGATCATGGTCTGGCCGATCATCGCGCAGCCGCCCATACCGCCGGTGAATCCGGTGACCAGGTTCGCCACGCCCTGACCCCAGCCCTCACGAGTCTTGTTGGAGTGCGAGTCGGTGATGTCGTCGACGAGCTTGGCCGTCATCAGTGATTCGAGCAGACCGACCAGGGCAATGGCCAGAGCGAACGGCGCGATGATCGACAGGGTGTCGAACGTGAACGGCACGTCCGGGATCAGGAACGACGGCAGCGAGGACGGCAGTTCACCCTCGTCGCCCACGTCCGGGACGGCCAGCGCGAAGACGAGCGTGACGGCGGTGAGAATCACGATGGCGATCAGAGGTGCCGGCACGACAGTGGTGAGCTTCGGCAGGAAGAACATGATGAGCAGTCCGACGGCGACCATCGGGTAGACCAACCACGGCACCCCGATCAGGTACGGCACCTGTGAGGTGAAGATCAGGATAGCCAGGGCGTTGACGAATCCGACCATGACACTGCGCGGGATGAATCGCATCAACTTGGCGACGCCGAGGACGCTCAACACGATCTGCAGCACTCCCCCGAGGATGACCGCGGCAATGAGGTAGTCGAGGCCGTACTCGCGAGCCAAGGGGGCGACCACCAGGGCGATCGCTCCGGTGGCCGCGGAGATCATCGCCGGTCGACCCCCGACGATGGAGATGGTGACGGCCATCGTGAACGACGCGAACAACCCGACGCGGGGATCAACACCGGCGATGATCGAGAACGAAATGGCTTCCGGGATCAACGCCAGCGCCACCACCAGCCCGGCAAGAACCTCGGTCTTCAGTCGCCTGGGTGAGCGCAACGCACCCAGCACCGAGACGTCTTCGACGGCGGTGCCGGGCACCTGGGCAGCTCGAGACACGACGACTCCGTTCGATGGTTACGAGGGACGACAACCGGGATGGGCGTCCACTCCGCGAGCAACTCTACTCTTACCGGAGGGAAGGTTACTAATCACCGAAGCGCGGACGACGTGCGCTAGATTTATACGAAAAGGCACGCCGGAACTCCCAGCGCGATGCAAGGAATGAATCGATGTTCTCGCTCAACAGGCTGTCCTGCTTCATCGCCGTCGCCGAGGAATTGCACTTCGGCCGCGCCGCCGAACGTCTGCACATGACGCAGCCGCCGCTCAGCAGGCAGATCCAACAACTCGAGAGCGAAGTCGGCGTGCAGCTGATCGACCGCACGAGCCGGTCGGTGACCCTGACGGCCGCGGGATTGGCCTTCCTACCCGAGGCCCGACGCATCCTCGACCTCGCCGAGGGCGCACTGCTGACGGTACGACGCGTTCCCACCGGAGACTTGGGGACTGTGATCGTGGGATTCACCGGGGCATCGGCGCATGCGGTGCTCCCGCAGCTGCTCGACGCCGCGCGCGAGAAGCTACCGGACGTGAAAATCGTTCTACGCGAGATGGTCTCGGCGGTACAGATGGAGTCTCTGGCTATCGGCGATCTGGATCTCGGGTTGGCCAGACCCCCGCTCAAGCGACCGGGCATCGCGTCCCGGCCGGTGCTGCACGAGTCGTTGATCGCGGCGATGCCCGAAGAACACCCGCTGGCCGCGAAGGACGAGCTGTCGGTAGAGGACTTCGACGAGCAGCCGATCATCATGTACTCGCCCGTCGACGCGCGGTACTTCCACGAACTGCTGATCAGCACCTTCACCATCGTCGGGGTCTCGCCGCGCTACGTGCAGTACGTGACCCAGGTACACACGATGCTGGTGCTCGTTCGCTCGGGAATCGGACTGGCCCTGGTACCCGAGTCGGCGTCGACCATGCGGCCGGAAGGCGTTGTGTTCCGACCGGTTCGGACCGTAAAGGAACGCCCCGTCGAACTCGACGCGGCATGGCGCGTGGACAACGACAACCCGGCACTGCACCGCTTCATGACCGACGTGCTGCCGACACGTGAGTGGGCGTGACGACTACCGCGGCGTCCCCACCGGCGGCTTGACGGCCGTCACCGGGCAGTGCGCCTCGAGCAGTACGCGCTGAGAGATGCTGCCCATGAACAACTTTCCGACGGGCGATCGACGTCGGATGCCGATGACGACCAACTGAGCCTGCTCGTCGAACGACAGGTCGATCAGGTTGTCAGCGTGCGAGCGGCCGGCCTCGTTGTCGTGAATCTTCGTCGTGACACCGACCGCCGACGCCTCCTCGCGAGCCGATTCGACGGTGGCAGCGAAGTCGGCGTCTGCCGCGCTGTTGTCCTCGGCGACGATGAGCAGATCCGTTCCGCGCATCTGGGCCTCGCGAAATGCGAAGGGCAGCGCGCCTTTTCCTTCGGTGGTCGGCGAGTAGCCGACGACGACGGTCACTTCGTCACCGGCGTGACGAGGGAGCCGTCGGCCAGGAATCGATCGAGGTTCTCCAGTGTCAGTGCTTCCATGGCGGCGCGAGTCTCCACCGTTGCGCTGCCCACGTGCGGCAACAGCACCACGTTGTCCATCGCGAGCAGAGAGTCGGGCACGTTCGGTTCGTGGGCGAACACGTCCAGACCCGCACCGGCGAGCTGCCCGGAGGCGAGCAGTTCGATCAGCGCCTCCTCGTCGACGACGCTTCCGCGCGCCACGTTGATCAGATAGCCCTGCGGCCCCAGCGCTTCGAGCACCGCGCGATCGACCAGATGGGCCGTTCCCGAGCCGCCCGAGGCGGCGACGATCAGTACGTCGACGCTCTCGGCGAGCGCTACAGGATTGGCCGCGTACGCATACGGTGAACCGTCGATCTCGTTGCGGTTGTGGTACGAGATGGGGCATCGGAATGCGGTGAGCCGGTCCGCGATTGCAGATCCGATCCGGCCGAGCCCGATGATCCCGACTCGTTTGCCGGTGACCTGGCGGGTCAGCGGAGTGTTGCCCTCGGCCGGCCAGCGGCCGGCCCGTACGAATCGCTCCGCGGACGAGAGCCCACGCACGGTGTCGATCACCAGGCCGACAGCGAGATCCGCGACGCAGTCGGTGAGCACATCCGGGGTGTTGCTGACCCCGATGCCACGCTCGGTGGCCGCGTCGACGTCGGTGGTGTCGTATCCGACTCCGAAGTTCACGACGGCTCCGAGCTGCGGCAACCGCTCCATCAGCGCTGCGTCGACGCCGGTTCGGCCGGAGGTGACGACGGCGGTGATCGACGGGCCGTGTTCGGCCAGGAACTGCTCACGCTCGTCCCCGTCGGGCAAGGTCAGCGCGTCGTAGTCGGCAACCAGAGTGTCCATCAGGGACGGCTTCAGCGGCCCGACTCGGAGCACGCGGCCCCCCTGACGTGAATCTTGTTGCAACACAGACTTTTCCTGTTGACCGGTGGTCACCGTTGTTCTCCTCGCGATGTGGTGGAGCGTGCGCGTTTCCTGTACGGTATGCCGCTTCTCGGATACCTGTCCAACACGCAAATAACATGGACCGATACCCAAACGGCATGAACATGACCCTCAGCATGCAGGTAGACCTAACCCGTTTGGACGTTCGACCTGCTCAGAGGCGCTGAACTGCGAGCATCCACACTGATCCAGCACGATTGTGACGTGGATAACGGGCCGAAACGTCGCTTTCGTCCGGTTGACGGTGGAGATCACCCACTCCTACCGTGTGTCTACCGTCACAGATCCGAATGCGGCTCGATGACGCGTATCCCTTTTCCCACTGGAGGCCACCATGAGCCCTGCACTCTCCGTGCAGCAGGGACGGACCCATCGCGTCGCCGCTATTGCTGTTGGCGCACTATCACTTTCATTGATCGCAAGCGGCTGCACCGTCGCGAACTCGAGCAACGGAACCGCAGCCCGCGCAGACACCCTGCGCATCGTTCTGCCTCAGGAACCGCCCACCCTCGAAGCCTGCGACGTATCGCTGACGTCGGTCGGAGTGGTCACTCGCTCGAACATCACCGAGCCGCTGATGGAGCGCAATCCGGGTACCGGTGATCTCGAACCGAAGTTGGCGGACTCGTGGGAGCAGACCTCGGACACCGAGTGGACGTTCGCCATTCACCCCGGCGTGACGTTCAGCGACGGCAGCCCCTTCGAAGCCGAGGATGCAGCGTTCTCCGTCGACCGCACCGTCAACTCCGAACTGGGATGCAACGTCGAGGGATACGTCTTCGGCGACGCCGACCTGGTGGTGAAAGCCGTCGACCCGTTGACGCTGACAGTGCAGTCACCCGAGCCCGATCCCATTCTGCCGCTGCGGCTCTCGTTCGTGGAGATGGTTCCGCGCACTGCGAGCTACACCGAGCGGGTACGCGAACCGATCGGCACCGGCCCGTTCGCGATCGAGCGGTGGGACTACGGCCAGAAGCTCTCCCTGGTACGCAACGAGACCTACTGGGGCCCGAAGCCCGAATACGCCAGGGCCGAATACCAATGGCGCAGTGAGGGCAGTGTCCGCGCGTCGATGGTGACCAACGGCGAGGCCGAGATCGCCACGTCGGTCGGACCGGAGGACGGTGCAGGCGACCTCGGCGTGGCCTATCCCAACAACGAGACCACGGCACTGCGCATGCAGGCCGCGCAACCGCCACTGGACGACATGCGGGTTCGGCAGGCGATCAATTACGCCATCAATCGCGACGGCATCGTCAAGGCGTTGTTCCGCGGACTCGGTTCCCCTGCAGCACAGCTCATTTCCGAGGGCGTCGTGGGATACAACGAGGACCTGACTCCCTGGCCCTACGACATGGACGAGGCCAGGACGTTGATCGAGCAGGCTCGCGCTGACGGGGTTCCGGTGGACACCGAGATCCGTCTCATCGGACGCACCGGGCAGTTCCCGAAGATCAACGAAACGGTGGAGGTCATTCAGAACTCGCTGTCCAAGATCGGCATGAACGTCAAGATCGAAATGATGGACGCCGCAGGAACCGCCGAGTACCAGGAACGTCCGTTCCCGGACGTCGGTCCGTACCTGCTGGTCATCCAGCACGGCAACCAGGCCGGCGACTCCGCCTTCACCGTCGATCAGTACTTCACCAGTGATGGGTTCCAGAGTGCCTACGGCACAGCGGACTTCGACAAGGAGATCGCCGCTGCCGGCGCTCTCACCGGAGAAGACAGGCAGGCCGCGTACGCGCAGGTCTTCGCGGACGAGCCGAAGGACATCATGCAGATGGCCTACATCGCACACATGAACGGGGTGTTGGCGAAGGCCGCCTCCGTGGACTACACCCCGGACTCGGCCACGGTCGACGAAATGCATCTGGCCGCGATGACCCGCGCCGAGACCGAGAGGCCCTGACATGTTCAGATTTCTGCGCCGACGGATCTACACCAGCTTGATCCCGCTGTTCATCGTTCTGCTGGGCGTCTTCTTCCTCGCCAGGCTCACCGGCGACCCCACCAGCCTGTACCTCCCCGAATCCGCGACCCAGGCCCAACGCGAAGCATTCCGTGCCACCAACGGCTTCGATCAGCCGGTCCTGACACAGCTGTTGGACTACTTCAAGGGTGTCGTGCAACTGGACTTCGGGCAGTCACTGCGCACCGGTGAGGACGCGTCGGCGATGGCCTTGCGTGCCTTCCCCGCAACGCTGCAGCTGGCGTTCGCAACGATGTTCCTCGCCATCCTCGGTGCGGTGATCATCGGCTGCTGGGCCGCATACCGGCCGAACTCGCTGGCCGATCGCATCTCGAGCCTGCTGTCGATGACGGCCGCATCCATTCCCGACTTCTGGTTCGCCATCATGGGCGTCTACGTCTTCGCGATCCTGTTCGGTTGGCTGCCCACCTCGGGCGTGGACAGCGGAATGCTCTCGTGGGTGTTGCCGATCGCCACACTGCTCATTCGACCGCTCGGCGTCCTGACTCAGGTGGTCCGTGGCGCGATGGTCTCGGCACTGTCGGCACCCTACGTGCGGCTGGCGAGAAGCAAAGGGGCGGGCGACCTTCGGGTCGTCACCCACCACGCTCTGCGCAACGCCGCGGCACCGGCGTTGACCGTGGCCGGCGACCTGATGGTCGGACTCGTCAACGGCGCGGTGGTCGTCGAAGCCATCTTCGGCTGGCCGGGTATCGGAAAACTGATGATCGACGCCATCCTGCAGCGCGACTTCGCTGTTCTGCAGGCGGCCGTGTTGTTGACGGCGGTGAGCATCTTCGTGCTCAACATCGTCATCGATGCCTGCTATGCACTGCTCGATGCCCGGGTTCGCGACAAGGTGAAGGTCTAAGAACATGTCACTCGACTTCGAAGCACCGAAAACATCCGAGCCGGAGGATGTTCCACCGACGGCTCCGGTGGAAGCCCGCAAGGCGTCGGCCCCGCTGTGGAAGCTACTCCTGCGGGACCGGGTCGCCACCGTCGCTGCCGCAATCCTGGTGCTGGTCTTCCTCACCGCGATCTTCGGCCCGATGTTGGTCGGTGACGCCGCCACCGATCAGGATCTCGACCGCTCCAATCTGCCTCCGTTCACCCTCGACACCGGCTGGATGAACATCTTCGGCACGGATCCACTGGGACGCAGCATGTTGGCACGGCTGATCGTCGCCAGCAGAACCACACTCTCGGTGGCCATTCCAGCAGTGATCCTCTCGGCGATCATCGGCTCGTTCATCGGTATGTGGGCCGGTTTTCATCGCGGCTGGCGCGAAACCGCGGCGATGCGCGTCGCCGACGTCATCCTCAGCTTTCCGTCCCTGCTGATGGCCGTCGTTGTGCTCTACGTCTTCTCACCGAGCGCCGCCAATATCGTTCTGGTGCTGACCATCACGCGAATCCCGATCTACCTGCGCACCGCTCGCGCCGAGTCGGCCGAGCTGCAGAGCCGACTGTTCGTCGACGCCGCCCGCACGTTCGGTGCCACGAGCGGGTCGGTCATCCGGCGTCACGTGGCCCCGATTCTGCTGCCGACTCTGCTGACCGTCGCAACCCTGGACTTCTGCTTCGTCATCCTCGCCGAGTCGTCACTGAGCTTCCTGGGCATCGGCATTCAACCTCCCGACGTCTCGTGGGGCCTGATGGTCTCGCAGGGCCGTACCTACCTGCAGACCGCCTGGTGGCTCTCCTTCTTCCCCGGCCTCGCGATCGTGTTGACGACCGTCTCGGCCACCGTTCTCGCCGCCTGGGCCCGCATCGCCACCGATCCCGCGCAGCGGTGGCGACTCAATGTCCCCCGCTCCAAGCGGTCTCGCCTGATCCCCGCACGAAAGGTCGTCTCATGAGCGCACCGGCAACCAGCGCACCGTCGGCGCGACCCGACACCGGCAGTGTCGCCCTGGACGTACGCGGACTGACCGTCGACCTGCGAACGCCGTCGGGCGTCATCCGCGCCGTCGACAACGTCACCTTCAGCGCACGCCGCGGTGAAACCCTGGCTCTGCTCGGTGAATCCGGCTGCGGAAAGTCGATGACAGCACAGGCCATCGTCGGGTTGCTCGAGCCGATCGCCGACATCACCGGCGGCTCGGTGGAGATGGGCGACGTCGATTTGGTCACCGCCAAGACCAAGGTGCGACGCACCATCGCGGCCACAGAACTGGCCATCGTCTTCCAGGATGCACTGACCGCACTCAATCCCGTCTATACCGTGGGAACTCAACTGGCCGAGCCGTTTCGGATCCACCGGGGTATGTCGGCCAAGCAGGCGCGAGTCGAGGCCATCGCCCTGATGGCCCGCGTGGGTATCCCCGAGCCCGAATCACGCGCCGACTCCTACCCACACCAGTTCTCCGGCGGCATGCGGCAACGCCTGCTGATCGCGATGGCCGTGGCCCTGAGTCCGTCGGTACTGCTGGCCGACGAACCGACCACCGCCCTCGATGTCACCGTGCAGGCGCAGATCATGGCACTGCTCAAGGAATTGCGCACCGAGCACGACATGGCCGTCGTACTCATCACCCACGATCTCGCTCTGGTGGCCGAAGAGGCCGATCGAGTGGCAATCATGTACGCGGGCAACGTCGTCGAGACCGGACCGGTGGCCGAGGTGTTCGGCGAACCGCGCCACCCGTACACCAAGGGACTGCTCGACTCGGTTCCCGTTCACGCCGTACGCGGTGAGGATCTGAAGTCGATCGGCGGCACCCCGCCGGATCTGCATTCCATTCCCAGCGGATGCGTCTATCAGGCCCGCTGCCCGATCGCCCGCGACATCTGCATCAGCGCTCGCCCGCCGCTCGAATCCGTCGGCAACGGCCGTATGTCGGCATGCCACTTCCCGAACGAGGTATCCAGCCATGTCTGAGCAACTGCTGACCGTGCGCGGCCTGAACAAGACCTTCGACGTCGGCCGCGGCAAGCTCCGCGCCCTCGATGCCATCGACCTGGATCTGCGACGCGGCGAAACCCTCGGCCTGGTCGGCGAATCCGGCTGCGGCAAGTCCACTCTCGCGCGGACGTTGATGATGCTCGAACGCCCGGACTCGGGGACCGTCGCCTTCGACGGCATCGATCCCTTCGCTCTGCGCGGCAAAGAACTCCTCGCGTGGCGTCGACGGGTGCAGATGGTGTTTCAGGACCCGTACGGTTCACTGAACTCGCGGATGACGGCAGGCGACATCATCGGCGAACCGTGGCGAACTCACAAGAGCCTGTACAAGACTCGGCGCGATCGTTCGGCACGAGTACGCGAACTGCTGCACCTGGTAGGCCTGCGACCGAGCGACGAGAACCGATTCCCGCAGGAGTTCTCCGGCGGTCAGCGGCAGCGCCTCGGCATCGCGCGCGCTCTGGCACTGAACCCCGACGTCATCATCTGCGACGAGCCGGTGTCGGCTCTCGATCTCTCGGTCCAGGCCCAGGTGCTCAACCTGCTCAACGATCTGCAGAAGCAACTCGGCATCTCCTACGTCTTCATCTCGCACGATCTCTCGGTGGTCCGGCACGTCGCCGACCGAGTCGCGGTGATGTACCTGGGCCGCATCGTCGAATCAGGCGCTACGGAGGCAGTATTCGATCGGCCCGCCCACCCCTACACCGCAGCGTTGATGTCGGCCGCACCCACACTCGACGCGTCGAGCCGCGGGGACAAGATTCTGCTGAAAGGCGAGGTGCCGTCGCCACTGAATCCGCCGTCGGGATGCCGTTTCCGTACTCGCTGCTGGAAGGCGACCGACCTGTGCGCGAGCGACGCACCACCCGTCGCACACGACGCCGACGAGGCCGATCATGTTGCCGAATGCCATTATCCGCTCGTGGCAGGGAATCTCGGTCTCGTCGCCGCCGGAACATGACACTCACGCACCTGAGTGTCACCGGCTTCGTCGTCGTCGCCCTCGCGATCTTCTTCGCATCCGCGATGCAGGCGTCGATCGGCTTCGGCATGGGCATGCTGGCCGCCCCCATCGTGGCCATCGTCGACCCCGGACTGGTACCGGGAACGCTGATCATGCTCGCGGTCGTGGTCAGCGTGCTCGTACTGGTACGCGACCGGACGGCTCTCGATCTCTCGGGAGCCGGATGGGCACTCGCCGGACGACTCCCCGGCTCGGTGGTGGGTGCGCTGCTACTGGTCCTGTTGCCCGAACGCGGGCTGGCGATACTGTTGGCACTCGTGGTCCTGGGCGGCGTCGCGCTGACGTCGTTCGGCTGGGTTCCGTTGCCGCACAGACGTAATCTCGTCGTCGCCGGGGCCGCGTCGGGAGTTCTGGGAACCGCCACCTCCATCGGTGGGCCACCGATGGCTCTGGTGTGGCAAGGCAACTCCGGAGCCGAACTCCGCAGCACGATGAGTTGCTTCTTCCTCGTCGGCTCGATCATCTCCATCGCGGTGTTGACGGTGGCCGGAGCGGTGAACAGCCACACCGCCACGCTGTTCGCCTTCCTGGCCCCAGCGACAGTTCTGGGGTTCCTGCTCTCTCGGGTGATCAACCGAGTTCTCGATCGGCGACGCCTACGTATCACGGCAATCGCCGTCTCGGCCGTGGGCGCGATCGTGCTCGTCGTCCAGCAAGTACTGGCCCTGACGTGAGTGAAGCGTCACGTGTTGCATCGGCTCCAGTGGGTAACCGGACCCGATGACTACGAACACCACGCGCGCGTTGATCGTCGGTGCCACCGGCATTTCCGGGCAGGCGCTGTGCCGCGCAGCACTCGATGCAGGCTGGACCACCTACGGACTGAGTCGGAGCGGCAGTACCCCCGTCGACGGCGTCGTGCCGGTCGCGGCGGATCTGCTCGACCCGCAGTCCCTCGAAGACGCGCTGAAGGACGTCCGCCCCGAGGTCGTGTTCTTCACCGCGTGGATGAAGAAGGACTCCGAGCAGGAGAACATCGAGGTCAACTCGGCGACCCTACGCAATGTGCTCGATGTTCTCGGCCCCCTCGATTCGGTGAAGCACGTCGCGCTGATGACCGGACTCAAGCACTACCTCGGCCCGTTCGATGCATACGGTGAGGCCGTGATGGCCGAGACGCCGTTCCACGAAACCGAGGACCGCCTCGACACGCCGAACTTCTACTACGCGCAGGAAGACGAACTGTTCGCCGGCGCAGAGAAATTCGGATTCGGGTGGAGCGTGCACCGCGCACACACCGTCTCCGGTTTTGCCGTGGGCAACGCGATGAACATGATGCTGACGCTGTCCGTGTACGCGTCGATCTGCAAGGAACTGGGCGAGAAGTTCGTCTTCCCCGGCTCCGAAACCCAGTGGAACGGCCTGACCGACCTCACCGACGCCGACCTGCTCGCCGAGCAGATGGTGTGGGCGGCAACCGACGACAACGCGCGCAACGAGGCGTTCAACATCGCCAACGGTGACGTCTTTCGCTGGCGGTGGCTGTGGCCGCAGTTCGCCGAGCACTTCGGTGTCGAACCCGAAGGCTTCGACACCGAACCGCGTCCCCTCGAACCCCGCATGTCCGACGCGGCCGCCGCGTGGAAGCGCATCGCCGAGAAGCACGATCTGGTCGAGAGCGATGTCTCCCGGCTGGCGTCGTGGTGGCACACCGACGGTGACCTCGGCCGCGACATGGAATGCCTGACAGACATGAACAAGTCCAAGAAGGCCGGCTTCCTGGGCTTCCGATCCACGCCCGATGCCATCGCCTCGGTGATTCAGCGTTACCGAGATGCGCGCCTGATTCCCTGAGCGGCTGCGCCGCATGTGCGTGGAAACTCGACCCCTGCTACGAGTTTCCACTCACATGCGCGAAGCGCTCTCGCACCGCCGGCGTGGGGTCTGCCTCGTATGTCTTCGAGGTGGCCTGCGCCCAGGTCGGCGGTTCACTGGTCCCGGCCAAAGTCCATGCTGCCTGGCGCGCTGCCCCGTCGGCGACGTATTCACCGGGCTCGGGTACGGCCACCGGCACCCCGAGAATTGCCGGGGCCAAGGCTCGGAGCGCCGCGGACTTGGCACCGCCGCCGATGAGCAGTACGCGCCGCACTTGCACTCCCTGTGCACGCAGGTAGTCGATACCGTCGGCCAGTCCGCACAGCAGTCCTTCGACGGCCGCGCGAGCGAGATGGCCCGGAGTCGAATTGTTCAGGCGTAGTCCATGAATCGCTCCGGATGCATCGGGGAGATTGGGCGTCCGCTCGCCCTCGAAATACGGCACCATCACCACACCGTCGCTCGTCGTCGACAGAGCCAACCGCGACAACTCGTCGTGATCGACGCCCAGCATCCGCGCCGTCGCATCGAGGACGCGAGCAGCGTTCAGCGTGCACACCAACGGCAGCTGACGCCCGGTGGCGTCGGCGAATCCGGCGACCAGGCCCGAACCGTCGGCCGCGGCGGCGGTGGTCACCGCCGAGACGACGCCGGACGTGCCGATCGAGACCACCACATCACCGGGCTGCGCATCGAGGGCAAGCGCCGCCGCGGCATTGTCTCCGGTACCAGGGCCGATCAGCGCACCGGCGGCAGTGTGGCCTATCGCCTCGTTCGGCGCTGCCACGCGGGGCAGCAATGGGTTGCGGCCACGAAAGCCCAACTGCAACAGATCCGTTCGATACTCGTTCGTGGCCGCCGAGAAGTATCCGGTGCCGCTCGCATCGCCGCGATCGGTGGCCAACGCGTCGAGCCCCGACGCGCCACCGAGCTGCCAGCCGATCCAATCGTGCGGAAGGCACACCGCCGCAGTGCGATCGGCGTTGTCGGGCTCGTTGTCGGCGAGCCACCGCAGCTTGGCGACGGTGATCGAGGCCAACGGAACCACGCCCACCGCGTCGGCCCAGGCCTGACCGCCGTCGCCACCGGTCTTCTCGCCGAGCTCCGCGATCAGATCCTCTGCCGCCTGGGCCGACCGAGTGTCGTTCCACAGCAATGCTTTACGGACCACGGATCCGTTGTCGTCGATGCAGACCATGCCGTGTTGTTGAGCGCCGACCGACACCGCAGCGACATCGTCCAGCCCGCCGGCGGCGTCGACGGCCTCGTCGAGTGCTTCCTTCCACCGCTGCGGGTCGATCTCGGTGCCGTCGGGATGACCGGCACGGCCGTGACGCACCAACTCCCCGGTGTCGGCATCGCGAACGAAAACCTTGCACGATTGGGTGGAAGAGTCGATTCCGGCAACGAGAGCCACGATGAGCTGGTCCTTTCGTACGCAAGTGTGACCTACGACCCTACCCGCGGGGCGTGGTCGCCTCGGTCACCAGCGTGCGTGCACAGGCGATGGCCTGCGGGGTGGTGTCGAAGACGTGTCGAGCGTCGTCGTCCTTGGTGGTGAACACACCCAGGGCTGCGAGTGGCCGCAGATGCTCGGGCTTGGCACCGGAGATCAGGACGGTGATGTGTCGGTGTTCGAGTTCGGTGATGGTGTCCTTGAGAACGATGGCGCCGGTGGCGTCGATCGTGGTGACTCGGGACATACGGAGGATCACAACCTTCACGTCCGAGACGTCGGCGAGTTCGAGCAGGAAGCTGTGCGCGGCACCGAAAAACAGCGCACCGTCGATGCGGTACGCGACGATGTGTTCCCGCAGTAGGTCTCCTTCTTCCTTCGAGACCGCATCGAGTGTGTTCAACGGGACCTGCTCGACCGTGGCCGATCGCGCAACGGCCCGGAGAGCCAGGACGGCAGCGAACCCGACGCCGACCGCCACCGCCGTCACGAGATCGAAGACCACCGTGACGAGGAAGGTCGCCGCCATCACCACGGTGTCCCCGCGGCCGGCGCGGGTGATCGCCCGGATGGACGCGGTCTCGACCATCCGCACCGTGGTTGCGAGCAGTACTCCGGCCAGGGCTGCGAGCGGGATATCGGCGACCAACCCCGCCGCGGAGTACATGATGGCGGCGAGGATCACCGCGTGGGTAAGGGCCGCGAGCCTGGTGCGGGCACCGGATCGAACGTTGACCGCAGTCCGGGCGATGGCACCTGTGGCGGGGATGCCCCCGAACAGGGGTGCGGCGATGTTCGCAAGGCCCTGTCCGAACAACTCCCGGTCGGGGTTGTGGCGAGCGCCGACGCCCATTGAGTCCGCGGCGGTGGCGGACAGCAACGATTCCAGGGCAGCCAGAGCGGCGACGGCACACGCCGGGGCCAGCAACGCCGTCACGTCACCCAGGTGGAAAAAGCCCAGGCTCGGGGCGGACAACGACGACGGAATGGTGCCGATGCGGGCGATGTCCAGATCGAACAGCTGGGTGGCCACGGTAGCGGCAGCAACCGCGACCAGCGAGAACGGGATCTTCGGTGCCAGGCGGCCGCCGACGAGCATGACGATCGCGACGGCGATCGCCACAGCGGGGGTGAGGATGCTCGCATGCGCGACGAACGAACGGGCAGCATCGAACGCGGACTGCCAGACCTTGTCACCGTCCGCGTCCGTGATACCCAGCGCCGACGGAACCTGTTGCAGTGCAATGACAACGGCAATGCCCGCGGTGAATCCCTCGATGACGGGCGCGGGCATGTACCGCACAGCTCGGCCGATTCCTGCTACCGCGAGCACCAACAGAATGATCCCGGCCAGCAGCCCGACCGCGAGCACTCCCGTCGGCCCGTATTCGGCCACGATCGGGACCAGCACCACCGTCATCGCACCGGTCGGACCCGATACCTGAAACCGTGAGCCACCGAATACCGCGGCCACGACTCCCGCGATGATGGCGGTGGTCAGTCCCGCCGCTGCACCCAGCCCGGTGCTGACTCCGAATCCGAGCGCGAGGGGCAGCGCCACCAGCGCCACGATCAGGCCGGCGAGAAGATCCGAACCGGGTGCGCGCAGCGCGGGCTTCCACTCGCTCCAGCGGGGTAGAAGGGCGGATACCGCCCTCAGGGCGTCGTTCCTACGGGTGCGTTTCGTCGGTTCGGACATGCGACGCTTCCTGAAAGCTCATCGTTCTTGATCCAGTTGATTGCTAAGTTTAGCAAGTAATGAATCAGACGCGGAGAGATGCTGCACACCTCCCTCGACGGTCGGCTCAGGTGCGCGATCCGGACTCGCCGTCCAGCAGTTCCACCTGGTTGGCCACCACTCCGGTCAATATCTCCCGGGCCACCACGAGGAGGTCCGCCACTTTCGGCGACGTCAGCGTGTACGACACCGACAATCCCTCCCGAGTGCCCTCGATGAGACCCGCGCGACGCAGAATCGACAGCTGCTGCGACAGATTTGCCGGCTCGATGCCCACCTCGGGCAGCATCTCGGACACTGCGTGTTCGCGTTCGCTCAACAGTTCCAGCACTCGAATGCGCGCGGGATGAGCCAACGTCTTGAAGAAGTCGGCCTTCATTCTGTACAGCGGTCGACTCGAATCCGTGGCCATGACGTCCTTCCGCTTCACCGAGCACTGCGAAGCAGGCTACTTGCGAACACTAGCAATCAGCCACCGAGAAGGACGACCTCAGTGCCCCTGCCGAAACTCCGCTACCTTCACTGGCATGCGCGGAGAACCCGAGGAATCCACCGACTTCAGGCTGACCGTGGCCACCGCGGCCCTGGATCTGTTCTCGGTCAAGGGCTACGACTCGACGACGGTGGACGACATCGCGGTGGCGGCCGGAATCTCGCGTCGGACGTTCTTCCGGCAGTTCCGCGCCAAGGAAGACGTCGTCTTCGCCGATCACGAGATTCTGCTCGAGCAGGTCGGCGCTCTGCTCGCGTCCAACACCAACGACCCATGGCAGGCCGTCTGCGATGCCGCGCAGCTGGTGTACGAGCGATTCTCGGACTGGAAAGAGATGTCGCGGCTGCGATATCAGGTGGTGCATCGAATTCCCGCCCTGCGCGATCGCGAGATCGTCACCGTTTTCCGCTACGACCGTCTCTTCGTCGAATACCTGCAGCGGGCGCTGCCCGACCGCCCTCATCTGGAGATCCTGCAGTTCTCCGCCTCGGTGACCGCGACCCACAACTACTTTCTACGACGGATGATCCGCGACGGCCTGCCGACGTCCGTCACCGACTTGCGCGCAGCGTTGGCGCAGGTCCGCGCCCAGTCCTCGGGAGACGTCGTGGTCGCGACATTCCCGCGGGGCACGTCCGTGAACACCGTCGCCGACGCGTTGGCCCGCCACCTTCCGGAGTGACACCCACCTAAGATGGCACTCAGTGCCGTCTTGGCGAGCCCCACCCTTGAATCGAGGCCGGTGCGGTCGTACACTGGGGTGAAGCTTGGCACTGAGTGCCCTTTCTGGGCAGTGCTGTACCCCCGACATCGCGAGGAGCGTGGCCGACATGGCCGGAAATCCCGACTTCGATCTCTACCAGTCACCCGAGGAGCACGAAGAGCTGCGCGCAGCGATCCGGGCCCTGTCGGAGAAGGAGATCGCCCCGTACGCCAAGGAGGTCGACGAGGACTCGCGCTTCCCCCAGGAGGCGCTCGATGCCCTCAACGCGTCCGGCTTCAACGCCGTGCACGTTCCCGAGGAGTACGACGGTCAGGGTGCCGACTCGGTTGCCGCCTGCATCGTCATCGAAGAGGTCGCCCGTGTCTGCGGCTCGTCCTCACTGATTCCCGCCGTCAACAAGCTCGGCACGATGGGCCTCATCCTCAAGGGCTCCGAGGAGCTCAAGAAGCAGGTTCTGCCCTCGCTCGCAGGCGGCGCGATGGCGTCGTACGCACTGTCCGAGCGCGAAGCCGGCTCCGACGCCGCCAGCATGCGCACCCGCGCGAAGGCCGACGGGGACGACTGGATCCTCAACGGCTCCAAGTGTTGGATCACCAACGGCGGCAAGTCCGACTGGTACACCGTCATGGCCGTCACCGATCCCGACAAGGGTGCCAACGGCATCAGCTCGTTCATCGTGCACAAGGACGACGAAGGATTCGTCGTCGGCCCCAAGGAGAAGAAGCTCGGCATCAAGGGTTCGCCCACCGCCGAGCTGTACTTCGAGAACTGCAAGATCCCCGGAGACCGCATCATCGGTGAGCCCGGTACCGGGTTCAAGACTGCGCTCGAGACTCTCGACCACACCCGGCCCACCATCGGTGCACAGGCCGTCGGCCTCGCTCAGGGCGCTCTCGACGCAGCCATCGCATACACCAAGGACCGCAAGCAGTTCGGCACGTCGATCTCGAGCTTCCAGGCCGTGCAGTTCATGCTCGCCGACATGGCAATGAAGGTCGAAGCTGCTCGCCTGATGGTCTACAGCTCCGCGGCACGCGCCGAGCGCGGCGAGAAGAACCTCGGATTCATCTCTGCCGCAGCGAAGTGCTTCGCCTCCGATGTCGCGATGGAGGTCACCACCGACGCCGTCCAGCTCTTCGGCGGTGCCGGCTACACCACCGACTTCCCCGTCGAGCGCATGATGCGCGACGCCAAGATCACGCAGATCTACGAGGGCACCAACCAGATTCAGCGTGTCGTCATGTCGCGGGCGCTGCTCAAATGAGCAACATCGAACTCGTAGGCGTCGTCGGCGGCGGCACCATGGGTGCCGGTATCGCCGAAATGTGCGCCCGCTCCGGTAGCTCGGTGCTGATCCTGGAAACCAGCCAGGGCACCGCCGACGCCGCCGAAGCACGCCTGGACAAATCGTTCGCGCGGGCCGTCAAGTCCGGCCGCATCGACGCCGACGCGGCCGAGAAAGCCCGCGCCGCAATCTCGTTGACGCTCGATATCAACGATTTCGCGGACCGCGACCTCGTGATCGAGGCGGCACCGGAGATCGAATCGCTGAAGCTGGATCTGTTCGGCAAGCTCGATTCCATCGTCAAACCCGAAGGAATCCTGGCGACGAACACCTCGTCGATCCCCGTCATCAAGATGGCCAACGCGACGAAGCGACCCGGCCAGGTCGTCGGAGTGCACTTCTTCAACCCGGTGCCGGTACTACCGTTGGTCGAAATCGTCGTCAGCCTCCTCACCAGCGAAGAGACCGTCGACGCCGTCACCGATTACGCGGCGAACACCCTGGGCAAGAAGACGATTCGTGCGGGTGACCGTGCGGGATTCATCGTCAACGCATTGCTCATCCCCTACATGGTCTCGGCCATCCGGATGCTCGAATCCGGCTTCGCCAGCGCCGAGGACATCGACGACGGCATGGTCAACGGTTGCGCCCACCCCATGGGACCGTTGCGTCTGACCGACACCGTCGGCCTCGACGTCACCCTCGCGGTCGCAGAATCGCTGTACGCCGAATTCCGCGAGCCGCATTACGCTCCGCCCCCGCTGCTACAGCGCATGGTGGACGCGGGAATGCTGGGTCGCAAGAGCGGCAAGGGTTTCTACACGTACTCCTAGCCCGCAGCCTTGTTTTTCCGGCACGCCCCCTTCCGGATCAATGCGGCATTCAGCTACTCCAAGTAGCTGAATGCCGCATTCATCCGTTGGCGGGGATGGTGTGAACTTGGGGGATGGCGTGAGCCAGGGAGAGACCCGACTCAGTTTGTTTGCGGGCGACTCTGGGCATTCGGCGTGGAGACGGAATCGAGCAGCAGGTTCCCCACGCAATGAATACCAGGTTCGGAGACGACCCCATCGTGAGTGATCAGTACACCTTCACCAATCCCGTCACGCAGTACCGCCAGGACGGATTCCCTGAGCAGCACCAGGATCCGCCCGGTCTCGCTGCCGATCTACAACCCCTGGCCGACCACGGCGAGCAGACGTACCGAGGGTCCGGACGGCTGACCGGCCGTAAGGCCCTGATCACCGGTGCCGACTCCGGCATCGGGCGTGCGGCCGCCATCGCCATCGCCCGCGAAGGTGCCGACGTAGTTCTCAACTACCTGCCGTCGGAGGAGAAGGACGCTCAGGACGTCGCCCAGCTGGTTCGCGACGCCGGTCGCACCGCCGTCCTGGCACCGGCAGACCTCACCGATGAGAAAGCTGCCCGCGCCCTCGTGCACACCGCCGTCGACGAGCTCGGCGGCCTGGACCTGTTGGTCAACGTGGCAGGCAAGCAGCAGTTCGTCGAGGATCTGGCGGATCTCACGTCGGAGCAGTTCGACCAGACCTTCAAAACCAATGTGTACGCACTGTTCTGGATCATTCAGGAAGCGGTGCCGCACATGCCTGCCGGCTCGACGATCGTGAACACCAGCTCCATCCAGGCGTACACACCCTCGCCCGGTCTGGTGGATTACGCGACGACGAAGATGGCCATCAACACCATCAGCAAGGCACTCGCGCAGCAGTTGGCACCGAAGGGAATTCGGGTCAATGTCGTTGCGCCCGGGCCGTTCTGGACTCCGCTGCAGGCCGCGGGCGGGCAGCCGACGTCGGCACTGCCGGAATTCGGCAAGGAAACCCCACTGGGCCGGGCAGGTCAGCCGGCCGAGATCGCCGGCGCGTACGTGTACCTGTCCTCCGCGGAATCGGGATACGTCACCGGAGACACCCTCAACGTCAACGGCGGAATGCCGACGCCGTAGTCGCCTTCGCGCTCTGCGTGAATGGACCATTCACACCCGTCCGGGCTCGTGAATGGTCCATTCACGCGTTCAGGAGACGTCAGTCCTTCGGGCCACCGGCTGCGTAGACGACCTGACCCGAGATGAAGCCGGCACCCTCGCTGACGAAGAACGACGCCAGGTGGGCGATGTCGTCGGGATGTCCGACGCGGTTGACCGGAATCTGCGACGCCGCAGCAGCTTTGAAGTCGTCGAACGACATTCCGACTCGCTCGGCGGTGGCTGCCGTCATCTCGGTTTCGATGAATCCGGGGGCGATGGCGTTGGCGGTGACGCCGAACTTGCCGAGCTCGATGGCGAGAGTCTTGGTGAATCCCTGCATGCCGGCCTTGGCCGCGGAGTAGTTTGCCTGGCCGCGATTGCCCAGGGCCGAGGTGCTCGACAGGTTGACGATGCGGCCCCACTTGGCGTCGATCATGTGCTTCTGCACTGCACGCGTCATCAGGAACGAGCCGCGCAGGTGCACGCCGAGCACGGAATCCCAGTCCTGCACCGTCATCTTGAACAGCAGGTTGTCGCGGGTGATGCCAGCGTTGTTGATCAGTACGGTCGGTGCACCGAACTCGCTTGCGATGCGGTCGACTGCAGTCTGCACCGACTCCTCGTCGGCCACGTTTGCGCCGATGGCCACGGCCTGCCCACCTGCGGACTCGATCGCGCCGACGGTGTCGCTGCATGCGGCCTCGTCGAGGTCGACCACCGCGACGCCGAAACCGTCCTTGGCCAGTCGCTTGGCCACTGCTGCACCGATGCCCCGGGCACTACCGGTGACGATGGCCGTCTTGATCTGATCACTCACGAATATCTCCTGACACAACGCCGAATCGAATTACCTGTCATCTGTTTCTACCAACCCCGGCGGCGCAGTCAGTACGCAGCCACCGCTCCGTCGAGTGCTTTCTGCATTCCCTCTGCCACCACCCGGGTGATGTCGATCGGTTTCTGGGGCAGATCGGTGATGGGAGTATCGAAGTAGACGCTCGCCTGCTTCACTTTCGCCGAGCCGGGGCCGTAACTCAGTCCGATGCAGATCAACGTCGGCTCGACGCCGAGTTTGCGGGCCCGCATCGCGATGTGGCCGATTCCGCTGCCGACGTGTTGCACCGTCGTCGGGTCCTCGAGGTTGCAGGTGCCTTCCGGGAACACTGCGAGGTCGTCGCCGCGCTTCATTCGTTCGGCACTGATATCCATCATGCGGTTGCCTGCCGCGCTGACTGCCCGCATCCCGTGATTCTTGCCGCGAAAGACGGGAATGCCGCCCATCATGTCGATTCGCTTGCGCTGCTTGGGGTCCTGGAACAATTCGTCCTTCGCGAGCACTCTGGTGCGCCCGATCACCGGACGCAGCGGCGACGCCCAGGCCGCCGCTGCAAGGGTGTAGGGATCACTCTCGGTGAGGTGATTGACCGCGATGAGCAGACGCGTGTTGTCGTACACCAGACGCCGCAGCTCCTCCCGGGCACCGTCGGAATACGACACCCGCGGGCGGAAGCGCCGGGCGAGGGCGGCATACGCCAGCCTCGCAACCTGACGATTCTGCTGATGCCGCAGATAGAAGTCGTACACCGTCTCGTCGTTCTCGAGAATTACCGCAGGCCGCTCCATGAGCCGAGCCTAATGGTTCGAGCTGTGCCGCCGAGGCCGAGGCCTCATTCGTACCGCCTACCCGATGATCGCCTTGTATTCGGTGAAGATCGGCGCGTACTCGGGGCCGCAGTTCGCGATCGACCAGTCTGTGAGAAGGGTGAGGTTCTCGAACACTCCATTCATCGCGTCGAAGTCGCCGGCCGCACCCTTGGCGTCGGCCTCTTCAATGGCCTGCAGCCACGCCAACGGTTCCGGTGGGGCGACGGCTTGCAGCTCCGACTGGGTCACCGGGGCCTTCGCAGCGAGTTCTTCGGCAATGGATTCGGCCGTTTCGACACTACCGGCCTCTACCTCCCGCAGGTTGGTCAGACCCTGCGCCACCTGTGTGGCGTACAGCGTGCAGAAGTCCGACCCACCCGAATCCACTTCCACCGACTCCACGGATTCTGCGGCCGACGGCTCAGCCATGGTGGACGGGCTCTCTTCAGTGGACGAACAACCCGCGAGAGCGAAGAGAATTACCGCGCATCCCAAAGTCGATCGACTGTTCATCGGCGTTGCACTCCTCGTGAACCCTGCCTGGACGACCGCCAGTCTGCGCCTGTGTGCTCGGTTGTGCAGCGCTGTGAGCACCGCGAACGGTTCGAGCCTGCCTTCACACCCGCGAGGAACCCATTGCCCGGATCCCGACGGCAAGTCCGACCGCCGCGGTGGCTGCGGCTGCGACGACACCTGCCATCACCGTCGAACTCGCGAAGTCTCCGGCGAACAGTGCACGTTCGGCGTCGACGAGATATCCGAGGGGGTTGATGTTCACCAGGAACTGCATCCACCCCGGGGCGGCCGTCAGCGGCAGCATCGTGCCGGAGAGGATGAGCAGCGGGAACATCAATGTCTGCTGGATGGACCAGAACACCCAATCCTGTCCGCGCACAGCCAAAGCCAACGCGTAGGACAGCGCGCCGAGCCCGACGCCGAACACCCCGAGCAGCACGATTCCCACAGCGGCACCGATCGGATTCACGGACAACCCCAGCGGCAATGCCACCAGAACGATCAGCACGGCCTGTGCGGCCAGCGGCACCATTTCCTTGAACGCGCGCCCGACGAGCAGCGCCGATCGCGGCAACGGAGTTACCAACATTCGCTCGTGAGAACCCTGCTGCAACTCGGCCAGCAGATTCGAGCCCGTCATGGAGGTGCCGAAGATGGTGATCATCGCGAGAACACCCGGCACGAACCAGTCCCAGACACTTCCGTTGCCGAGACCGGGGACATCGGTGAGCAGTGGGCCGAACAGAGCGAGCAGGATCAGCGGTTGGACGAGACTGAAGATGACGGTGAACGGATCGCGCACCATCGGCCGCAATTCCCGACCCATCACCAGAGTGCTTCCGGAGAGAACGTTCATCGGAGTTCTCCTGCCACGCTCGCGTTGTCGAGCGCTGCGGCACTTTCTCGAAGACTACGGCCGGTCAGTCCGAGGAACACGTCGTCGAGAGTCGGTCGGGTCATGTCCGCAGTATGGACGCGGATACCGTGTAACTCGCACCGCCGCAGCACTTCCGGGAGAACGACTTCGGCGCGTCCGACACGCAGGTTCAGCCGCGAACCCGATCTCGTGACGTCTCTGATGCCGTCGATGCCGTCGAGAAGCGGAAGAAGCGCCGACGCGTCGGACACGGTGAGAACGATCAGATCGCCTGCCAGTTCCGATTTCAGCGACGCGGCGGTGTCGTCGGCGATGACGGTTCCGTGGTCGACGACGATGACCCGCTCGGCCATCGAATCGGCCTCGTCGAGGTAGTGGGTGGTCAGAACGATGGTCGTGCCCATCTCGCGTCGCAGCCGGAGGATGTGATCCCACAGGTTGGCCCGACTCTGCGGGTCCATTCCGGTGGTCGGCTCGTCGAGGAACAGCAATGCCGGTCGATGCACCAGCCCCAGGGCAATATCGAGTCGGCGACGCTGTCCGCCGGAGAGCGTCGAGACGGTGCGCGAGCGCAGTTCGCCGAGCTCGAGTGCGTCGATCAATTCGTCTGCGCGAGTTCGTGATCGCTGACGAGCCATGCCGTAGCACAGGCCTTGCACGACGAGTTCGTCTCGCACGCGCTGGTTGTGTCCCGCGCCGTTTCCCTGCCCCACGTAGCCGAGACTGCGCCGGACACTGTCCCGGTCCCTGCCCACGTCGAACCCTGCGATCCGGGCCGAACCCGACGTCGGTGCCAGCAGTGTGGTCAGCATTCGCAGCGTGGTCGACTTGCCCGCACCGTTGGGGCCGAGGAGAGCGACCAGTTCTCCCTCACCGATCGTCAGATCGATGCCGCGCACCGCCTCCACGGTCTTCTTGCCCTGCCGAAAAGTCTTGGTCAATCCCGATGTTTCGATCATCTCGTGCGCCCCTCGTCGTATCGGTGAATCCGTACGAGAGGAGACGCTAGAAACGATCGCGGTCAGCTACGGTCCGCGATGCCCGGCGCGAGCGAACTAGCCGAACACCGGGAACTTGCGCTTGCTGGCGAGCTCGTCCATGCCGGCCTGAATACTGGCGCGGACCTCGTCGTATTTCGCGTCGACGTAGGCCTCGTCGTCACAGCGCGACGGATCGTGGTCCAGCTCGACCGGAGGCATGAACCGGGTTCGGATCTTGGCGGGCAACGGAATCTGCGGCAGCGCGGCAGGCGCGATGATCCACGGCAGCGAGATGGCGATGGGAAAGACCTTCAGGCGCGCAAACCTGTCCAGTCCGAGCACTTTTGCGAGCTTGTCGCCTCGAATGAGCACCGGCATGGCGTCGGCGCCGCCCACGGTCGCCACCGGCACGATGGGCACACCCATCCGGATCGCAAGCTTGACGAAACCGGTTCGACCACCCAGTGTCGCCTCGTCACGCTTGCTCCACGGCCGCAGCGAATCGACCTCACCACCGGGCCACACGATCACGTCTCGGCCCTCGGCCAACGCCGTCGACATCGAGTCCGGAGCCGCCGGTAACACTCCCATGGACCGAAAGACTTTGCCGATCAACGGAAATGCCATCAGCGCGTCGTGCGCAGTGCCATGCAGGATGCGCTTGTCGCCGAAGTGTCGCCACCACTGCGCACCCACCGTCCACGCGTCCCACACGAACGGCGCACCCGAATGCACTCCGACGACGAGAACCGGCGACTCGGGAATCGTCTCCCACCCATCGATCTCCATTCGGAAGTAGCGATCCATGACCCCGTTCCAGAGCTTCTGCTGACGGTCCATCGCCACGGTGTTCTGATCGTCGAGATCCCAATCTCCTGCGCGGTCGGCGACCACGGACCCGAGGCCACCCGACGCCTTCGCGCGTCGCTCCTTCATCTTCAGCCGGGCCGCTGCGGCATAGCGCTGCGCTTGCTCGCGTAGAGCGTCCTTCGAAGGCTTGTCGGAGCTGTCCCCACCCACTACGTGATCCCCATCACTCATACTCGCACGGTACTCCACCACGAACTCCAGGTCCGACGGCCGTGCTCGGTATCCCCGCGCGGGCACTGAGCTGTCCGTTATGGTCGAATCTCCAGCCGAGTGAACGAGGTACACAGATGGATCCGATCGAACCGGCGTACGGGACGACTCCCCTACTCCTGATCGCCGCAGCAGCCGTCGCAGTTCTGCTGTTCCTGATCATGAAGGTGAAACTGCACGCCTTCGTCTCGCTGGTTCTGGTCAGCGCCGTCACCGCCGTCGCAGCGGGGATCCCACTGGCAGACGTGCCGTCGGCATTGCTCTCGGGCTTCAGTTCCACCCTCGGTTCGGTCGCTCTACTCGTCGCCCTGGGCGTGATGGTCGGCCGACTGCTCGAAATCACCGGTGGCGCTCAAGTATTGGCCGATACTCTGATCAACCGATTCGGAGCCAAGCGCGCACCGCTCGCCCTCGGTGTCGCCGCGCTGATCTTCGGCTTCCCCATCTTCTTCGACGCCGGACTCGTCGTCTTCCTACCGATCATCTTCACAGTTGCCAGGCGTTTCGGCGGGTCGGTGCTGCTGTATGCACTGCCGACCGCAGGCGCGTTCGCCGCGATGCACGCCATCGTTCCCCCGCACCCCGGTCCCGTCGCCGCCACGGAACTCCTCGGCGGAGATATCGGTTCGGTGCTTCTCGTCGGCGTTCCCGTCGCAGTCGTCTCCTGGTTCGTAGGCTCCTACCTCGTCGGTACCCAGCTCGGCAAACGATTCGTCACCGCGCCTGCCGACCTCTTCGCCGACGGCGCAGCCAACTCCGAAGAACACGACAAAGAGATGGCCGGCCTCCGCGACCCTGCGCCGAAGTTCGGTGCGGTGCTGCTCATCCTGCTGACGCCGCTCGTACTGATCTCCCTCAACACCGTGGTCAACACTCTGACCACCTCAGGTGTGCTGACCGGAGACGAAACCTGGGCAGCGGCCCTGACTCTCATCGGTCAGACGCCCATCGCGCTGCTCATCACCTTGCTGTTGGCCCTGTTCATCCTCGCGCCCGGACGATTCCCCGTCGCCGACGGTGCCAAGTACATGGACCAGGCCCTCGGTCCGATCTGCTCGATCATCCTGATCACCGGTGCCGGCGGCATGTTCGGCGGAGTACTTCGGGCCAGTGGCATCGGCCAGTCTCTGACCGCCTCGTTGTCCGATCTCGGACTGCCGATCCTGTTGCAGGCCTTCCTGATCGCCACCGCGCTACGCGTGGCGCAGGGTTCGGCCACCGTCGCCTTGACCACCACCGCCGGGCTGATCTCGGTCCAGGTCGCCGAGCTCGATCTGAGCAATTTCAAGATCGCGCTGTTGGTGTTCGCACTGGCCGCCGGAGCCACCGTGCTCTCCCACGTCAACGACTCCGGCTTCTGGCTCGTCAGCCGCTTCTTCGGCATGGACGAGAAGACGACACTGAAAACCTGGACCGTCATGGAAACGACACTGGGACTGGCGATATTCGCCCTCGCGTCGCTGCTGTGGGTGGTGTTCTAGCGGGCTTCTCCTTGGCCGCCCTCGAGCACACATCCCCCGGACGGAAGCTCCAGAACGAGGACGTCGTGTCCCTCTCCGGTGACAACTGCGGTGAAGACCGTCTCCGCTCCGTCAATCGACACCCACCAATTCATGTTGGCACCGCGCACACGCGGCACCTGCCGATACACCGCTCGGGCGTCCTCGACCACGGCCTGCGGATGCAGCCTCCGAGCGGTCTCGATGACGGTGCGACGAACATGGTCGAGATCGATCAGGTCGTCGTCATCCGACAGTTGCGACGGACGAAAGTCGATGAATGCGAAAGGTATTCGGATGACAGGGAGCACCGCCGCATGTGCCATTGATCCGTCGGAAAACTCGGGGTCACGCCACTCGAGCACACCGTCCACAAACGTGGGTACTACGTCGTCGTATATCGGAGATCCGGACTCGACGCTGCGGTACAGAGCTGCGATGTACTCGGTCAGGGAGTCGAACCACGGCGCACCCTGGTCGGCGGAATCGTACGAAAAGTTGCGGATACATCCTCGACACAAACCCGGGCGAGTATCCACGTAGGTAGTTCCACCGGCGCCATCCTCGGCAAACGGGACATAAGCAGGGACGAACATCTCCGCCGTCTCACCTGCTTGCTGGGCGCGAACGAGATCAGGCCAGTCATCGCCCAGATCATCGATCGGATGTGGATTTTCGAGGCTGAACGTGTGCCGGGCCAGAACTTCGTCCAATGACAATAGATTCGAATCCGGCAACACCGAGCCAACCGGGACGTGGTCTGTACCCGAGGGAACGTGCTGCCCGTCGTGCAGCCCGTAGAACTCGCGCAACTCATCCGGCCACGGGGTCGTCGCACGTTCGACGGCTTCACGCTCACCCAGGGCCCGCGGAGCCCGAATCGACGCAGCGGTGACCGGCGCGCGCTTCTGGAGGGCCGCCATGTATGCCGTCCACACTTCAGTGAGAGTCACGACGTCAACCTAGTCGCAGGCGAGCCGACGGTGAAAAGAAGGAAGCGCTGAGGTCCCCCTTCCGTCGCGGGTGAGAGCTCCCGCCGAAGAGACCGTCACTCGATTATGCTGCCGCTGTGAGCGATGCGAGGCAATCGTGAGTGACCGCATTCGGTTCGACGGAGTGCTCGAGCCGTTAACGTGGGGCAAAAACACGTACACGATCATTCGTGTTCCGACTCGATTGGTCGAGGCCGCGGAGCTGTGGCCGACTCGTCGGATCGACGGTTCGATCGACGGACTGAGTCTCAATCTCGGTCTCAACAAAGCAGATTCGACTGTGCTGTCCGGGTCGTTCGTCTACATCGGTGCAGGTCTCCAGCGTCGGTTGGGCGTCGCTGCCGGTGATCTGGTGTCGTGCGAATTCGAACCGGCCGACCCCGATCTCGTTCCGGTGTTAGAGGATCTGGCGTGTGCGATGGAAGACGCGAGCTGCACGACCGTATGGGAGCGGAAGAGAGCGAGCGACCGGCGTCGGTTGTTGGTGCCGATCGACAATGCTGCGCGACCGCAGACCCGAGCAGAGCGCATCACGCGACTGGTGAGTTCGTTGACGGAAAGTGAACAGACGGAGGGCTGACACCAAGGCCGGTCGTCACTGCACCGGAACGAGGATTCTCCACGCCCCCAGTGCGAGTGCGCCGACGGTGACGACGAGAAACAGTCCGACCCAGACGATGCCGGGCAGGAAAGTGAGCCGAGCCAGTTGATCGGCGTCGGAGTCCCGCGCCCGTCCGGCACTTCGGGATTTCTGCAGTTCGAGAACGGGGCGCGGACCGGCGATCAGCAGGAAGAACGTGATGAAGTACGCCGCAGCGACCTGTTGTTCCCCGGTACCCCACCAGGACACGACGAACAGCAGCCCGCCGACGGTGACGAGAGACAGCAGTCCGTAGATATTACGAATCATCAACAGCATCAACGCAATCGAGATGATGCCGATCCACAACACCGCCGACGCTCGCTGTGTACCCAGTACCAGAGCGGCTCCGAGTCCGAGAAGCGACGGCCCGACGTAGCCCGCAAAAGTCATGGCGATGACACCGAGACCGGTGGGCTTGCCCTTGGAGATCGCGACGCCGGAAGTATCCGAATGCAGCCGAAGACCCATCAACTGACGCCCGGTGATCAACGCGACGAACAGATGCGCACCCTCGTGCGCGATGGTCACCACGTTGCGTGCAATCCGCCAGGTCTGCGGCAACACGACGATGACGAGCGCCGCCAGGGCAGCCACTTGGACGATCCACACGGGTGGATCAGGACTCACCGCGGAAATGCGGTCCCAGAATTCGTTCACACCACACCCTATGTGAGCGGAACTTCGTAGCAGACTACGAAGTTCCGCTCACATGGGTCACCTCAGGACGCGCGCGCCTCGGCCTTGGCGCGTTCGCGGGCCAGCGAGCGATCTCGCATCTCCTCGAACTTGGTGGCCTGACGTTCGAGGTCTTCGAGGAACGCGGCGAGTTCCTCGCGC